>CAZOQI010000001.1:0-6737 GCA_964582105.1 uncultured Solirubrobacteraceae bacterium
CGAACAGTTCCTCTCCGTACTGGGACAGCAACTGCTTGTTCGCGCTGACGACGCCCTTGCCCGCGCGGATCGCGCGCATCAGGTAGTCGCGCGCGGGGTCGATGCCGCCCATCACCTCGACGATCAGGTCGGCTTCGGCGAGGATCTCTTCGAAGTCGCCGCGCGAGCGCGTGAGCACGCCGCCGAGCACCGGTCGGCGCCCGTTGAAGCGCTCGATCTCATCGGCGCGCTCGGCGAGCAGCGTGGCAAACGCCGCGCCGACGGTGCCGTGTCCGAGCAGGCCAACCCGGAACGGCCCCGCTCCGGGGCCCGCCGCGTCGCTGCCGGCGCTAGCGGGCATCGCGCGCCGTGAGCTCCTGCACGGTCTCACGCCTGACGACGACGCGCGCGTCGCCGTCGCGCACGAAGATCACCGGCGGCCGCGCGACGCCGTTGTAGTTGTTCGCCATCGCGTGCCCGTAGGCGCCGGTGGCGGGCGTGACGATCACGTCCCCGGGGCGGGGGTCGTCGAGGAGGGCCTCCCTGACGATGACGTCGCCGGACTCGCAGTGCTTGCCGGCGAGAACGCAGGCGGTGTCGCCTCCGAAGCGATCCACCACCTCGGCTTCGTAGACGGCGTTGTAGAGCATGGGGCGGAGGTTGTCGGACATGCCGCCGTCGACGGCGACCCAGGTGGAGACGTTGCGCTTGACGGACTCGACGGTGTAGAGCGTGACGCCGGCGTTGGCCGTGAGCGAGCGGCCGGGCTCGATCAGGAGGCGGTCGTGCGCCCCGAGGTGCAGGCGCGCGGCCGCGACGACCGCCCCTACGTACTCCTCGATTGAGGGCGGGCGCTGATGGGAGGTGTAGGCGACGCCGAGCCCCCCGCCGAGGTTCCAGGTGGGGAAGGCGCCGAGCGTCGAAAGCTGGGAGGCGGCGCGGGAAATGGGCTCGAGGTCGAGCAGCTGCGAGCCGACGTGCGCGTGGATGCCCTGCAGCTCCAGGCCGGAGACGCCCTGAACACGTCGAATGGCCTCGGGAACATCGCTCATGGCGAAGCCGAACTTCGAGTCGGCCTGCCCTGTGGAGATCTTCTCGTGCGTGTCGGGACGAATGTCGGGGATGGCGCGGATGAGGACGGGCTGGGATGGGCGGTCGGCGAGCATGCCCTCGGCGATGAGCTGCGCGAGGCGGTCGATCTCGTGGAGGTTGTCGATGACGATCAGCCCCAGGCGGTGGCGCAGGGCGGCGCGCAGCTCCGCTTCGGACTTGGCGTTGCCGTGCATGAGCAGGCGCTCGGGCGCGAAGCCGGCGTTCAGCGCGAGGTGAAGCTCCCCCCCGGAGGCGACGTCGCACCAGAGCCCCTCCTGCGCGAAGACCCGCAGGATGGCGGTGCAGGAGGAGGCCTTGGAGGCGTAGACGATGGCGAGGCCGTCATGACTCGCCGCGCGCCCTGCCTGACTCCCCGCCGGGCGTCCTTCCTGGCTCCCTGCCGCGCGTCCTGCCTCGATGAACGCCCGCGCGCGCGCGCGCAGGTCGTCCTCGACGATGATGTAGGCGGGCGTGCCGAACTCGCGCGCGAGCTCCAGCGCGTCGCAGCCGCCCAGCTCCAGCACCCCGCGCTCGTTGAGGCGAGCGCCCGCGGGATAGACGTGCGAGAGGGTGGTCCCGATTGCCATGAGAGGGATTATCGCGGGGAAGCGAGGAAGACGCCGGACGGTGGTCAGGCCGTGCGGGCGCGGGGCGGGCCAAGGCCGGAGCGCAGCCCCCCGGGGCCACCGGCGCGGAGCATGCAGGCCAGCCAGAGGAGCCCGATGGCGCACAACCCCAGGCTCTCGAGCTGCGGCGCCGTGAGCCCCCCCAGGACCTCGTGGTTGCGCCGGATGAACTCGACGAGGAAGCGCTCGAGCCCGCTGAGGAGGAGGTAGAGCGCGAAGATGACCCCCGGGCGCACACGGTCGCGCAACTGCCAGAGCAGGTAGGCGAGGAGCCCCACGGCGAGCGTCTCATAGATGGGCGTGGGCTGGACCGTGACCCCGGCTGGCGTGGGAACGGTGCCGTGCGGATAGCCCATCGCCCAGGGCAGGTGCGAGCGAATGCCGTAGTCCCCGTCGCCGGAGACCTGGCAGCCGATGCGCCCGAGCGCGTAGCCCAGCGCCAGAACCGTGGCACAGGCGTCGAACATCCGCAGTTCGATGACCCTGCGCCAGCGCATCCAGAGAATGACGCCAAATGCCCCGCCGATGGCCCCGCCGTACCAGACGAGCCCCGAGCCCGAGAAGATGCTGCCGATGAGATCGTGCTTGACCTGCGAGAAGTTCTGGATGACGAAATAGCCGCGCGCCCCGACGACCCCCCCGAGAAGCGCGGCGAAGACGATCTCGTAGGCCCAGTCCACCGGCCTGTCGAGCTCCCGCAGGCGCCGCGCGAGCACGAGCCCGCAGGCGAGGAAGGCGAGCGCGAAGGCGAGGCCGAAGGTCTTGATGGAGATGCCGAGGATGTCTACTTCGGGCTGCATCGCCAAGGCACTTTAGGGAAGCGATGTCAACTTCGGGCTGCATCGCCCAAGGCGCTTTAGGGAAGCTGAAGCTCGGTCTGCGACAATCCCGTCATGGCAACGCATACCGCCAACCGGCGCACGAGCTTCGGCCGCGATGGCGGCCTGCAGGCGAGGATGCTGCTGACGATGTTCCTGCTGGGCCTGGTGTACGTGGTGTTCGTGGGCGTGCTGTTCGCCCTCGGCGCGGGCGCCGGGGTGATCGTGATCGTGGCGGTGGCGCTGCTGCTGCTGCAGCTGTTCAGCTCGGACAAGATCGCGATGGCGAGCATGGGCGTGAAGGAGGTGTCCCCCGCGCAGGAGCCCGAGCTGCACGGGATGATCGAGCGCCTGTGCGTGCAGGCCGATCTGCCCAAGCCGAGGGTGTGCACGATGGAGACCTCGATGCCGAATGCCTTCGCGATGGGCCGCTCGCAGAAGTCGGCGAGCGTGTGCGCGACGCGAGGAATCATCGAACTGCTCTCCCCAGCGGAGCTGGAAGGCGTGATGGCGCACGAGCTGACGCATGTGATCAACCGCGACGTGATGGTGATGACGCTGGCGAGCTTCTTCGCGACGCTGGCCTCGATGATCGCCCAGTTCGCGCTGTTCTTCGGCGGCGGCTACGGCAATCAGGAAGAGGAGGAGGACATCATGATCGTGGTGCTGGTGTCGGTGGTCGTGTACGCGGTCTCCTTCCTGCTGCTGCGCGCCCTCTCGCGCTACCGCGAGTTCGCCGCCGATCGCGGCAGCGCGGTGCTGACGGGCCGCCCCAGCGCGCTGGCCTCGGCCCTGTTGAAGATCAGCGGCACGATGGAGCGCGTCCCCAGCCAGGACCTGCGCAGGGCCGAAGGCATGAGCGCCTTCTTCATCCTGCCCGCGCGCACGAAGAAGTCGTTGATGAACATCTTCGCCGACCACCCCCCGCTGGAGCAGCGCCTGGCCGCACTGAACCGCCTCGAGTCTCAGCTGCAGGGCACCGCATAAACCGTGGGCCTGCGCGACATCCTCACAGGCCGCCACCAGGTGAAGGGTCCCGCCCCCGATCGCCTGTTCGCGATCTCCACGGCCTACATAACCCTCCAGACAGAGCACGAGATCGACCCCGCCGGCAGCGCCGCGATCGTCTTCCAGGCCCTGGCGACGAGCGAGTTCGAGGCGACGATCCGCGAAATGGAAGAAGTCGTGAAGGCCACGGGCAGCGAGACCGGCACGCAGGTGTCAACGCAGGACGACAGCTACGGCTACCGCTGGATGGTGCTCAAGGACGCCGACGTGGAAGATCTGGCGGTGGGCATCAACGCCGTGTCGAGCTCGATCGAGACCGCGGGCCACGGCGAGCGATTGCTGTGCGCCGTGTTCGCCTTCCTAGACGCCAAGAAGCGCCCCCTCTACTTCATCTACAACTACAAGCGAGGCTTCTGGTACCCGTTCGTGCCCGAGCCCGGCAGTAGCAACGAGCGCGACACAGAGTACGAGCTGCGCCTGAAGGCGCAGATGGAGGGCGAGCTGCCGATGGAGCCCGAACTGGAGCGCTGGTTCCCCTTGTGGGGAATCCCGATCTGAGGACGCTACCCCTACCTGCGCGCCCGCCTGATCTTCGGACACCCTGTGATGGCGATCTTGGTGTTCTGCTTGATCTGCGCGCCGTTCTGCCCGGTGATGGTGGTCGGCATGAGGAGCTTCTGGCCGCAGAGGCTGCCGTGCGCCTTGGCGGGGATGTCGGCCGTGGTGAGAGCGCTGTGGGGACCCTCGGGCAGGCGCAGCTCAAACGAGGTGATCGGCACGTCGGGCGCGGAGGCGAAGGTGCTGCTGGTGACGCCCTTGACGATGTTGACGTTGCCCGTGAGATCGACGCGCACCCCCTCGCCCTGGAGGATCAAGACGACATCGGGGAACGCCGCGCCTCCGTGTGAGACGAGGTAGGCAGGGCCGGTGATCGTGACCGGCAGCACCGGCGTGACGGCGGTGACCGTCCCGATCAGCGACTTCGGGTCGCACGTCGCGGGATTCGCCGCGAAGACGGCTTCCGGGCAGGCGTGCTGGATCGTGGTGAGCCGGGAGGGCAGCTTCTTGGGCAGCGTCACCGCGACCCTGGCGATGTTCGCCTGCCCAGGCACGTCGGCGACCTTCACATCGAGGCTGGCCCCACGCGCGTGCGAGGTCTTGGCCTGCGTGGAGACCGTGAACTTCGTCTTGAAAGGCAGATTGGCGCAGCCGGCGACCGCAAAAGGACTGGAGACGGCCGCGGTGGCACCCTGCGCCCCGGCGACTGTGCCGGTGATCCGCAGAGCGTTGCAGTTGGTGGGATTGAAGATGAACCCGGGCTTGTCGATATTGACGTTGACCGTGCGCACCCGCAGCGGCACGCCGTCGATGATCTGCGGCAGCGGATCGCTGACGACCGTCAGCGCAGACGTGTTGGGATCGACGCTGATGGCAGCGCGGACGATCACGTTGCCGAGGTTGAATGGCCCCGCCACGGCCGGCACCACGATCGACAGCCCGAAGGGCGCCCCCCTGTAGGGCCCCGTGAGGTACACACGCCCCCCCTGGACCCAGAAGGGATGCGACCCCGACCCAGCCGAGGCGGCCGTGGAGCCGATCTGCGAAGCGGACGAGCACATCCCCAGCGCCGCCTGCGGTTCCCCGCACAGCGTGACCTTCGCAAGCAGCCCCAACAACCCCACGGGCGTGTGCACGCTGACCTGAGAGAGATCCTGTTCGCGATCACCACGCGAGAGCGTGAGCGTGAACGGGCTGAACGCCCCAGCCTTCGGTTCGATCGTGCCCGCACTGAACGAAGGCGCCAGCGGGAGGCTCCCCGGACAACCACCCCCACTGCCATCCCAGTCCACGTTGAAGCCGTTGAGCGGCGTCGCGGCGGGCGTTATGGGCGCGCTCCAGGGCACAAGCTGCCCCGAGGTGAGCGCCTGCCCGCACGTCTGCGGGTTGGCCAGCGCAGCCCTTGGCCCGCCCTTCAAGCGCAACGTGAGATCGCTGAACGGCAGCTGTGGGTTTTCCGCGAACGTGGTGCTGATCTGCCCGGTGGCGGGATTCACCGAGACGCTGCCACGCAGCTTCACGATCGCACCCGCGCCCGCGGCTTCCAGATACATCCCGAAGAGATTGCCATTGCTCGCATCCGCTTCCGTGCAAGGCGGCTGACCCGTCCCCCCGCACTTGGGCGTGGCCAGGAACAGATGCCCCTCCAGCGGTCGTGGCAGCACCGGCGTCGTGACCCCCACGCTGCCCACCGTCGAGGCCGCCGGGCAGTGCCCCGGCGAGAGGTGTTCCATCCCATCGTGATAGGGACTCCCGTCGCGCGCCCCTTCGCCCTTTTCGGTGGCTTCGGGGCCTTCGATGTTGATGCCTTCGGGGCCCGTTTCCGGACACACCCGCAGGCCGTCCGCCGCCGCGGGGGAAATCGACACGCCCGCAGGCAGCGTCACGGTCGCGTTGCGCAGCTCGGGTGTCGCAGGCGTCCCCAGGCCTTCGTGCTGGGGCACTTCGACGTTGAAGGTGTACCCGGAGGGCTCATCGGCCTGGGTGGTATCGGGGGTAACCCGCAGCGAGGGCTGGAACTGGAGCATGTTGCAGTTGGTGATCTGGGGGTAGACTGTGGTTTCCTTCGATACGTACGCTCCGGGGTGCTGCCAGGAGTCCGCGTGGATGCTCGCTGTCACCGGCCCACCAGAGCAAGCGACGGGATTGGCGAAGAACGCCTGGCCCCTAGTCCCGGGTTCGTCTCGTTCGGTGGGGTCTCCAAAGAACAGCAGCGACACCGAGTCCACCCCCACCACAGGAAGGCCGGACGTAGTGACACGCAGCCTGTAACCGCCGCCGACACGCACTACATTGGCGTACATGAACGCCGGGTGGAGGTCGTAGGTGAACCCGAACTCCGCCGGATAGCCGGCCTCCGGCACCATGTTGTACACCGCCGTGGTGGCTGCATGGGGAGCTTCGGAGGCAGCGAAGAAACCGGGCCGGTGCTCGAACACCACGGTGCCTACCCTGCTTGCCACGGGACAGGATGTCGTGCCAGTGCTGTACAGCAACGCGTTCAGCGGACAGTGGGAAGTGGTCTGCGGGTTGCCGACAAGTCCCAGCGGGAGATCGACGGCGACATCCTTCACCTGCTCTGGCGTGAAGTACTGGCCTTCCCCTTCTTCAGCTTCATCGACCGTGTTGAAGTCGAGGTTGGTCAGCAACGAATATA
>CAZOQI010000002.1:0-62249 GCA_964582105.1 uncultured Solirubrobacteraceae bacterium
CCTGGAGGATCCGGGCGATGAGGTCGTCGTGAGCGAGACGGCTCAGGGCGTGCCGCTGGGGATGTCCATCTGCTATGACCTGCGCTTTCCCGAGCTGTATCGCATCCTCGCGGTGCGGGGGGCGCGGGTGATCGTCGTGCCCGCGGCCTTCACGCTGCCCACGACGCGCGATCACTGGGAGGTGCTGCTGCGGGCGCGCGCGATCGAGAATCAGGCGTTCGTGGTGGCCGCCAACCAGATCGGGCCCCATCCCGGCGACCATCGCTCGGGCGGGCGCTCGATGATCGTCGATCCCTGGGGGGTCGTGCTGGCGCAGGCGCAGGACCGCGAGGGGCACATCGTGGCCGACCTCGATCTGGAGCGCCAGCTGGAGATCCGCGCGCAGCTGCCTGCGCTGGCCAACCGCCGGCCCTCGGCCTACCGCTGGCCGCAGGAGGCCCACGCATGAGCGCGACCCGCGCCAGGTCCCCCGACAAGCGCCGCCTGATCCTCGACGCCGCCGTGAAGGTGTTCGCGCGCCAGGGCTTTCATGCCTGCCGCGTGTCGGACATCGCGGATGAGGCAGGGGTCGCATACGGGCTCGTCTACCACTACTTCGCCTCCAAGGACGAGGTGCTCGACACGCTCTTTTTGGAGCGCTGGAACGTGATGCTCGACACCATCCGCGAGGTCGATGCGCACGACATTCCCGTGCGCGAGAAGCTGGGGGCGATCGCCTCCTTCATCGTCGACAGCTATCGCCACGACCCCGACCTGATGAAGGTGATCATCGTCGAGGTCACGCGCGCCGCCAACTCCTTCGGGCAGACCCACCTGGGGCAGATCCGCGAGGCATACAACCTCATTGCGCAGATCGTCACGCAGGCGCAGGAGGAGGGGTCCTTCAAGTCCGACATCGACGCCGGCTTCGCGGCGATGGCCTTCTATGGGGCCATCGAGCAGATGCTCACCGGCTGGATCTTCGGTCTGCTGCCCGCGGACGAGGAGCACTACGAGCGCGCCAAGTGGCTGGTGGTCGAAACGGTCTGCGGCGGATTGGAGACGACCACCATGAGCAATACACTCCCCTGAAATGGAGAACGACATGGTCAAGCGGTTGATGTGGTCGGGCCTGCTCGCGGGCCTCGGCGCGCTTTCGAGCGTCATCGCGCAGCGCGCGGCGGCGGTCGTCTGGCGGCGCTTCTTCGATGAGGAGCCGCCGGAGTGAGCTACGGCCAGGAGGCGCATCAGCAGGCCCAGCAGGCCCAGCACGTCCAGCAGCAGGCGCAGCAGCGTAGGGACCATCCGCAGAACATCGCCACGGCCATCACCGAGGTCTCCGAGCGCGCCACGCTGCTCATCCGCGAGGAGATCGAGCTCGCCAAGGCCGAGGTCGCCGAGAAGGTCTCCAAGCTCGCCCGCGGCACGATCGTGGCCGTCGCGGCCGGCGTCTTTTTGACCGTGGCGTTGTTCTTCGTGCTCGTCGGGCTGGCGCTGCTGCTCTATTACGTGCTGCCGGTCCCCACCTTCGCCTACTTCTGGGGCTTCTTCGCGATGGCCGCCATCCTGCTCGTGCTCGGCATCCTCGCCGGCGTGCTCGCCGCGCGGGCCGTGAGGCGCAGCGCGCCGCCGGTGCCCAACATGGCGATCGAAGAGGCCCGCAAGATCCGCGACACCGTGAGCGCGCCGGGGGGCGAGGGCTGAGATGGCGCAGCGCTCCACGGCCGAGATTCGCAGCTCGATCGAGACCAACCGCCAGGAGCTGGGGATCTCGGTGGAACGCCTGCGCGGCGAAGTCGCGCGCGTCACCGACTGGCGCGGGCAGATCCAGCGCCACCAGCGCGAGCTGGCGATGGGCGCCGCCGCGGTCGGCGTCCTGATGGTGCTGCGCGGGCGCCGTCGGCGTCGCAAGCGGCGCTGATAGGCCGCTGAGCCCAGCGCGCGTGGGATCGCGCAGGGAGCGCTCAGCTCAGCAACGCGCGCGGGATCGCGCAGGGAGCGCTCAGCTCAAAAGCCCGCGCGGGATCGCGCCCACGCCGATCAGGCCCGGGCCGGTGTAGGTGCCGATCACCGGACCCACCTCCGACACGAACGCCGGCTCCGAGCCCCACAGCTCGCGGCCCTGCGCGATCAGGCGCTGCGCCTGCTCGGGCGCCTGGATGTGCTGCACCACCCAGCCATCGGCGCCGGAGTCGTGCAGCTCGTGCATGTACTGCACCATCCGCTCGAACGCCCGGCCCGCGGTGCGCACGCGCTCCACGGGCGTGATCTCGTAGTCCAGCGAGAGGATCGGCTTGATCTTCAGGGTGCCTCCCAGCCACGCCTGCGCCTTGCCGATGCGCCCGCCCCGGCGCAGGTACTCCAGCGTGTCCAGGCAGAACCACATGCGCAATGCCTCGCGCGCCTCGCGCACGCGCGCCACCACCCCCTGCGCGTCGGCCCCCGCGCGGGCGGCGGCCGCGGCGGCGAGCAGCAGCAGACCCATGCCCCCGCAGGCGCTTTCCCCGTCGATGACCTCCACGCGCTCGCCCAGGCCGCGCTCGGCCAGCACTCCGCGCGCCTGCCGCGCGGCCTCGCAGGTGCCCGAGATGCCGCCCGCGAGGTGCACCGACACCACCTCGTGACCAGCATCCAGCAGCGGCTCCCACACGGCCAGGAAGTCGCCGATCGAGGGTTGCGAGGTGGTGGGCATCTCGGGATCGTTGCCCAGGCGCCTGTAGAAGTCGTCGAAGCCCTGCATCTCGAGCTCCCGCACGGGTTCGCCGCTCCAGCCCACGTAGAGGCTCACCTGGAGGATGCCCTGGCTGTCGGCCAGGGCGCGGGGGAGGTAGTGGGTGCTGTCGGACACCACTGCGACGGGGGGCATCGGGCGATGACCCTACCGCAAGCGCCGCGCCCGTGAACAGCCCGGCCCTTCCCGGATATGCAAGGCTCCCGCGTATCTGACTCGACCCCGGCTCCTGGGGTTGGTCGATCCCCGCTTCCGGGGTGGCCTCCGGGCCAGGGGGTTGGCAAGGCTAAACTGCCTATGGTGGCCAAGACCCTCCTCACGGGCGGAGCGGGCCTCGTCGGTTCGCAGGTGGCCCGTCTGCTCGTCCAGCGCGGCGACAGCCTGCGGCTGACCGTGCGCGCCGACACCAACCTCGAGAACCTCGACTTCCCCTACGAGGCCTGCAGCTGCGACATCCTCGACCGCCGCGCGGTGCGCCGCGCGATGCGCGGGGTGGACCGCGTCTTTCACCTCGCCGGCAGCACCAGCCTGCGCGCGCCGATCGACGCGCTCTTCCGCGTCAACGTCGAGGGCACCCGCATCGTCCTGGAGGAGGCGCTGCGCGCGGGGGTGGCGCGTGTGCTCTACACCTCCTCGATCGCCGCCATCGGCCCCGCCCCGCGCGGCAGCGTCGCCGACGAGACCCAGCTCTTTCGCGGCGGCTACGGCCTGCCCTACATGGACTCCAAGCACGAGGCCGAGGTGCAGGCATTGCGCCTGGCCGCGCGCGGGCTGCCGCTGGTGATCGTCAACCCCGCCTTCGTCTTCGGCGCCGGCGACGTCAATCACTCCTCCACCGAGCTCGTGCGCCGCTTCCTGCGCCGCGAGCTGCCCGCCTACGTCGATGGGGCGCTCAACGTCGTGGACGTCAAGGACGTCGCGCGCGGCCATCTCCTGGCCGACGAACGGGGGACCGTCGGCGAGCGCTACATCCTCGGCAACCGCAACTTCACCTTCGATCGCCTGCTCTGCGACCTGGGACGCCTCTCCGGCGTGGAGCCGCCCGCGATCAAGATGCCCACGCCCCTCGCGCTCGCCATCGTGCAGGCCTTCGAAGGCTTCCCCGGGCGCCCGCCGATCACCGCCGGCGAAGTGCGCACGGCATCGCTGTGGTGGGCCTACAGTTGCGCCAAGGCCAAACGCGAGCTTGGCTACTCCCCCGCCCACCACGAGGACACCCTCACCGAGACCATCGACTGGTACCGCGCCAACGAGCAGCGCATGGCTCCGCCCGGCGCCCGCCAGGCCCTGCCCCTGCGCCTACTCGGCTTCGGCTTTCGCCAGGCCGATGGAGTCCTGCGGCGGCTGGGGCTCGCCGAGGGCTTCTAGCATCTGCGCCAGCTCGCCCGACTCGTACATCTCCAGCACGATGTCGCACCCGCCGAGCAGCTCGCCCTTGACGAACAGCTGCGGGATCGTGGGCCAGTCGGAGATCGCCGAGAGCTCTTCGCGGATGCGCGCGTCGGGCAGCACGTCAACGGCCGCGAATGGCGCGTCCAGGGCCTGCAGCGCCGCCACCGTGCGCGCGGAGAAGCCGCACCCCGGTGCGTCCGGGGTTCCCTTCATGAACAGAATCGTGGGGTGCTCGGAGATCGCCTGCGCGATCGCTTCGCGGATCGGGTTCGTCTCGGTGCTGGGCATGGCAGGGCTCCTGGTTCAGTCGGTCTGGGTCTTCAGGGACAGGGCGTGGATCGCGCCGCCGATCTCGCCGCCGAACACGTCGTACACGAGGCGGTGCTGCTCGATGCGGCTGCGCCCCGCGAACACCGGGGCGCTCACCGTCGCGCGGAAGTGGTCGCCGCCGCCGGTGTAGTCCTCGACCTCCGCACGGGCTCCGGGGATCGCCCTCTCGATGCGCTGCTTGATGTCCTCGGCGGTCGGCATTCGCTCCTCAACGGCAGTGGTGGCGGGTGGCAGTCGGTCGCTATACTTTGGAAAGCGATGATATCGATCACGGACAAGGGTGCCGAGAAGGTTCACGAGTTCCTCTCCGGCCAGGAGGCCGACGTCAGTCTGGCCGGCCTGCGCGTCGGCGTGCGCGGCGGCGGCTGCTCGGGCTTTCAGTACCAGCTCGCCTTCGACGAGCAGCGCGAGGGCGACGTCGTGTTCGAGAGCCACGGGCTGAAGCTGCTCGTGGACGGCGACAGCCTGCAGTTCGTCCAGGGCTCGACGATCGACTATGAGGAGAGCCTGCAGGGGGCCGGCTTCAAGGTCAACAACCCCAACGTCGTCGCCGCCTGCGGCTGCGGCTCCTCCTTCCGCGTCGCCGAGGAAGAGCAGGTCTCAGCGGTCTGACGTTCAGGTGGGCTCGTTGTCCAGCGAGCGCCACAGATAGCGGCACGCGAGCGTGCGGTGCGGGCGCCAGGGCTGGGCGATGGCCTCCATCTCCGCGGCCTGCGGGAGCTCCTTCAGCGCATAGGCCCGTTCGATCGCCTTGCGGATCCCGAGATCGCCGACGGGCAGCACGTCAGGGCGCTGGAGATGGAACATGAGGAACATCTGCGCGCTCCAGATGCCCAGCCCCTTCACGGCCACGAGCTCGGCGATGACGCGCTCGTCCTCCAGCTCGTCCAGCAGTTCCAGCTCGAGCTCGCCCGAGAGCACGTGCTCGGCCAGCGAGCGCAGATAGCCCACCTTCGCCCGCGAGAGGCCCGCGGCCGCGCGCAGCGCTTCGGGGTCGTCCGCCAGCACCTCTTCGGGCGTCGGGGCGTGCCCCTCGAAGCGATCCGTCAGTCGCGCGAAGATGCTCCGCGCCGCCTTCGTGGAGAGCTGCTGGCCTACGATTGCCCGCACCAGCGTTCCGTAGTGGTCCTCCGGCCTGCCGGCGCGCGCGTCGCCGAGGCCCCTGGGGCCAATCTGTGCGATCAGCTCCGCCAGCACCGGGTCGCAGCGGCGCAGATGGGTGAGGCCGCGTTCAGGCAGTGTGAAGCGCCTCGAACGCCACCGGCTCGCCATCCAGCGCGTTCAGCGCGCGCTCCAGGGACATCTTCAGGCAGGTGAAGGAGGGGGTGTCGCGCACCGTATAGCGCGAGGCCTCGGTGCTGCGCAGGCGCTGCACGAGATCCAGGAACGTGCCCACGTCATCGGTGTCGAAGGCCACTACGAACTCCTGGTCGTCCAGGCCGAAGGAGTAGGTGGTGTGGTTGTCAACCCCCGGGTATTCGCGGCCCACCGCGATGTGCCCCTGCATGATCCGCCAGCGCTCCTGCGCCGGCAGCGCATACCACTCGCGCGACTTCACGAAGGGGTACACGAACACGTACCTGCCGCGAAACCCGCGCGGGGCCGCGCGCACGTCTTCGCTGTACTCCGAGCTCTTG
Source organism: uncultured Solirubrobacteraceae bacterium (assembly GCA_964582105.1). GTDB lineage: Bacteria > Actinomycetota > Thermoleophilia > Solirubrobacterales > Solirubrobacteraceae > Palsa-744. The sequence continues at coordinate 6,070 of CAZOQI010000002.1, forward strand.
CGCATGCCCAGGAACGAGTAGGGCGTGCTCGCCCACTGCATCAAGCCGCTCTGCCCCAGCACCACGTGGAGCTCGTGGATGCGATCGAGGTTCTCGGCCTCCGCGATCAGAAGCAGGTCCGCGTCCCCGCGCGTGCCCACCAGCGAGAGCGACTGCAGCAGATGTCCATCGGCGAAGTCCTCGCAGGCGGCCATCAGCTCGCGCTTGCCCTGCGCGCGCTGCTCGCCATCCAGGCGCCGCCAGGCTGGATCCATGCGCAGGAAGGTGTACTTGACGAAGTGCCGCTCGCTCATGGCCTGCACAAGAGGCTACAGTCTTATACGTGCGCATCGCGCTCGTCTCCCCGTACTCATGGACGTACCCCGGCGGAGTCACTCGCCACATCGAGGCCCTCGCCGCGGAGCTGAGCGCGGCCGGACACGAGCCCCGCGTGCTCGCCCCCTTCGACCCCGACGATGCGCTCGCGCGGCGCCTGCACCGCGGCGCCGCCCCGCAGCCCCTGTCCCCGCCGGAGGGCTTCGTCTCGCTCGGGCGCACCTTCGGCCTGCCCGCCAACGGCGCCGTCTCCAACATCTCGCTCGCGCCCAACGCCGTCTTCGCGCTGCGCCGGGAGCTGCGCTCGGGGGCCTACGACGTGGTGCACATCCACGAGCCGATCGCGGCCATCGCCGGCTGGGACGCCCTCGGCAGCGCCCCCCTGGGACTGCCGCTGGTGGGCACCTTCCACGCCTACTCCACCAGCGTCCTGACCAACGGCTTCGCCAACGCGCTCGGCGCGCGGCGGCGCTTGCATCGCCTGCACGCGCGCATCGCCGTCTCCGAGGCCGCCGCCTGGACCGCGCGGCGCTTCTTCGGCGGGCGCTACTGCATCGTCCCCAATGGCGTTCACGTGGCCGCGGACGCGATGGGAGCCTGGGAGGAGCCCGGCGCCTTGAACGGCTTGGGAGAGGGTGTTGCCGCGCAGGGCGCCAGCGCGGTCGATGACGCTCCCGCAGGGAGCGGCGACGCGCCCCTGCGCATCCTCTTCGTGGGGCTGCCCGTCGAACGCAAGGGCCTGCCCGTGCTGCTGCGCGCCTTCGAGGCGCTGCGCGATCACATCCCCGCGACGCTCACGCTCGTGGGACCGGGCCCCGAGGACGTCGCGCCGCTGCTGCTCGACCCCCGCGGCGTGCGCGCGCTCGGCAAAGTCCCCGACGTTGAGAAGGCCGCCCAGCTCGCCCAGGCCGACGTGCTCTGCGCGCCCTCGCTGCACGGGGAGAGCTTCGGCATGGTCCTCACCGAGGCATTCGCCGCCCACACACCCGTGCTCGCCTCGGACATACCCGGCTACCGCGACGTCGTGCGTCAGGGCATCGACGGCCTGCTCACACCCCCCGGCGACGCGCTCGCGCTCGCACAGGCGCTGCGCGAGATTGCGCTGGAGCCCGATCGCCGCCGCGCGATGGCCGCCGCCGCGCGCCAGCGCGCCGAGCGCTTCGCCTGGCCGCACGTCGCCGCCGAGATCGCCGACTGCTACGAGCAGGCGATCGCCGTTCCCAACCCCCGCCCGGGCCTGCACCGCCTGATGGTCCGCCACGGCCTCGCTCCCGCCGACCTCCAGCCCGTCATCCGGGCAAGGCGCCTCCCGGGCCTGGAACCGCGCCCCGCCGCGACACGGCGCGGCAACTCCCTGCTCCCAATCCTCAAACGCCTCGGGCTCATCGGCGTCTCCTTGGCGCTGCTCGCGCTCGGGCTGCTCGCGCTCACGCGCATCGGCGTCGATCGCGTGCTCGCCAGCCTGCTGGCCTCCAGTCCCGGGCTGCTCGCCGCGGGCCTCGCGCTGATGTGCGCCTCGATGGTCGCGCGCGGCTTCGCCTGGTACGCCATCCTCGGCGCCGCGCCCACCTGGCGGCGCGCGCGGCGGCGCGATGCGATGCAGGGCACCTTCATCGGCGTGCTCATGTCCGCCACGCTGCCCGCGCGCCTGGGGGAGCCCTCGCGGGCGTTGATCGTCGCGCGGCGCATCGGGCGCGCGCGCGAGACGCTGCCGATCGTGCTCGGCACGATGGTCTCGCAGACGCTCCTGAATCTGTTGGCGCTGTGCATCCTGGGCATCGCCATGTTCTCCAACGTCGATCTGCTCGACGGCCACCACGGGGCGCTGATCGCCTCCGTGCTCGCGCCGCTGGGCGTGCTTGCCGTCGTGCTGCTCGCGCCCGCGCTGGTGCCGGCCGCCGCCGTGTCCCGCTCCACGCGCCTGCAGGGACTGCTGGCGGGGCTGCGCCGCTCGCTCGTGCGCGTGCGCGCGGGACTGCGCGTGTTTCGCCACCCGCGCCAGGCCGGCCTGGCCACCGCCTCGCAGCTCGGGGCCTGGGGGCTGCAGTGGATGTCCTGCTGGCTCTTGCTGATGGCGCTCGGGCTCGATCGCCACGTCGGCGTCGCCGGGGCCGCGGCGGTCCTCTTCGCCGTCAACGTCACCGCGCTCGTGCCCGCCACGCCGGCCAACATCGGCGTCTTCCAGGCCGCCTGCGTGGCGGTGCTCGTGGGCGCCTTCCACGTCTCCACCCCCGACGCGCTCGCCTACGGCATCGTGCTGCAGTTCGTCGAGATCCTCACCGCGCTCGTCATGGGCATGCCCGCGCTCGTGAATGAGGGGCTCTCCTGGAAAGACGTGCGCCTGCGCACGATGCACGCCGCGCCGGTCAAGCTGCCGGCGCTGCCCAAGCAGCAGCGGACCGCGGCGCAGAGACGTTAAGCGGCGAGCGGCGGCTCGTCCTCGTCCTCGACGGCGCCCTCGGGGGGGTCCTCGTCGGCCAGCTCGCCGAACAGGGAGGGATCGCGGTAGGAGCCCTTGATGAGGTCGTCGGGGGAGCCGTCGGGGAGCAGGCGGCCCTGGCGCGTGCCGAAGTAGATCGCCTGGGGGTGGTGGGCGATCAGGGCCAGGGTTGACTGCTCGGGCTCGGGGGCGTAGCCGTCGGTGATCTTCATGCCGATCTGGCCGAGGTTCAGGAGCTGCTCCACCTTCAGGTGCTCGCTCTGCTCGGGCACCGCGGGGTAGCCCCAGGAGTAGCGCCGGCCCTGGGTCGCGGGGATGGAGAGCATCTGGCGCGCCTGCGCGTGCAGCCACTCGGCCAGTCCCTCGGCGGTCTGCACGCCGAGGCCGTGCACGAACAGCTGCTCGGCGAACTCGCCTTCGGCCTCGAGCTTGGCCATCAGCTCGGTCACCTCTGCGCCGACGGTCACGGCCTGCACGGCGATCGTGTCCAGCTCTGCGGGGGGGTCGCCCTGCGGGGAGGGCTCGCCGGCTGCATTCAGCGCCGGGCGGAAGAAGTCGGCCAGGCAGATGCGATCGCCCTTGGGCTGGCGGGGGCAGACGAAGCGCGTCAGCTCCGTTGCGCGGTCCTCGGGGTCGAGCACGACGATGTCGTTGCCCTGTGCGCAGCAGGGGAAGAAGCCCAGCAGCGCTCTTGGGTGCAGGTAGTCCTGCTCGGCCCACATGCGCTCCAGGCGGGGCCTGAAGTTCTCCTCCACCAGCTCCCGCCACGCCTCGCCCTTCACGCCCTTGCCGCCCCAGTGCAGCTTGAAGAGCACGTGCGTGTCGAGGTGGCTGTAGAGCTCGTCCATATCCACCGGCACCTCCCGCACGCCCCACCAGGGGGGGGTGGGCACGGGGGCATCCGTGCGCGCTGGGCTGCGCACCGAGTCATCGGCGAGGTTGAGGTCCTCTACCGGCTCCTCGCCCTTGGCGCGGAAGGCCGTCGCGCCCGCTCTGAGCTTCTCCAGCAGCGCCGCGTGCGCCTGCTCGTCGATCAGCTGGTCCATGACGGCCAGGCCCTCGAAGGCGTCCTTGCAGTAGAACACTCCCGGCTCATAGGGCTCGTCGGACTCCTTGCCGCCGGGGTACAGCGCGCGGAAGCTGAAGGCGCGATTGATCGCCGCGCCGCCGATCAGCACCGGGTAGGAGAGGTTCTTCGCGTGCAGCTCCTGGATGCACGCCGGCATCTGCTTGGAGGTGGAGACCAATAGGGCGCTGAGGCCGATCGCGGTCGCCTCGTGCTCCTGGGCGGCATCGACGATCGTCTGGATCGGCACCTGCTTGCCGAGGTCGATAACGGTGTAGCCGTTGTTGGTGAGGATCGTGTTCACCAGCGACTTGCCGATGTCGTGCACGTCGCCGAACACCGTCGCCAAGACGACCGTGCCCTTGGTGTAGCCCTCGATCTTGTCGAGGTACTTCTCCAGCTGGGCCACGGCGCGCTTCATCACCTCAGCGGACTGCAGCACGAAGGGCAATATCAGCTCGCCCGCGCCGAACTTGTCGCCGACCTCCTTCATCGCCGGCAGCAGCACCTCGTTGAGCGTTGGCACCGCGCCGATCTTCTCCACACTGCGGTCGATCCACTCCTCCACGCCCTCCTTGCGGCGGCGCAGGATGTGAAAGTGCAATGCCTCCTCGGGCCCCATGCCCTCGGTCGGGTCCGCCGCGCTCTGCACATCCTCCTCGCCCTTGCTCTCGAAGTGCTCGATGAAGCGCTCCAGCGCGTCCTCGTGGCGGTTGAACACCAGGTCGTCGGCCAGCTCGCGCTCCTCGTCGCTGATCTCGCTGTAGGGGGTGATGTGGTTGGGGTTCACCATCGCCAGATCCAGCCCAGCCTGAACGCAGTGGTGCAGGAAGACCGAGTTGAGCACCGCCCTCGCGCCGGGGCTCACGCCGAAGGAGACGTTGGAGACGCCCAGGGAGGTCTTCACGTGGGGGATCTCCGCCTTGATCCGTGCGATGCCCGCGATCGTCTCCACGGCCGAGGGGCGCCACTCCTCGTCGCCCGTCGTCAGCGTGAAGGTCAGGCAGTCGAAGATCAGGAGCTCTGGGTCCAGCCCGTGCTCCTCGCAGCACAGATCGCGGATGCGCTCTGCGATCTCCACCTTGCGCTGCGCCGTCTTGGCCATGCCCACCTCGTCGATCGTCAGCGCGATCAATGCCGCGCCGTGGGCCAGGGCGAGGGGCACCACGCGGTCGAGCTTGTCCCGGCCCGCCTCGAGGTTGATGGAGTTGACGATCGCCCTGCCGGGGATCTGATCGAGCGCGATCTCGATCACCTCGGGCTCGGTCGAGTCGATCTGGATCGGGGAGGGCTGGGTGAGGGAGATGCGCTTGACCACCTGGCGCATCTGCTCGTCCTCGTCCTGGCGCTCGGTCAGGGCTACGCACACGTCCAGCACGTGCGCGCCGCCCGTCACCTGGTCCTCGGCGATCTGCGTCAAGCCGTCGTAGTCGTCGGCCAGCAGCAGCTCCTTGGCCCTGCGCGAGCCCTGCGAGTTCACGCGCTCGCCCACCATGCTCGGCCGCGGCTCCTGCACCAGGGGGGTCGCCGCGATCATCGAGGATAAATGGGGGGGCCTTGGGGCCGGGCGGGGAGTGGGTGGGGTCCGGCCGATGGCGCTGTCACTTCCCACGCGCTCCACGATCGCGCGGATGTGATCGGGGGTCGTGCCGCAGCAGCCGCCCACGATGCCCACGCCGTAGCGCTCCACGAACTCCTGCAGCGCCTGTGCCAGCGGCTCGGGCTGCTCGGGGAAGATCGTCTCGCCATCGGGGCCCTGCAGCGGCAGGCCCGCGTTGGGGATGCACGCCACCGGCAGCGGGCAGAGCTCGCCCAGGAAGCGGATCGCGTCGCGCATGTCCTCCGGCCCCGTCGAGCAGTTCAGGCCGATCACGTCCACCCGCAATGCCTCCAGCGTGCACAGCACCGCGGAGATGTCGGTCCCCAGCAGCATCTTGCCGCCGTTGGGCAGCAGCGACACGGAGGTGTGAATCGGCAGGGTCCTGCCGGTGCTCTTGAACGCCTCGCGCGCGCCGAACACCGCGGCCTTCACCTCCAGGATGTCCTGGGCGGTCTCGATGATGATCAGATCGGCGCCGCCGTCGATCAGGCCCGATGCCTGCTCGGCGAACACCTCCACCAGCTCGCGGAAGCGGATCTGGCCCAGCGTGGGGTCATCGGAGGCCGGCAGGAAGCCGGTGGGGCCGATAGAGCCCGCCACGAACCGGTTCTCCCCGGCGGCATTGCGCGCGATTTCCGCGGCCTTGGTGTTGATCTCCAGCGTGTGCTCGGCCAGGCCCCACTCGCCGAGCTTCAGGCGCGAGGCCTGGAAGGTGTCCGTCTCCACGACCTCCGCGCCGGCCTCGAGCATCGAGGCGTGCACGCCCTCGATCACGTCCGGGCGGTTGAGCACCAGCGCCTCGTGGCACTTGCCCGGCAGGCCGCCGTAGTCCTCCGCGGTCAGGTCGAACTGCTCCAGGGTCGCGCCCATGCCGCCGTCGTACACGACGACGCGCCGGGATACTGCATCGAGGTAGTCACGCATGGCTGAAATGCTAGCAAAGCCTGTCGCTCCTTTGGGACGACACACTTGTCACACTTAAGGTGAAAGATCTCCGGACCCTTTTTCACCTTTTCCGCAAAACCCTTAGACGGCTGTTGGATGGCCGGTAGTTCAATCGTCCATTAACCGTGACAGGGGCGCTCTGAGCGGTGATGGTGCTCGCCCCAGCGACAGTCAGGAGAATAACTCATGTCAGAAGCAGCGGCCACCACCGAGCATTCGCTTTTTCAGTCCTCGGAGTCACCCCCCTGGGGCGCGCGTTCACGGATCACTCAAACCTCCGCTCACACCGCCACGGCTGAGCACATGGTCGTGGCGCCGCGGCACATCGCCTCGCGCGCGCACGAAATCCTCACTCGCTCAGGCCGGCCGGTCGGCTATGCCTGCGTCCTCGTCGTCGGCGCCGGCAACGAGCCGGAGGTGGACGACACACGCGAGGCGCCCGCCGTCGAGATCATCGGGCGTCTGCGTGCCGAGGGCGCCCACGTGGACTACTACGACCCGCTCGTGAGGACCCTCGCCGTGGACGACGAGCAGCTCTCGAGCGTGCGCATCGGGCTGCGCGGCCAGGGGCCCAGCTTCGGGCGCGGCGAATCCGTCGACGTCAAGCGCTACGACCTCGTCATCCTCGCCGCGCTGCACCCCGATCACGACTACGGCTGGATCGGGCGCTGTTCCGCCGTGCTCGACTGCACCTGCCGCACGCCGGGAGGCAGAAGGCGCTACCTGCCGTGAGCAGGCCGCTCGCCCTCGCGACGGGCTGAGCCGCTCAGCGGTGGGCAGGCGCGCCGCGATGTGCAACCATCGAGGGGATGCGCTTCGACGAGCCCACCGTGTGGACGGCCACCGGCCACGAGCCGCCGGTCTTCCTCGACCACCACGGCCGGCGCCGGCGCTGGGTGCTGGCCGGCGGAACGCTCGCCGGGGCAGCCGCGGGCATGTGGCTGGCCGCGCTCGTCGCGGGCGCCATCGGCTTCGCCACGCTGCCCTCGTGGCACGCCTACCACCGTGATCGAATGGGGCGCGAGGCGGAGGTCGTCCGCTTCGACCGCGACGCGCGCCGGGGGCAGGCCGAGGCTCGCGCGCCCGGCAGGCCCATTCGCCTGCCGGCGGTACTGCGCAGCGGACAGCCGCCGGCCGACCAGCCGTCCTAACGGCCGTGGTGGCGCCGCGCCGTGCGGCCGCCGTGCGCGCGCTTGGGCTTGGGCTTGGGCTTCTTGCGCGGGTGTTTATGGTGCTTTTTGGGCGGTTTGAAGGTCGGGTTTTTCACCGGTGGGAAGACCGGAATCGGGACGAGGCCGGGCGTCGGCGGCTGGAAGATCTGCTGCGGGAACGTCGTCGTGGTGAACGTGCGGTCGGGGCCGACGGAGGTGCCGGCGGCGTTGACGGCGAGGAGGCGATAGTGGTACACGGTGCCCGGCTCCAGGCCGCCGGCCGTGACGCTGACGGGCACGAGGCCGCCTTCGCGGCCGGCTTCGCCGCCGAGGATCTGCGTCCCGTAGGCGGTGCTCGTGCCGAGTTCGAAGAGGTACATCGTCCGCGTGTTCTCGGGGAAGACGATGCCGGTGAGGACGGCGCTGTTCGGCGTGATCGCGTTCGCGGGGCCAGTGCTGATGACGGGAGCGGTTTCGGGGGGGGTCGGGACGCGGAGGGTGGTGAAGGTGTGGTCGGCGCCGATTGCTTCTTCGCCCACGGCGTTTCTGGCCACGACGCGGAAGTGGTAGGTGCTTGCGGGCGTCAGCCCGGCCGTCGCCTGCTCTGCTTCGATGGGCGTCGCGGCCGCGGCGATCGGGATGCTGGGCGTGGACTGGCCGTAGGTTTCGGTCGGGCCGTATTCGATGCGGAAGCTGGTGGGGGTGTTCTGCGGGTTGATGGAGACGTTGAAGACGACGCTGTCGCCCGTCACGTCGATCGCTTCCACGCCTGAGATTTCCGGCGGGGCGGTGAGCGTCGTGAAGCTGCCGATTTCCGTGCTTCTTTCGAGCAGGCCCGAGCTGTTCGTGCCGACGAGGCGGTAGCTGTACCTGGTGGCTGGCTGCAGGCCGGTCAGCCTGGCCGGGGCGGGGATGAATTCGTTGACCGAGAGGACGCCTTCAGGCGAAGTGGAGGCGTTGGAGGATGGAGTGGACGAGCTGAAAGCCAAAGCGGGAGCGTATTCGTAGTAGTAGCTGGCTTCGCTCGTTTCTTCGGGGTCGATTTCGCCGTGCAGGGTTGCTTCGGTGGCGGTGATTTCGGTCGCTTCGCCGCCGAGGCGGACGTCGGGGACCTTGACGAACTTGAAGGCTTCGATGCTTCTGGTCCTGACGTTGCCGACGTAGACATCGCCGCTGGCGACGTTCACGGCGATCCCTTCGGAGGCGAACCTCCCGCCCGGACGAAGTTCGCCGATGACTTCCCCCGCCGCCGGACCTTCCGGCCGTTCGCGTTCGAGGACATATTCATGGTGATCGACGTAGACGTGGTTGTTGGCAGGGTTCACCGCGACCGCATACGATTCTTCGCCGTCGAACGGCGTGACTTCGAAATCGCCGGCGATGTCAGGCGTCAGCTTGTAGACAGGCCCCTGATAGTCCTGCACGTACACGACCCCGTGCGAGTCGACGGCGACGCCAGACGGTTCCCCCGATGGTATCGCTGCCTGCCTGACGTCTTCCCCGGCGGCGTTGAGCTCGTACAGGGCGCCGCTGATGTCGGACACGTAAACGTTTCCTGCGCCGTCGATTGCGATCCCGCCGGGTCCCGTGAAGGGCTTCGTCGGGTTCGTTTCGTGCGTGAGCAGGTTCGGCAGGCAGCCGTTCCCGGCGTTGCCGAAGCCGGTGAACTGGCACACGTACCTGTATGCGCCGCCTTCGAGCTTGAACTTGTCGACGGCCTGGTGGCCGATGTCGGCGACGTAGAGAACGCCCGCTCCGTTCGCCGCGACGCCTGCCGGTTTCGAGATTTCGATGAAGTTGAACGAGCCGCTGGGCGTTTCCGCGCCGCTCGCTTCCGTGGGCACGCCGGCCGAGGGACCGCTGCCTTCCGCGCCGAAGATCTTCACCGTCTGGGTCGTATGGTCGGTGACGTACACGTCGCCCGTCGCCTGGTCGATGGAGATCGCGTTGGGTCTGCCGATCGGACCGAGGCTGAACGGAAGCTTGATCGCCAGGGTCTTCGCACCCGCCGGCGCCACGGCGAAGACGAGCGCCGCGAGCAGCGACATCGCCAGCCCCATCGATCGGCGGAGGCGCATCTAGCCGCGCCCCCCGCCGCCCCGGCGAATGGCGTTGCGGGCCTTCTTCGCCTTTTTGGGTTTGGGGCAGCCGCTGACGGCGATCTTCGTGTTCTGCTTGACCTGCGCGCCGTTCTGCCCGGTGAGCGTCGTGGGCATGACGAGCTTCTGGCCGCACAGGTCGCCGTGCAGCTTGGGCGGCAGGTTGGTGGTGAGAGCGGAATGCGGGCTCTCCGGCAGCTTCAGCTCGAAGCTCGCGATCGGAGCGTCGGGGACTTCCGCGAAGGTGCTGCTGGTGATGCCCTTGGCGATGTTGACATGACCGGTGAGGTCGATCCTCACCCCGTCGCCCTGCAGGATCACGACGACGTCGGGGAACGCCTCGCCGCCGTGGGAGACGAGGTAGGCGGGACCTTCGACCGCCACCGGCAGCACGGGCGTGATGGCCTTGGCGATGCCGATCAGGGAGCCGACCGGACAGGTGGCGGGGTTCGCTTCAAACGTCGCGGCGAGGCACGCCTGCTGGATCGTCGTCAGCCGCGCCGGCAGCTGCTTGGGCAGTTTCACGAACACCGAGCCGATGTTCGCTTGGCCGGGCTTGTAGAGGACCTTCACGTCGAAGCTCGCGCCGTTCTTCTTGGAGGTGCTGCCCCGGGTGGACACCGTGAACTTGGGGCTGAAGGCCAGCGCGCGGCAGTTGGCGGCGACGAACGGGGTTGTGAGGTGGGCGAGCGCACCCTGGGCGCCGGCGACCGCCACCGTCACCTGCTTGGCCGTGCAGCTCGTCGGGTTGAAGACGAACCTTTCGCGGTCCACGGTCACGTTGACGGTCTGCACGCGCACGGGCACGCCGTCGACGATCTGCGGCAGCGGGTCGCTCGTGATCGTGATCTGCGCGGTGTGCGGGTCGACGGTGATCGCGCCGCGCACGACGACGTTGCCGAGGTGGAAGGGCCCGGCGTCGGCGGGCACGACGATCGAGAGGCCGAAGGGCGCGCCGCGGTAGCCGCCCGTCAGATACGCATTCCCGTGAACCCACAGGGGATGGGAGCCCGGGCCGGCGGCGGCGGTCACCGTGGCGACGCGGCTCGCTTCCGGGCAGGCGACGCGCTGCGCTTCCGCTTCGCCGCAGAGCGTCACGTTGGCGAGCATTCCCAGCAGGCCCCGCGGCGTGGTCGCCGTCACCTGCGAGATGTACTGCTGGCGGTCGCCGCGCGAGAGCGCGAACGTAAACGGGCTGAACGCGCCCGCGTCGGGGTTGGTCGTCTGCGCGACCAGCGAGGGCGCGAACGGCAGTTCGGGCGGGCAGGCGCCGTCGGCGCCGTCCCAGTCGATCGTGAACGGAGCGAACACCTGGCTGTCGGGCGTGGCCGGCGCGCTCCATGCCGAGAGGTCGCCGGCGGCCGTCGCCGTGCCGCATGTCTGCGGGTTGGCGAGCACCGCGCGTGGGCCGCCGTACAGGCGCAGCCGCACGGCGCTGAACGGCAGCTGCGGGTTTTCGCGGAAGCTCGCCGTGATCTGGCCGGTCGAGGGGTTGACCGAGACGTGGCCCGCGAGCTTGACGATCGCACCCGCGCCCGCGGCTTCCAGGTAGGCGCCGAAGAGGTTGCCGTCGAGCGCATCTTCGTTCGTGCACACCGGCTGATTGCCGCCGCCGCAGCGCGGTTCGGCGACGAAGAGGTGGCCCTCGAGCGGGGTCGGCAGGAGCGGCGTTTCGACTTCGACCGAGCCGACCGTGGAGGCGCGGGGGCAGTGGCCGGGGGCGGTGTGGTAGAGCCCGTCGTCGTATGGGCTGCCGTTGCCGCCGAGGTAACCCGCGCCGAGTTCGGTCGCTTCGGGATCGCCCACGTCCTGGCCCGCTCCGGGCTGGCCGGCTTCGAGGGTCTGGCCGTTGCCGATGTTGATCCCTTCGGGGCCGGTGGTGGGACACGCTCGCAGGCCGTCGGCCGCCGCGGGAGAGATCGAGACGCCGGGGGGCAGCGTCACGGTGGCGTCCTTCAGCTCCGGTGTGGCGGGCGTCAGGCGGTTTTCGCTTTCGTTCTGAGGGTTGGCGACGGTGAAGGCGTAGCCCGACGGCTCGTCGGCCTGGGTCGTTTCGGGCCGCGCCGACAGCGCCGGCTGGAACTGAAGCAGGTTGCAGCCTGTCAGCTGGGGGTAGGCGGTGGATTCGGCGAACGAATAGACATACCCGTGCTGGCTCGCCGGGTTCCCCCAGCCGTCGGCTTCGGCGGTCGCTGTCAACGGCCCCGCGGCGCAGTCGCCGGGACTGGTGAAAAAGGGCGTGAGCGTACCGGCTTCGCCGAAGTGTTCTCCGGGGTCGCCATAGAACAGCAGCGTGGTGCCGATCGTGCCGATGGCGGGGATCCCGGGCACGGTTACGCGCAGGCGCAGCTGACCCCCGATGCGCACCGTGCTGGCGTACATGAAAACGGCCTTGCCGAGAAAGGTGAAGCCGAACTCCGCCGGGAACCCGGGCTCGGGCTGCATGTTGTACACCGCGGTCGTACCGCTCTGCACTCCTTCGGAAGCGCGGAACGTACTTCCGGGTGTGGCCTCGAAGACGATCGTGCCGACCCTGCTGGTGGGCGGGCACGCGGTGCTTTCCTGCCCCTGCAGCAGGTCGTGAAGCGGGCATTTGGGCGTCGCCTGGGGATCGCCCACGAGCCCGGCGGGAAGATCGACGATGACGTCCTTGACTTCGTCCGCGGGGCTGATCTGATTGCTGGATTTGTTGCTGTCGAAATAGAGGCTGGTGGCGACGGTGTACGGATGCCGGCCGGCCCCGGTCGACGGTGAGCCGTCGGCTTCGAACGCCTGCAGGCTGAAGCTCTCGATCCCAAACGGCGAAGGTTCGGGGCTGAATGGGGTCGTCTCGATCGTCGTGACCGCTGGCGCCCCTCCGCCCGACACCGAGGCGGTGTTGAGCGTCCCCGGCACAGTCACCCCCGCTTTGAGGTTCACGCCGATTTCTACGACCACCGTCCCGCCCGCCGGCACTTCACCGCCGACGCACTGCAGCGGCGGGACCTTCGTGCACCCAAATGCCGCTCCGGTCGTCACCTCCTCCCCGTGTACGCCGGCCGCCTGCGTTCCCGAGGGCAGCGTATCCGAGATCGTCACGGGCACACCCTTGGCAGTCGGCTGGCTGCCGACATTCGTCACGATCAACACGTAGTTGCCTCCGGCCTGCGAGAGATTCGTCGGCTGCGCCACCGACTGAATCGACCAGCCGGGACCCGCCGGTGCCGCCACGGCGCCGGCGCAGAGCGCCGCTGCCACGCACAGCAGGATTGGGACTGTGACCGGGACCAGAGCCATGTACGCAAGCCGAGGACCGCCGCCGTGGATATGGGCCATGTGTCTCATCGCGGCGCGCTCCCCAAGCCGCCCCGATGCGCGCGGCCATGCAGAGCGACACGACTCCCTGCCTTCCTTCTTGTCCTGGCCCTCCGCCTGCTTCTTCTCGGCTTGGGTCTGCGGCTGACGGTCTTCGCCTTGGCCTTGGCGGTCGCCGGTGCGGACGTCACGGCCGGGACTTCGGCCGTCTGGGTTGCGCTTCCACCCGGCGACGCCGGCGCAGGGGCTCCAGCCAGCGCACCCTGGCACGCTTCGGTGCACCCCAGGGAGGGTGCAGGGGCCGGGAACCCGCCTTCCACGCGCGCGTCGTAGAGAGCCTGCTGAGTGTTGCCGTCGCCGGGGATGAGCGAATCGGAGGAGAAGAAGAACACATCTCCGCCCGTCGCGTCTGAGCCGACGAGGGAAACGCTCGGACTCCCCTCGACAATGGACACGTCGCGACCGTCGGACAGCAGATACACGTGCCCGGCGCGATACTCGTAGACATTCGGGACCGGGACAAGCTTTCCGGAGCCGGATACCACCTGCTGGTCGCTCAACGCCTGCGGCGTCAGCGGGTCGGGGCTTTCGAAGAACACCGCGCCATTCGCGGCCGCCGAGGACGCGCTTGCCTGGGTGGGCGAGTCCGTGGCGTTGTCACCGTAGGAGTTTGAGAAGCGGTTGCGGATAGCCGAGCCGACGGCTGGTTCCCTGCCGTTGTCGTTGTATCCTTCCTGCCCGATCGACGCTCGCGCGAGTACGCCGGCTTGCGCGTCATACTGGAACACCTGAGGCTTGCCGGGGCTGACGCCTTCGTTCGTGAGGTCGTGTTCGTCCACACTGGTGAACACGAGATAGCGCCCTTCGTCGGACGCGAGCACCGGCCGTTCGTCTGTGTGCGACCAGTCGGCTGCGTCGCCGGGCGAGAGCGTCGCTATGAACGACACGTGCCCTCCTGCGTATACGTACAGATTGTCTTCGCCGGCGAGCGCTCTGCGACCCAGCCCGTTGGGGGCTTCGGTCAGCCTTCCCCTGGCCACGAAGTAGACGTGCGACCCGTCCTGCGAGATGCGAGCGACGCCCTGCACTTCGGGATCGGCGCTGCCCGTCGACACCAGCGTCAGCCGCTGCGTCAGCGACGCGCCCGAACCGGTCAGTTCGTCCTCGTACAGGTTGCAACCACCCGGTTCCGTGGTGGCGGAGCATTCCTGCGCGCTGTCCACTCTGTCTTCGCTCGCTCCTGGAAGGAGCTTCCCGGTGCTGGTGAAAAAGACCTTCGAGCCATCGCGCGAGGCGCCCTCGAAGTTCGCGTCGGCGCAGGGCGAGAGCGGCGCGGCCGGACATGAGATCGGCAGCGTGCGCATTTCGGGAGAGCGCGCTTCCGCGGGGGAGGGCATCGCTTCCCTTACGAACACCTCGTCGACCGGTGGCTGCTGCAGGCCGCATTCATCGTGATGCGCGCCGATGGCCGTGAAGAAGACTCGCTCCCCGCTCGCGGATATCGCGTTGTACGCCGAGCCGTACCCGCTTGCTCCTTCTTCGGTCGAGCTGGACCCCAGCCGCGTGCTGCAACGGCTGATGAGCGCCCTGCTTTCCCGGCCGCCTTCGACACCGACCAAGCTGGGTTCCCGCGTTTCGCCCAGCCGTTCTACGCCAGTGTATTCGTAGAGCGTTCCGCCGCTAGCCGCGGTGCCGTCGAAGGACCAGCGGGACGCCGGAGCGGCCGTGAAGAGCACGCGCGACAGATCGTTCGACGCACCGAGGTATCCCGCTTGCTGCTGCCTCCCCGGAGTCAGAGGTCCGATCTTTGCGAATGTCCCCAGCGGCTGCTCGAGATAGAGGTCGAACGCATCCGGCTGCCCGAGGGTGTCCATCAGCCACAGCGACGAGCCGAGATCGGCCGCTGTGTCCAGCATGTCCCCCAAGTAGTACCTCCACGACGGAGGACCAAACGACACCGGCGCCCAGCCGGCCTGCGTGCGCGATAGCAGATATGCCTGCGAAATCACCAGCGAGTTGTGCAAGTTACCCACTTCTGCGCCTCCGAACGTACCAAGGCTCCCGGCCACAACGCGCGAACCATCTGGCGAGACCGCGAAGACTTCCTGAAAAAGCGCCCCCTCCGTATATGCAGGCGATACGATCTCGTAAGCCCGGCAGTCTGGAAGCTGCCCCGAACGCAGTTCAGAGCGAAGAGCTTCGTTGGGGCAGGTGCCAGCCAACGCGCCAGCCACCGGCAGCGCCCCCCAAACGACCATTGTTGTGAGGCATACGCGACGGACAGAAGTATATATTGCCACGCATTGCTTTTACCACAAACTATCCTATACGGCAAGAGGTGTTTCTCGTTATGACGCTATTTAAAAATCAGGTATAAAGTGGTGGGGCCGCTTGGTGACGGCCCCACCACGCGTAGATCATCTAATGTCCAAACACCGCAATTTCTTGTTGCTTAGCTGTTGCTCTGGTTTGCCCAATCAGGTTGGCTGTATTTCCTTCAAAGGTCAACCCTGTGATCAAGGGTTGAGATCCTCCCCCAACCCAGATGTGTTGGAGGAAGCCTTCTCCTTTTACTGTTTCACCTAGAACTTCTGTAGGAAGTTGCCCGGATGCTATCGTCTGAATTTCCAGTTTCTTACTCCATGTTTCGGGTTGCGACGGGTTTGGGATGCCGACCTCGGCCCCAGCTATTTTAGGAGAGAGTCCGTTGAGCAACGAGCATTCCGCTCCAGCGAACCTGAATTCAGCGAATACACCAGATTTTCTCAGGTCGATCAGGGGACGTCCTGGTTGTTCTTGCGGTTCAACCGCCGTAAAGACGATGTCCCATTTTTGTTGTCTTTGTGGTTGTTCTTCCAGCTGTTGTTTGGAGCCATCCCATTTCCACGCCAGATGGCCTTTTATTTGCAGGATATTGCTGAATTGCCCTTGCTGACCAACCGTAACTTTACAATTTGGTGCCAGTTTACCACCAAGTGTAGCTGTTATCGGTTGGTAGAACAGCACTAGTTTTATTTGTCCTTGGTGGCTGTTATTGAAAATAGCTCCTTTTATCTGAACAGCGGGGGATTTCAGTTCAACCGACAATGTCTGAAATTTACTGATGAGGGTCTGTGCCCCTCCTTCGGCTTCGAAGTTTTCCGGTTCTTCGGGTTCGATTTTTTCTCCCGTGCCGCTTCCTTCGAATGGCCGGTGATGCCAGAACGGCCCGGCTTCCGCCGAGGCCGCGCCCGCCATGACCAACCCAGCCAGCATCACTGCCAGCAGGCCGAGCACGAGAGCTCTGATTCTTGATATGGGCACTGCTATGTCCTCCTTCTGCCCCGGCTGCGCCGGGGCTTCGTTTGGCAGGCCCGGCGGATCGCCTTGATGAGGGGCGGCCCCTCCGAGCCCTTATGTCGCCGCTCTCCTATTGGGGGAGCAAGCACAATCCATTATGCAGAAGTAATCGGCTTTGTCAAGAGCCCCGGAGAAGGCCCTCGGCGAGGGGTCGCACGACGCGGGGCCAGCCTGCCGCGAAGCCAGCTCTGGAGCCCGAAAGCCAGTGCTGGAGCCGTTTTCCGGGGCCTCACCCAGCCCCCCGCCGGGCGAGGCTCGGCCAGACGGGACCAGTCGCGGCGCTCGACCCGGTGCTCGACTAGACTCCCCGCGCGCCGCACCCGACGCTCGATCGACCTCGCGGGCGCAACTTGGCGCCCCGTGCCCGGTCTCTTAAGGGATGTCCTTGAACAGCACACCAGCACCGCCCCCGGGCGAGGGCTCTCCGCCCGCGCCGGCTCCCGCGCCCCACCGCGCCCGCGCGCCCCACCCCGCGCGCGCCCATCACCTGGGCCGGCGCCTGCTGCTCGGCTTCTGCCTGGGCATGCTCGTGATCCTGCTGCTCGTCGACGGCTTCACGACCAAGACCATCGGGGCGGCCGGCACGGGCCCCGGCAGCGTCGAAGGCTCGCCGCTCGCCCATCAGAACCCGGTGCTCGTAGCCGACGGCCACGGCGGCCTCGTCTCCCACCAGCCCGCCCCCGGGCGCCGCATCGCGCTCACCTTCGACGACGGGCCCAGCCCCGAATGGAGCGCCAAGATCGCCTCAATCCTGCTCGCCCAGCACGTGCCCGCCACCTTCTTCGAGGTCGGGGCGCAGGTCGTGCGCTACCCCGACGTCACGCGCATGCTCTACCGGGACGGCTTCGAGCTGGGCAACCACACCTTCACGCACGCCAACCTCGCGGGCCTCCCGGGCTGGGAGGCGCATCTGCAGATCTCGCTCGCCGAGAGCGCCATCAGTGGCATCACGGGGGTGCGCCCGCGCCTTGTGCGCCCGCCCTACTCCTCCTCCACCGAAGCCGTCGCTCCCGGCGAGGAGCGCGCCTGGGGGGCCATCGCCGCGCACGGCTACACGATCGCGCTCGCCAACTACGACCCGATGGACTGGGAACGGCCGGGGGTCTCCACGATCGTCAACCGCGTTCTCGCGGAAATCGCCGGCAATCATGGCAATGGCGGGATCGTGCTCATGCACGACGCCGGCGGGGACCGCTCGCAGACCGTCGTCGCGCTGCCTCGGCTGATCGCCGCGCTGCGCGCGCGCCACTTCACCTTCGCCACCGTCTCGCAGCTGGCGGGGATTCCGCTCGCCGCGGCCGAGGTGCCCGCCAGCGCCGCTCAGCGGCTGCGCGGCAGCGCCTTCGACGCGATGCTCGGCCTCGCCGGCGCCGTCACCAACCTGCTCACGCGCGTCGTCCTGCTTGTCACCATCCTTGTCGGGCTGCGCATGCTGGTGGGGCTCATCCTCGCGCGCGCGCAACGCCGCCGCGAGCCCAGCGACGAGGCCTCGTCCTACGCTCCGCCCGTATCGATCCTCGTGCCCGCGCACAACGAGCAGGTCGGCATCGAGCGCGCCATCCGCTCGCTCGCCGGCTCGCGCTACCGCGGGCCACTGGAGGTCATCGTCGTCGACGACGGCTCCACCGACGCAACCGCCTCGATCGTGCAGGGGCTGCGCCTGGCGCGCGTGCGCCTGCTGCGCCAGGCCAACGCCGGCAAGGCCGC
The DNA here is from genome assembly GCA_964582105.1 of uncultured Solirubrobacteraceae bacterium. Lineage (GTDB taxonomy): Bacteria > Actinomycetota > Thermoleophilia > Solirubrobacterales > Solirubrobacteraceae > Palsa-744. Next base: position 24,026 of record CAZOQI010000002.1, read on the forward strand.
TGCGCTCAACCGCGCGCTCTCGGCCAGCCGCCACGAGATAATCGTCACCGTCGACGCCGACACCGTGTTTGAGCCCGACACGCTCGCGCTGCTCGTGCAGCGCTTCCGCGAGCCCGACGTCGGCGCCATCTCCGGCAACACCAAGGTCGGCAACCGCGACGGGCTGATCGGGCGCTGGCAGCACATCGAGTACGTCATGGGCTTCAACCTCGACCGGCGCATGTATGAGGTGCTGGGCTGCACTCCCACCGTGCCCGGGGCGATCGGCGCCTTCCGCCGCCAGGCGCTCGCCGACATCGGCGGCGTCTCCGGGGCCACCCTGGCGGAGGACACCGACATCACGCTCGACATCGGGCGCTTTGGCTGGCGTGTCGTGTATGAGGCGCGGGCGCGCGCCTGGACGGAGGCGCCCTCGACCGTGCGCGGGCTCTACCGCCAGCGCTCGCGCTGGGCCTACGGCACGATTCAGTCGATGTGGAAGCACCGCAACGCGCTGTGGTCGCATCCGCCCGCCCTGCCCCGCGCAGGGGATGGCAGGGGAGAGGAGGGGAGGGTCGCCGGCGGGGGTCAGGGCGGGCCCAACGCGCGCAATCGCGGCCGGGGCACCCGCGGGGCGCGCGCCGTTCTTGTGCTCGCGCTCTTTCAGCTGATCCTGCCGCTCACGGCGCCGCTGATCGACCTCTTCGCGATCTACTCCATCGTCTTCCAGGATCCCATGCCGATCCTCGCCTACTGGCTCGCCTTCAACCTCTTCCAGCTCACGCTCGCCTGGGTCGCCTTCGGCTTCGACAACGAGTCCCGGCGCGTCCTCTGGGCGCTGCCGCTGCAGCAGTTCTGCCATCGCCAGGTCTCCTACCTCGTGGTCTACGACGGCGTCATCTCCGCTCTGCTCGGCAGTCACCTGCACTGGCACCGCATCGAGCGCACGGGAGAGGTCACGGTCGCGCAGGCGCCATGATCGCGCCGCCTCCTCAGCCTGTTTCACCGCCTCCCCAGCCCGTGCTCTTCCGCTTCAACCAGGTCGGCTACGCAGCTGCCGCTCCCAAGCGCGCGTTCGCCATGACCCCGCGCCCGCTGCGCTCCCGGCGCTTTACGCTCGTCAACCGCGCCGGGCATCGCGTGCTCACGGGCACCGCCACGGGCCCCGTGCGCTGGAACGCCCACGAGCTCGTCTACACGCTCGACTTCAGCCGCGCTCGCGCCCCCGGGGACTGCACCCTGCGCCTGGACGGCGCGCGCTCGCCCACGCTGCGCATCGCCCCCGACGGGGGGATCTACCGGCCGCTCACCGCCAACGCCCTCGCCTTCTTCGGAGACCAGCGCGACGGCCCCGAAGTCCTCCCCGGGCCGCTGCGCCGGGCGCCCTCGCACCTGCGCGACGCCGCCGCGCTCGTCTACGCCCAGCCCGCCTACAGGGGCCTTACGCTGCGCGGCTCGCTTACGCCCACGGGCGCGCGCACCGACGCCTCCGGCGGCTGGTTCGACGCGGGCGACTACCTCAAGTTCGTCCAGACCGCCAGCTTCAGCGACCTCACGCTGCTGTTCGCGCTGCGCACCTACCCCCGCGGCCTCGCCAACCGCGCCGGCCTGGAAGCGGAGGCGCGCTTCGGCACCGACTGGCTCTTGAAGATGTGGGATCAGACCGATCGAGTGCTCTACTACCAGGTCGGCATCGGCGACGGCAACGACCGCACCATCCTCGGGGACCACGACCTCTGGCGCCTGCCCCAGGCCGACGACTCCCGCAACCCCGCGCCGGGCTCGCCCGCGTACTTCGAGAGCTTCCGCCCGGTATTCGCCGCGAACGCCCCCGGTGCTCCCATCAGCCCCAACCTCGCCGGGCGCCTGGCCGCGGCCTTCGCGCTCTGCGCACAGGTCTTCTCCGCCTCCGATCCCGCCTACGCCCACGGCTGCCTGCTGGACGGGCAGACCGTCTACGACCAGGCCGCCGCCAATCCGCCTGGCGCCCTGCTCACCACCTCGCCCCACGACTACTACAACGAGACCGAATGGCGCGATGACATGGAGCTGGGGGCCGCCGAGCTCTACCTCGCCACGCAGCAGGCGATTGACGGCGGCACGGCCGGGGGGCTCCCGCACACCGACCTCATCCACTACCTCGATCCCTCCACCCGCTGGGCCAACGCCTACATCGAAGCGCCCGCCTCCGGCCAGGACTCGCTCAACCTCTACGACGTCTCCACGCTCGCCGACCACGACCTGATCGGCATCCTGCGCGACCCCCGCGCGCAGGCGCTGTTGCTCGTCAATCCCTCCGTGCCGGCGCCCACCGACGTCTCCAGCCTGCTCGAAGACCGCCGCGACCAGCTGCGCCTCGGCGAGCGCCTCGCACGCTCCGAACCCTTCGGCCTGGCCAATCCCGCCACCAACCTCGACACCGTCGCGCACGCGCTCGGCTACGCCATCCAGGCGCGCATGTACGACCAGCTAGCCCACACCTCGGCGTTCGCCGCCTTCTCCCAGCGCCAGCTCGACTGGGTCCTCGGCGCGAACGCCTTCGGCTCCTCCTTCGTTGTCGGCGCTGGCTCGCTCTACCCCCACTGCCTCGCCGCGCAGATCCCCAACCTCGCCGGGTCGCTCAGCGGGCGCGGCGCGATCATGCTCGGGGCCACGGTCGAGGGGCCCACCGCGTCATCGGAGCTGCACGGGCTCGAACTGCCCGAAGGGGCCAGGCGTTGCTCGGCCGGGCATTTCAGCGCGCTCACGGGGCACGGCCTCGCCTATCTCGACGACGTGCGCTCGTCCGCAACCTCCGAGCCGACCGACGACCTCGCCGCGCTCACGCTGCTCGCCGCCGCCCAAGCGGCTACTTGATGAACAGCATCTCCGAGTACTTCGGCAGCGGCCACAGATCGTCGGCCACGAGCTTCTCCAGCGTGTCGGCCACCTCGCGCACGTCTTCCATCGCTCCGATCGTGACGTCGTGCATGTACTTCGCCCACTTGTGGGCGTCCTCGTCGGGCTGGTTCTCTTCCAGGTTCGCGCTCTCCAGCTTGTTCAGCGCGAAGTGCAGCTCGCGGATCGCCGGCTCGACCTCGGCGCTCAGCTCCTCCAGGCCGGATTCCTTCAGCTCGATCAGGTAGCGCACCGCCGCCGGCAGGATCATCGTGCGCGCCATCGTCGCCTGCGTCTCGGCCTCGATGTTGATCTTCACCGCGTACTGCTCGGTGAACACCTCCTCGCGCGCCTCCAGCTCGCGCCTGCTCAGCACCTTGTACTTCTTGAACAGCGCGATGGTGCTCTTCTCGGTCAGCCACGGCAGCGCTTCGGGGGTCGAGCGCAGGTTCATGAGGCCGCGCTTCTCGGCCTCCTTGTGCCACGCCTCGCTGTAGTTGTCGCCGTCGAACACCACCGCCTTGTTCGCCGCCCAGCTCTCCTTGACCACCTTCGTCAGGGCCTTCTCCAGGCTGCCGCCGGCGGTCCTCATCGCGGCCTTCAGCTTCGCGGCCAGCTCGTCCACGGCCTCGGCCACGATCGTGTTCAGCACGGTGTTCGGCAGCGCCGGGCTGCTGCTCGAGCCCAGCGCGCGGAACTCGAACTTGTTGCCCGTGAACGCGAACGGGCTCGTGCGGTTGCGATCGCCGCCGTGCATCGGCAAGGGGGGCAGCACCGGGGTGCCCAGGCCCAGGAACGATCCGGGCCTGCTCGCCTGCGCCTTGCCCGTTTCGATCGCGCCGTACACCTTCGCCAGCTCCGCGCCGAGGAAGATCGAGATGATCGCCGGGGGCGCCTCGTTCGCGCCCAGGCGGTGGTCCTGGCCGGGGCTTGCGATCGATGCCCGCAAGAGCGCCTGGTGGGTGTTCACCGCCTGGATCACGGCCGTGCAGAAGAACAGGAACTGCAGGTTCTCGCTCGGGGTCTCGCCCGGGTCCAGCAGGTTCAGGCCCGTGTCGGTGCCCATCGACCAGTTGTTGTGCTTGCCGCTGCCGTTCACTCCCGCGAAGGGCTTCTCGTGCAGCAGGCACACCAGCCCGTAGCGCCGCGCGACGTTCATCATCAGCTGCATCGTCAGCATCTGGTGATCGGCGCCCACGTTGGAGTTCTCGAAGATCGGCGCCACCTCGTACTGGTTCGGCGCCACCTCGTTGTGCCTCGTCTTCACCGGCACGCCCAGCTTCGCCAGCTCCTGCTCGGTCTCCAGCATGCACGCCAAGATCCGCTCCGGGATCGAGCCGAAGTAGTGGTCGTCGAGCTCGTGGCCCTTGGGCGGCTTCGCGCCGAACAGCGTCCTGCCGGTAGTCAGCAGGTCGGGGCGCTCGAAGTAGTACTGCTCGTCGATCAGGAAGTACTCCTGCTCGCAGCCGATCGTCGTGAACACGCGCCTTGCGTCCTGCACGCCCAGCAGCTCCAGCGCGCGGATCGCCGCGCCGGAGAGGGCGTCCATCGAGCGCAGCAGCGGGATCTTGTTGTCCAGCGCCTCGCCCGTCCAGCTCGTGAAGGCCGTCGGGATGCACAGCAGCGCGCCGTTGGGGTTCTCCAGGATGAAGGCCGGCGAGGTGGGGTCCCAGGCCGTGTAGCCGCGCGCCTCGAACGTCGCGCGGATGCCCCCCGTGGGGAAGGAGGAGGCGTCGGGCTCGCCCTGGATCAGCTCCTTGCCGCTGAACTCCGCCAGCGCCGTGCCGTCGCCCGCCGGGCCGTAGAAGGAGTCGTGCTTCTCCGCGGTGCTCCCGGTGAGGGGCTGGAACCAGTGCGTGTAGTGGGTCGCTCCGCGCTCCATCGCCCAGTCCTTCATCGCCTGCGCCACGGCGTCCGCCAGCGAGGTGTCCAGCGCCTCGCCGCGCGCCAATGTGCGCTGCAGCGCCTTGTACACATGCTTGGGCAGGCGCTGGCGCTGCACGCTCGGGCCGAACACGTTCGCGGCGAACAGCTGATTGCCGGGTGCGGTCAGATCGACTGCGCCCAGCGCGCTTCCGTTGGCGCTCCACTGGGCTGCTGTGACGTTGTGCTGGCGGATCCTGGGCATGGGCTCCTTTGATTCCTCCTGAAGTCTGGCTGATGGGCGTACGACGCCACCGCATCGTAGACCCCTCGGGGCCGGTGTGGCATCACCCGGATGGCGAATCCTTGGGGCGGGTCTTTCGACACTCGGCCAAACGGCGCTACTGCGAGTAGCGCCCCGGGGGGTACGGTCCGAGTTGCACCCTGCCCGTTTCCGGGTTCACGTAGCGTCGCGGCGGCCTGCCGGCGATCGCCACCGTGAAGTGCCCCACCGGCAGGCGCCCTTCGCCTTCCAGCGCTCCGCTGCGGCTTACGCGCGCGCGCGCGTTGCCGTTCAGGCCCGCATCGACGATGAAGTCGATCCTGTGCAGCCCCGCCTTCACGGGCGTCACGCGCCACACGAACGTCCGCGTCGCGCCCGCCGCCAGCGGACCCAGCGCCCACGTGTTCACATACGCTGTTTCGCCGCCGCCCGGGGGGTCGATCGTCTGCGTCAGCACCAGCCGCTTGGGGCTCGTCCCCGGGCCCCTGTCCACGATCCACACCGGACGCTGCCGCGCCGCCAGGCCCGGGTATTCGCTCACGTAGTAGAACCCCGGCGAGCGCATCGTCACCGCCACGTTCGGCAGCGTCCGCGTCCCCGTATTGCGCACCTTCAGCACCAGCCTCGTCCTGCGCGAGATCGCCTGCACGCGCGGGAAGCTCGCCTGCGCGATCTGCACCGGGAAGCTGCCCTTGGGTTCGCCGGCGTTCTGTTCGCTGCCGCCGCAGCCGCTGATCGCCGCGCCGATGGCGCCGGCCAGGAGCAGCGGAATCAGACCCCTCCCCTTCACAACGCTGGCGACCATATCACCGCCGCCGGGGGTGGCGTGCGGGGGGACATTGGGGCAAGGGTTGCACGGTGGGGGTTGAGGGGGAGGCCCCCGGCCTCCCCCCTTCTCACTGGCGCGACGCCCGCGCATGGCGTAGAGTTCCATGCGAGGCACACAATGCAGTCACGCAGGAACCCGAGGAGGGGTCGCTGAAGATGGTCCGCGCAGCAGCCGAGCGGGCGTTTCTCCCGACGAGGAACGCGCTTGAGGAGATTGGGGACATGATGATCCTGACCGGCAGGACGATCCTGTCGGCGATCCGTCCGCCCTACCCCTACGGCGAGGAGCTCGTCTCGCAGTTCCTCTTCACGCTGCGCCTCTGCTGGTTTCCGCTGCTGATCTCCACGGCCGTCTTCGGCTACGAGGCCCCGGGCCTGCAGGCCGCCAACTTCCTCTCGCTCTTCGGCTCGCTCGACCGCCTCGGCGGCTTCTTCGTGCTCGCCTCCGTGCGCGAAGCGGGGCCCTTCATCGACGCCGTCATCCTGGTGGGGGTCGCCGGCACCGCCATCACCGCCGACCTCGGCGCGCGCAAGATCCGCGAGGAGCTCGACGCGCTGCAGGTGCTCGGCGTGGATCCCGTCAAGAACCTCGTCGTGCCGCGCTTCCTCGCGCTGATGCTCGCCACGGGGCTGTTCGACATCTACGCCGTGCTCTTCGGCATCTTCGGGGGCATCGGCGCGGCGCTCGTCTACCACCAGCCGCTGGGGCCCTTCTGGGCGACCTTCTTCACCAACGCCTCCACCACGGACCTGTGGGGCTCGATCCTCAAGACCACCATCTTCGGCGCCATCATCGCCATCGTCTGCTGCTACAAGGGCATGGCCGCCTCCGGCGGCGCCGAGGGGGTCGGGCGGGCCGTCAACCAGGCGGTCGTCATCGCGCTGCTGGGCGTCTTCGCGTTCAACTACGTCTTCACGCAGACCCTCCTCGCCACCCATCCCCAGATCCTGATACCGAAGTGATCGGCATGGGCACACCTGCGCGTACGCGACCCCCGGTGAGGGTCGCCAGACCCTCCCACCTCCACCCGCCGGAGGTGGGGAGATGAACGAATGGCTCTGGCTGCCACGGGAATGGATCGCCATCAGCGGCGAGATCAGCCGCTTCTGCAGCGAGGTCGTGCGCGACGTGTGGGGATTCCGCGTCTTTCGCTTCTTCGGCGAGGGGCTGCGCCAGGCGGGCATCCTGATCATCGGCTCCACGCTCGTCATCTGGGGCCTGGTGTTCATCATCGGCCTGCAGTGCGGCATCTCCGGCGCGTATCTGCTCAAGGGCGTCGGCGCGCCCGCCTACTCCGGCGTCTTCACCGCGTGGTGCGATCTGCGCGAGCTGGTGCCGTTGGTGTTCGGCTACATGATGGCCGCCAAGGTCGGCACGGGCATCGTCGCGGAGCTCGGCGCGATGCGCATCAGCGACGAGATCGACGCGCTGGAGGTGATGGGCGTGGACTCCATGACCTTCCTCTGCGCCACGCGCCTGCTGGCGGCCTGGATCGTGCTGCCCTTCATGTACCTCGCGGCGATCGGCGCGGGCTTCCTGGCCTCCTACATCGCGGTGGTGCAGCAGGTGGGGGCCGTCTCCTCCGGGGGCTACTTCCTCATCTTCTGGCAGTTCCAGAACCCGGGGGACTTCCTGTTCAGCACCCTCAAGGCGATGTTCATGGCCACCGCGATCGTGCTCGTGGGCTGCTACTACGGCTATAACGCCTCGGGAGGCCCCGTGGGGGTCGGCACCGCCACGGCCAAGTCGATGGTGCTGAACCTCGTGCTCGTGCACCTGATCGCGGCGCTGGGCACGCAGATCTTCTGGGGCTCCAACCCGCGCGCCCCCGTGGGAGGCTAGACGGGCGATGGCCGTGGAGGAGCGCGCCGATCGCGGACGCGAACACACCCACCGCTCCGAGGATGAGGCGGAGGAGTTCCGCTACCACACCGGCGAGGGCCGCCCCAACGAGAGCGGCGACGCGATCCAGTTCATCGACGTGCACAAGGCCTTCGGCGCCAACAAGGTGCTGCGCGGCCTGAACATGGCCCTGCCCGAGGAACAGATCTCGATGATCATCGGCCCCTCCGGCACCGGCAAGTCGGTCTGCATCAAGCACATCGTGGGGCTCATGTACCCCGACGAGGGCGACGTGATCGTGCACGGCCAGTCCGTCCCCAGCCTCCCCGACGAGGAGCTCTTCGAGATGCGCAAGCAGTTCGGCGTGCTCTTCCAGGACGGCGCCCTCTTCGCCTCCATGAACCTCTTCGACAACGTGGCCTTCCCCCTGCGCCACCACACCGAGAAGGGCGAGGAGGAGATCTCCGAGCTCGTGCACCGGCGGCTGCGCGAGGTGGGCCTCGGGGGCGATCACGACAAGATGCCCAACGAGCTCTCGGGCGGGATGCGCAAGCGCGCGGGCTTCGCGCGGGCCCTCGTGCTGGACCCGCAGATCGTGCTCTTCGACGAGCCCGACTCGGGCCTGGATCCGGTGCGCACGGCGCTTCTGTGCGAGCTGATCAAGAAGGTCCACGCCGAGAACGGCGGCTGCTACGTGGTCATCACGCACGACATCATGAGCGCGCGCCGCGTCGCCAACCACCTGGCGGTGCTGTGGAAGGGCCGCATCGTGCAGTCCGGTCCCGCGCAGGAGCTGTTCGAGAGCGAGAACCCCTTCGTGCGTCAGTTCCTCTCCGGGGAATCGGCGGGCCCGCTGGGGATGGAGTAGCGGTGTCGCGGCGGCGGCGCGCGCGGTCCTCGCGCCGGGCTAGCCTCTCCCTGTGAGCGTCGCACGCCTCCTATCCACGCTGGCCGGTGCGGCCGGCCGCCGCCCGTGGCTGACGATCGGCGTGACCGCGGCGCTGGGGCTGGGCGGGGCGGCATTGGCGCTGGGCCTGCACCCGAGCGCGGCCGCGGACACCTTCGTGGGCCGCTCGAGCGCCGACTACCGGGCCACGCAGCGCTTCTATGCGAGCTTCGGCGAAGAGCCGATCGCGGTGGTCGTCAGGGAGGACCTGCAGCAGCTCCTCTACAGCTCGGACCTGGAGCGCCTGGCGGGCCTGGAGGGCTGCCTGTCGGGCAACGTCCCCGCCAGGGCGCTCCCGCAGGAGGGGGGCGCGAACGGCCCCTGCGGGCAGCTCGCGGCGGCGCGCACCGTCAAGGCCGTGATCGGCCCGGGAACGTTCCTGAACGAGGCCGCCACGCAGATCGACGCCGAGCTGCAGAGCCGCAACGCGCAGGCGCGCCACGCGGCGGGGCAGGCCGAAGGCGTCGTGCGCAGGGTCGCGCTGAGCCAGGGCCAAAGCCCCGCTCAGGCCGCCAAGCTGGGTCATGAAGCCGGCAGGATCACGCTCACGCGCTACGCCGAGGAAGTGGTCTCGCTGGGCCTGCAGTACGGCCTGCGCGGCGTGCCCAGCGTGAGCGACCCCAACTTCGTCTCCCGCGTCGTCTTCGCCGGCTCCGCGAGGACGCCCGGGACCCCCAAGCAGCGCCTGGCCTACCTGTTCCCGAGCCGCGAAACCGCGCTCGTGTCGGTGCGCATGCGCGCGGGCCTCGGCGAAGCGCAGCGCGCGCGCACGATCGCGCTGATCCGCGCGGCGATCGCGATGCCGCAGTGGCGCCTGGGGCGCGGCGGGAGCTATCTGCTCACGGGCGAGCCGGTGATCGTCAGCGACCTCACCAATCGCCTCGCGCACGCGCTCGAGCTGCTGCTGGCGGCCGTCGCGCTGGCGATGGCGCTGGCCCTCGGACTGGTCTTCGCGGGGCGTCCGCGCCTGCTGCCGCTGGCGGTGGCCGCGCTGGCGGTGGCGCTCACCTTCGGCGCGCTCGCGGGCGGCGAGCTGACGATCGCACAGGTCGCCGTGCTGCCCGTGCTCGTGGGCCTGGCGGTCGACTACGCGATCCAGTTCCAGTCGCGCGTGGAAGAACAGGTTTTAAGGGAAGGGGATGTTGCCGCGCACGGCGTTCGCGGCGCGGTTCGCGGGGCGGCTTTTGCGGGAGGGCCGTCGATCGCGCTGGCAGCCGTGGCGAGCATGGGCGCGTTCCTCGTCCTGCTGTCCTCGCCGGTGCCGATGGTGAGGGGCTTCGGCGTGCTGCTCGTGGTGGGCGTGGCGATCGCGTTCGCCTGTGCGCTGGGCGTGGGCGCGGCGGCGCTCGTGCTGGTGGGGCGCGTAGGGGCGGGGCGGCCGGGAGCGGACGGCGCGCGTTCCCGTCGTTTCCGTTTCGGTCGCAAGGCGTACGCGCGTACGCGCGTCGCGCACGTGGGCGAGGCGGCCCACGGGCTGGCCGGCGCCTGGCGCGGCGCGCGCGAGCTGGTGCGCGAGAACCCCCTCAGCCGCGGCGTGGCGCACGTGGCGCTGGTCGTATCGGTGCAGCGGCCCGGTCGCGTGCTGGCGGTGGGCGCGGCGCTCGCGGCGCTCGGCTGGGGCCTGGATACGCAGACCGGCGTGCAGACCGACATAACCAGGCTGGTGCCGCGGGACATGGCCTCGCTGAGCAATCTCGAAACGCTGGAGCGCGCCTCAGGCGTGGGGGGGGAGATCGACATGACGGTCAGCGCCGGGAGCCTGACGACGCCGAAGACGATCGAATGGATGAGCGCCTATGAGAGCGCGGTTCTGAAGCGCTATGGCTACAGCGCCACGCGGGGCTGCGGGCGGGCCGAGCTGTGCCCGGCCTTCTCCCTGCCCGATCTGTTCCAGGCCGGGAGCGCGGCCTCGCCGGCCAAGCTCACGCAGGGCGAGATCACCGCTCTGCTCGGCGCGATCCCTCCCTACTTCTCCCAGGAGGCGATCACCGCGGACCGCCGCGTGGCGACGCTGGCCTTCGGCATCCGCCTGATGCCCCTCGGCCGCCAGCAGCAGGTGATCGAGGGCATGCGCTCGCTGCTGCACCCGCCCGCGGGCGTAAGCGCGCAGCTCGTGGGCCTGCCCGTGCTCGCCGCCGCGGCCGACGCGCAGGTGGCCTCGGTGGGGCGGCGCATGCTCACGCTGCTCGCCGGTCTGCTGGCCGTGGGCCTCGTCCTGCTCGCGGCCTTCCGCGGCGACTGGCGGCGGATGCTCGCGCCGCTGCTGCCCGTCGCTCTCGCCACCGGCTGGTCGGCCCTGATCGTGTTCCTGCTGCGCGTGCCGCTGAACCCGATGTCGGCGATGCTGGGCACGCTCGTGATCGCGGTCTCCACCGAGTTCAGCGTGCTTTTGTGCGAGCGCTGCCGCCAGGAGCGGCTCGCCGGGGCCAGCACGATCGAGGCCCTGCGCCGCGCCTATGAGCGCACCGGCGCCGCCGTTGCGGCCTCGGGCGTCACGGCCATCGCCGGCTTCGGCGTGCTGGCGCTCTCGAACATCCAGATGCTGCGCGACTTCGGCATCGTCACGCTGATCGACCTCAGCGTCTCGTTGGTGGGCGTGCTGATCGCGCTGCCCGCGGCGCTCTTGCTGGTGGAGGGAAGGGTGAGGGTGCGGCTTCCCCGGCCCCGGGCGCTCGCCGCGCGCGCCGCACGATGAGGGGGCTGCCGGTCGCGATCGTGGGCCTCGTGCTGCTGGCCCTGATCACGCTCAACACCCTCACCACGCACCCCCGCGGCGCGGATGGCATCGCGCCCGGGGAACACGTGCCGCCGTTCGCGGTGCCGCTGGCCACGGGAGACGTGCAGGGCGACGCCGACATCGCCACGCACGCCAACGAGGGCTCGGCGGGCAGGCGCCCGGCCTGCAGCGTGCGCGGCGCGGGCATACTCAACGTCTGCGCGCTCTACGAACGGGGGCCGCTGGTGCTGGCGCTGTTCGTGGACTCCGGCGGCTGCACCGGCGTGCTCGACGACATGCGGGCGCTCGCGGGCTCCTTTCCGGGCGTGGGCTTCGCCGCGGTGGCGATCGGGGGCGAACGCGCCGGGGTGCGCCGTCTGATCGCCTCCCACGGTCTGGGCTTTCCCGTCGGCCTGGACAGAGACGCGGCTCTGGCGCAGATCTACAAGGTGTCAAGCTGTCCGCAGGTGAGCTTCGCGTACCCGGGAGGAGTGGCGCAGAGCAGGGCGCTGTTGAGGCGCCCCGCGCGGGCGGTCCTGCGCGCGCGCATCGCGCAGCTGGTGGCGGCGTCGCGCGCGCGGGGGTGGAGGCAGCCGCGGTGAGCGACCAACCCGCGCAGGGGCCGCCGGCGCCGGCGGCGGACTCCCCGATCGAGGCCGGCCCCTCGCCCGAGGCCGGCCCCCCGCCCACCGTCGGCTGGTGCGACCCCGCGGTGCGCGAGGCGTTTCCCGGCCTGCGCCTGCTGGTGGCCGAGACCGCGCCCGCCGCGCGCGGCTGGCTCGGCGGCTCCTCGCCGGAGGGGGTGCGCGAGCGCCTGCGCGCGCTCTCGAACCGCTGGTCGGGCGCGCAGGCGGTGATGGTGCGCCGCCAGGCGGTCCCCGCGGCCTATCGCGTGTTCTTCCGCCACATCGGCCTCGACCCCGACGTGCAGCGCACGCCGCTTGAGGGGGCCGTGCTGGAACGGCTGCTGGACGGCGGCTTCCTCTCGCGCGGCCTGCTCGCGGACGTGCTGCTGTTGGCGCTGGTGGACACCAGCGTGCCCGTGTGGGCGCTCGACGCCGACGCGCTCGACGGCCCGCTGGGGGTGCGCGTAAGCCGCGCGGGCGAGCCGTTGGGCCGCGGCGAGGACGCGCCCGCGCTGGCGGCGGGGCAGCTGGTGGTGGCGGACGCCTCCGCCGCCGTGGCGGTGCTGTTCGGCGAGCCCGCGCCGGCGCTGCGGGCGGGGTCGCGCACCTCGCGGCTGGCGCTGTTCGCGCTGCAGGTGGACGGCGTGCCGGCGCTGAATGTCGAGGAGGCGCTGTGGAGCTGTCACACTAGGCTGGAATGGGCCGCGCAGGGGCTGTAGAATCGCATCGGGAGGTGGTTGATCGATGGTCTTGACCGAGCAGCTCATAGTCGATCGGGAGGCCGGCGAGCAGGCGGCGAGGGAGACGCTGCGCGCGCAGGTGGCCAGGCTGGAGCGCGAGCTGTCGGGGATCGTGGCGAGCGGCTTTCCGCACATCTCGGGCGGCGCCCCGGTTGCCGCTGAGCGGAGACCCGCTCACCCTGCTCCGCACCTGCTGACCCTCGGCGAGCTGGAGGAGTTGCGCGACAGCCTTGCCCAGCGCGTGCACGACGCGCAGCGGCGCACCGCCACGCGGGCCGAGCACGAGCGCCGCTCGCGCGCGCTGCTGGAGCGGATGAAGCTGGAACCGGGCCGCTACCGCTTCGTGCGCCTGCGCGCCGCCGACGTCGGCGAAAGCGGCTGCGGCGTGTGGCAGGTGCGCCCCCGCCTGGGCATCATCGGGATGCTCGCGGGGTGGTGGGAGCTGAAGCTCTCATCGGGCTGTCCGTAGCTGTGGGGGCCGCGCTCTGCGCGCGGCCCCGCCTCAAACAGCGATCGGCCCGCTTCGATCGCAATCAGCGACTGAAGGCCATCGCGCCGTCGTGACGATGCGCGGCGTCCCGCTGCGGCGCGGGCCTCACCGCTGAGAGCATCGCCGAGAGGGTGCGCCGCTGGCGATCGGTCATCGTGCCGACCGTCTTGGTCTCGGACATGGGCACCTGCGCGAGGAACTTGCGGCAGCGGCTGATGCCCCAGCGGCGCTGGCTCATGAGCAGGTCGGCGACGGTCATGCTCTGCGCCTCCCAGGGGCACTCCAGCACGACCTCGGCGACGCTCGTTTCTCCCGTGGCCACGCGACGCTTGAGATCGGCGCGCGCCAAGCGCACTTTGTTCGCGCGTTCCAGTGCGCGCATGTACTGAGGCCCGCTCGCCCCGCCGGCAGGGGCTATCGTCGCTGTCGCGTTCATGTGTGCTCACTCCCCGTCGCCCGGGGGCCTTCCCGGGTGACTGCTTGCTTGACGTTTTCCAGGTATGCGTCTTTACGGCCGTCCCGCGCACCGCCCTTGGCACCCCGGACCAAGGATGTGGTGCACGATCGATGACCGTGTGGAGCGCATCCCAAAGCTACGACAGGGCGGGGTGCGAGGTCAACCTGTGTCTCTGAAGAAGATTCGCTAAAAGCGAGTTTTTTCTTTCCTGCACAAGACTTGTGAGAAACCGGACAAGGTTTCAGGGGTTGGGATCGCTCGGCAGCGGCCCGTGCTCGGCCTCGAATGCGCGCTTGACGCGCGCGAAGACGTCCAGCGCCTCGGTGATCGTCGCCTCGTCGTGCGTGGCCATGACGCTCGTGCGCAGCAGCGCCCCTCCCGGCGGGACGGCTGGGTGCAGGGCGGTGTTGACGAACACGCCACCGTCGTAGAGCGCCTTCCAAAGGAGGGCGGCCTTCCAGTCGTCGCCGACCAGCAGCGGCACGATCGGGGTGAGGATCGAGGGGGCGCCCTCGCTGTCGGGGCTCATTCCCGGGATCGGAGCGACGTCCGCGGGCAGCGCCTGCGGGGAGACAACCGCGAAGCCGAGCTCGTGCAGCCCGTCGCGCAGGCGCCGGGCGTTCTCGATGACCCGCGCGAACAGCGGGGGCCCCTCCTGCGAGCGCACGACGCGCAATGCGGCCAGCGCCGCCCCCAGCGCCGCCGGCACGGCGGAGGCCGTGAAGAGGAAGGCGCGCGAGTACAGGCGCAGGTACTCGATGACCTCGTGCGGCCCGGCGACGAAGCCGCCACAGGAGGCGAGCGACTTGCTGAAGGTGCCCATGCGCAGGTCCACGCGCTCCTCGACGCCCAGCAGCTCCGCGGTCCCCGCCCCGCGCGCGCCGAGCACCCCCGCGCCGTGCGCCTCGTCCACCATCAAACGCGCCCCGTAGCGCTCGCACAGCGCGCAGATCTCGCGCAGCGGCGCGATGTCGCCCTCCATCGAGAAGACCCCATCCACCACCACCAGCACCCCGCCGCCATCGCTCTGCGCGCGGTCGAGCATCTTCTCCAGCTTGTCCAGGCGGTTGTGGCGGAAGGGCCGGAGCTTCGCGCGGGACAAAAGGCAGCCGTCGAGGATCGAGGCGTGGTCGCCGGCGTCCGCGATGACCGTGTCCCCCGGCGCCAGCAGCGTGCCGAGGGTGCCCACGTTGGCCTGATGCCCGGTCGTGAAGACGATCGCGTCCTCGGTGTTCATCCAGCGCGCGATCTCCGCCTCCAATTCCAGGTGCAGGGGGATCGTGCCGTTGAGCAGGCGCGAGCCGGTGAGGCCGGTGCCGTAGCGATGCAGCGCCTCCTGCGCGCCCTGCAATACGCGCTCGTCGCCGGTGAGGCCGAGGTAGTTGTTGGACCCGAGCATGATCCGCCGCGCCCCCTCCATCTCCACCACGGGCAGCGCGGGCGAGGTGAGGACGTGGAAGTAGGGCAGGACGTCCGCTGCGCGCGCGGCCGCGAGCAGCTCCGAGCGCTCGTGGTGGTGGACCTTGGCGAAGACGTCTGTCGAGGTGTGCATGTAGGCTGCCCGGGTGGTCGTGGTCAAAGTCGGAGGGACCGAACGTGATCGAGGTCGAGGGAATGAGGCGGTGAGCGGCGTCGAGGCGAGCGGCGTCGAGGTGCGCCCCGTGACGTCACGGCGCGAGCTCGGCACGTTCATCAAGCTGCCGTGGCGGCTCTATCGTAACGAGCCCAACTGGGTGGCGCCGCTGCTGATGGACCTCAAGAAGCGCCTGGACCAGCAGAAGAACCCCTTCTTCAAGCACGCCGAGGCGCAGTACTTCCTGGCCTGGCGCGAGGGGCGCGCGGTCGGGCGCATCAGCGCCCACATCGATCGCAACTTCAACGAGTTCCAGAACAACGCCTGGGGCCTGTTCGGCTGGTTCGAGTGCGAGGACGACCCCGAGGCCGCGCGCGCGCTCCTGGACGCCGCGCAGGCGTGGCTGCGCGAGCGGGGCCGCGATCGCATGGTCGGCCCGATGGACTTCACGACCAACGACGAGATCGGCTTGCTGGTCGAGGGGCACGAGTACCCGCCGATCATCCTCTGCCCCTGGCATCACCGCTACTACCAGCGCCTCTTCGAGCAGGACCTCGGCATGGCCAAGGCGATGGACCTGTACATGTGGAGCCTGTACGTGGACAAGCGCGAGCAGGTCCACCCGGCGATCTGGGAGGCGGCCGATCGGCTCGAGTCCGAGCACGGGATCGTCTGCCGCAGCTTCCGCAAGAAGGACCTGCACGCCGAGGTGACGCGCTTCCTGGAGGTCTACAACGCCGCCTGGGAGAACAACTGGGCCTCGGTGCCGCTCAACGAGGAGGAGGTGCGGCACATGGCCAAGGACCTCAAGCCGATCCTCGACGAGAACTGGGCGATGGTCGCCGAAAAGCGGGACAGCGGCGAGGTCGTGGGGGCCGCGCTGACGCTGCCCGACTTCAACCAGGTGCTGGCGAAGCTGAACGGGCGGCTGCTGCCCTTCGGCTGGATCACCGCCCTGCGCGAGCAGCGCAGGATCGACGCGGTGCGCGTGTTCGCGCTCGGCGTCAAGCCCGAGTACCAGCACACGGGCGTGGCGGCGCGCTTCTACCAGATGCACTTCGACGCCGCCGAACGCACGCCCCAGAAGGGCGGCGAGATGGGCTGGATCCTCGAGGTCAACAAGCCGATGAACCGCGCGATGGAAGGCATGGGCGGCGAGATCAAGCGCCGCTACCGCGTGTACGAACGGCCGATCGACCCCCATCCCGCGCGAGAGACCGCAGACGTGGCCGCGGACGTGGCCGGCGTAGCGGTCTGACGCGCTCTTTACACTGGATCGGGTGAGCCCCCCGCAAGAGCCCGTGCCCGACGAGCCCCACGAGCCCGAGCCGATCACCGAGGAAGTCGACGCGCTGCTCGTGGAGACCGAGGAGCGGGTTCTCGTCGCCGCGCCGCAGTCGCTGCTGCCCGCGCCCACGCGCGGCATGGTCCCAGCGGTGCAGGCCGCGGCTGTCGCGGCCGGGGGGTTCGTCGCCGGCGCCGCCGTCGTGGGCCTGGTCAACCGCCGCCACAACCGCGCCGCCCTAGCCCAGGGCCAGCCCCGCCGCCGCCTGCTGCGGCGCTCGCGCGCCGGCCGGGTCGAGGCGCTGCAGATCGTCAGCACCCGCTCGCTGCTCCTGGACGTGCACCTGCTCGGCAACGGCGAGCAGGGTTGAGGCCTATCGCGGCGACCATTGCTGAGCCGCGGAAGCCTCTTCCCGCAAGGGGGCTTGACTTTTGCGTCGGAGATGGTATAGACTTGTTCATGTCAGGCATGTGCCTGGCGAGATAGGTCGGGTCAGGGTCCTCCCGCTGGCGCGGGTTCCATGGGACCGCAGGGATGTTGGAGAGGGATTTCGATCGCTTTATGAGGGATGTCGAGATGAGTGATCTTCTTTTCACCGCGCAGGGCGCGGCCAGTGGTCTTACGGTTCCGGTGGGGACCGTTGCTAGATGCAACAGCATGGCTGGTGCATCTCTCTCTCTCTCTCTCTCTCTTGGCCGGGGCTTCTAGCTTCTAGGCCCTCTGCGGCCGGGTTGGCCGGGTTCCCCCGTCGGGGGGGTGGTGGTGTTTGGTCTTCTGCCGTCCTGGGCTTTGTGCGCAGGGCGGTTTTGTGCTGCCCGGTTCTCCTGGGTGGTCGTGTTCTCGATTGCTCCGGGAGGGGATGTTGATGGTGCGTCGCTTCGTGGTCGTGCTTGCGGGTGTGCTGGGTGTGGTGTGTGCGGTGCTGGCGCTGGGGGGCCCCGCGGAGGCCCTGGAAACGCACGTGTTCTCGTTGGGCTTTGGCAGCCCGGGTGCTGGTGCGGGTCAGGTGGCGCTTGCTGTCAACAGCGGTGTCGCGGTGAGCTCGGCTACGCACGATGTGTATGTGGCGGATACGGGTAACGCGCGTGTAGATGAGTTCGAAGCGAATGGCACGTTTGTGCGTGCGTGGGGTTGGGGTGTCGCGGATGGGCTGCCGTCGTTCGAGTCGTGCAGCTTGGTCTGCCAGGCGGGTGTGGCGGGCTCTGGCCCGGGCCAGTTCGCGAGCCCAGTGTTCGTCGCGGTCGATAACTCCGCTGGTGGGTCGGCGGGGGATGTGTATGTGGGGGATAGCGCGGATGGCGTGATCACGAAGTTCAGTGGGTCTGGTGCGCTGGTCGAATCGTGGGGCGCCACGGGCCAGATCAGTGGGTCGCCGACGGGGGAAGGCGGGGCGCTGGTGCCGTTCGGGGAACTCTCGGGTATCGCCGTGGACTCATCCGGGAAGCTGGATGTCCTTGAAAACAGCTCGCATGTGTTGTTCGAGTTCTCCCAGGAAGGCGTGTTCACGACCGGTATCGAAACGCCGCGTCGCTCTGAACAGTATGGGCTGGCCGTGGACTCCGCGGGCGACTTCTTCAAGCTCAACGCCGGCGCGAGCGTCGAGGAGATCACGGGCTCCGGTGGCGGAGTCGGCCAGGTCTCGCCCCTCGGCGCGACCGGTGTCGCGGTTGACAGCGCGACCGGTGATCTGTACATCGCTGAACCCGGTGCT
Organism: uncultured Solirubrobacteraceae bacterium; assembly: GCA_964582105.1. Classification (GTDB taxonomy): domain Bacteria; phylum Actinomycetota; class Thermoleophilia; order Solirubrobacterales; family Solirubrobacteraceae; genus Palsa-744. The sequence goes on from CAZOQI010000002.1 coordinate 42,243, forward strand.
GTCAAGCACTACGTCTTCACCGAATTGGGGGTGGTGAGCGAGCCCGGCGGCTCGACCTGCACGATCGCCGTAATCACTCCGTGTCCAGCGACCGGCTCCTTCGGCGCTGGCGCCTTCAGTGGTGGCAGCGGCATCGCGGTGGACTCCTCTGACAGCGAGGTCTTCGTCGCGGACGCGGCGACCGGCCGGATCGATGGGTTCGTCCCGGCGGTGATCCCTGATGTCAGGACCAGCCCGGCGAGCGAAGTGCTTTCGACGTCCGCGACGCTGAACGGCACGGTCAACCCCGACGGGCTGGAAGTGACCGACTGCCACTTCGACTATGTGGCCGCGGCCGAATACAACCCTGCGGCGGCAAACCCGTATGGTGCCGGGCAGACGGCTGCGTGCGAAGAGATCGTCGGCTCGGGCAGCGGCGAAGTGTCAGTGCACGCCATTGTCCACGGTTTGCGGGTGGGCATGACCTATCACTTCCGGTTGCAGGCCGAAAACGCGAACCACACCGCCAGCTACGGGGTGGACGAAACGCTATCGACGCCCCCGCCGCCGTCGATATCCGGCGCCGTCGCGACGAACCTGACCGCCAGCTCGGTGGATCTGGGCGCGCGGGTCAACCCGGAGGGGGTGGAAACCACCTATCATTTCGAGTGGGGTGCGAGCGCCTCTTACGGTACGAGCGTCCCGGTGCCGGATGGGCACATCGCAGTGGGCACGAGCGACGTGCCGGTAGGTGTGCACCTGTCGGGTCTCGCCGCGGACACAACGTATCACTGGCGGGTTGTTGCGAGCAGCGCGAGCGGCACGACGACGGGTGTGGATCATGTGTTTGTGTATGACACCGCGGCGAGTGGTGGCCTGCCGGATAACCGTGCATATGAGATGGTCACGCCGCCGCAGAAGAACGGGGCGCTGATCGGCGATTTGCCGTTCGGGCCATTGCCGTCTATCGCGGAGGACGGTTCGCGTGTGATCCTGGGGACGATTCAGTGCTTCGCGGGCGCTGGTTCGTGCAGTGCGGCAGGGGCGGTTATTGGCTCGCCGTATGAGTTCTCTCGCACTGCCGGCGGTTGGGTCGCGTCGTCGCTCGCGCCTCCGGCGGCACAGTTCGAATCAAATGTATGGTATCGGTACAGTGCTGATACCGGTATGGCGTTGTTTGCCATGCCAACCGCTCCCGAACGGGAATCGAACGAATTCTATGTGCGTCAGCTCGATGGGTCGTTCGTGGATGTCGGCCCGGGCCCCCAGAACGGCCGTACTGCTTCGCTGACCAGTGTGGCGGCGACTGCCGATTTTTCCCATATGGTCGTTTCTACGCAAGCTACCGTGGGTCCCGTGGAGAAAGAACTGTTTGAATATACGGGGACGGGTGATAGTGTGCCCTCCTTGGTGGGCGTCAGCGGTGGGTTGGGCAGCACGGATCTGATCAGCGCGTGCAGCACGTACATGGACCACACCAGAACTCTGGGTGAAGTGTCCGCGGATGGTCGCACGGTGTATTTCACCGCCGAAGGCTGTGGCTCCGGTACGGGTGTGAACGCGGGGACTCCGGTGCCGGTCAATGAGCTTTTTGCGCGGGTCGATAACAATGAAACCGGTGCGCATACGGTTGCGATCTCACAGCCGTCGGCGATCCAGCCGGCTCCTCCCAACAACGAGTGCATCACCCCTGCCTGTGTTGAAAACACGACCAATACCGCGCAGTTTCGTGCTGCCCTGTTCACCGGTGCGTCCAGTGATGGTTCGAAGGCGTTCTTCACCAGCGAACAGCAGTTGACGGACAATGCGAGTGAGGGTTCCGACAATCTTTACCTGTATGATTTCGCGAGCCCCGTCGGGGAACGCTTGGTCGATGTCTCCGCTGGCGATACGAGTGGCGGCGGACCGGGAGTGGGGGGCGTGATGGCGCTCTCAGGTGATGGCTCGCATGTTTATTTCGTCGCGAGCGGTGTGTTGACGGGTGCGGCGAACGGTGAGGGCCAGGTGGCGCGGGCCGGCGTGGCGAACCTGTATGTGTTCGAGCGCGACGCGGCCTACCCCCGGGGTCGTGTCGCGTTCATCGCGGTGCTGCCCGAAGCAGACAACCCGGAGTGGAACGTACTCGGTGAACCGGCGAATGTAACGCCCGATGGGCGTTTCCTGGTGTTTACGAGCAGTGGCGCGTTGACGCCCGATACGACTCGTACGGATGGTGCGCAGCAGGTCTTTAGCTATGACGCGCAGACGGGAGGGTTGGTGCGTATCTCGATCGGGGAGCACGGTTTCAATGACAACGGCAACGGGGGTGCGGGTAGCGCGATGATCGCCCCCGCCGCGGTTGGCTTCAGGGAGACGACGGTTCCGGCGCGGACGGATCCGACGATGTCTCATGATGGTGCGTTTGTGTTCTTCATGAGCCCGGTGGCGCTCACGCCCGGGGCGCTTGACAGCGTGCAGATCGCTGCCACCGAACGCGGGCCGCAGTACGCCGAGAATCTCTATGAGTATCACGAAGGGCAGGTGTATCTGATCTCCGACGGGAGGGATACGAGCACCGCGCCGGGTGCTGCTATCTGCGAAGGATCTCTTTCGGCGGTGTGTCTGCTCGGTGTGGACGGGACGGGCACGAACGTGTTCTTCACGACGGTCGATCCGCTCGTGCCGCGGGACACCGACACGCAGCTGGATGTCTACGATGCGCGTGTCTGCACGGCGAGCGAACCGTGCATCCCGGCGTCGGCGCCTGTGCCGGCGGGTTGTGTGGGTGAAGGGTGTCATGGTGTGCCGGCCGGTGCGCCGTCGCTGCCGGGGGCGGGCAGCGCGGTGTTCTCTGGTGCGGGTGATCTCGCGCCGCCCGTGTCCCGGCCCGTGGTGAGGGCGAGGTCGTTGAGCAGGGCGCAGAAGCTCGCGCGGGCGTTGCGGGTCTGCCGCTCGCGCAGGGGGCGCCGGCGGGCTGGTTGTGAAGCGCTGGCGCGCAAACGGTACGGGTCGAGGTCCAGGGCCAGGTCAACGTCGCATAGGGGGGGTAAGTGATGATCGCCCATCGCACTATCGCCGTGGTTGCTGCAGCTGTTCTGCTGGTGGTGTCGGTGTTTGTGTTGGGGGTTGGGTCGGCGGGCGCGGCGTCCCCTGGGGCGGGTTGGATGATCGACTCGATCGCGGTCCCGCCGAATTTCTCGGTGGCTCAGGGCGGCACGTATGAAGTGATCGTGCGCAACGCGGGCAGCGTGGCGAGCGAAGGGACGTTCACGGTCTCCGATACGCTGCCGCCCGGGTTGACGGTCACGGGGGTCGGCTTCCCCGGTGCTTGTGAAACGGGGGCGGGGACGGTGCGGTGCCAGTCCGCGGAAGCGGTGCCGGCGGGCGCGACGGTTGGGATGACGGTCTCGGTCGCGGTCGGGGCGCAAGCTCCGGAAACGCTGACGAACGTGGTGAGCGTGTCGGGTGGCGGCGGCGTCGAAGTGTCGAGGAGCATCAGCAACGCAAACAGCTCGGGACCGCTGCCGTTCGGGTTCGCGGCCTTCGACTCGTTCATCGCGGGCTTGGATGGTGTGCGCGATACGCAGGCCGGGGATCACCCGTATGAGTTCACGACTGTGATCGACCTGAACAGCGCGCTCAGGTACGACGACTACAACAATGGTGAATTCATCGCGAGTGTTCGCTATCCGAGGGATATCCTGGTTGACCTGCCGTTGGGGTTCGCCGGCAGCGCGCTCGCGGCGCCGCAGTGTACGCTCGCGCAGCTCTCCTCCGACGCGAGGTGTCCACCCGATACGCAGGTGGGGCACATCGAAACCCAGCCGCAGCTCGTGTCGGGTGCGGTGAACAGCCCGGTCTGGAACCTGGTCCCCGAGCGTGGCGTCCCGGCCGAGTTCGGCTTCGTCGACGGGGTCAGAAACTCTCACGTGCTCTATGTGGGTGTCGCGCCGATCGCCGGGGGTTATGTGCTGCGGGTCTCAAGCAGCGAAATCCCGCAGGGGGTCATATCGCGCATCACCGTCACGTTCTTCGGGGATCCAGCTGCGAGGGCTGGCTTGGGGAACACGCCGTTGGCGCAGTTCACGAATCCCTCCGGCTGCTCGGGGGAACCCGTCGTCACGTCGATCCACATGGATTCGTGGGCGAGCCCGGGCGCTTTCAACGCGGATGGCTCCCCCGACCTCACAGACCCCAACTGGGTGACGGGCACCTCGGAATCCCCGCCGATCACCGGTTGTGATCTGTTGCGGCTCAAGGGGTCTCTCACGGCGCAGCCGGAAACGACGCAGGCCGCGACCCCCACGGGACTGGGCGTCGAGCTGAAGGTCCCCTTGAGCGAAACACCGGGGACGCTCGCCACACCCACCCTGAAGAAGACGGTCCTGACGCTCCCCGCCGGGCTCTCGATCAACCCCTCCGCCGCGGGTGGCCTTGCAACCTGCTCGCTGGCGCAGATCGGCCTGGGGACCAATATCCAGCCCTCCTGTCCGGAAGCGTCGAAGATCGGGACTGTCGAAGTGAGCACCCCCGCCGTCGCGACGGTGCTGCAGGGCTCGGTGTATCTCGCGGCCCAGAACGAAAACCCGTTCCATACGCTGCTGGCGGGGTATCTCGTGATCGACGACCCCACGACGGGGGTGTTGGTCAAGGTCCCCGGTCGTATCGACCCCGACCCCACGACCGGGCAGTTGACGGTCACGGTCGACGACATCCCGCAGTTCTCCTTCGGCGACCTGAAGCTCCACACCTTCGGTGGCCCGCGTGCGTCGCTGATGACTCCCGCTGGGTGCGGGACGTACACGTCCAGTGGGCAGCTCACGCCGTGGTCGGCCCCGGACTCGGGTCCGCCGACTGAAACCCTGGACAGCTTCCAGGTCAACACGGGTTGCGTAAGCGCGTTCAGCCCGTCGTTCACCGGGGGCACTGTCAATAATCAGGCCGGTGCGTTCAGCCCGTTCACGAGCACGTTCTCCCGCACCGATGAGGACCAGAACCTCCAGGGCGTCACGGTCACGACCCCACCGGGGCTGTTGGGAATCCTGCGGGGCGTGGAACGCTGCCCCGAACCACAGGCCGGCCAGGGCGCGTGCGGCCCGGGCAGCCTGATCGGGCACACCACCGTCGCCGCGGGCGCCGGACCGAACCCCTATTGGGTGCAGGGCGGTGAGGTGTTCCTCACGGGCCCCTACAAGGGCGCCCCCTTCGGCCTCGCGGTCGTGGTCCCCGCGGTAGCGGGCCCGTTCAACCTCGGGAACGTAGTGGTCCGCGCCGCGATCCACGTGGACCCCCACACCGCGCAGATCACCGTCGTCAGCGACCCCTTGCCGACGATCCTCCAGGGCATCCCTCTGGATGTTCGCACGGTGAACGTCACGATCGACCGCCAGGGGTTCATGTTCAACCCGACCAGCTGCGAACCCCTCACCGTGGGCGGGTCCTTGACGAGCACCCAGGGCGCGACCGCGAACGTCTCTTCGCGCTTCCAGGCGGCTAACTGCCAGAGCCTGCCCTTCCACCCCGTGTTCACGGTCTCCACGCAGGCGAAGACGAGCAAGCACAACGGTGCGAGCCTGACCGTCAAGACCACGTACCCCGCGGGGGCGCAGGCGAACATCCGCTCCGTGGGGGTGACGCTCCCCAAGCAGCTGCCCTCAAGGCTCACCACGATCCAGCAGGCGTGCACGGAAACGGCGTTCGCTGTGAACCCCGCGAGCTGCCCCGCGGGCTCGAACATCGGGATCGCCACGGCGACCACGCCGATCCTCACCGCTCCGGCGACGGGTCCGGTGTACCTCGTCTCCCACGGCGGCGCGGCGTTCCCGGATGTCGTGATCGTCTTCCAGGACGAAGGCGTCACCCTGGATCTCCTCGGCAGCGTCAACATCAAGCACGGCATCACCTCAAGCACGTTCGCCAGCGTCCCCGACGCCCCGATCACAAGCTTCCAGCTGAGTCTCCCCGAGGGTTCGCACTCCGCGCTGGCGACAGTCCTGCCCGCGAAGGCCAGGGGCAGCCTCTGCGGCACGTCGCTCTCGATGCCGTTCACGATCACCGGCCAGAACGGCGCCGTGCTCAAGCAGAACGTCAAGATCGCCGTCACCGGCTGCCCGAAGCCGAAGAAGGCGCACAAGGTCAAGGCGAAGAAGCGCCGCGGGGCCGGGAAGAAGTAGGCGGGAGGATGCTCGTGTCTTCTCGTGAGCGTGGGGCCGGGGCGCGCAGCAGGGCCGGGGCGCGCAAGAGCGCGCGTCCCGCCCGCGGCCGTGGGGGAGAGACCACGAGCGTCGGGCGCGAGAAGGTCTCGGAGATCCAGTGCGCGCGGATGCTCACCGCGATGACCGAAGTCGCGTCCGAGCGCGGCGCGGCGAACGCGACCGTTGCGCATGTCGTCGCGCGCTCAGGAGTCTCGCGCAGGACGTTCTATGAAATGTTCCGCGACCGCGAAGACTGTCTCGCCGAAGCGTTCGAGATCGCCACGTCCCGCGCGGCGGAGCGCGTCGTCCCGGCGTATGAGGCGGGGCGCGGCTGGCAGGGGAGGTTGCGCACGGCGATCGCCGCGCTGCTGTTGTTCATCGACGACGAGCCCGACATGGGGCGCCTGTGCATCGTCGAGGCGCTCGGCGGAGGACCCAGGGTGCTCGCGCACCGCGCGGAGATCCTCGCCAGGCTCGTCGCCATTGTGGACGAGGGCCGCGAGCTCGCCAGGACGCAGCCGCCGCCGCTGACGGCCGAGGGTGTCCTCGGCGGCGCTTTCGCGCTCGTCCACGCCCGCCTCTTGACGCGCGACAGCGCGCCCCTGACCGGCCTGCTCGGCCCGCTGATGGGGCTGCTCGTCGGCCCCTATCTCGGCCCGGCCGCGGCGCGCAAGGAGATCGAGCGGCCGGCGCCCCACTTCGACCACGCCGCGCCGCGCGCGCACTCCGACCCCCTGCGCGGTCTGGCGATGCGCCTCACCTACCGCACGGTGCGGGTCCTCGCGGCCGTCGGCGCGCAGCCCGGGGCGTCCAACCGCATGATCGCCAACGCCGCCGGGGTCGAGGACCAGGGGCAGATATCGAAGCTCCTGCGCCGCCTGGAAAGCCTCGGCCTGATCCGCAACACCGGCGAGGGCCACAGCAAGGGCGAACCGAACGTCTGGACGCTCACGCAGCGCGGCAGCGAAGTCGAGCAGGCGATCAGGGCGCAGACCGGCTGAGAGCTCTCCGCCCCCGCGGCGGCTGAGCTGCGGCCATCGCGCGGCAGCGCCGGGTAGCGGCCAGGCGCGGAGCTTGCCATCGCGCAGCAGAGCCGTGGCGCCGGGGGCCGCGCCGGCTGGCATCCTGCGTGGATGGACGAACATCAACTGCGCGAGGAGGTCCGGCCGCTCTGGCCGTTCCGCCTGCTGCTCCAGGGCGGCGCCGACGGCGTCCTGCGCCATCGCGACGGGGTGCTCCGGCGCCTCATGCACCACGAGGGTCAGGCCGTCGTCGTCAGCGTCGCGCAGAGCGCCCCCGACACGGTCCTCTTCGGGGCGAGCGCCCCCAGTCGGGCGGCGGCCGCGCACGGCATCGCGCGTATGCGCTTCGCGCTCGGCGTCGACGAGGACCTGCGCCCCTTCCACGATCGCTTCCGCGATGATCCGCTGATCGGCGCTTCGGTCCGTCGCCGCCCCTGGCTGCGCATCCGCCGCCGCCCCGAGCCCTTCGAGGCGCTCGCCTGGGCGATCTGCGAGCAGCTGATCGAGTTCGAGCGCGCGGCGGCGATCCAGCGCCGTCTCGTCGCGCGCCTGGGGCCAAGCTGGCAGGACGGGGACGGGGCCATCCTGCGCGACGTCCCCGCGCCCGCGGCGATCGCCGGCCTCTCGCCGCCCTTCCTGCAAGCGCTGGACCTCGGCGGCGCCCGCGCCCGTACGCTCATCCGCGCCGCGCGCGAAGTCGCCCGCAACCGCATCGACCTGCACGCCCCCGACCACGAGCGCGCCTGGCGGCGCCTGCGCGCGATCCCCGGCATCGGGCCGTGGACCGTCGAGATGCTCGCCCTCTACGGCCAGGGCCGCCACGACCAGATCCCCGCTGGCGACCTCGGTCTGCTCAAGCTCGTCGGGCGCCACATCTCTGGCGGCGATCTCCACGCCCGCGCGCAGGAGCACGAGGTCAGGGCCTTCTTCGCCCCCTACGGCGAGTGGGCGGGCCTCGCCGCGCGGCACATGCTGGGCGGGGCCTGACCGCGCGAGATCAGATCGAGGTCGTTGGTCATTTCTCCCCGTCGGCCTGGCTGAAGGGGCTCAGCCGAAGAACAGCTCCGCGGTCTGATACAGCGCCGGGTCCAGCAGCTTGGGCTCGCGCAGGGCGTCCCCCAGGGGGGTCTCGGTGAGCTTGCCGGCCTGCACGCCCACCATCACGCCGAAGCGGCGCTGCGCCACCGCGTCCATCGCGGCCACGCCCAGGCGCGTCGCCAGCACGCGATCGAAGGCCGTCGGGGTGCCCCCGCGCTGCACGTGGCCGAGGATCGTGGCGCGGGTCTGAAAGCCGGTCAGGCGCTCGATCTCGCGCTCCAGGCTCATGCCGATGCCGCCGAGGCGCTCGTGGCCGAAGGCGTCCGTGCCGGCGCCCTCGATCGTCTGCATCGTGCCCTCCCGCGGCGTGGCGCCCTCCGCGACCACCACGATCGAGAAGTCGCGCCCGCGCGCGTGGCGCCTGCGCAGGTGCCTGCACACCTGCTCGATGTCGAAGCTGCGCTCGGGGACGAGGATCGCGTCGGCGCCGCCCGCCATGCCCGCCTGCACCGCGATCCAGCCCGCGTGGCGGCCCATCGTCTCCACGACCATCACGCGATTGTGGGACTCTGCGGTGCTGTGCAGGCGGTCGATCGCGTCCGTCACGATCTGCGCCGCGGTGTGAAAGCCGATCGTCACGTCGGTGCCGGCGAGGTCGTTGTCGATCGTCTTGGGGATGCCGACCACGTGCACGCCGTCGTTGTGCAGGCGCAGCGCCACGCCGAGGGTGTCCTCGCCGCCGATCGCGATCAGCGCCCCCACGTCGCGGCGCCTCAGGGTCTCGCGGACCGATGTCGTACCGTCCCCGCCGGCGGCGTAGGGGTTCGTGCGCGAGGTCCCCAGGATCGTGCCGCCGCGGGGGAGGATGCCCGCGGTGGCTGCAATCGTCAGCTCGTCCGCCTCGTCCCTCAGCACGCCCGCCCAGCCGTTGCGGAAGCCCACGAGCTCATACCCGCCGCGGGCCGCGCCGCTGCGCACCACCGCGCGGATCGCCGCGTTCAGGCCGGGGCAGTCGCCGCCGCCCGTCAGCACGCCCACGCGCGTCTGCTCGCTCACACGCGCAGTGTCTCACGGCGCGGCTCGCGGGCGCTGGCGGGCCGGCGTGGATGGATTCGTCTCTTCCACACACCTCAGTGGTTGTAAGACGCCGTCTTTTTGGACGCATAGGCAGTAGTGGAATCCTGCGAAAGGTTGTAGCCTGGGCTGCGTGGACGACGACGCCGTCATCGAGGCTCGGGCGCTCTACGACCAGGGCGACCGGCCGCTGCTCGCCGCCATCCTCTGGGATGAGGGTGCGCCTGCCGCCGACGGGCGGGCCACCAGCCGCCTGGAGGCTGTCGCCGACGCGATGGCGCGCGAGGACCCCGAGCTGATCGGGGACTTCATGCGCCGCAGGCTCGGCGGCCTCGCCGCCGACGATGCCAACACCCGGCGGCTGCGCGAGAACGTGCTCGTCTGGCTGCGCGAGGGCGGCAGCGCCACGCGCGCCGCCGCGCATCTGAACACGCACCGCAACACCGTCCTGTATCGGCTGCAGCGCGCCGAGGAGGCGCTCGGGCACTCCCTGGGCGAGGACCGCCTCGGGCTGGAGCTCGCGCTCACGCTCGCCGAGCGGCCGGGGTTGGGGGTGCTGCGTTAGATGCCTTCGCCGGGCAGGAACTCGTTCGTGAACGGGGGCAGGCCGGTCGCATTGGGGTCATGGCTCACGAGGCCGTGCGCCAGCATCCAGCTTCCGAACGCCGCCCACTGCGCCGGGTCCTGCCAGCCGTAGGGCTTGCCGGGGTGGGCGGGGCCGGGGGTCATCGCGGGCAGCGTGCGCTGGATCGAGGTCACCTGCAGCCTGGGTTCCAGGCTCGGGTTCACCGCCAGCACCAGCTTTGCCGCCGCCGCCGGGTCAGTCGCCACCTCGCGCTCGCCGCGGCTCAGGGCCTGCATGAACGCGCGCAGATCCTGGCCCTGGCGCCGCGCCTGCACTTCGCGCACCACCAGCACCAGCTCGTCGTAGTTGGGCACCCCCGCCTGGTTGACGGGGATCGTCAGGGGGTGCCTGTGCAGCTCTTCCAGCTGCAGCGCCTCGTAGTTCCAGAAGCCGCCGAGGGTCGCCGCGACCTTGCCCGAGAGCATCGCCGGCACCAGATTGAAGCCCACGTTGACTTCCTGTACCGACTTGGGGTCCACCCCTGCGCTCTGCAGCGCCGTCTTCAGCTCCGCGGCCTGGTAGGGGATGCCGGCCGTGCCCACCTTCCTGCCCTTCAGGTCCGCCACCTTGCTCACGCGGCTGCCGGGCAACGCGATGATCGAGGTCAGCGGGCGCTGCACCAGCGCGCCGATCGACACCAGCCTCAGGCCCCGATCGCGGGCCAGCAGCAGCTCGGGCTCGTAGGAGATCGCCATGTCCACCCTCCCCGCCGCCAGCAGCTGCAGCGGCTGGGCCGGATTCGCCGGGGTCTGGGGCTTCACTTCCAGGCCCGCATCGCGGAAGTCGCCGTGCGCCATCGCCGCGTAGAGCGGGGCGTGGTCGGCGTTGGGGAAGAAGTCCAGCATCACCGTGAACGGCTTCGTGGCCTTCGCCGCGATCGCGTCCTTCTTTTCGCCGCAGGCGGACAGGGCGATCGCGCAGGTCGCCAGGGGCAGGGCCAGGGCGGCCAGGGGTCCTGGCGGGTGGATGGACCCGCGGCGGGCGGCCAGGGGCTTGCGCCTGCGGGCGGTCATGACTCTCAACGGACCTCTCCTCTCGTTCGGTGCGCCCACGGGGCCAGACGGCGCTCGGCCAGGGCGAGGGTATAGAAGCAGGCGATCGAGAGGCAGGTCAGGACCGCGGCCGCCGCGTACGCGCGTTCGGGCTGCAGGGCGGTGATGTCGTTGACGATCTCCCAGCCCAGGCCGGCGGAGGGGCCGGCGGTGGCGCCCGTGCTCGTCTCGGCGATGAACGCCGCGATCACGCCCACGGCCAGCGCGATCTTCGCGCCGCTCAGCGCCGCCGGCAGGGCGGCTGGCATCTCCGCCACGCGAAACGCCTGCCAGCGGGATGCGTCGAGCGTCCTCAGCAGCTTGAGCTGATCCGGGTCGACCGACCAGAGGGCGTCCAGCGTCGTGACCAGCACCGGGAAGAAGCACACCACGGCGATGATCGCCAGCTTGGGGAGGATGCCGAAGCCCCACCAGAACACCAGCAGCGGCGCGACGAGCAGGAAGGGGACCGCCTGCGAGCCGACCGCCAGCGGGTACAGCGCACGGCGCAGCGCAGTCGAGAAGTGCATCGCCACCGCCGCCGCGAAACCCGACGCGAGCGCCACCAGAATCCCCAGCACCACCTCGACGGCGGTGGTCTTGAAGTTCGACCACAGCAGGCCGCCGTTGTTCCACAGGGCTTCCGCCACCGAGTGGGGGGCGGGGAGCACGAAGCGGCTCACGCCGCCGCTGTCCACGTACGCCTCCCACGCGCCGAACAGGGCCAGCAGCATCGCAGCGGGAAGCAGCGTGCGCAGGGCGCGCCCGCGCATGGGATTGGGGGGGTTCACCGCGCCTCCAGCGGTGGTGAGTGCTCTCGCGGGGGCGAGGAGGGGGATGGGAAGGGGTGCGGGGATCCCTGGCCGAGCACCGCCAGCGCCTGCTCGCGCAGCGCCACCACCGCCGGATCGGTGCGCGAGCGCGGGCGGGTCAGGGACACCTCCAGCTCGGCCGTCACGCGCCCGGGACGGGGGGAGAGCACGGCCACGCGATCGGCCAGCACCACGGCCTCCTCCACGTCGTGCGTCACGAGCACCACGGTTCTCGGCTCCTGGCGCAATGCCTCGCTCAGCCAGACCTGCATCTCCGCGCGCGTGATCGCGTCGAGCGCGCCGAAGGGCTCGTCCAGGCACAGCACCTCCTTGCCGGAGAGCAGGGTGCGCACGAACGCCACGCGCTGGCGCATTCCCCCGGACAGCTCGTAGGGGCGGGCGCGCTCGAAGCCCTCGAGCCCCAGCTCGGCGAACAGCTCGCTCGCGCGCTCGCGCGCCCTGGCCCTGGGGATGTGCGCGATGCGCAATGCCAGCGCCGCGTTGTCGAGCGCGCTCAGCCACGGCAGCAGCAGGTCGCGCTGGGGCATCAGCGCCGCGGGGGCGCACTCGATCGCGCCCGCATCGGGCTGGCGCAGGGCGCACAGCAGCTCCAGCAGCGTCGTCTTGCCGCAGCCGCTCGGACCCACCACGGCCAGCACCTCGCCCTCCCCGGCGTGCAGCGAGACGTCGCTCAGGGCCTGCACCGGCGCTCCCCGCTCGGAGCGGTAGGTCATGCTCAGGCCCTGCGCTTTCACTGCTCCTCGCTCCCTTCGCGGGCATTACCCCACAGGTTCGAAGGGTCGGCGCCGGGAATCGCTTCGGTGCGCCATCTCAGCCGGCCTTCCCGCCAGCTCCCCTGTTGTTGCTCCTCACCAAGAATGTTAGCTCAGGGCGGGCATGAGGGAGGCCGGCTCAGGGTGTGAGGGATGCCAGCTCAGGGCGGGCCAGGGCCTTGACGAAGTCCTCCAGCTGGGCGGTCGTCCAGCACTCGAAGGCGACGCAGTGCTGCTCGTAGGCGGCGATCACGGAGTCGCCGTAGTTCCAATAGAGCTTGGGCTCGGGGTTCAGCCAGAAGGTGCGGCCCGCCCTCGCGGCCACCTGGGCGAAGAGGTCGGCGCGGGGGTCGCGGCCGTTGGTGCGCGCGTCGCCGAGAACGATGACCGTGGCGCGCGGGTGCAGGTCGTCGCGCACAAGCTCCAGCAGCTCCGACCACACGCGGCCGTAGTCGGTGTAGCCGCTGATGTCCGCCACGCCCGCGTCGGTGGCGATGCGTTCGCTCATGGCCTTGAAGTCGCGCTCGCGTTCGAAAACGTCGGTCACCTCGCTGATGCGCTCGATGAACACGAAGGAGCGCATCTTGCGGAAGGAGTCGTGCAGGGCGTGCAGCACGGACAGGAAGAAGACCGACGCGCTCGTGACGCTCGTTGAGACGTCGCAGAGGACGTAGATCTCCGGGCGGCGCGGGCGGCGGGGGCGGTACTTCAGCTCGACCGGCACGCCGCCGGTCTGAAGCGAGGCGCGCATCGTGCGCCGCACGTCCACGTGGGCGTGCTTGCGGTGGCCTCTTGCCTGCTTGCCCTGTGTGGCCAGGCGCCGGCGCAGCTGCGCCACCACGCGGTGCACGGCCGCGAGGTCCTGCAGGGGGCCGCTGGGGAGCGCCCTGTCGAGATCGCCCAAGGGGCGGGCCGGGGGCAGGCTGCCGGTGCGCTCGATCTGCGCGCGTTCCAGCTCGCGGCGCAGCAATGCCTCGAAGCGGCGCAGGGCATCGCGGGGCAGGCCCTCGCGGCGGGGGTCGCCCTCGGGCAGCTCGGGCTGAGGGTCGCTGCGCAGGCCCAGCGCGCGGCGGATGCGCTGCACGTCCACGCCGATCACGCCCGAGCCGTTCTCCTGGCGGCCAAATGCGGCGATCGCCAGCCGCGCCAGGTCGCGCATCGCGCCCTCCGAGCCTTCGCGCAGCGCCGCCGCGATCCGCGCGCGCAGGGCGTCCAGCTCCTCCGGGGAGAGCTCGTCCAGGGACAGCCTGTGATCCTCGCCCAGCGCGTCGCCGCTCTCCTCGTCGCCGCCCTCCACGCCCTCCTGTACGCTCTCGTTGACGGCGGCGATCTCCACGGCGCGGAAGAAGAAGCGCTCGAACACCAGCTCGAACACGCGCCGGTCGTCCTGGCTCTTGGCGAGGGTCGCGGCGAGCGCCTCGCGGAAGTCCTGCTGGCGCGTCCACTGGATCTCCTCCAGCACGCGAAAGGCGTCCAGCAGCTCGCTGGTGCCCACAGCCACGCCCTCGGCCCGGAGCTCGTCGCCCAGTTCCAGAAGGCGTGCCGCGAGGCCGGCGGGAGGGGAGGGGGAGGGGGATGTGGCCGCGTGGAGGTGTTCGGGGGTGGCGGACGGTCCACCGGCCCGGGTGGGCTGGGGCGCCTTTCCCGGGTCAGGCCGGGTTGGCATCGACTGCCGCCAGCCTCAGGCCCACGCGCTCGGACACCACGTCCATGTCGGTGCGGTGCTTGACGATCACCGACATCGTCTCGTTGAACGTCTTGGTATCGATGTCCCTTACGCCCAGCAGCAGCAGCGCCCGCGCCCAGTCGATCGACTCCGCGATCGAGGGGGGCTTCTTGAGGTCCAGGTCGCGCACCATGCCGATCACCTCCACCAGCTTGCGGGCTACGGTCTCCGGGAGGTCCGGCGCGTGCAGGCGCACGATCTCCAGCTCGTGCTCGAGCGCCGGGTAGTCCAGCCACAGGTACAGGCAGCGGCGCTTGAGCGCCTCGGTCAGCTCGCGGGAGTTGTTGGAGGTGAGCAGCACCACGGGGTGCGTCTTGGACTCCACCTTCCCCAGCTCGGGGATCGAGATCTGGAAGTCCGAGAGGACCTCCAGCAGCATCGCCTCGAACTCCTGATCGGTCTTGTCGATCTCGTCGATCAGCAGCACCACGGGCTCCTCGCTGGCGATCGCGCTCATCAGCGGGCGCGCCAGCAGGAAGTCCTCGCCGAAGATGTCCTCCTGCACCTGCGACCAGCCCGCGCCGTCTGCCTCCGCCTGGATGCGCAGGAGCTGCTTGCGGTAGTTCCACTCGTACAGCGCCTTGGCCTCGTCCAGCCCCTCGTAGCACTGCAGGCGCACCAGCTCGCGGCCCAGATACCGCGCCAGCGCCTTCGCCAGCTCGGTCTTGCCCACGCCCGCCGGGCCCTCCACCAGCACAGGCTTGCCCAGCTTCGCCGCCAGGAACGCCACCAGCGCCGTCGCCTCTTCCGGGAGGTAGCCCACGGCGCGCAGGCCCTCGGCGACGTCAGCAGCGCTCTTCGGCTCCGCCAAGCCAGTCGCTGCGGCGGCAGAGGTCGATCCCGGCGAGGTTCCCATTCTCAGGGGGATGATAGGACCGGGTGCCCGTCGGCGACGGGCCGGCCGGATCGGGCTGCGTCTTGGCGCGACATTGGGAGGTGGGTGCTACCCTACATTCATGAAGAAGACCAGCATCTATCTTGAGCCCGAGCTGGATATCGAGCTGGCGCGCGTGGCTCGCGCGCGCGGCGTGGCGAAGGCCGAGCTGATCCGACGCACGCTCAGGCGCGAGGTGCAGGAGAGCCCACAGCCTCGCATCACCGCGATCGGTGTCATCGCAGACGACGATGGCCCGACCGATATGTCGATCAACCACGACAAGTACTTGGCGGAGATCCTCACCGCCGAGCACGACGCTCTGTGATCGTACTCGACACCTCGCTGCTGGTGGCGCTGCTGGTCCAGCGCGACCAATACCACCAGGTGGCAAGGGACTGGTATGGCAATCTCACAGCAAAGCTCGCCCTCACGCCCCTGGTCCTCGCCGAGGTGGACGGCCTCATGCTCAAGTGGGGCGGGCAGCCTGCCGCCGCGGCCTTCAGGCGCGACGTGATCGCCGGTGTGTTCTCGATCCACTGGTGGGACGATGCCGCCGCGAAGGCTGCCCAGATTGCGGATGCCCACGCCGATCTCGGCGTCAGCCTCGTCGATGCCAGCCTCGTCGTTCTCGCGTCTCGCCTGAGGACAACGGAGATCGCCACCTTCGACGAACGCCACTTCCGCGCACTCCGGCCGCAGTGGGGCGGCGAGGCCTTCCGGCTGCTCCCGACCGACGCCTGACGCCTGGGCTGGAGGTCGAGCGCGCCATCGGCGTGCAGACCGCCTCGCGGGTGCAGCTCAGCGCGGCTCGATAGCCTGCGCTCATGAAGTCAGGGGCGCCGTGAGCAGCGCCCGATCGGGCCGAGCCCTGGGCGCCACCCCCGCGCGTGAGGCGCTCGACGGGGCGATCACGGCGATCCGGGCCGCGCGCTGCTGGCCGATCTCGGACGATCGCTCGCCGCGGCTGGACGCCGAACTGCTGCTCGCGCACGTGCTCGGGGTCTCGCGCGAGCGGCTGCTCACGGACAGGGAGCTGGTCGTAGCGGGACCGGCGGTGAGGGCCTTCCAGGACGCCGTGCGCAGGCGCGCCGTGCTGCGCGAGCCCGTCGCCTACATCGTCGGCCATCGCGGCTTCCGGCACCTGGAGCTGGCCGTCGATCGCCGCGCGCTCGTGCCGCGGCCCGAGACCGAGCTGCTGGTCGAGGTGGGGTTGACGCTGGCGCAGGGCGCGCGCGTGCTCGACGTGGGCACCGGCAGCGGGGCGATCGCGCTCGCGCTCGCGCACGAGCGCCCGGACCTGCGCGTGAGCGGGAGCGACGTCAGCGCCGAGGCGCTTGAGCTGGCGCGCGCCAACGGCGCGCGGCTGGGGCTGCAAGTGCGCTGGCTGCTCGCCGATCTGCTGGAGGGTGTGCCCGGCGAGTGGGATGCCGTGCTCTGCAATCCGCCCTACGTGGCGGAGTCCGAGCGCCTTTCGCTCGCGCCCGAGATCGTGCGCCACGAGCCGCCGGGCGCGCTGTTCGCGGGGCCCGACGGGCTGGCCGTGATCCGGCGCCTGGCCGGTCAGCTGGGACAGCGGCCGCGGGTGCGGATGGCGGCGCTGGAGGTCGGGGCGGGGCAGGCGCCGGTGGTCGCCGGGCTTCTGCGCGAGCAGGCGGGCTTTGGCGCGGTGCGCGCAGAGCGCGACCTGGCCGGGATCGAGCGCGTGATCGTGGGGGAGCGGAGCTGATGGGGGGGGAGCCGGGGGGACCGGAGCCGATGGGGGCGGAGGCAATGGGGGTGGAGGCGATGCTCACCCCCGCGGATGCGCGCCGGCTGGAGGAGTGCCTGGCCGGCGGGGGCATCGCGGTCTTCCCTGCGGACACCGTCTACGGCCTTGGCTGCGATCCCTCCAATCGCGCCGCCGTCGCGCGCCTCTACGCGCTCAAGGGCCGTCCCGCCGCGCGCCCCGCGGCGGTGATGTTCTTCGCGCCGAGCGCCGCCCTGGCCGCGCTGCCCGAGCTGGGGGGGCGCGAGCGCGCCGCCATGAGCGCGCTGCTGCCAGGTCCGCTCACGCTGCTTCTGCCCAACCGCGACCGCCGCTTTCCGCTTGCGTGCGGGCCGGATGCGACCACGCCGGGGGGGCCTTTGACCCTGGGGGTGCGCGTGCCGCTGCTCGCAGGGCCCCTGGCCGCGCTGCGCGTCGTGCGCGTGCCCGTCCTGCAGTCCAGCGCCAACGTCTCCGGGGAGGCCGACGCGCGGCGGCTCGCGGATGTGCCGGCGGCCATGCGCGCGGGCGCGGACCTCGTGCTCGACGGTGGCGAGCTGCCCGGAACGGCATCTACCGTCGTCGATCTGCGCGCCTACGAGGACCGCGGCGAGTGGCGCATCGTGCGCGCCGGGCCGGTGGGGGCGGGGGAGCTGGAACGGCTCCTGGGGTGAGACCGGCGATGCGGCCCGCTTGCCGGTTCAGTGTCGCTGAACCTCTGGGTACAGAAGCACTGTACTTCTGGGTTCAGCAGTACTTCTGGGTTCAGCAGGTGTGTGCCGATGGCCCTCATCCTGCTAGCCTCGGCTCGTGTCCGAGCTCAGCCCCGACTACTTCAACCGTCCCCTGGCCGAGGTCGATCCCGAGGTCGCCGCGGCGGTGCAGGGGGAGCTCGAGCGCCAGCAGAGCACGCTGGAGATGATCGCCTCGGAGAACTTCGTGCCGCGGGCGGTGCTGGAGGCCGTGGGGTCGGTGCTGACGAACAAGTACGCCGAGGGCTATCCGGGGCGCCGCTACTACGGCGGCTGCGAGCAGATCGACATATCAGAGCAGCTGGCGATCGACCGCGCGAAGGCGCTCTTCGGGGCCGAGCACGCGAACGTGCAGCCGCACGCCGGCGCGCAGGCCAACAACGCCGTCTACCACGCGCTATTGCAGCCGGGGGAGAAGATCATGGGCCTCTCGCTGGCCCACGGCGGGCATTTGACCCACGGCATGAAGATCAACGTCTCGGGGAAACTGTACGAGGTCGTTCCCTATGAGACCGACCCCGAGACGGGGCTGGTGGACATGGACGAGGTGGCGCGCCTGGCGCGCGAGCACCGCCCGCAGCTGCTGCTCGCCGGCTGGTCGGCCTACCCGCGCCAGCTCGACTTCCCGCGCTTCCGCGAGATCGCCGATGAGATCGGGGCGCCGCTGATGGTGGACATGGCGCACTTCGCGGGGCTCGTGGCGGCCGGGCTGCACCCCAACCCGGTGCCCTACGCGGACGTCGTCACCACCACCACCCACAAGACCCTCGGCGGCCCTCGCGCGGGCCTGATCCTGTGCCGGGAGGAGCTGCGCAGGAAGATCGACTCCGCCGTCTTCCCCGGCCAGCAGGGCGGTCCGCTGGAGCACGTGATCGCCGCCAAGGCGGTGGCCCTGAAGATCGCCGCCTCGGAGGTCTTCCGCGAGCGTCAAGAACGGACGCTTGAGGGCGCCAGGGCGGTGGCCGAGCAGCTGCTCAGCCCCGAGTCCAACGCGCACGGCATCCGCGTGCTCACAGGCGGCACCGACGTGCACCTGCTGCTCGCCGACCTGCGCCTGATCGCCCCCGAGCTGAGCGGTCGCGGGGCCGAGGACCGCCTGCACGAGATCGGCATCACCGTCAACCGCAACGCCATCCCCTTCGACCCCCGTCCGCCGATGGAGGCCTCCGGCATCCGCATCGGCACCCCTGCGCGGGCCACGCGCGGCCTGCGGCGCGAGGACTTCTCCGAGGCCGGCGCGATCATCGCCATCGCCCTCACGGGCGAATACGAGACCCGCCGCGAGGAGCTCGCCGAGCGCGTCCAGGCCATCGTCGAGCGCCACCCGCTGTACGAGGACATGCGCGCGGGGGCGCCGGCGTAGGCAGCCAGGCGGCTCGCCGGCTCACGCCTGAGCCGACCCGCCACACCCGACCCGTGCGCCTGCGATGCTGTGGGCGGTTTCGATGGCGCACCTGACTGAGATCGACGTGCTCTACGCCTTCGTCGTGGCCGCGGCGGTGACGGCGCTTCTGACACCCCTCACGATGCGCCTGGCACGGGCCGTGGGGGCCATCGACCGGCCGCGCGAGCGGGGGCTCTCGGACCGCCCCACGCCGCTCTTGGGGGGCCTGGCGATCTTCGCGGGGGCGCTGGCGGCGGGGGTCATCTGGCTGCCCTTGAGCGGCGCGGAAGGGCGGCAGTGGCACGGGATCCTCGTGGCCGCGACGGTGATCACGGCCGTGGGCGCGCTCGACGACCGCTTTGATCTGCCGGTGGTGGTGAAGCTGGCGGGGCAGGTGGGCGCGGCGCTGATCGCCGTGCACGCGGGGGTGGTGGTGCACCTGATCACATTGCCCTTCGTAGGCGAGCTGCACTTCCCCAACGCGGGCGGCGCGATCACCACGGTGGGGCTCGTGGCGCTGATGAACGTCGTGAACTTCTCCGACGGCGTCGACGGCCTCGCGGCGGGGGTGTGCGCGATCATCGCGCTGGCGCTGGCGGTGATCGCCATCGACCTCTACCACCACGGCCACCTGCACAGCGCGGCGCCGGCGGTGTTCGCGGGGCTCACGGCGGGCGCGGCGCTGGGCTTTCTGATCCACAACTTCCCGCCCGCGTCGAGCTTCATGGGCGACTGCGGCTCGAACCTGTTGGGGCTGTTGATGGGCTGCCTCACGGTGCAGGCCGCCGTGAAGACGCAGGTGGTGATCTCCTTCGTGCTGCCGCTGATCCTGCTCACGGTGCCCTTCCTGGACACGACCTTCGTGGTGCTCAAGCGCCTGAAGTACCGCCGCCCGATCTACGAAAGCGACAGCGAGCACTTCCACCACCGCATGGCGCGCATCGGCTTCAGCCCGCGGCGCACGATCGCCTATCTATATGCCTGGACGCTGATGCTC
>CAZOQI010000003.1:0-69059 GCA_964582105.1 uncultured Solirubrobacteraceae bacterium
GGAGAGGCTCTGGTCCTGATCAGAACGGGAGAACGTGCTCGTGAACGGGCTGAACGCACCCGCCTGGTTGCTCACCGTGCCGCCCGTGAACGACGGGCTGAACACATTCGGACACCCCGCCGTGACCTGGAAGCTGTCCACGGTCTCCGTCGGCGGACCAGAATCCGGCGCCGACCACGGCGTGAGCTGCCCACTGGACGTATACGTCCCACACCCCGCGGGGGTCATCAGCGACGCACGCGGCCCACCGAAGGTATGGAGCTTCAGATCGCTGAACGGGAACTGCGGGATATCATCGACCGTGACCGTCAACTGCCCCGTCACGGGGTCCGGGTCGATACGACCCGGGACCTTGATCAACACCCCCGTCGTCGGGTCGTCGATCACGATATACCCCGCCAGGAGCGTATGGAACGGGTTTTCATTCTGGGCCGCGAGATACACCGAGCCCTGAAGCACCGTCGCGACAGCGGGCGTCGTGACTTCGACGGTCCCGATCTTCGACGCTTCCGGACACGACGGCGCGATGTTGGTCCCCAGGCGGATCTGCGCCAGCGAGCAGGTTGCAAGGCCACCCGCCGCGGAAGGGTTGATGACCAGGCCCGCGGGGAGCGTCAGGACCGTCTTCTTCAACGTGGGTGTCGCGAGAGTCCCGGGTGTTTCGCTCAACGGGACCTTCAGCTCGACGCCCAGGCCCGTCGGGGTCGCGGCCTGCGTCGTTTCCGGCTGCGCGGTGAGCGACCCGCTGAACCGCAGCAGGTCACAGCCCGTCACCGGCGGGGATTCCGAGACGCCCGTCACCCAGTTGGGGTCCGTGAGGTCGGGGGAGCCATCCGGGTTGAAACGCGCCGGGTTCGCCCAGGCGTCCATGTGGATCGACGTCGTGACAGGGCCCGCCGAGCAGTCCGCGGGGTTCGTGAACTGCGCCAACGGCGCGTTTCCCAAGCCATCCCGTGCGGCGGGATCCCCGAAGAACGTCACGACGATACGCGCTATGAGCGCCTGCGGGATTTCGCGGCTGCTGACCCGCAGCACATAACCCCCAGCACTCGGCACTGCACCAACATAAAACACATGGGAGTTGTTGTCGCCGTCGCGGAAGCCGAACTCGGCCGGTACGCCATGATCGGGCACAAGATTCCAAATCGGACTGTTCACCGAAAAAGACCCATCCTGCGGTTCGGTTTCGATGTGCCCCACCTGCGTATCGGGCGGACAGTGTACCCTTGAGTTGAGCTGCGCAGACGTACACTGCGGCGCCGCGATCGCGCTGCCGGCGAACCCCAACGGCAGGTCCACCAGGATATTCTTCATGTCACGAACACTCACGAACACGGTTCCCAAGGTCTTCTCGTTCGTGAACGCGCCGTTCAGATCGATCGTGGTCGTGAACTCGTACGGATGATCCCCCGCCTGCGTATCGCGCACGCCATCCAAGCCGGCGGTGAAAGCGTCGAAGTCCGCGAACCCAAACGGCGGCGGCCCCGAGCTGTTCGCATTACTGATGCTCCTGGACACCTCGACGCCACCGCCACCCGACACGCTCACCGTATTCGTCAGCGTTTCCGGGGCTCCCGGTCCGACCGCGACCGAGATGCTCATCACCAGCGTCGCGCCCGGCGCGACCGCTTCCGAGGACTGACACCGCACCGACCCCACTCCCGTTTCACAAGAACCAGGGAAGCCGACATTCGTCACCGTCAACCCGGGCGGCAGCGCATCCGAGACCGTGAGCATGCCTTCGCTCGCCTGGCTGCCGGCGTTGCGCACGTACACTTCATACGTGCCACCCTGCGCCGCGGAGAAATCCGTCGGGACAGCGACCGAATCGATCATCCAACCCGCCCCAGGGACCACCGCACCCGCCGACCCAACCCCGAACACGAACACCACCAACACAGCAGCAGCAGCAGCGATATTGCGGCTGGCGACCCTCATCACTTACCCCCCCTACGAGACGTTGACCTGGCCCTGGACTTCGAGCCGTACCGTTTACGCGCCAGCGCCTCACAGCCGGCCCGCCGCCGCGCCCTGCGCTCCGCGCGACAGGCCCGCAACGCCCGCGCGAGCTTCTGCGCCCTGCTCAACCCTCTCGTCTTCACCGCAGGTCCGGACGCGGGCGGAGCGAGGTTCCCCGCACCCGAGAACACCGCGCTGCCCGCCCCCGGCAACGACGGCGCGCCGGCCGGCACACCATGACACCCTTCACCCACACACCCCGCCCCCGCCGGCGCAGACGCCGCGATACACGATTCGCCCGAGGTGCAGACACGCGCATCGTAGACATCCTGCTGCGTATCGGTGTCCTGCGGCACAAGCGGATCCGCCGTCGTGAAGAACACGTTCGCGCCCGTCCCATCCACACCGAGCAGACACACCGCCGAAAAAGAGCCGTCGCAGCCGCTGCGGCCTTCTCCCGGGTTCGCATCCCGCCCGTCGGAGATCAGGTAAACCTGCCCCTCGTGATACTCATACACATTCTCGGCGTACACCGGCCGCTGTTCGATCGCACCGACCTGCACGTTGTCGAGCGCCCCGGGCGTCAGCGCCACCGGGCTCATGAAGAACACAAACGCACCATCATGAGACATCGTCGGATCCATCCGCGCGGGACTCGCCAGCCCGAAGTCATAGCGGGCCGCAACGATCAGCGCGTTGCCCGCACCCCCATTGCCGTTGTCGTTGAACCCGTGCTCCCCGATCGAGATACGCACCAATTCCCCCGTCAGGGCGTCATAGCAAAAGACCTGCCGCGCACCATCGGTACGGGTCATATCGGGCGTCAACGCGCCACTGCTCGTGAACACCAGGAAACGCCCATCGGGCGTCACATTCGCCGGGTTACCCGGTCTACTCCACTCTCCCCCGTCTGCCTGGGGCAGCGCCGCGATGAACGCGACACGACCCTGCGGATAACCTGCGTCACGCTCGAACACATACAGATTCTCAGCGCCATCCCGCGCGACCTGACCCTGACTGTTCGCCGTCCCCGTCAACACACCATTCGCGACGAAATAGACATGCGACCCGTCGCTTGAGAGCGCCATCACACCCCGCACCCGCGGACCGCCGCTCGGGTCGCCCGCCGAGACATCGACCAAACGTTCCCCGACCGGACTCGCGAAATCATACAGGTAGAGATTGCTGGAGCCCTCGCTCGCGCTATCCGTCAGCTGCTGTTCACTGGTGAAGAACGCCCTCGACCCGTCAGCAGAAGCACCGATGAACCGGGCATCACGGAACTGGGCGGTGTTGGTCGTGTTTTCAACACAAGCCGAGGTCGTGCACTCACGGTTGGGAGGAGCCGGCGAGATCGCCGACGGCTGCGAGATCGCAACCGTGTGCGCACCAGCTTCACCGTTATCTACACGCGCAAATAGCTCCTGGACCGGGACCGGAACCCCCGCGTTCACACCCGTACCAGACCCACAGGGTTCGGCAGTGAAATACACCATACTGCCATCTGTGGACATTCGACCTGGCAGGGAACCGGAACCCAATGCGGTGCTGCACATACTGATCAAATCGGTGCTGTCCAGCCCACCGCTGACACCCACCAGAGACGGTTCACTGTTACCCGTTCCCACATACTCGAACAACGAACTCGTAAGTTCTCCAGGTACGCCCGGGCTGAAGGGCCAAGCAGGAGGTAATCCCGTTTCGTTGTAGACCTGGAAGGCGACGTGGGAAAGATCGGCAGTCGCAGCAGCGACTGCAGTCTGGAGGACCCCGAGATTCAGCCCGCCCGCAGGCTGGCTGAGCGGACCGATATCCACGAACGACCCATCCGGCCGGCGCGCATAGAAATCATCCTCCCCAAACGGGGCCGTCGGCATGTTGAACAACGCCGTACCGGCATCAGCGCTGTAAAGCCTCCACGTGCTGAGTTCGAACTGCGCCGCCGACGGCGCGAGCGAGGACGCCACCCAACCACCAGCAGTACGAGAAAACTCATACGGCGTACCAACATACGCCCGAGCCGCGGTGCACGAGCCGGCACCTGCGAAACACTGAATCGTCCCCAGGATCACACGCGAACCATCTTCCGCAATAGCCGGCAAAGGCCCAGCCGACACAGCCCCGATCAACGCCCCGTTCTTCTGCGGCGGTGAGACCATCTCATACGCCCGACCATCCGGCAACCCACCACCACCCGCCGTGTCATACACAAACACATGATCCACACCTGTCGTCGTGCCGCTGGCGTTGCTCGCAACGGCACGCCAGTGATACGTCGTATCCGCACTCAAACCCGACAGGTGCGTGGAGACCGGCACAGCGCTCGCACCAGCACCGGCGTCCCCATCCGGCACCGGCACACTCGTACCGTACGCGGCGCTCGTGCCCCATTCAAAATGGTACGTCGTGTCCAGTTCGTGGGGGTTCACCCGCGCCTGCAGGTCTGCCGAGGACGCGGTCAGATCAGCCGCAACCGCCCCTTCGATCGACGGCGGCGGGGGCGGAGGCGGCGTCACGAACACCCCGTCTTCCCCGAACGCGGGACCTTCCGTGGTCGCCTGCAGCCGGAAGTGGTACGTCGTGCTCGGCGCCAGCCCCGCGACCACCGCGCTCACCGCATGAACTTCGGCGTCCGCCGGGATCGCACCCGCGGCCGGCACACACGCCGCCGTCTGCCCAGCAGCATAGGGATCGGGCGCGAACGGTTCGTAGCCCGCTTCAGAGACGTATTCGAAGTGGCAGTCAGTCAACTGCACGCCCTGTGGGTTGACGGTCCCGTTCAACGTCGCGCGATACAGCGTCGGGCTCTGCACCCGCAGTTCCCCCCCGGCGCCCGTCACGACTTCCGGGACCGCCACGGCCAACGCCGGCCCCGCCCCCAGCGCCAGCGCCCCGCACACCACGACGGCGAGCACGGCGGCCAGGCGAGGACCCGGCGAGAATCCCTCCGGCGCGCCGCTCCTCCCGGCGACCATCGCCGCCACGACACCCGACACACCCCGCACAGCCCGCAAAGCCCTCATGAAACGACTCCCTCCTCGTGGTTTGCGATGGCGGCGGACTTGCCGCGAATCGCCTGCTCTACCTCCCGGCCCCTGCCCGTCAACTCCCACGCATTGGGCTCGCCCTTGACGTGCCCGACACCCGTGTTGCGCACGAGCCCAAGATGCTCAAGACGCGCCAGCAACTTCGAGATCTGCCCCTGATCGGCCACCTCCGCCCACTCCGCGACCATTCGGTTGCTCGCACCAGGCGAGGCCGCGATCGCCGCGAGCACACGCAGCGTGCGATAGGTGAAACGCATCGCAAGTCCCTCCAGCGGGTCCCCGGCGGGCTGACGCGACGCGCGGCGCCCCGCGGGCAGAGGACGCTCCAGCTCCCGCTCGGCCGCCGCCGCGCCCAGATACGGGCGCACGATCATCGCCATCAACGGATTCAAAAGCTCCGTCAACGAACCACCCCCGCGCCCGAGCAGCCGCGCGTGCAGGACAGCCAGCACGGCGCCGACGACGCCCTCGCCCGTCAGCGGCGCGACCTCGCGCCCGCCGCGAACCTGCGCACGACCACCCTCGACCACGCTGATCGACTCCTCCACGAGACGCGCGCGATGCTCCAACACCGCGGGACCCGCCTTCAGCGCATCGACCACCAGGACGCGGCCCGCCAGCGGCTCGTCGCTGAAGAACCCCAGCAGCGCAGCGAGCCCGGCCCGTACACGCGAGCGCCACTCCCGCTGACCGCCAGGCGCCTCACCCACAGCCTCGCCCACAAGGACACGCGCGCGCCCCACCGTCTCCACGAACGCCGCAAGGAAGCACGCTTCGCGATCGTCGAACAGGTCGTAGAACGTGCGCCGCGAGACACCCGCGCGCTCGGTCACACGCGCGACCGACATCTTCTCGTACCCCAGCTCCCCCACGACCGCCACCGTCGCCGCGAGCATGCGCGCGCGCTGCACTTCGGTGACCTGCGCGGCCCCCACCCGCCGCCGCACAGGGGCCGAGCGAGAAGCGCTTCTGCGCGCGACGGTCCGGGCGCTCGCCACGGCCGTCATCGCCCCAACCCCCCCGCGGGGGACCCTGGCCGACCCAAACGGGCCGAACCGACAGCGCTAGAAGCTAACCACCCCGGCCAAGAGAGAGAGAGAGAGAGAGAGATGCGTCAGCGATGCTGAAGCATCTGGTTAGGGCCCCCGAACGGGCCGCAACGATCCCTGACACGCCTGTCTCCCTAGAACTCACGCGAACACAACCCCTTCATCGTTCTGACCCAGCCCTCTCCCAAACATCCCTTGGTTGCGCACAAACCGGTCCCAAGCGGACCAGACCCAACCGATCCATATCTCAATGTCAGGGCATTGTAACCATAAAACACACCTGACGTCAACCCCCAACCTACAAGATCAAACAAACAACGCGCAAACAGCCAACCCACGGGCCGCAAAAAGAGCCGATGGATGCGCGGCGCGGCCCGACATTGCTGGTGCAGACCGCCCCCCACGCGGGGCTGACCGAGCGCGAGGCCGCGCAGCTCACAGAGTGGGCTGAGTCGGCGGGCCAGGCGTCGCGGGAGGGCCGGCAGCCCCGCCAGGCGGCGCGGGAGGGTTTGTCGCGGGCGGGCCTGTCGCAGGCGGAGTCCTAAGGGCCACGCTGCCCGTCAGGTGGATCGGCGGGGACACCGCAGCCGGTACACCCGCGGCTCCGGGGCCATCGACCCCACAACCCGCCATTCTGCGCCGATGTCGCTGTGAGTGGGTGAGAATCATCTCAGCGTCCCTCAGCCGTCTATACCCGCAGGACCTCCAGTCCACCAACCCCCTCGACAGGGCCGAAGTCATCGTCCTGGGTGACGACGGGAACGGCGTGCGTGAGCGCGGTCGCGGCGATCCAGAGGTCGTTGATGTTCAGGCGCCGCTGCGCCTCGGCGAGGTGCACGCGCAGGAGCGCCCACGAGGCCGCGACGGCCTCGTCGACCACAAGCAGCTCGATGTCCGACACTGTCTCCAACGTCGCCAGGCGGAGGGCGCGCGTGGCGAGATCGCGTGCGGCGAGCACACCGACGTGCAGCTCCGCCACGGTGACCGCCGAGACCGCCAGCTCCTGCGGCAACATCCGCTCGTCGAGCGCGCGGCCCGTCTCAGCCGCTATGAAGACGCTGGTGTCGAGCAGGCCGCGCGGCGCGCGCTCCCGCTCTGTCTCACTCACGAGGCCACGCGGCGCGCGCTCCGTCTCGCTCACGCGAGCGGACCGAGATCGTCCGTAGTCTCACCGGCCAGGCGCGCCAGATCCTCGCGCAGGCCCGGGTCCGCGCGGGCGACGGCGAGGCGGCGGATCAGCTCCCCTCGTGGCAGCCACCCCCGGCGCGTGCCGACCGCCTGGGAGAGGTCGCTGCGACCGGAGCGGAAGGCTCCGATCGCCGAAAAGGGACGCTGCTCGGGCTCATCTCCCAGCTCGTGCCCAAGCGCCTCGCGCACGACCTGGGCAACCGACACCCCCCGCTCCCT
Organism: uncultured Solirubrobacteraceae bacterium; assembly: GCA_964582105.1. GTDB lineage: Bacteria > Actinomycetota > Thermoleophilia > Solirubrobacterales > Solirubrobacteraceae > Palsa-744. Next base: position 7,463 of record CAZOQI010000003.1, read on the forward strand.
GGCCCGCCGCTTGGTGCGCTGCACAAGCTCCGGCTCGGCCTGGATCATCAGCCTCTGCATCATTCTGCCATCATGATAGCGTGGTGCGTCGATCTGGACCGTCCAAGCAAACAAGTCTCTCTCCTCGACAGCGTCGCGAGCTGCCATTCGTCGCGGCGGGCAAAGGCGGCGACTCCAACACGGGCAGATGACATGGAGGAGAAGAGGCCGCGGCCAGACACGATCCGTGGTGAGCCGTGGCGAGGCTGCCACTGTCGGACTGTGGGCGTAACGGGCGCCACCGCAAGGATCACCGCCACAGCGCCTCGATCGGAACGGGCCCATAGGCGCGTCCGGTGACGGCGGGGTCGCCCGCTATGCGCGCGGCGTCGGCGTCGAGCAGGTGCGCGAGCAGGGCGGCGTCCTCGACGAAAATTGCCGGAGCACCTGCGCCGAGGACCCGCTCGCCTCGCTCAGGACCCCGAAGGGTGCTGGGCTTTTGCCTCATTACAAATACTCTGTTATGATCGCTAATCATTACACTTCTCTTGTAATGAACGAAACTTCGGGCAAGAACCCCTACCGGCCGGGCGTGGGCGTGCGCCCGCTCTATCTCGCGGGCCGCGACGCGCCGCTGCGGCGTTTCGGCGCGATGCTCCGCGCCGCGCCCGAGCAGCAGGCGAACATGCGAGTCACGGGGCTGCGCGGGGTGGGGAAAACCGTGCTCCTGGAGACGTTCGCCGAGCACGCCCAGGAGCATGACTGGGAGTCGGCATTCATGGAGCTGCAACCCACACACAACACCGATGTGGCGATCGCAGGGGCGATCGGATCGCTGCTGGAGCGCACCCGCCGACGGCTCTCGCGCTTGGCGCGGATGCGATCCGCCGCGGGCAGGGCACTGCGCTCGACGAGCCTCTCGGTGAGCTGGGAGGAGGTCTCGCTGTCGGTCTCCTTCGGCTCCGAGCGCGAGGAGGATCTCGCGCGGGACCTCTTCGCCACCGTCGGGCTCGCGCTCACCAAGGGGCGCAGGGGCGTCGTCCTGCTCCTGGACGAGGCGCAGCTCATCCACGATGAGCGCGACCGCCGTGGCGAGCACCCGCTCTCCCTGCTGATCGCGCCGGTCGTCGCGCTGCAGCGCCAGGAGCTGCCGCTGGGGCTCGTCCTGTGCGGGCTTCCCACCCTGACGGGAAACCTGCAGAAGGCGCGCTCCCACAGCGAGCGCCTGTTCCGCGGCGAGGAGATCGACTCGCTCGCGCAGGCGCAGGCGCTGGAGGCATTTACGCGACCGCTCGAACAGACCGCCCGCCGCGCCGCGCCGGCGCTCGCCAGGGCCGTCGCAGCGGAGGTCGAGGGCTATCCCTACTTCCTGCAGCTGTGGGGATCGGAGCTGTGGGACGCCGCCGACCTCGCAGGCGTGGATCGGTTCACGCCCGAGCTGCTGGACGCCGCGCGCCCCGACATCTACAGCCGGCTCGATCGCGACTTCTACGACCCCCGCCTCGCCACGCTCACCCCCGCCGAGCAGGACCTCCTGCTCGCCTCCGCCGGCTGCCCCTACCCACCCCTGCGCTCATCCGATCTGGGCAGCGCCTCCGCGAAGACCCCCGGCAACGTCAACGTCCTGCTCGGCCGCCTGGTGCAGGCCGGCGCGCTCTACCGCACCCGCAAGGGCGAGTACGCCTACACCGCGCCCAAGTTCCGGGACTACCTGCTGCGCAGAACCACCGCGTGACCGGCGAGGAAGAGGCCGCGGCCGAAGACAACTCACCTGCGGTGCCGCTGTGCGGACTGTGGGCGTAACAGGTCGGTCTTCTATTCCTTTTTTCTTCCCCATCTTCGTGTGCCTGGGCTTTCTCTTTGGTTTCGGCCAGACGGTGACGGCGATCTTGACGTTCTGCTTGAGCACGGCGCCGTTCTGGCCGGTGATCGTGAAGGGCATGGTGAGCCCCCAACCCACAAGATCAAAAAAACAGGGCGCGAACAGCCAACCCCGAGGGGTGCTACTCCTCGCTGGCCGCGGGGATCTCCTCGGACATCTCCAGCTCCGCAAGCTCCTCCACGAAGCCCGGGTCTGAGCCGCCGGCGCCGATCTTCTCCAGCGACGCGAGGTCCGCGGCGTACTCCTGCCCATACGCCCCGAAGGCGTCCTCGCCGCTGATGCCCAGCTCGGCGGCGATCTCCTCCTGGTCGAGCAGGCCGACGTCGTCGATCGCGCGGGGGAGGGGTTCGGTCGGTTCGATCTCGATGCGGCGGTAGCGCTTGAGGCCCGTGGCCGCGGGGATGAGCTTGCCGATGATCACGTTCTCCTTCAACCCATTCAGACGGTCGATCTTGCCCTCCAACGCCGCGTCGGTGAGCACCTTGGTCGTCTCCTGGAAGGAGGCCGCCGACAAAAACGAGTCGGTGTTCAGGGAGGCCTTGGTGATGCCCAGGATGATGTCCTCGAACTGCGCCGTCTCGCCCTTCTTCTTCTTGACCTCGGCGTTGACGCGCGCGAACTCGAAGCGGTCCACGAACTGGCCGGGGAGGTAGTCGGTGTCGCCCTTCTGGTCCACGCGCACCTTCTTGAGCATCTGGCGCACGATCAGCTCGATGTGCTTGTCGTTGATGTCCACGCCCTGGGACTTGTAGACCTCCTGCACCTCCTTGACGAGGTAGCGCTCGGTCTCGGTGCGCCCGCGCAGCTTGAGCAGGTCGTGCGGATACAAGGAGCCCTCGTTGAGCTGCTTTCCGGCGGTGACCTTCTCGCCCTGCGCGACGAACAGGCGCGTGCGGCGAGGAAAGGCGTGGCGGTGCTCTTCGCCGGCCTCGTCGGTGATGACCACGGTGAGGGCCTTCTCGGACTCCTCGATCGACACGACGCCGTCCTGCTCGGCGATCTGCGCGAGGCCTTTGGGCTTGCGCGCCTCGAACAGCTCCACCACGCGCGGGAGGCCGTGGGTGATGTCCGCGCCGGCCACGCCGCCGGTGTGGAAGGTGCGCATCGTCAGCTGCGTGCCGGGCTCGCCGATGGACTGCGCCGCGACGATGCCCACGGCGTCTCCGATCTGCGCCGTCTGGCCGGTGGCCATCGCGCGGCCGTAGCAGGCCTGGCACACGCCGCTGGGGGCCTGGCACTTCAGGACCGAGCGCACGGGCACTGTCACGGGGTTGCCCTTGTCGTGGTCGTCCTGGAAGGCCGCGACGATCTCGGCGCACTCCGCGCGGCCGATCTCCGCGCCCTGCGCCACGAGCACGCGCCCGCGCTTGGTGGCGACCTGAAGCGCGGCGATGCGGCCCACGAGGTTTTCGTTGTTGGGGTCCCCGCCGGGGGCCCACACGGGCATGTCGATGTGCTCGCTCACGCCGCAGTCGACCTCGCGGATGATCACGTCCTGGGCCACATCCACGAGACGGCGGGTCAGGTAGCCGGAGTCCGCCGTGCGCAATGCTGTGTCAGCCAAGCCCTTACGCGCGCCGTGCGTTGAGATGAAGTACTCCAGCACCGAGAGGCCCTCCATGAAGTTGGCCTTGATCGGGCGCTCGATGATCTCGCCCTTGGGGTTGGCCATCAGGCCGCGCATGCCCGCCAGCTGGCGGATCTGCTTGAAAGAGCCGCGCGCGCCGGAGTTGGCCATCATGAAGATCGGGTTGAGCGTGTCGAGGTTGGCGATCATCGCGTCCGCGACCTCGTCGGTGGCGGCGTTCCACTTCTCCACGACGGCCTCGTGGCGCTCCTCCTGGGTGATCAGGCCCATGTCGTACTGGTCTGAGATCTCGGCCACGATGTCCTCGTACTTCTTGATGATCGCGCCCTTCTCCGGCGGGATCACGACGTCGTTCTTGGAGATCGTGATGCCGGCCTGCGTGGCGTACTTGAAGCCGAGGTCCTTGAAGGCGTCGAGCACGAGCGAGATCGTCGTCGCGCCGTAAGCCTGCACGAGCGCGTCGATCAGGCGCGTGGTGTCGCGCTTCTTCATCGACTGGTTGACGAAGACGTACTTGGAGGCGTCGAACTCATCCCCCAGCGCCTCCGCGAGCGCGCGCTCGATGCGGTCGTTGTAGACGATGCGGCCCACCGTCGTGAGCACGTGACCGCCCTCGCGCCCGAAGGGGCGGAACTCCGCGATGTCGTGCAGCTTCACCACGCCCGCCTCGTAGGAGAGCTCGGCCTCCTGCGCGGTGCGGAAGACGTGCGGGCGGGGCTCATTGGAGGGCCACTTGCCGCCGGTGAGCAGCTCGCGCTTACCCGCCAGCTCCTCGGCCTCGGGGCCGTACGTGAGGTAGTAGGCCCCCAGGATCATGTCCTGCGTTGGCGTCGCCAGCGGCGCGCCGTGGGCGGGCGAGAGGATGTTGTTGGAGGAGAGCATGAGGATGCGCGCCTCGGCCTGCGCCTCGGCGGAGAGGGGCAGGTGCACGGCCATCTGATCGCCGTCGAAGTCGGCGTTGAAGGCGTGGCACACGAGCGGGTGCACCTGAATCGCCTTGCCCTCCACGAGCAGCGGCTCGAACGCCTGAATGCCCAGGCGGTGCAGGGTGGGGGCGCGGTTGAGCAGTACGGGGTGCTCGTGGATGACCTCCTCCAGCACGTCCCACACCTCGCCGATCATCGAGTCCACCATCTTCTTGGCCGCCTTGATGTTCTGCGCGCTCTTGCGCTCGACCAGACGAGCCATGATGAAGGGCTTGAAGAGCTCGAGCGCCATGATCTTGGGCAGGCCGCACTGGTGGAGCTTCAGATACGGGCCGGCCACGATCACCGAACGGCCGGAGTAGTCCACGCGCTTGCCCAGGAGGTTCTGGCGGAAGCGGCCCTGCTTGCCCTTGAGCATGTCGCTGAGCGACTTCAGGGGGCGGTTGCCGGGCCCGGTGACGGGGCGCCCGCGGCGGCCGTTGTCGAAGAGCGCATCGACGGCCTCCTGGAGCATGCGCTTCTCGTTGTTGACGATGATCTCGGGCGCGCCCAGGTCCAGCAGCCGCTTGAGGCGGTTGTTGCGGTTGATGACGCGGCGATAGAGGTCGTTGAGGTCCGAGGTGGCGAAGCGCCCGCCGTCGAGCTGCACCATCGGGCGCAGCTCCGGGGGAATCACGGGCACGGCGTCGAGCACCATCTGTTCGGGCTTGTTGCCGGAGGAGATGAAGGCCGAGACGACCTTCAGGCGCTTGACGGCGCGGGCCTGCTTCTGGCCCTTGGCGGTCTTCACCTGGTCCTCCAGTTCGAGCCTTTCGGCCTCGAGATCGACCTGCTGGAGGAGATCGCGCACGGCCTCGGCGCCCATGCCGCCGCGGAAGTACTCGCCGAAGCCGTAGGGCGAGCCGAAGCGCTCCTTGAGCTCGCGGAACGTCGTCTCGTCGTGCTCGATCTGCTTGGGCTCCATCGTCTTGAAGAGCTCCCACACGTGGCGCATGCGCTCGGCGGCGTCCTCGATGTAGGCCTCGGTGTCGGCGATGTCGGCCTCGAAGGTCTTGTTGAGCTCCTTGATCAGCTTCTCGCGCTCCTCGTCGGGCAGCTTCGAGAGGTTGAGGTCGAGCGAGTCCGCCCACAGGTGGTCTTCGTCGCTGAAGTTGGTCTGCTTGGCGGTCGTGAGGTACTTCTCGCGGCGCGCCAGGGACTCGCGCAGTTCCAGCACGCGCTCCTCGCGCTCGGCCGCGTAGGAGTCGAGCACCTTGTTGACCTCCTTCTCGAGCATGTCGAGGTCCTTCGTACGCGCCTCGTCGTCCACCCAGGTGACGATCGACGCCGCGAAATACAGGACCTTCTCCAGCTCCTTGGGCGCCATGTCGAGCAGGTAGCCGATGCGCGAGGGCACGCCCTTGAAGAACCAGATGTGGCTCACGGGCGCGGCCAGGTCGACGTGGCCCATGCGCTCGCGGCGGACCTTCGAGCGCGTGACCTCCACGCCGCAGCGCTCGCAGACGATGCCCTTGTAGCGCACGCGCTTGTACTTGCCGCAGTAGCACTCCCAGTCCTTGGTGGGGCCGAAGATGCGCTCGCAGAAGAGGCCGTCCTTCTCGGGCTTGAGCGTGCGGTAGTTGATCGTCTCGGGCTTGGTCACCTCGCCCGAGCTCCAGCCGCGGATCTGCTTGGAGGAGGCCAGGGAGATCTCGATGGCGTCGAAGTTGTTGATGTCGATCATGCGCTTGCTCCAGTCTCGTTGTCCTCAACCGGCGGCTCCTCGCTGAAGCCCGCCTCGGGAAGGCCCGCCCCGGGGAGGCCCTCCTCCAGGCCGTCGATGTCCGGGAGATCCTCGCCCAGCAGGTCTCCCACGCCGAGGTCCTCGACGTCGTCATGGCCGACGCCCAGCGTGTCCTCTTCGTCCACGTGCTCCCCGTCCTGCCCGCCGATCTCGCCGGCGGGCTGGCTGCCGTTGGTTGAAAGCGCCTCGGCGCCCTCGCCAAGGCCGCTCGCATCCCCGGCGCCGGCAACATCCTCCTCCCCCTCGACGACGTCCTCGTTGACCTCGCCCGTCGGGGCTCGCACGCCCGAGAGGTCGATGCCCAGCTCCTCCGCGGCGCGCAGGAGATCGTCGTCCTCGTCGCGCACCTCGGCGTGCTGGCCTTCCTCGGAGACGACATTCACGTCGAGCGCGAGCGACTGCATCTCCTTGAGGAGCACCTTGAAGGACTCCGGGATGGAGGGCTCGGCGATGTTCTCGCCCTTGACGATCGCCTCGTAGGCCTTGACGCGCCCGACGGTGTCATCAGACTTGATCGTGAGCATCTCCTGGAGGGTGTAGGCGGCGCCGAAGGCCTCCAGCGCCCACACCTCCATCTCGCCGAAGCGCTGGCCGCCGAACTGCGCCTTGCCGCCCAGCGGCTGCTGGGTGACGAGCGAGTAGGGGCCGGTGGAGCGCGCGTGGATCTTGTCGTCGACGAGGTGCAGGAGCTTGAGGATGTACATGTAGCCCACCGTGACCTGCTCCGCGAAGGGCTCGCCGCTGCGCCCGTTGAAAAGCGTCATCTTGCCCGAGGCGCGCTCGCCGTCGCGGCGGGACTTGTCGATGTCCATGCGGATGCGGCCCTTGTGGGCGTCCTGCCAGGCCACCAGCGCCTGGTCGACGTCCTGCACGGTGGCGCCGTCGAAGACGGGCGTGGAGATGTAGACGCGCCCTGAGCCGTTGTTCGCGTGGGCTTCCTTGTAGGCGTCGGTGCCGTCGTCGTACCAGCCCTGCGCGGCGGCCCAGCCGAGGTGGGTCTCGAGGATCTGCCCCACGTTCATGCGGCTCGGCACCCCGAGGGGGTTGAGGATGACGTCCACGGGGGTGCCGTCCTCGAGGAAGGGCATGTCCTGCTCGTCGACGATCTTGGAGATGACGCCCTTGTTGCCGTGGCGCCCCGCGAGCTTGTCGCCCTCGCTGATCTTGCGCTTCTTGGCGACGAACACGCGCACGAGGTCGTTGACGCCGGGAGGGAGGTCGTCGCCGGCGTCGCGCGAGAAGGTCTTGACGTCGATCACGACGCCGCCCTCGCCGTGAGGGACCTTCAAAGAGGTGTCGCGGACCTCGCGCGCCTTCTCCTTGAAGATCGCGCGGATGAGCTTCTCCTCGGCGGTGAGCTCGGTCTCGCCCTTGGGCGTCACCTTGCCGACGAGCAGATCGCCGGAGGCCACCTCGGCGCCGACGCGCACGATGCCGCGATCGTCGAGGTTGCGCAGCGACTCCTCGGAGCGGTTGGGGATGTCGCGCGTGATCTCCTCCTCGCCGAGCTTGGTCGTGCGGGCGTCGATCTCGTACTCCTCGATGTGGATCGAGGTGAGCTCGTCGTCCTTGACCAGGCGCTTGGACAAAATGATGGCGTCCTCGAAGTTGTAGCCCTCCCAGGACATGAAGGCCACCATCAGGTTCTTGCCCAGCGCCATCTCGCCCTTGTCGGTGGAGGAGCCGTCGGCGAGGATGTCCCCGGCCTTGACCTTCTGGCCGGTTGCCACGCGGGGCTTCTGGTGGATGAGCGTGCCCTGGTTGGAGCGCATGAACTTCTGCAGCTCGTACTCGTCGGGCGGGGCGGTGCCGGTGTCGATGACGATCTGCGTGGCGTCCACCTGCTCGACCGTGCCGCCGTTGCGCGCCAGCAGCACGTCTCCCGTGTCCAGCGCCGCGCGGCGCTCCATGCCGGTGCCCACCAGCGGCGCATCGGCCTTCAGCAGCGGCACCGCCTGGCGCTGCATGTTGGAGCCCATGAGCGCGCGATTGGCGTCGTCGTGCTCGAGGAAGGGGATCATGGCGGTGGCCACCGACCAGATCTGCTCGGGCGAGACGTCCATCAGATCGACGTCCTTGGGGCTGACCGTCAGGTACTGCCCGGCCTGCGTGCGGCAGAGGATTTCGCTGCCCTTGAGCTTGCCCGTCTTGGGGTCCACGGGCGTGTTGGCCTGCGCGATCAGGCGCTCCTCCTCCTGCGTGGCGTCCAGGCGCACGATCTCGTCCGTCGCCGCGCCGTCCTTGATGACGCGATAGGGAGTCGTGACGAAGCCGTGCTCTGAGACCTCGGCGAAGGAGGAGAGCGAGCCGATGAGGCCGATGTTGGGACCCTCGGGGGTCTCGATCGGGCACATGCGCCCGTAGTGCGTGGGGTGCACGTCGCGCACCTCGATCGGCGCGCGCTCGCGCGTGAGGCCGCCCGCGCCCAGCGCGGAGAGGCGGCGGCGGTGCGTGAGGCCCGCGAGCGAGTTGGTCTGGTCCATGAACTGCGAGAGCTGGGAGGAGCCGAAGAACTCCTTCAGCGCCGCCACGACGGGGCGGATGTTGATGATGGTCTGGGGGGTGATCGTGTCGGCGTCCTCGGTCGTGAGGCGCTCGCGCACGACGCGCTCCATGCGGTAGAGGCCGATGCGGAAGGCCTCCTGGATCAGCTCGCCGACGGTGCGCAGGCGGCGGTTGCCGAAGTGCTCGTACTCGTCGAGATGATCGGCCACGGGCTCGCGCGGCAGCGAGAGGGCCTCGGCGGCGTAGTCCTTGATCTCGACCTCGGGGTTCTCCTCCTCGGGGATGCCCAGGCGCTTGGGCAGCGAGACGAGCTCCTTGACGAGCGCGAGGATGTCGTCGTGCGTGAGCGTGCGCGTGTCGATGTCGATGTCCAGGCCCAGGCGCGAGTTGAGCTTGTAGCGCCCGACGCGCGTGAGGTCGTAGCGCTTGGGATCGAAGAAGAGCTGGTTGAGCAATGCCTTGGCGTTGTCGACGCTGGGCGGCTCGCCGGGGCGCTGCTTCTTGAAGAGCTCGATGAGGGCGCCCTCTTCGGTGCGCGTGGCCTCGGTGTCGGACTCCAGCGTGTTGCGGATGTAGAGGGAGTCCTCGAAGAGGCGCAGGATCTCCTCGTCGGTGGCGTAGCCCATCGCGCGCAACAGGACAGTCACCGGGAGCTTGCGCTTGCGGTCGATGCGCACGTAGACCTTGCCCTTCTTGTCGATCTCGAGCTCCAGCCAGGAGCCGCGCGCGGGCATGAGGTTGGCGATGAAGACCTGCTTCTCGCGGTCCTTGGGCTCCATCAGATAGGCGCCGGGGGAGCGCACGAGCTGGGTTACGACGACGCGCTCGGTGCCGTTGATGACGAAGGTGCCGCGCTCGGTCATCCAGGGGAAGTCGCCCATGAAGACCGACTGCTCGCGGATCTCGCCGGTCTCGCGGTTGATGAAGGCCACGGTGACGGTCAAAGGACGCGCGAATGTCAAATCCTTCTCGCGGCACTGCTCCAGCGAGGCGACGGGTTCGTCGAAGATGAACTCCCCGAACTGCACCGCGAGGTTGCCGGTGTAGTCCTCGATCGGGGAGATGTCGTCGATCGTCTCGCGCAGCCCGCCCCCCTGGGGGTCGGTGAGCCAGGCGAACGAGCGGCGCTGTATGTCGATCAGGTTGGGTACATCGACCGTCTTGGACAGACGCGCGAAGTTGCGGCGCGTCCGGAGGGCATCAGCAGCAGCCAAGGAACGACTCCTTCAGGCGAGAGACGGGCAGAGACGAGACAGGTGACGAGGGGCGCCAAGAGCGCGACCAGCAAATATAGCACAGGCTATCGTCGCCCTCAAGGGGGCAGCCGGCGCTCACGGACCCCGCCCTCTCGAAACCGCGTATGTGGCGCGGTCTCGCCGTCTGCAGGGCGGCTGCGGCTATCGGCCGGCGGGCGGGATTCTACCGCAAAGAGAGGGAATTTGTTAAGGCGCGGATAAAGGCCGGCGCGGGCGCAGATGCGGCCCATTGCGAAGGGCCCCGAAGAAAGAGCCCCGACCGCGCGAGGCCCCTCTTCGCGGCCGCCCGGGTCGCGGCCTACTTGACCTCGACGGAGGCCCCGGCCTCCTCCAGTTCCTGCTTGAGCTTGTCGGCCTCCTCGCGCTCGATGCCCTCCTTGACCGGCTTGGGGGCCTCGTCGACGAGCGCCTTGGCCTCCTTCAGGCCCAGGCCCGTGGCGGCGCGCACCACCTTGATGACCTGGATCTTCTTGTCGCCGGCGCCGGTGAGGAGGACGTCGACGGTGCTGCTCTCTTCCTCGGCGCCGGCGCCATCGCCGCCACCTCCGCCCGCGGGCGCCGCCACCGGTGCGGCAACGGCCGCGGCCGAGACGCCGAACTCCTCCTCGAGCGCCTTGATGCGCTCGGCGAGCTCGAGCACCGAGATGCCCTTGAGCTCGTCGATCCAATCCTGTGTGCTGGTTGCCATCTGAGTCAGTCCTCCTTGTTGGCTTCGGCGGTCTCGGACTGATCGTCAGCCGAAGCCTCCGTCGGGTTGTTGTCGTCTGTGGCCGGCTGCGATGCCAGCTCAGTCTGGTTTTCCTTCTGCTCGCGCACCTGCCCGAGCGCCACCGCAAGGCCGCCGACGAGCGCGCCGAGGGTGCGCACGAGACCTGAGATGGGCGAGGCCACGACGCCTACGAGCTGCCCGTAGAGCGCTTCGCGCGAGGGCAGGCGCGAGATGGCGCGGATCTGCTCGGCATCGACCTCGCCGCCATCCATGAGGCCGCCCTTGAAGGGCAGGAGCTGGGTGGCGCGGGCGTAGTCGGCGACGGCCTTGGCGGCGAGCGCGGCGTCGCCGCGCACGAAGGTCAGTGCGGTGGGGCCCTCCAGGAAGGCCTTCAGCTCGGGCTTGCCGGTCTCATCCGCGGCGCGTTCGGTGAGCGAGTTCTTGACCACCCGGAAAGAGGCGTCGGCCTCGCGCAGCTTGGCGCGCAGCTCGGCCACCTGGGGCACGGATATGCCGCGGTAGTCCACCGCGAAGATGGCCTGGGATTCGTCGATGTTGGTGGCGATCTCGGCGATCGCCGCCGCCTTCTGCTCTCGGTTCACTGTGTGGCTCCTGTCCCGGTCTTATGCGGCCGTGAGGCCGCACCGGGGGTCTTGGGTGGCCGTATTGGTGGCGCTGGCGCGTGTGTGCGGGAGCCGCCTAAGCGGCAGCCGCGGCTGCGGGCGCCTCCTCAACGATATCGCGGGTGCGACTGGGATCGACCTTGATGCCGGGCCCCATCGTGGAGGCGAGGGTGATGCTGCGCAGGTAGCGTCCCTTGGCGACGGAGGGCTTGGCGCGGATCAGCTCTTCCACGACGGCCGCATAGTTCTCCAATAGCTGGCGGCCCTCGAAGCTGGCCTTGCCGATGACGAGGTGCACGATGGCGGTGCGATCGGTGCGGTACTCGACCTTGCCCGACTTGGACTCCTCGATGGCCCTGGCGACGTCCATCGTCACCGTTCCCACCTTGGGGTTGGGCATCTTGCCGGAGGGCCCGAGGATGCGGCCCAGGCGCCCGACGACCGACATCAGATCGGGCGTGGCGATGGCGACGTCGAAGTCGTCGAAGCCCTCCTGGATCTTCTTGGCGAGGTCCTCGCCGCCGACCACGTCGGCGCCCGCCGCTTCGGCCTCCTTGGCCTTCTCGCCCTGCGCGAAGACGGCGATCTTGACCTCTTTGCCGAGACCATTGGGAAGCGCGATGGTGCCGCGCAGCTGCTCGTCGGCGTGGCGCACGTTGAGGCCGGTGCGCACGTGCACCTCGATGGACTCGTCGAACTTGGATGAGACGAGCTGCTTGACCAGCGCGATGGCCTGCGCGGGGGGGTACTCGTGCTCGCGATCGACCCTCGTGAGAGCCTCCCGATGGCGCCTGCCGTGGTGGGTGCTCATGCGTTGGTCCCCTCCGCAGGCCGTCCAGGCCTGCGATCCATATCGATGGGGCTCCCTCCAGTCGCCCTTGACCGGCGGCGGCTCACGCCGCCGTCTCCACATCGACGCCCATCGAGCGGGCGGTGCCGGCGATGATCTTGGAGGCCTGCTCGACGTCGTGGGCGTTCAGATCGGGGAGCTTGCGCTCGGCGATGTCCCGCAGCTGCTTCTGCGAGAGCTTGCCGACCTTGGTGCGATGGGGCTCGCCCGAGCCCTTCTCCAGGCGCAGCGCTTCGCGGATGAGCACCGCCGCGGGTGGCGTCTTGGTGATGAAGGTGAAGGAGCGGTCCTCGTACACCGTGATGACGACGGGGACGATGGTGCCCGTTTCGCTCTGCGTCTGCGCGTTGAAGGACTTGCAGAACTCCATGATGTTGATGCCGTGCTGGCCCAGCGCGGGGCCGACGGGCGGCGCGGGCGAAGCCTGCCCGGCGCGGGCCTGGAGCTTGATGGTTGTGAGGACTTTCTTGGCCATTGCGTTTGCCTAGCTTATTGGAGGGAGGGGTCCGGGACGGGTTCGGCCGTCTCAGAGTTTCTTGACCTGATCGAAGCCCACCTCGACCGGCGTCTCGCGGCCGAAGATCGATACGAGCACCTTGAGCTTGGCGGCGTCGTCGTTGATCTCGCTGATCTCCCCGGAGAAGTCCGAGAGGGGCCCGGAGACCACCTTGACGGTCTCGCCGATGGTGAACTGCGCGCGCGTGCGCGGGGCCGTGGCGACCTCCTTGTGCAGGAGGCGATCGACCTCCGGCTGGGTGAGGGGCACGGGCTCCTGCGAGGCCCCCACGAAGCCGGTCACGCCGGGGGTTCCCTTGACGACGCCCCAGGAATCCTCGTTGAGCTCCATGTTGACGAGCACGTAGCCGGGCATGGTGCGCTTCTCGACGGTGATCTTCTGGTTGTCCTTCATCTCCGAGACGGACTCGGTGGGGACGACCACGCTGCGCACGGCGCGCTGCTGCCCGAGCGTGACGATGCGGTGCTCGAGGTTCTGCTTGACCTTGTTCTCGTGGCCGGAGTAGGTGTTGACGACGTACCAGCGAAACATGCGATTCCTGACGTGTTCAGTTGGGGAGCGAAGACGAAGAGAGACGGAGATCCGACGTGCGCTTCCCGCTCCCACCGGGAGGGAGCTGAGTCGGCGCCGGCGGCCCGAGCCGGCGACTGAGACCGGAGGCGGGGAGGGAGAGACTAGAGGATGGCTTCCACAATTTCCTTGGCCACGTAGTCGGCGACGCCAAAATAGACGCCGGCGACGGCGACAAAGCCAAGCACAACCGCGGTGGCCTGCGTGACCTGCGCGCGGTTGGGCCACTGCACGCGCTGGAGCTCGGCCCAGGAGGCGCGCAGGAAGGCGAGGGCGCGGCTGGGCAGGCTGCCCTCGCGCGCCGGACGAGCGGGCGCGCGCACAGGAGCGGTGGTGACGCCGTTGCCGCCGCTGCCCGCCGCTGCGGGTTCGGCGAGAGCGCCGGCGGGCTCGGGGAGGGGCTCGCCGGGCAGGGGCTCGACATCGGAGGGGATGGCGTCCCCAGCGATGTCCCCGCCCACGTCCTCACCCGCCCCTGGCATGGGCACGCCACCCGCCCCGCGGATGAGCGCGGCGTCGAACTCGTCGACGTCCCCGGCGTGCTCGAGGGCGCCGGGCAGGTCGGCGCGCGTGAGCTGCGAGTTGCCCTGAGGAGCATCGCGCCCACTCCCTGCGGCTCCGGCGCGCCGGGGACCACGGCGCTGCGCACGCTGCTTCGCACGTTTGCGATCACGAGCCAAGGCGCGCTCCCGCGCTAGCGGGTCTCCCGATGGCTGGTGTGATGGCGGCACCAGCGGCAGTACTTGCGCAGCGTGACCCGATCGGGGCTGTTGCGCTTGCTCTTGTTGGTCTGATAGTTGCGATGCTTGCACTCCTCGCAAGCGAGGGTGATAGCGATACGAACGTCTCCGCGTGCCATGTCGAGAATCCCTGCGTGGTGGTGGAAGGGGGTGCTGCGGCGGTGGTCGAAGGGCTTGGGGCGAAGAAAAACCCCGCCCAAGCGCGAGGTTGCCTTGAGTCTAGCGCGCTTCTCCGCCTGCGGGAGCGCCAGCTTGGCGGGGGCATGCCAGGACCTCCGCGGGCAGAGGGATGGCGGCGGCGATGCGGTGTCTCCGACCGCGCTCAGGGCTGCCGCGGGGGCTGCCGATAACTGGAGTCAGCCATTGCCCGGCAAGATCCCTGCCCCGCAAGAGCCCAACCCACGAGCGCACAACCGCAAGAGCCCAAATACCCAAGAGGAGGAGACCGAAGATGCAGTTGCCCGAGCCGATCCAGAGCACCATCCACGACGAGAGCTTCGCGGGCGTGACCTACCACGTGCGCGGCGAGCTCGTGCCCGAGCTGCAGATCGAGGTGAGCGAACGCGCGGTGATGTTCGAGCACCACGTGCTGCTGTGGAAGCAGACGCAGCTCGAGATCGAGCTGAAGAAGCTGCCCGGCGCGATCAAGCGCAAGATCGCGGGCCTGGAGTTCTTCGTCACACGCACGCGGGGCTGGGGGCGCATCGCCTTCTCGCGCGACTCGCCCGGGCAGTGCATCCCCCTGCACCTGCGCCAGGGCGAAGGCCTGGACGTGCGCGAGCACCAGTTCATCGCCGCCACGGACAACCTCGATTACAGCTTCGAACGGGTCAAGGGGGTGCAGAACATGCTCCTCGGCGGCACGGGCTTCTTCATGGACAAGTTCCGCGCCACTGACGGCGACGCCCTGGTGTGGCTGCACGGCCACGGCAACGTCTTCCTCGTGGAGCTGGACCGGGACGAACAGCTGGACGTGGAGGCCGGCGCGTGGCTCTACAAGGACCCCACGGTCAAGCTGGAGGCAGTGACGATGGGCCTGAAGACGGGCATGTTCGGAGGCGGCGGCAAGCTCACCTGGAACCGCTTCACCGGCCCGGGAAGGCTGGCGATCCAGACGATGTTCATCGCGCCCCTGGAGGGCGTGGACGGCAACGTCGGCGCGGCCGCCACGGGCGGCGTGGCCGGGGCGCTGATCAGCGGACTGGTGCGCGGCTGAGAGAGGGGCGTTTTTTTTGAGGAGGCCCCCACAGGGGGCCGGGTTGGCCGCGCAGCTCGGCCCCGGCGGCTGCTGCCGCCCAGAGGGGTGGCCGCCGCCAGAGCGGTGGGCGTCTACTCGTAGAGCGTGATCGTGGCGAGGATCACGTAGAGGGCCACCAGCGCCCAGCCCTCGAACTCCAGCGCCTCGCCGTCGCCGGTGACCTGCCACACGACCAGCGCCGTGAGCGCGAGGGCGCCGATGTAGACCGGGGCCAGCGCGAAGGTCAGCGTGGTGGCCAGCAGCAGCGAGATGAGCACAAGCAGAGGGAAGAGGAAGGCCGCGATCTGCGCGACGGAGTTCTTGACCACGGAGATGGCCAGATCGGAGCGGCCCTTGTAGGCGAGGACCAGCCCGGCGACGTTCTCCACGGCGTTGCCCGCGATGGCCACGATCACGAGGCCCGCAAACGCCTGCGAGAGATTGAGCTGCGCGATGGCGGGAGCGAGGCCGTTGATGAACCAGTCCGACACGAACGCCGAGCCGACCCCGGCCACGCCGAGCAGCGCCAGCGTGAAGGGCAGCGAGAGCCTTGGCCCGGCGCGCTCGGGGCCGGCCCTGGGGTGCTCGTCGGAGCGCAGATAGGGGATCACCCAGGCCAGATACACCACCAGCAGACACAGCGCGCCGACGACCGAGATCGCTTTGACGTGATGGCTGGCGTGGTCGTGCGAGCCGAGCGAGAGACCCAGGAGCACAATGATGAACACGGTGGCTTGGAGCAGCGTGGCGGTGTCGCTGGGGAGCCGCCGCGAGAAGCGCATCATCCCGTCCGGGGCGCGGCGGGCGCCGACCACGATCACGAGCCCCAGCACGAGCAGCGCATTGGCGAAGATCGAGCCGATGATCGCCGTCTGCGCCACCACCACCTCGCCCTTCTGCAGCGCGAAGATCACCACGAACAGCTCGGGCAGGTTGCCCAGCGTGCTCTGGAGCATCCCCGTGGTGGCGGGTCCGAAGCGCTCGCCGAGCTGCTCGGTGGCGAAGGAGACCACCCACGCGAGGCCGGCCAGCGCGAGCGTTGCCAGCGCGAAGCGCGGCACGGCGGCCCACGCCTGGTAGTTGGCCACGCCCGCCAGCGCCGCCAGCACGGCGATGAGCAGCAGGACGATGCGCTCGAGCGGGGTCATGCCGGCCATGGACGATTGGCGACGATACCCGCTGCCCCAGCGGAGACCGCCAGGGCACTGCGCCCAATCGCGGCCTGCGGGTGGCGAGGATCGCCACCGGCGACGGCAGAGCGGGCCCTCAGCCCTCCCCCACCCCCAGCCGCCGCCGCGCGATGGCGATCGCCTCGGGGTTGCTGTCGATCAGGACGTAACGGCGATCGAGCTGCCTGGCCACCGCCCCCAGAGTGCCGCTGCCGGCGAAGAAGTCCAGGCACCAGTCCCCCGGGCGCGTGGAGGCCTGGACCATGCGCCGCACGATGCCCTCGGGCTTCTGCGTGGGATATCCGGTCTTCTCGCTGCCGCTGGTGGCAACGATCGTATGCCACCACACATCGGTGGGCAGCTTGCCCTTGGCGGCCTTCTCGGGGGTCACGAGGCCAGGGGCCATGTAGGGCTCGCGATCCACGGCCTGCGGATCGAAGTGGTAGGCGCGCGGGTCCTTCACGTAGACCAGGATCGTGTCGTGCTTGGGCGGCCAGCGCCGCCGCGTGCGAGCGCCGTAGTCGTAGGCCCAGATGATCTCATTGAGAAAGCCCTTGCGCCCGAAGATCTCATCCAGCAGCAGCTTGCAGTAGTGGGCCTCGCGGTAGTCGATGTGGAAATAGAGCGTGCCGCTGTCCGCCAGCACCCGGCGCGCTTCGCGCAGGCGCGGCTCCAGGAAGGCCAGGTAGTCGTCGAACTCGTCCAGGTAGGAGGACTCGGCGAGCAGGCGTGTTTTGTAGCGCCGGCCCTGGAAGCCCCTGCGGTCACCGCCCGCATCGGGCCGGGTCTCGATGGTCCTCCTGGTCTGCGCCCCGCCCGTGTTGAAGGGGGGGTCGATGTAGATCAGCTGAAACGCTCCATCCTCGAAGCGGGGCAGCACATCGAGGTTGTCACCCAGAATGATCTCGTTCTCGCTCGGCATGTGTGGGGCAAGCTACGCAATGCGTCGGCGACCATCACCCGCCCCGGCCGCCCCCGGCGTCACCAGCCCCACTTCCACCACTGCGCGGCCATCGCTGGCCGGCTGTGCCGGCCCCTCCAACAACACCCACCAGCGGGGGCGCGCGGCGCTCAGTGGCTGTCGAGGACCCGGTCGATCAGGCCGTACTCCTGGGCCTGCTCGGCTGTGAAGAAGCGGTCGCGCTCCATGTCCTCGCGCACCTGCTCGGTGGGCTTGTCGGTGCTCTCGGCGTAGATCTCGTCCAGGCGCGCGCGCACCTTGAGGATCTCGCGGGCATGGATCTCGATGTCGGTGCTCTGGCCTTCGAAGCCCGCGCTGGGCTGGTGGATGAGGATGCGGCTGTTGGGGAGCGCCGCGCGCTTGCCCTTGGTGCCCCCCGCCAAGAGCAGGCTGCCCATCGACATCGCCACGCCCACGCACATCGTGTGGATGTCCGGCTTGACGAAGCGCATGGTGTCGTAGATCGCCAGGCCCGAGTAGACGCTTCCGCCGGGGCTGTTGATGTAGAGGGAGATGTCCTTCTCGGGGTCCTCGCTCTCCAGGTGCAGGAGCTGCGCCACGACGAGGTTGGCCACCTGGTCGTCGATGGGGGTGCCCAGGAAGATGATGCGCTCGTTGAGCAGGCGCGAGTAGATGTCGAACTCGCGCTCGCCGCGGGCGGTGCGCTCTATGACCATCGGGATCAGGGGCATGCCTTCGCCACCCTATCGGGCCGGGGCGGGCGGGCACGTTGCGGCCGGACTAGAGGTTGATCGTGCGCATCCCCTGGGGGTCGTAGCGGTCGCCGGCCGCGCGCGGGATCGCCGCGGCGATCTGCTCCGACTCCTCCCGGGTCAGCTCGATGTCGGCTGCCTTGAGGTTCTCCTCCAGGTACTTCACGCGCTTGGTGCCCGGGATCGGCACCACCTGCTCGCCGCGGCTGAGCACCCATGCGAGGGCCAGCTGACCCGGGGTCACGCCCTTTGCCTGCGCCAGCTCGCTCACGCGCTGGGCCAGCCCGAGGTTGTGCTCGATGTTCTCTTCGCTGAAGCGTGGGGCGTAGCGGCGGAAGTCGCCCTCTTCGATCTCCTCGCGGGAGCGAAATCTGCCCGAGAGCATTCCCCTGCCCAGGGGGCTGTAGGCCACCAGCGCGATCCCCAGCTCCTGGAGGGTGGGGAGCACCTCCTCCTCCACGTCTCTGCTCCACAGCGAATACTCGCTCTGCACCGCGGTGATCGGGTGCACCTCGTGCGCCCTGCGGATCGTCGCGGCGCCGGCCTCGGACAGGCCCAGGTGGCGCACCTTGCCCTCCTTGACGAGCTCCGCCATCGCCCCGATGGTCTCCTCGATGGGGGTCTTCGGATCCACGCGGTGCTGGTAGTACAGATCGATGTGCTCCACGCCCAGGCGCCCCAGCGAGCCCTCGCAGGCTTCGCGCACGTACGCCGGGCTGCCGTCGATGGTCCTGCGCGGGGGGTCGCCCATCTCCAGCTTGATCCCGAACTTGGTCGCCAGGAACACCTCATCGCGGCGGTCCCCGATGGCCTTGCCCACGAGGCGCTCGTTCGTGTGCGGCCCATACATGTCGGAGGTGTCCAGGAAGCTGCACCCCAGCTCGAGCGCGCGATGGATCGCCCTGATCGACTCCGCTTCGTCGGTGGCGCCGTAGAAGGCCGACATCCCCATGCAGCCGAGGCCGATCTCCGACACCTCCGGACCGTCCGTTCCCAGCTTGCGCTTGTTCATCCTGTCCTCTTTCTCTCGGGGGGTCTCGCGCCAACAACGGACATAATGCCCGGAAAGAGAATGGCGCAGGCGGCCGCAGGCCGGCGAGCCGGGCCCCTCGCCATTCCCAGTCATCATGTTCGCGCCCAATCTCCCCAACCTTCTCACGGTCGCACGCATCATGTTGGTGCCCGTGCTGGTGGTGGCCCTGCTGGGCAATACGCCCTCCGGGGACATCCTCGCCGCGATCGTCTTCGCGCTGGCCTCCCTGACCGACTTCATCGACGGCTGGCTCGCGCGCTCGCGCAACTCCATCACCACCTTCGGCAAGCTCCTGGACCCGCTCGCCGACAAGCTCCTGATCGTCGCCGCGCTCATCTCGCTGGTCTCGCTGGGCCGGCTGGCCGCGTGGGTGGCGATGGTCATCATCACGCGCGAGCTGGCCGTCACCGTGCTGCGCCTGGGCGCAACCCAGGCCGGGGTGGTCATGAGCGCCTCGATGTTCGGCAAGGTCAAGACCTGCCTGCAGATCGCCGCCATACTCGCGGTCATCGCCGTGTCCGGCCAGCCGCTGTGGGTGTCTCTGCTGATCTATGTGACGGTGCTCGTCACGGTGCTCTCGGGGCTGGACTACTTCTTCGGCCTGCGTCAGCGCCTGCGGGAGGCGCAGGCCCACGCCCACACATCCGGCTGAACACACCGCGTCATCCCAGCCACCCACGGCCGTCAGCTCCAGCCGCCCACCGCGCCAGCCTCAGCCGCCGTCCAGCCACTCCTCGAAGGTCGTGTGCCTGGCGGCCGGGGCGCCGGAGTCGATCTCGCCGCGCAGCTCCTTGAGCAGGCCGTGACGTTCGGCCACCACGTTGTGCTGGTGGATCGTCTCCAGGTTCTCCTGGCGGGCCAGCACGAAGGTGCGGCCGTCCAGCCCCGGGAACGCCCTGACCACGCCCGCGATCGTCTCGCGCACGCAGTCCTCCACGAAGCGCGGCCTGCGATGGGCCTTCTCCACCACCTCCACCTCGTCGCTGCGCTTCATCAGCTCGTAGATCTCCGAGGACATCGAGCCCTCCACGATCTCCAGCAGGGCCTTCGCGTCGATCTCCGCGTCACAGTCCTCCAGGCAGCCGATGCGCAGCGTGCCCAGTCCCCGCTGGTTGTGCGTGGCCACGGGAACCAGCTCCAGGATGCGCTCGATCTGCTCATTCGAGAACCCATCCTCGCCGAGCCTCGCCCTGGCCCTGGCCGCCACCAGCTCCTGCGCGCAGGGGCAGGCGGTGATGCCGGTCGCCGACACCCCCACCACGCGGCGGGTTCCGTGCGCCGCGGCCACGGCGCGCCCATAGAGCGTGTAGATCTCCTGCGTCTGCACCCCCGACACCGGGGCCGGCTTGTGCTCGGGGTAGCGCGCCATGATCGTCACCTCGGCCCGGGCGGCCCCCTGGCGCTCGCGCACCAGCTCGGCCACACGCTGGGCCAGCGCCTCCGCCTGGAAGCTCGAGCCGCTCAGCACCACCTCGCCGATCGCCTCGTTGATCACCTCCTCGAAGCGCGACATGTGCGCGCCCTTCTGCTCGCCATCGAGGTCCACGAAGCACTCCATGCGCGCGAAGAACAGCTCCTCGCGGATGCGCACCACCTTCTCTACGCCCGTCACGCCCACGCGCGAGAGTCCCACCGGGATCGCCGGCGTGCGCGCCTGCACATCGTCGGAATCGTGCGGCGCGGGGAAGGCTCTGCTCGCGGGGGCGGCTTTGGCGCTCGAGGACATCTGCACTTCGCCGCAAGCCTAGCGGGCCTGGGAGGGAGGCCGATGAGGGAGTCGGGCAGGCCGCCGGGAGAGTCGAGCAGGCCGCCGAGGGAGTCGAGCAGGCCGCCGAGGGAGTCAAGCAGGCGTGAACCGGGGGGTGGCGACGAGCCGGCGGGGAGCCCGCGTGGGGGACCACTTCGGACAACCGGCGTCCTCGCCGGCAGATTCTGGTATCACTCCGCACATCACTTCAGTCAACCCCCGGGGGCTGGGAACCGGAACTCCCACGAGCCCCGAGGGTTGGGAAATGAGATAGAAGACCAGGGAGAGGAGAGGAAGCAAGGCAGGCGCAGGGGAGGAGGTCGGGCGAGCACCGCTCGCTTCGGCAGGGAGTCGGATGGATCCTGGGGGTCCGCAGTGAGCGACAAGGTTGAGGTTGCGTCGGCCGCCCCCGCGGTGGCCGTCACCACTGGCACAGCAGTGGTGGAGATGGAGGAGATTCAGGCCATGCTCGTACATGGGCAGGAGCACGGCTTCCTGGCCTCCCACACGATCGCCACTGCGCTGGAGGAGGCCGAGGCGAGCACCGAGCAGGCCCACGATCTCTTCAGCTACCTGGAGGAGCACGGCATCGAGATCCTCCCCGCCGGGGACATCGCCAAGGTGGAAGCGCCTGTCCCTGCGCGAAACGCCGAAAGGGAGCACCCCCTGATCCCCCTGCACGAGGCCCCCTCCCCCCACGCCTTCCCCCCGGAGGATGAAGAAGACGGAGACAGCGAGGTCGATCTGGAGTTCCCCGTCGAGGACCTCCACGGGCACGTGGTCGAGCTGCGCCCGGACTCCGAGGAGGAGGAGCGCCCCTCCGAGCTGGATCTCAACGTCGATGCCGAGCCCGGCCTGGACTCGCTGCGCCTCTACCTGCGCTCGATCGGGCGCGTGCCGCTGCTCAGCGGCGCCGAGGAGGTGTGCCTGGCCAGACGCATCGAGCGCGGCGACACCCTCGCCAAGCAGCACATGGTCGAGGCCAACCTGCGCCTGGTGGTGTCCATCGCCAAGGGCTATATGGGCCGCGGCCTGACCTTCCTCGATCTCATCCAGGAGGGCTCGCTGGGACTCATCCGGGCCGTGGAGAAGTTCGACTACCGCCGCGGCTACAAGTTCTCCACCTACGCCACCTGGTGGATCCGCCAGGCGGTCACGCGCGCGATCGCCGACAAGGCCCGCACGATCCGCATCCCCGTGCACATGGTGGAAAAGCTCAACAAGGTGAGCCACGCCGAACGCCAGCTGATCCAGCAGCTCGGGCGCGAGCCCACCCCCGCGGAGATCGCCACAGAGCTGCAGTGCCCCGTCGCCGAGGTGCGCGAGGTGCAGCGCATGGCGCAGCAGCCGATCTCCCTTGAGAAGCCCGTGGGCGAGGAGGAGGACTCGGCGCTGGCCGACTTCGTCGAGGACATCTCCGCCGAATCCCCCTTCGAGATCGCCTCCGACACTCTGCGCCGCGAGAGCGTCGTGCGAGTGCTGGCCGTGCTGCCGCGGCGCGAGCGCGAGGTCATCGAGATGCGCTATGGCATCACCGGCGGGCGCTCCAGGACGCTGGAGGAGGTCGGGCGGGCGTTCAACATCACGCGCGAGCGCGTCCGCCAGATCGAGAACCGCACGCTCAAGAAGCTCCAGACGCTGCCTGAGGCGCAGCTGCTGCGCGAGGCCTCGTAGGGCGGCCCTGCGGCTGAGGGCTCTCTAAACTGCACCACCCCACCCCCTGGCGGGGTTCCCGAGCGGTCAAAGGGACGAGACTGTAAATCTCGCGGCTCAGCCTTCGCAGGTTCGAATCCTGCCCCCGCCATCGTTCGAATCCTGCGCCCGCCATCGTTCGAATCCTGACCCCCGCCATCGTTCGAATCCTGCGCCCGCCATCGCATCTCGCCTTCTCCACGCTCTGGCCACGCAGGGCGTGGGGCAGTTCCCTTCGTCAGTCAGTCACCCGCCGCCATAGCTGACCACCAGATCCGTGGCCACCCCGGCGAGGAAGCCGGCGGCGAGGAGCATCAGGCCGAGCTGGTGGTGGCCGTAGCGGCGCATGCCCATCCAGATCTCGCCCATGACGTAGAGGATGGCGCCGCCCGCGAGCGCGTAGAAGACGAGCTCCAGCGGGTCGCTGTTGACCTGGTAGCCGACGATCGTGCCCAGGAAGGTGGGGCCGCCGGCGATGAGGCCGGCCACGCCCAGCCAGGCCCAGGATGGGCGCACTCCGCCAAGAGGGCCCACGATGCCGAAGCCCTCGGTGGCGTTGTGCAGGCTGAAGCCGATGATCAGCACGGTCGCCAAGCCGATTGCGCCGGCCTTGGCCGACACTCCGATCGCCAGGCCCTCGGCGAAGTTGTGCAGACCGATGGCCACGGCGATGGTCATGCCGCGCTGGGTCGCCACGCGGCGGGCCGCATCGGCCTCCCTGGCGTAGCGGGAGAGCTCGTCGGAGTCCAGTTGCGCAGCGGCCTCGCCGCCAGCCAACGGGGGCGCGGCGGGGGTGGGCCGCAGCCGCCGCTCGATCGCCGCGATGCCGGCGGTTCCCGCCGTGAAGCCCACCGCCAGGAGGGCGAACAGGCCAAGCACGTGATCGAAGCCGGTCGTATGCGCCCTGTAGCGATCGAGGGTCGCTGCGATGATGCTCTGCGCGTGTGTGGTGACGTCCATGAAGATGAACGCCAGGATGCCCACCGAGAACATCGCCAGGCCCACGCGCACACGATCGTCCACCCGCCCGATCCGCCCCACGGGCAGGCCGATGAAGATCGTGAAGCCCGCAATGGCGCCCAGCAGGATCGTCTCGGTGAAGCTCATCGATCTGGTCTCTTCTCCTTAGGGATGCCTAATTAGGTATCCCTAACTTCTATCACAGCGATGACTCGCAAGCGATCACTGCAAGCCGGATGTCTCCGATCCCGATCTCCCCCGGCGGCGGCTTGAGAGAGGTCCCGAAATGCTGGCGTTGCGAGCGCCGGAGTGCGATCATCAAAGGCAGCCGCACAAGACCATTGAAGGTTGAAGGCAGACAGCAGGCAAGACAACAAGACAACCAGAAAGGAGTTCCAGCGATGGAGTCCTCCGCCCCCACCCGCGTACTCGTGGTGGCCCACAAGACGGCCGCCACCAAGCCGCTCCTGGATGCCATCCGCGAACGCGCCCAGCGCGATCCCTGCGTATTCACGCTGCTCGTCCCCAATGCCACCCACGGCCTGCACAGGGTCGTCGACCCCGAGGACCAGGGGGCCGGCGAGGCCCAGACGGTGCTCGACCGCGCCCTGCCCGCCATCAGCGCCGTCGCGGGGGCGCCCGTGGAGGGAATCGTCGGCGACCCCGATCCTGGAGCCGCCGTGCAGGACGCCATCAACCTGCGCGGCTTCGACGAGGTGATCATCTCCACGCTCTCGCCTCGCCTCTCGCGCTGGCTGAAGCTCGACCTCCCCAGCAAGGTCGCCGGCCTGGGCCTGCCCGTCACCACCGTCACGCCCGAGGATGAAGCCACGACGGCAGCGGCTTCGCCGAGTTGACACCGCGGTGGCGCCCGATCCGCGTTGGCGCCCGATCCGCGTCGGGAGCGCGATCCAGCCTGGAGCGCGTTCCGGCTTGCACATAGGTTAGGATGACGTTTCTATATCAAGCCCAATCGAAGGCAAGTTGTCCAAGAGAGAAACGGCTGAGACGTCTGTCTGTAGACATCTCGTCTGCGGAGAGGGAGTGTTATGAACGTGGAACCTGTGCGCAAGCAATTCGCCGCCAACCTGCGCGGCCACCGCGAAAGAGCCGGCCTCTCCCAGGAGGCCCTCGCCGAAGCCTGCGACCTGCACCGCACCGAGATCAGCCTGCTCGAGCGCTGCAAGCGTTCCCCGCGCCTGGAGACCCTGGTGATCCTCGCCCGCGGGCTCGAGCTGCCCGAGCTCGCGGATCTGCTCAAGGGAATCCGCTGAGGGCCGCGTCCTTGGTGGTGTCGGCGATGGGGGGAGCGATCAGCTTGGGGCCGCGCACGAGCTCGTAGGCGAAGACGCCGATGGCCGCGCCGATGAGCGGCCCCACCACATAGACCCAGAAGCTGCTCCAGGTGCCCGACGCCAACGCGGGGCCGAATGAGCGAGCGGGGTTCATGGAGGCTCCGGTGATGGGTCCGCCGAAGAGCGCATCGAGCCCGACGGTGCCGCCGATGGCGATGGCGGCGGCGGCGCCCACCGCGCGGGTGTCGGTCGCGACGGCGGTGATGACGAACATCAGAAAGGCCGTGAGGACGACCTCATAGGCCAGCGCCGTCGCGCCGCCGACGCTGGGAAGCGTGGCCCCGAGGTGCGCGGGCTTGCCCGGCCAGGCCGCGAGCAGCAGGAGCGCCGCGGTGGCTGCCCCGGTGAGCTGGGCCGCGATGTAGGCGAGCGCGTCGCGCACGGGGAAGTGGCGGGCGAGCGTGAACGCGATCGTGACGCTGGGGTTGTAGTGCGCGCCGCAGAGGTGCCCGCCTGCGTAGATCATCACCATGATGACCAACCCGAAGACGAGGCTTATGCCAACGCCGCCGAGCGAGCCGGGGTGGACGGCGTTGGTGACGATCGCCCCACACCCGGCGGTCACCAAGGCGAAGGCGCCGATCGCCTCCATCAGCGCGCGGCGGGCGAGGTTCGGGCGCTCGGTCATGCGGGCGATGATCGTATTACATCGACGCGTGCCCCCCGGGCGCGGCGGCGCGGGGGGCACGCGGCTCGTCGGCGGGGCGAGCTTCAGGTGGCGGTGATGTAGCCGCTCATGAAGCCGGTGTTCTGCATGGCCCATCCGTTGGCGTCGCTGTCACAGGGAATCATGCAGTACCACTGGAACCTGCCGGCCTTGGTGACGAGGAGGGTGTAGGTGTGAATGCCGGGCGGAGCGACGATGTTCACGCCCGCCTCCGGGGAGGTGATGCTGTGGGACCCGTTGTCGGTGTTGTCAATCCTCAGCTTCAGGGGCTGTCCGACCTTGACAGCGAATTCGGTCTGCGTAAAGGCATCGTGCTTCTTGCCGTCCGGGCCGATCTTGTATGAGGGGACGATCTTCAGGCCGAGGACCTTCGCGGCCCCTGGGGCCTTCGCCGCCGAGACCTTCGCCGCCCCCGAACTCGCGGCCGCTGCCGGCGTGGCCGCCGCGACCTGCTTGAGCGCGGGCTGAGACGTCGCGCTCGCTTCGCTTCTCTCGCCGCTGCGCACAAGCGCGACCATCGACATGAGCAGTGCGGCGAGGATGCCCACACCCGCGAGCACCTCCAGCACGACCTTGCCGTTGCGCTTGACCGCTTCGTCGAACTGCTGCTGGTCCTTCGCCTCGGTGTCCCTATCCGGTACCTGAGTGTGCATCTTCTTCTCACCCGCCTTCGGTTGCTGTCCTTGTCCTGTGTCGAGAGTCGCACCTGCGCGGCTCCGAGAGGCTCGGGGGGAAGGAGAAGCCATGCGTTCTGGGGGCTTGGGTCATAACCTATGTGCATGACCCCTGGCTTGAGATCGCTTCCCCGGTGAGCTTCTCGCGACCCCCGCGTGGCCCGCGGCTGGATGAGCTTCGCGCGTTCTGCGCAGCCGTGGACCTCGGCGGGATAGGGCGCGCAGCGCAGCGCCTGCACCTCAGCCAGCCGGCGGCGTCAAAGCGGCTGAAGTCGCTGGAGGAGCTCGTGGGCACACCGCTGCTGGAGCGCTCCCCGCGGGGCGTTGCGATGACGGCCGCCGGCGAGCGCCTCTATGCGCATGCGCGGCGCCTGATCGCCGACCTGGACGAGCTGAGCGGCGTGCTCGAGCAGATACGCGGCAGAAGCGAGACGGTTCAGCTGGCGATCAGTCATACCGCCGCCGAGTACCTGATGCCCAGGGCGCTCGTTTTGATGCGGCGTCAGACGAGCGCGCCGGTCGCGGTGCTCATCGCCAACTCGCGCGTGGTCAAGAAGATGATCGCCGAGGGCAAGGCTGACGTGGGCGTCGCTGCGTTTCGCAGCGAGGAGACGATCCTCGATTGCGCGAGCGTGGCGCTGATCGAGGACGAGATCGTGATTGCGGTCCCGCTCGGGCACCCCTGGGCGCGGAGGGCTTCGATCACGCCCGCGGAGCTGCTCTCGACGCCGATCGTATTGCGCGACCCCGACGCTCACACCCGTGAGGTGATCGACGAGGCGCTCACCGCCGTTGGCCTGAGCGCGCCGCGAGCGGCCTGCGAAGTCGGCTCCACCCAGGCCGCCAAGGATGAGGCGCACGAGCTGGGACTGCCCACCACGATGTCGCGCCTGGCGCTCTCGCCGGCCGATCGGCTGGAGATGGTGCCCGTCGAGGGCCTGCGCTTCAGGCGGCGCTTCTGCGTGCTCCACCCACGGGGCACGCTCTCACCGGCCGGGACGCATCTCGTGGAGGCCTTCCAGCAGGCCGCCGCGGACTCGGAGGGCGCTTGAGCAGGCCATCGCCGAGATCTCGATGAGCTCGATTCTTCCCTGCGGCGAAGGACAGGCCCCTACGGGCCGGGAGAGGGCACAATGGTGACTGGCACCGGCGAGGTCTTCAACAGCTCGCTGGTGACGGTTCCGAGGGCCCTGTGCAGGCGGGAGTGCTGCTCGCAGCCGACGACGATCGCGCGGGCGCCGTGGCGCCGTGCGGCCTCCGTCAAGGCGCTCACGGGATCATCGTCCGTGACCTCAGTCGCGATGTCCACGTCAAAGAGCGAGTCCTCGCCCTCCAACAGCAGCTCGTCGATGAGCGCCCGGCCGAGACGGTGTCGCTCCTGTGGGGTCCAGAGCGGAGAGGGCGGGGCGTGGAGCGCCCGGCAGGAGTGGACGATCACGAGCTTCCCGTCGGGAGGGAGCTCGTGCGCCGCCCAGGTCGCCGCCTGGCGCGCGCTGTCGGTGCGGTCGTAGCCGATGACCAGGCAGGGCCTGGCGGCATCCGGGGTGCTCACGTTCGCGCTGGCCCGGGTGGGCATGCTCGTGTTGGGGTCCGCTCGTGGTCGTGGAGCTTTTCCGGGATGTGAGGTGTCTGCAGTCACGGTTTTTTTGGGGGGAGGGGTTTGGGCCGCGTCGCTGTGAGAGAGCTCCTGTGAGGGCGATGGATCCTCAGGCGACTCCGACGGTGGTGGCGGCTGCGCGGGCCATCGGCGGGTGGAGGTCCTGAGCCTGGAGCACGACCTTCAGGGCGCCGGAGCTGGCGGCATCGGCGAAGGTGTCGTAGGCGGCCATGGTCTCGCCCAGCGGGAAGCGGTGGGTGGCGAGGAGCGAGGGGTCCAGACGGCCGCTTGCGATGAGGCGCATGAGGCGGGGGATGCTGAAGGTGTCGACGAGCCCGGTGGTGATGGTGACGTCGCGGATCCAGAGCTTCTCCAGGTGCAGGTGCGCGGCCCTGCCGTGAACGCCGATGTTGGCCACGCGCCCGCCGGGGCGGATGAGCTCGGCGGCGAGCTCGAAGGTCTCGGGCACGCCGACGGCCTCCAAGGCGACATCGGCGCCGAGTCCCTCGGTCAACTCCATGACCTGCGCGAGGGCGTCCTCGCGGCCGTTGTTGATGGTGGTGTCGGCGCCGAAGCGACGCGCGCTCTCCAGGCGGCTGTCGGCGAGGTCGATGGCGATGATGCGCCCGGGGGTGTAGAGCCGCGCGGTGAGGACGGCGGCCAATCCGATTGGCCCGGCGCCGACGATCGCCACGGTGTCGCCGGGGGAGACCGCGCCGTTGAGCACGCCGACCTCGAAGGAGGTGGGAAGGATGTCGGCGAGGAAGAGCACCTGCTCGTCGCTGAGCTGCGCGGGGACCTTGTAGACGGAGTTCTCGGCGAAGGGCACGCGCGCGTACTCGGCCTGGAGGCCGTCGATGAGGTGGCCGAAGATCCAGCCGCCTCCTCCCAGGCACTGCCCATAAAGGCCCTCCTTGCAGAAGCGGCAGCGCCCGCAGGAGCTGATGCAGGACATGAGCACGCGGTCGCCGGGGGCGACCGTGGTGACGGCGGCTCCCACCTCCTGGAGCGTGCCCACGGCCTCGTGGCCGAGCACGGTACCGGGTGTGGTCTCGGGCACGTCGCCCTTGAGGATGTGCAGGTCGGTGCCGCAGATCGTGGAGGTGTCGATGCGCACGATCGCATCGGTGGGGTCGAGGATGGTGGGATCGTCGACCGTGTCCCAGCCCCGCTCGCCGGGGCCGTGATAAACAAGAGCCTTCATCTCCGCCTGCCTTCTTGGTCGCTTGATGGCCTGCACACTCGAAGCTAATGCCCGCGGCGGGGGCGGCGCATCGGGGACTCTCCTCAGGGAGGCGTGCATTTCTACGTACATCGATGGCGGCTTCACCCTCCATCTCTCGCGGCGCGGTGGAGGGGCACTCGGCGGCGCAATGGAGCAGCCCTCGCAGCGCAATCGAGCGACCCTCGCAGCGCAATGGAGCGACAATCAGAGCTCGATCACCGCGGCGCCCTGGAAACGCCCGGCGCGCAGATCTTCCAGAGCGGTGCCCGCCTGCTCGAGCGTGTAGGGGTGGACGTTGGTGCGAACCGGGACACGGGGAGCGAGGGCGAGGAGCTCGTGGGCATCCTGGCGGGTGAGGTTGGCGACCGAGCGAACGGTGCGCTCGCCCCACAGGATGCTGTAGGGAAAGCTCGGGATATCGGACATGTGAATCCCGGCGCAGACGACCGTGCCGCCCCTGGCGAGGGCACGCAGCGCGCCAGGGAGAAGCTCGCCGGCAGAGGCGAAGATGATCGCCGCTTCCAACTCCTCCGGGGGTGCCGTGAGCGAGTCTCCCGCCCACTCGGCGCCGAGCTCACGCGCCGAGGCCTGTGCGGCCTCATCCCCGGAGCGAGTGAAGGCGAACACGCGCCGGCCCTGGAAGCGGGCTATCTGGGCGATGATGTGCGCTGAAGAGCCAAACCCATAGAGGCCGAGCCGCTCGGCGTCGCCGGTCATCGTCAGCGCGCGATAGCCGATCAGTCCCGCGCACAGCAGCGGAGCGGCCTGGAGGTCGCTGAAGCCCTCGGGCAGCGCGAAGCAGTAGCGCTCGTCGGCGAGCGTCAACTCCGCGAAGCCGCCGTCGATGTCGCGCCCGGTGAAGCGCGCGCGCAGGCAGAGATTCTCACGCCCGCCGAGACAGTGGCGGCAGCGACCGCATGTCCAACCCAGCCACGGAACGCCGACGCGCATGCCGGGCTCGAGCGGCTCGCCGGCATGCGTTTGCTCGCCGTGGCCAATCACGGTTCCGACGATCTGGTGGCCGGGAACGATGGGAGGCCGGGGAATATCGACCTCCCCGTCCAGAAGGTGCAGGTCCGTGCGGCAGACGCCGCAAGCATGAACGCGCACGAGCAGTTGGTTGGGCCCCGGGCGCGGCTCGGGGCGCTCCACGAGGCGAAGTACACCGGGGCGCTCTATCTGCACGGCACGCACCTTGAGATCATGCCACTCGCAGCCTCCCCACCCACGGCCTCCCCACCACGGCCTCCCCACTCGCAGCCTCCCCACCACGGCCTCCCCCTCCTCAGGAACTACACCGGGGGACCATTTCGATCGCCCCGCAAAGGGCACTCGGCGACGCAGATGCCGCAGGCCTTGCAGCAGTCGAGGTCATATGCGAAGCCGTCTGCCGCGTCGCCCTTCAGGACCGCGTTGTCGGGGAATTCTGGACGATCAGCGCGTTGGACTCCACTCGACTATCCCTGCTCGCGCGCCGAGTCTGCGCAGCCGCGCGTCGCCTCGCGGATGCGCGTCGCCTCGCCGGTGCGCGTCACCTCGGGGCGCGCGCGAAGTCGCCCTCGCGGGCACTGCGGGCACTGGCAAGCAGCACGCGCTGCTCCGCGGCCGCCACCAGCGCGCGCGTGCGATCGACCACGTCGACGCTCACCGAGATCGCGTCGATCCCCGCACGCACCAGCAGCTCGGCGTACTCGGGGTGCACCGAGGGCGCCTGACCGCAGATCGAGGTGCGCAGCCCCAGCTCGCGCGCGCAGGGAATCAGCTCACGCAGGTAGGCGATCACGGCGGGGTCGCGCTCGTCGAAGGTCTCGGCCAGCACCTCGTTATCGCGATCGGCGCCCAGCAGCAGCTGGGTGAGGTCGTTCGAGCCGATCGAGATGCCCGCGATCCCCAGCGCGGCGTACTGCTCGAGGTTGAAGAGCACCGAGGGCACCTCGGCCATCACCCACAGCTCAAAGCCGCGAAGCTCGAGCAGGCCCGACTCCGCGATCAGCTCCCGGCAGCGACTGAGCTCGCGGGTGCTGCGCACGAAGGGCAGCATCATGTGCAGGTTGTGCAGGCCGGCGTCCCACACCCTGCGCAGCGCCGCCAGCTCCAGGCGGAAGACGTCGGGCTCGCGCGTGTAGCGCAAGGCGCCGCGAAAGCCGATCATCGGGTTGGCCTCGTGCGGCTCGAAGCGCTCGCCGCCGCGCAGTCCGGAGAACTCGTTGGTGCGAAAGTCGATCGTGCGGTAGGTCACCGGCCGCGGCGCAAAGCCCGCGGCGAAGGTGCTCAGCCCCTCGGCCATGCGAGAGACGAGCTCCTCTCCGCGTCCCTCCTGCAGGAGGGTGCGGGGGTGATCGCCCGCGAGCGCCTCGAGCACCATCATCTCCGCGCGCAGCAGGCCGACGCCGTCGACGGGCAGGTCCTTGACGCGCTCCACCTGCGAGGGCTCTGAGAGGTTCACGAGGATCTGCGTCGCCGTCACGGAGGCCCTCGCCGCAAGGGCGCCCCCGCTCCCCTCCTGCGCAGCCGCCGAAGAGGACGCTTGAACCTGCGCAGCCGCCGCCGAGGCCTGAGCCGGCGCAGCCGCCGCCGAGGAGGCCTGAGCCGGCGCGGGCGCCGCTGAGGAGGCCTGAACTGCCCCCCTCGCGTGCGCAGGCGTGCGGGTGCCCGCCAGGACGACGCCGCGGGTGGCATCGACGGTGACGATCTCTCCATCGCGCAGGCGGCGAGTCGCTTCTCCGGTGCCCACCACACAGGGAATGCCCAGCTCGCGCGAGACGATCGCCGCGTGACAGGTCATGCCGCCGGAGTCGGTGACGACGGCCGCGGCCCGGCGCAGCAGCGGCAGCCAATCCGGAGAGGTCATGTGCGTCACCAGCACATCGCCATCGTTCAGATTCGCGGCGCCGGCAAGCGAGGTGAGCACCCGCACGGCCCCGCCGGCGCTGCCGGGCGCCCCGCCCAGCCCACGCAGCAGCACCTCCTGGGGCTCTGAGGGTTCGACGCCTGAGACAGTTGCGGCGGCGGCGGCGTCGTGCAGGGTGGTGATCGGGCGGCTCTGAAGCATCCACAGCGCGCCGTCGCGGTCAAACGCCCACTCGGTGTCCTGCGGAAGGCCGTAGTGCTCCTCGATGCGCCTTCCGAGCTCAGCTACCGCGACGACCTCCTCGTCGGTGAGGACCGCCCGCAGGGCTTCCTCCTCCGACAACGCGCGCTGCCGGGTGCCGCCGTCGGGCGCGTACTCGATGATCAGGTCCTTGTGGTGAACCTCGCGGCGGAGGATCGCCAGCGTCGCCTTCTCCACCACGTAGCGGTCGGGAGAGACCGAGCCCGAGACGACGGCCTCGCCCAGGCCGAAGGAGCCCTCGATGACCAGCTCTCCGCGCTCCCCCGTGGCGGGATTGACGGTGAACATCACCCCGGCGCGGGTCGAGTTCACCTGGCGCTGCACCACGACCGCGATGTCCATGTCGGCCTGTGCGAAGCCGTTCATGGCGCGGTAGTAGATTGTGCGCGCGCCGAACAGCGAACGCCAGCAGCGGCGCACGGCGTCGATCACCGCGTCGGCGGCGCGGATGTTCAGGAAGGTCTCGTTCATCCCGGCGAAGGAGGTGTCG
The DNA here is from genome assembly GCA_964582105.1 of uncultured Solirubrobacteraceae bacterium. GTDB lineage: Bacteria > Actinomycetota > Thermoleophilia > Solirubrobacterales > Solirubrobacteraceae > Palsa-744. The sequence goes on from CAZOQI010000003.1 coordinate 40,023, forward strand.
GCAGTGTCCTCCGCCGTGGCGGAGGAGCGCACAGCCACCGGCGCCTCCGGATCCTCGCCCGCGAGCTGCTCGTAGCGGGAGCGGATCTCCCGTGCCAGCGGCTCGGGCATGGGGGTCTCCTCGAACAGATCGCGTGCGGCGATGCTTGCCGCCTGCAGAGCGGCGGTGTCCTCCACGTCAACCTCGCCCAGCAACTCTGTCAGCCGCTCGCGCAACCCGGTCTCGGCGCAGAACGCGGCGTATGCCGGAGCGCCGACCACGAAGCCGTCAGGCACAGGCAGCCCGGCGGAGACGAGCTCCCCCAGGTTCGCGCCCTTGCCGCCGGCGTAAGCGACATCGTCGCGACCCAGATACGCGAACGGACGCACGGGATCCTCGATCGCGTGCACGGCGTCTGCCGCGGTGACGGTCACCTGCTCATCGCTCCTCAATTGCCTCTCGCTGAGTGATGAAGACCAGTCAATCCGCCGGGAACGCCCTTCACCAGCGGGCTGTCCACTGAAGGCGATCCGTAGTTATCACGGCACAGGCAGGGAGCTCATCCTCATGGCTCACCCCAGAGTGAGGCCGCCCACTCCGGTGGTGGAGAGGATCCCCGAGGGCGTCGCCAGGCCGGCCTTTATGGTCGCGGCGACCACCGCGACCACCACCACCTGTCCCCACGTGCAGCCGCCGCCCGCGCGCACGGTGCGCGCGGCAGGATCGACCTTAACGGCCTGCATGAGGGAGGTCACCGCGACACCTGGCATCCTGTGCAAAGACCTCGCATCCGCAGACGAATCGGATGCTGGCAAAACTGAAGAGCGTAGGATTGTCTGATCGAAGTCGAAACTTGGGAGAAGAGATGCCGCGCTATCTGATCGAGAGGAACTGGGATGAGCTGGAGGATGGGGGGGCGGCGAAGGGCCGCCTCTCGAAGCGCATCCTGGCCGAGAACCCGCAGTTCTCCCCAATCGTATGGGAGCACAGTCACGTAGGAATCGACGAAGAGGGTCAGCTGAAGTCCTTCTGCGTCTATTCGTCGCCCAGCACGGAGCTCATACGGGAGCACGCTGAGCTGGTTGGCGATCACACTATCGGGAGGATCTACGAGATCGGCGGCGACATCTCGCCCGGGGATTTCGACTGATCCATCGGCGCAAGATCGTGGCTTGTGTGCATCGCCGCCGTCGCAGCGACGGCCCGTCGCAGTCGTGCGCGACGCCGGCGTGCCTCGTCGCTCTTCGGGATCAGCTCGAGCGCCTGGTTGCACAGCTCGACGGCCTCGTGCGGCGTCCACCCTCTCCAGGCCTGGTCTGCCGCGGTAAGCAGGTAATCGGCGGCGTTCGCGTTCTCGCCTGCCTCACGCCAGTGGTGCGCGAGGATCGCCGCATAGGCTGCCGGATCTCCCGCCGCCTGCTCGACGAAGCGGGCGACGACCGCGTGGCGCTCTCGGCGTGCGGCCTTGGGGAGGGTCGCGTAGGCGACCTCGCGCACCAGCGCGTGCTTGAAGATCAGCTCCTGGTCACCGCGGATACGCGAGGAAGGGCTGTGGCGGATGAGACCTCGTCGCTCGAGCGCGTACAGTGTCTCAACGAGCGTGCCGTCGCTTCCGAGCGCTTCGAGCGTGCCCTGCCAGAAGAAGTCTCCGATAACAGAGGCGTCGAGGATCACCTGCCGCTCTCCTGGCGGGAGCTGGTCGAGTCGAGCCGCGATGATTGTCTTGATGTTCGCCGGTACGCCGGCGGCGTTCGCGGTGTCACCCTCCGAGAGCCACGCTGCCAGTTCCTCGATAAAGAGCGGATTGCCGCAGGCCGCCTCCTCGACGCGTTCGGCCACCGCCTCCCTATCTGGCGCACCCGACAGGAGTCGGCGCACGAGGTCTTGAGTGTGGGCCTCGGTGAGCGCCTGGAGCTGGACGGTGACGTTGGTTGGGAGGCGTGCCCAGCTTGGCCTCGCGTCCAGGAACTCGGGTCTGGCAAGTGCGAGCAGAAGCAGCGGCACGTCCTGGAGCCTGGCCGAGAGCCCCTCGACGAGTTCCAGAAGACTCTCGTCCGCCCAGTGCAGATCCTCGAGCACCACCAGGGTGGGCTGCTCACGGGCGAGGGCCTCGAGAAACCGCTGAGCGGAGGCGAACAGCACCCGCCGATCGTCCACGGTGTCCTCGGCGAGACGAGCCATGATCGAGAGATTCCTCGCCATTTCCTGCGCCTCGGTCGCTGCAAGCAGCGATGCCGCGCGCGCGGCGAGCTTCTCGGAGGCGACGTCGGCGGGATCGTTGGCGAAGATTCCGGACGCGTTCCTGATGACCTGTCCAAACGCCCAGTAGGAGGCAGCTGCACCGTAGGGAAGCGGGCGGCCACTGAATATCCGTCCGCCTGTGCTCTCCACGCGCGCGGCGAACTCCAGCGTCAGCCGTGTCTTGCCGATCCCCGGTGCTCCCACGAGGGTGAGCAGCTGCGGATGGCGCTCGCTCGAGGCTCGCGTCCACGTCCGCGTGAGAAGTTCCAGCTCGCTGTCTCTGCCGATGAACGGCGCCGCCGAGACCGGGCGCTCAGCGGGAGCCGAAGTGGCAGCCCGGGCCAGCCAGGCGAGTATCGGCGCTTCCTTGCCCTTTGCGAGGATCGGCTCCACCGCCTCGTAGGTGATCGCCCGCGCGCTCGCAGCTTGCGTCTCCTTGCCGACCAGCACAGCCTCGGGTGGAGCGGCAGCCTGTAGTCGGGCCGCGGTGTTCACGGCGTCGCCCATCACCGTCAGCTCCCGCCGCCCGTGCGGGCCTACCGGGGCAAATATCACCTCACCCGTGTTGACGCCGATGCTGACACACAGTCCGCCGAAGTCATGCGACTGCTCGGACGCGCGTCGCTGGATCTCCAGCGCGGCGCGCACCGCCCGCTCGGAGTCGTCCTCGTGGGCGACCGGTGCCCCGAACACCGCCATCAGCGCGTCGCCTATGACCTTGTCCACGGTGCCGCCGAAGCGGTCGACGACCTGGCTCATCTCGCTCGTGCAGCGATCGACCATCGAGCGGATCTCCTCCGGATCCGTGCGCTCCGAGAGCGCCGTGAATCCCGACAGGTCGGCGAACATGATGCTCACCCATCGCCTCTCCCCATCGATGTTCTCGACGGAGCCCGACGGAGACGCGGGGCTGGTATCCCCATCGATGTTCTCGACGGAGCCCGACGGGGACGCGGAGCTGGTATCGCACGCGGCACCGCATGCCCCGCAGAAGCGGAATCCCGGCGGGTTCTCTTCACCGCACGCGGCGCACCTGTGGCTTAACGCAGATCCGCACTGGCCGCAGAAGCGCTGCGCGGCGTCGTTGAGCTCGCCGCAGACGGGACAGGGGGCCTTCTCAGCCAAGGCTGACTCCTATGCGTACATATCCGCGGAGATACGGTTGACCTCGACCACGGCGTCGGCGGGGATGCCGACGCGCTTGGCGGCGGCGACGATCATGTCGGGTGAGGGCGCCTCATACAGGCAGTAGGAGCGACGCCTGTCGGCGCTGAGGAACGAGAACAGCCAGCGCACGCCCTCGTCCGCATTGACCTCCTCGATCAGCTTGACGTCGTCGCTTGAGAGGTCGAGCTGCTCGGCGAATGCGCGCTCGATCACGTACATCGGCATGTTCAGGATGCTACGCCATCGCTCAGCTCTCGGCCAGACCGCGTCGATAGGCGTAGGCCGTCGCCTGGGTGCGGTTCGCGCACGCGGTCTTGCGCAGAATGCCGCGCACGTGGCTCGCGGCGGTGTGCTCGCTGATGAACAGCGTGGCCCCGATCTCACGATTCGAGAGACCGCGCGCCATCAGCCGAAGCACATCGAGCTCGCGGATGGAAAGGCCGTCCGGCAGCGCCGGGCTCGACACCGGCGCGAGGGCACGGACACGCGCGAGCAGCGTGGGCATCCCCACGGTCTCGGCGAGGAGCGCGGCCTCGGCGAGCAGCTGTTCCCCGCGATCGGAGTCTTCCTGGGCGAGCAGCATGCGTCCGTACTCGTAGGCGGTGTGCGCGAGCCAGGTGCTCGCGCCAATCTGCCTGTTGAGGTGCAGGGCCGCCTCGAAGTGGCCGGCCGCGTCATCGGTGTCGCCGAGCGTCGCAGCGAGCACTCCCAGATAGCGGTCGGCGGCGCCGTAGCAGGCGACGCCGTGACCGATCATCACGTTTCTGCCGGCAAGTGGCGCGAGCAGCGGATAGACGAGCGAGGCGACCCCCCGGTGCGCGACGGCGCCGGCGGCATCGGCGAGGTAGGTGAGCGACGCCAGCCAAAGCCCCTCGCGCAGCGGGTCGAGGCCCTCGGCTTGCACGCGGTCGAGCTCGCCGCGAACCTGCTCCTCCATAGCGAGCTCGGCGAGCATCGCCGCGAGTCCTGGTCGCCACGCCCCGCCACCTCGATCGCCGGCCGCGAGGACGCGGATCACCGGGGCAAGCTCGGCAAGGCGGCCCTGCTCGCGCCGGACTCCGAACATCTGGATGCCGTAGACGCTGGAGGCGTCGCGACCGACGAGCAGCTGGCCCCATTCGCGCGAGCGCTCCGCTGCCGCGTCGGCCTCCGCGAGGTGACCCTCGAGCAGCGCCAACGCCGATCGGTAGTGCTCTGTCACATGGAGCATGAAGGGCTGACGTGTGCTCTTGGCCATGTCGAGGGCGATCGTGAGCTCCTCGCGTGCCGGCACGATCTCCCCGAGTGCCATCAGCGCGGAGACCCGCCACTGGGTCGCTTCCGCCTGGCCCTCGACGTCGCCCATCTCCTCGGCCAGATCGCGTGCCTCGCCAAGCATCTCGAGAGCTTCCGCGAGGCTTGTGGTCGCGCGCGCCCAGTAGATCCCCACGAGCACCGTTGCCAGTCCGGGCCGGTCGTCGATTCGGCGTGCCATTGCGATGGCCTCCGCGCGCGCGAGGGCCGCCCGATCGGAGTCTCCCTTGAGCTCGAGCGCGCGAGCAAGGCTCGCGAGCAGGCCGACACGGAGCGTGGAGTCCTCCCGAGCGAGGGCGGCCGAGGCTTCCTGGAGCAGCTCGTGGGCACCCTCGTCGGTGAGCCCGGGTCGCCAGCAGCTGGTCTCGAACCCGATCGCCGCACGGGCGAGCAGCTTTCCCTCCCCGAGCTCTCGCGCGATCTCAGCCGCCTGGCGGAAGGACCGCAGCGAGTCCAGCGAGCGGCCGGCGCGAAACAGCGCGGTGCCCTCCTCGAGCAGGATCTCGGCGCGTTGGCGCTCGTCCGGCACGCCCATCTGCAGAGCTGTGCGCAGACGGACGGTGGCCTCGTCGTACGCCAACGCAGCCGACGCCGCCTTCGCGGCGAGGAGGTTGTACTCCACCGCTTGGGCCGCTCCGCCGATCGGGGCCGCCGCCGCGAAATGGTGCGCCAGGTCGGCGAGCACACGCCCGTGCCGCGGCTGGTCGACCGCCTCCAGCGCCTGGGCGATGCGGAGGTGCAGCTCGGCGCGGCGCAGGACACTCAGCCGGTCATACAGCGCGCGGCGCACGAGCTCGTGCGTGAAGCGGTAGGCCAGCGCCGGGAAGGGCAGCTCCTCGATGACCCCGCTGCGCATCGCCGGTTCCAGGGCGTCGATCCGCTGCAGCTCGACGGGCGCGGCTCGGCGCAGGACGTCGAGCTCGAACTCGGGGCCGGCGACGGCGGCCAACTCGAGCAGGTCTCTCGTTGCCGGATCGAGTCTCATCAGGCGCTGGTTGACAACCTCGTGCACGCTCTGAGGCGTCGCGATCTCCTGCAGGGGTGCAATCAACCGGAGGGTGCCGTCTTCGATCGCGACCGCGTCGGTCTCCACAAGCGCCCGCCAGAGCTCACAGAGCAGGAAGGCGTTGCCCTCAGTGAGATCGCGCAGCCCGCGGGAGAGTCCAGGCTCGGCGGGATCGATCTCGCCGCCGCCGGCTCGCCGCACAAAATCTTCAACATCGTCCTCGCTGAGGCCGCCGAGATGGAGGCGCACGACCTCGTCTGAGCGGCGCAGGTCGGCGAGCACATCGGCGAGCGCGCCCGGAATGTCGGCCTCGGTGTCTCGGAACGTCGCCAGTACGAGCACACGGGCCTCGCTGCTCGCACGAGCGAGGTGGCGCAGCAGCACGAGCGTGGGCGTATCCGCCCAGTGGCAGTCCTCGAGCACGAGCAGCAGCGGCTGCCGGCGACCGGCGCCCGCGAGGAGGTCAGTCACCGCCGTGTGCAGACGATGGCGCTCGGTATCGGGGTCGGCGGCCACCGGCGCGGGCAGCCCACTGACGCGAGCGTCCAGGTCGGGAAGCAGGCGGGCGAGCTCGCCGCCCGCGCCGCCGAGGTCCGCACGGAGCACATCGGGGTCGGTGCCGCGAACGAGCTGGTCGAGCGCCTCGGCGAAGGGCCGGTAGGGCGTGTGCACCACGGCGTCGCAGGCGCCGTAGAGCACGAGCACCCCTTCGCAGGCGAGCGCCTGCGCCAGCTCTCGCACAAGGCGGCTCTTACCCGAGCCGGCCTCGCCGCCCAGCAACGCGAGCCGACCACGCTCCCCCGCCTCGCGCGGAACGAGCGCCCGCAGCGCCGCGAGCTCCGCCGAGCGGCCGACGAACGGGGAGGGCGGGGGGAGTCCTAGAGGGCCGGGAAGCGGTTGCATGGCAGGAGTTGGACGCTAGTCAGATCTGATTATCGCCCTCCGATGGGTCATGCTGTGGTCGGTGAGCAAACTGTGTCAATCCAGGTCATGACAGCGGCGGTGGACCCCGTTACCGTCACCTTGCAATCGGGAGCGCTCTCGGCGCGGAGTCCAACGAAGCGGAGGCAGACATGAGCACCACCAATGCGGCACAGGCAGCGCGAGCAGAGCTCGGGGCGAAGTTCGCGGGTGAGCTGGTCGGTCCCGAAGACCCAGGCTACGAGCAGGCGCGCGCGGTCTACAACGCGATGATCGACCGCCGGCCAGCGCTGATCGCCCGCTGCGCGAGTACCGATGACGTAGCGCAGACGATCTCCTTCGCGCGACGCCACGACCTGCTGCTCGCCGTTCGCGGTGGCGGCCACAACGGCGGAGGGCTGGGGGTCTGCGACGACGGAGTCGTCCTCGACCTCTCCCTCATGCAGACAGTCGAGGTCGATCCGGCCGCGCGCACCGTCCGCGTCGGCGGCGGCTGCACTTGGGCGCAGGTCGATGCCGCCACACACGAGCACGGCTTGGCCACGCCGTCGGGGATCGTCGGCACCACGGGCGTCGGCGGCCTCACTCTGGGGGGCGGCATCGGCCACCTCTCGCGCAAGCACGGGCTCACGATCGATAATCTGATCGAGGCCGACGTCGTCCTCGCCGACGGCACACAGGCCCGCGCGAGCGCTGAGGAGAACCCCGAGCTCTTCTGGGCGCTGCGGGGCGGCGGCGGCAACTTCGGCGTCGTCACGTCATTCAACTTCCGAGCGCATCCCGTCTCCACCGTGCTCGCCGGTCCGACGCTCTGGCCGCTTGAGCAGACAGCCGAGGTGATGCGCTTCTACCGTGAGTTCCTCCCCGCGGCGCCCCGCGAGCTGAACGGGTTCTTCGCGACCATGACGGTGCCCCCCGCGGACATGTTTCCCGCCGAGCTGCACCTGCGCAAGGTGTGCGGCGTGGTGTGGTGCTACACCGGCCCCCAGGAGGCGGCCGCCGAGCTCTTCGCGCCCGTGCAGGCGCTCGGAACGCCGCTCCTGCACGGAGTAGGACCGATGCCGTTCCCGGCGCTCCAGAGCCTCTTCGACGGCCTCTACGTCCCGGGACTGCAGTGGTACTGGCGCGCGGACTTCGTCCGTGAGCTCCCCGACGCGGCGATCGAGCAGCACATCGAGTTCGCGGAGAAGCTCCCGACCATGCACTCGACCATGCACCTCTACCCGATCGACGGGGCCGTGCACGACATCGGCGCTGCCGAAACACCGTTCAGCTACCGCGACTGCAACTGGGCCGAGGTGATCCTCGGCGTGGACCCCGACCCCGCCAACGCCGGAGTCATCCGTGACTGGACCGTCGACTATTGGGATGCCACGCATCCCCACTCGGCCGGCGGGGCATACGTGAACTTCATGATGGACGAGGGACACGAGCGCGTGCGCGCAACCTACGGCGAGAACTACGACCGCCTCGCCACCGCCAAGGCGACCTACGACCCGGCGAACACCTTCCGCGTCAACCAGAACATCGAGCCGTCGGCGGGGGCGTGAGAGCGGCCTGCTCGATCGAGGCACAGGTGCGACAGGGAAGCCCGAACCGACCGGACAGCGCTCCGGGTGCAAGGTCGCCGCAGGATACGCATCACCCGATGGCAGAGGCGATCGTGCTCGGCGCGGGCACCGCTGGGCTCGCGGCGGCGGCCACGCTTCGGGGCGTTGGCGTCGAGATGATCGTGCTCGAGCAGAGCGACCAGGTCGGTGCGAGCTGGCGGAGCCGCTACGACGGGCTGCGGCTCAATACGACGGGATGGATGTCCACGCAGCCCGGCTATCGCGCGAGCCGCCGCCGCTACGGCGAGTTCCCGTCTCGGGATGCGTGGGTCCAGTACCTCGAGGACTATGCCGCTCACCATCGCATCGATGTTCGCTTCGGCACGCAGGTCCGGCGGCTGGAGGCCGCGAACGGAGGATGGCGTGTTGAGACTGATCGCGAGGATCTTCAGGCGCGCTTCGTGGTCATCGCGACCGGATTCGACCACGACCCCAACCTCCCCGACTGGCCTGGACGCGACGGCTTCACCGGCGAGCTCATCCACTCAAGCGCCTACCGAAACCCCGAGCCCTACCGTGGCCGCGACGTCCTCGTCATCGGGCCAGGAACGACCGGCTCAGAGGTCGCCGCCCACCTCGCCAAAGGGGGCGCGGGACGCGTGCGCGTGGCCTGCCGCACGCCCCCGAACCTGATCACGCGCAAGGTCCTGGGGTCTTCGATCAACATCTCCGGGATCGTGCTCAACCACCTGCCTGTGCGCGTCGGGGACGAGCTCTCATGGCTGTCACAGCGGATCATCTTTGGCAACCTCGACCGCTACGGACTTCCACGTTCACCAATCGGGCTCGCCACAACAATGCGCCACCGCCAACAGGCGCCGGCCTACGCAGAAGGATTCCTGCCCCTCCTCAAGGCCGGACGAATCGAGATCGTCGCCGCCGTCGAAGGCTTTGACGGCCCGGGCGTGCTGCTCGCCGACGGCACTCGCATCGAGCCGGAAGCCGTGATCGCCGCGACGGGCTACCGCCGGGGGCTGGAGCCGCTCGTCGGCCACCTTGGCGTGCTCGGCGAGGACGGCATCCCGCTCGTCAGCGGCGGCAACCAGCACCCGTCAGCGCCAGGGCTGTTCTTCAACGGCTACAGGCCCGACCTCAGCGGACACCTGCGGCCCATGCGAGCCGAAGCCCGCGCGATCGCACGAGCAGTGAGGAGGCAGAGACTTAGGCCACCCGGCTGCTAAGGCTGTACCCGAGTTCCAAGCGATGGTGGCAAGGGCCAGCCGTATGCGATGATCGCCGCCCAGCCAGGCACCTACGAAGAGGAGACGTCATGAGCGACCAGACACACCCATCGATGGGCGAGTTGCTGTACGAGTACACGCCGATGGTCACGCAGGTTGTGGAGTACCGACGATTGACGCGTGCTCGCTTACGCAGGCGTGTGCGGATGCCGTGATGGCCCTCGGCTAGGCTCGTCCGGCGGCAAGCAAGACCAGGTTCGAAAATCTCACCGCTTCGCCATCTCCGGCCGCCTCCCGGATGGCCTCGGTTATGGCGGCCCAGGTCTCGTCCTGCACCTCCTGGGGGTGCGGAGCGATCATTGCGGTGATTGGCGGGGCGATCTCCCTGATGAAGGTGGTGAACTCCTCGGGCGACTGCCACTCAAAGGTGACCTCGGCCTCCTCCACCTCCACATTCGAGAACCCGGCCGCTTCCAGCAGGCCGCCCAGCGCCTGCGGCGTCGGACGCGAGAGCGGACCGGGTGTTCCCGGCGGCGGGGGCGGGACCTGGAGGCGCTGCATAGCGGTCCGCATGGGAATCGCGAGGAACGGGACACGGTCTGGCGATCCCCACGAGCTGATCGCCATCCGCCCACCGGGCTCCAGGAAGCTGCGGATACGCGCCGCGGCGGCCTCTGCGTGGGGCTCGAAGATGATCCCCCAGCGTGAGAGCGCGGCGTCAAAGCTGGCCTCCGGGAAGTCCAGAGATGCCGCATCCGACTGAACGAAATCGATGTTTTCGAGCCCGGTGGCAGCGGCGCGCTCGCGGCCGAAAGCAATCATCTCGGCAGAGATGTCGGTAGCCAGCACGGTGCCCTCGGGCCCAGCCCTTCTGGCCGCGCTCAGCGACGGCTCCCCGTAGCCGGCGGCCACGTCCAACACTCGGCTGCCGGGCTCGACGCCGGCCAGCTCGACCAGACGCTCGCTGATCCCACTCGCCGCCCGGTCGATCAGCTGCGACCATCTGCGCCAGCCGGTCGCAGCGCTGTTCCACTGCTGCTGCTGTCCGTCTCGAAACTCGACGGCATCAACTGTCTTGGACTCCATGGTCACCTCCAGTCGGGCACTCCACCCTACACCCTCTCAGCCCGGCTCAGGCGTGGATGGTTTGGTCTGAGAGACCGCCTGCGGCGAACGCCTCGAAGCTCTGCTTCCCACCACTTCCCATCAAGTCGGCTGGCAAATTTGCGGTACTAAAGTATCCTTCGCCTGCCAGAGCCGACGTCGGGAATCGAACCCGAGACCTCATCCTTACCATGGATGCGCTCTACCAGCTGAGCTACGTCGGCGGGGTGCTTGCACCATCGTACAGCGGCCGGCCGGCCGCTGTTGGGCACCGATATTGCATAGTATCGTCTGGTACCGAAGTACCGAGTGATCCCATGCCGCGCGCACAGTCCCCGATCCCTCGCAGAGGTCGTAATGCCTCGCTAGCGCCCGGTACGTTCGCGGTGCTTACACCCCGGCCAGCAGCATGGCCGGCGCTGACCTTCCTCCAGCTCCTCCTGGGTCCGCCGAATGCGGCGCTCTCGGGTCGCCTCCTGCTTGGCGTCTTCGACCCAGCAGATGAACTCATTGCGTGCTAAGGGCGTGATGTCCTTCCAGGCATCGAGTGCCGTGGCGTTGGCGATCAGCGCCTCACGCAGATCCGCAGGCAGCTTATGTACCACCCCACCGGGGACCCTCTGGCCGCTCACAGGCCCATGGTAGTGAGCCTGGTCAAGCCCTCTTCATCATCCGCTTGTATGGACCGCCCTTTCGTCCCCCGGGACAGTCACCGACGGGCTCGGTCGCGTGCATACAATCGAGCACATGACAATCCAGCGGATGGACCATGTGGGCATAGTCGTCGAGGACCTCGCGGACGCGGTGGCGTTCTTCGCCACGCTCGGACTCGAGCTGCAGGGCGAGGCGCCAGCCCCCTCGCCAGCGTTGGGAGGACCCCGGGGGTATATGTTTGGGTTCGTCATGCTGGGGTAACACAGACACTGTGGAGCAAGGCTTTTCGCGGGGGACTCGCTTCAGAAGAGCGAGCCCGGTGGCCCGTTCGCACTGGCGCTCAGCGCACGCTCGAATGCGCTGCAGGAATTCGAAGGTGGCCCGGGACAGATTGCGCTGCACGGACGCAACAACCTCGGAGGCACACTCGGCACCGCGGTCTCTCATGGCTGCATCCGTCTCGACACGGCAAGTATCGACTGGTTGGCTGCCCGCGTCGGCCCAGGGACGCCTGTGACCATCTACGGGTAGTGAAACTCCGCCGTCACACCAGCCTCTGTCCAACGCCCCGCAGGCGCATCTGTGGCATGTTTGTCCTAACGATGTGTGTGCTGGGATTCGGAGGAGCGACGATCGTGACCCCAGGCATCGCCGCAGAGGAGTCACATCCCGTCCGATCGTGCCACAGAGCCGCCTTTACCGGGCGTGCTGGACCTGCTCACCCTCCCTGTGCCACAGGCAGGCACGAGCGACGCTCGGGACCGCGGGGAGCACGCGGACTCACTGGACCGCAAGGCCCACGCGGTTTCGCCGGCCTCCCCGGACCCGTTGGCCCCGAAGGCTTGCACGGTCTGGTTGGCGCCACAGGACCTGCGGGTGCGGCCGGACTCACAGGCGCGACAGGCGCCGCGGGGACCACCAGCGCGACCGGACCCGCAGGCGCGACAGGACCCACGGGCACGACAGGACCCACGGGCACGACAGGACCCGCAGGCGCGACCGGACCCACGGGCGCGACAGGACCCACGGGCGCGACAGGACCCGCAGGCACGACCGGACCCGCAGGCGCGACCGGACCCACGGGCGCGACAGGACAACCCGGGCTGACCGGCGCGGCGGGCCCCGCTGGACCAGTCGGATCCACAGGCCCCAACGGACTCCCGGGGGCGAGTGGCCTCATCGGCGAAACTGGCCCTGTGGGACCGACTGGGCCGACAGGCAAAGCCGGACCGGAAGGGCCCGCTGGACCGGAAGGCCCACGCGGAGTGCCGGTCTATGCCGAGTTCTACGCCGTCATGCCCGGTGACAACGCGGCCACTGTGGGAGCCGGCATCCCAATTGAATTCCCTCGGAACGGACCGACCACCAACGTCATCACCAGACGCGGTGGCACCAGTCCCACCGAATTTGTGTTGCCTGCCATCGGAACCTACCGGGTGGCCTTCTCGGTGTCCGTAGACGAGGCTGGTCAATTGGTGCTCGGCCTCGACTCCGGGAGCGGCACGATAGAGCTCCCCTACACGGTGTATGGGCGAGCGACCGGAACGAGCCAGATCTCAGGCGAGGCGCTCGTCAAAACCACCGCCGCGAACTCGACGCTCGAGCTTCGCAATCCAGCAGGCAACACACCCGCGCTCACGATCACACCGAATGCTGGAGGCACACACGCCGACATCGCTTCCATCGTCATACAGCAGCTAGGCTGAGGGCCGTCATTGATGGATGGCGTGGAGGGCGGATACATCACTTCGAGGCCTACCTCACCCCACGCGGGAAGCGGGGTCGGGGCATGATCACATCGCCAATCCGATGATCAGGTGAAGGCCATAGCGGCATAGTCAACCGTGTCCACCGAAGCGGCGGAACTCCATCCCGAGTTCATTTCACCGCAATGCTCTGTTCACCGCGGAGCGAGCGGACGAGCAGCCATGCCTTGATGGTAGCACTCCTGTGTAGCACTTGCTGGGGGAGAACCTGGGGATCCACAAGGGCCTTCGGGCGCTCAGGCCTGCCCGGTGCCGGCCCCCCAGGCCTGTGATGGTCCAGAGGGCCGGCTTTGGCGTCAGCGGCAAAGACCCGCCAGGTCGGCCTGCCCTCCGGCGGCCGGCGAGCGGTCGAGGGCGGGTGTCACCATCGCCGCTGGAGTCGTGAGATGAGGCGCCCGTGGGGCAGACAGGTGACGGCGACCAGACGGCTGGGGCGCCGATGGTCGACTTCCAACGCGAAGGTGGTCTGCTCAATGGTCAGAAACGCTCCGCCTGGGACATCTCGCCAGTACCCGAAGGGTGGAGGCTCGTAGTGAAGACGAGCGGTGGGAGCCAGCGCGCGCAGGTGCGCGCGGATCTCCTCGAGGGTGAGGTCGGGCCGGCAGCGGTCGCGGTAGCGCTGCTGGGCGTGGGCGCTGAAATGGATTGCTTGCCTCCCGGCGCCGACGCTCATCTGGTGCGCTCACTGGGGCCGGTCTTCGCCGGACTGTTCTCAGCCGGCGGGCGAGGCGGGGTGCTGGTGGTGTTCTCGCGCGGGTCGCGTACCCGGGCGAAGGTGAAGTGCAACAAGATCATGATGATTCCTTTCTGAAACATCGAGGGTTGGTAGGGGTCGGACGGCCGGCATCTGCCGGTCGTCCGCGAAAGAGGCGCAGCACCGGGTCAGTCCGGCGGCGCCCAAGCGTGGTGCGACGGTGGTGCGAAGAAGGTGATGAAGGTCACCCGAAGCGCCGGAGCCGGCGCGATTGCCATGCTCGTCGAGGTGTCAGCGGCTGACCCCTCAGGGTGCAGGAGCAGCCGAGGCTCGACATCGCTGGTGCCCTGAAGAGAAAGCTGGCCGTCGGCAGGGCGACATCGTGGATTTGACCCGGGCCGCGGGCGAACGCGCGCTGCCGGCGCGGGGATGTGGACGTGAGCGTCTCGCCGGAGGCGAAGATGGCACTCGAGGAGGTGCCGTGGACGACGCGCGGATCCCGGTGCTCGAGGGCTGAGATGTCGTGCGTCGAGCCCTGGCCCGCGATCGAGCTGGGCATCCAGCTCAGGGTCTCAGCCGACAGCGCTGTCGTCTCGAAGAGCAGCCGGTGGTCGCAGAGGGCGACGGTGCTTGGTGAGCGCCGGCCCGAGAGACCTGCGGCGATGGACCTCGAGGGAGAGTACGCGCAACTGCGCGGCAGGTCAGCACCTGATCGTGGCGACGGTGGTCGGCATGGCCGGAAGCACCTCGACGGTGGTGAAGCTGTGCACGTAGGTGACCTCAGTTGGAGGCCACACGAGAGCCTGCCCACATTGGATGGTGCACGGCGTTCTGGCAGGGGCGCTCGAGAGCGGCGCCGTGGAGAGTCCCAGGCGTGGGATCGTGCAGAGGCCGGACACCGAAGGTGAGCGGCGTGCGACGCGCAGAGCGCGCAAGGGCTCAGGCGAGGAGTCTGGCGCGTTGCGCCAACTGGTGAGCATCGTGTGAGGCCGCCGCCAAGTCTGAATGCCGGGGACGGCCGATGGCGGGGCGCGGGGACGGCGCGATGGCGGGGCGGCTCGGCGCCGCGGCGTGTCAAGCGCGGCGTGTCAAGCTCAGTCGCGGGCGTGAAGGCGCGGCGGAGCGAGTGGCGACCGTGATGGTCGGCTGATCGTGCGGGCACATCGGCGGAATGGAGGACGGAGGACGGAGGACCTTGCTTGCGTGAAGTCGCGCGAGCCTTGAACGGCCGTGTGCGTAAGAGAGAAGCGGAGGGCTGGGAGTCGCGCGCCCGTAATGGCAGGTCGCGCGCGTATCTCGAAATCAGAGCCCGAAGGGAGTGTGGTCTGCGTGTGTTCGGGTGATTGTGACCCGCCACTTACCCCTCGGAAAGTGGTCACGCTCCCGAGTTACCCCCCCGGGTCCGGCGCTCACCTTGGCGGCTCCGCCTCGAGGGGTGCCTGCCCCCCCGAGTCGAACTGCTCCCCCGAACCATTGGCTCTCAGGTCCAGCCCGACCTATGCTTGCGGCACAGGCACCATAGCACAGCCCACACCAGAATGTCAACGGACTGAAATGCTTCGACGAGAGCACCCCTGCCGGCCTGAATGATCCGCCGCGGTCGCCTACGCTTCGATGTTGCGCGGCACGTAGCGGTGGTGCAGCATCAGGGCATTGCCATCGGGATCGCTGAAGAAGGCCATGTGGCACACGCCGGTGTCGAGCATGTCGCCGTGGAACTGCACCCCGCGTTCCTCCAGCAGCGTCCTCGCGGCCCGCACATCGTCGACGTGCAGGGCAACACCCTTCTGCAGGTGGTGCTCAATGCCCATGCCCTCGGCATCGATTACGCTCAGCGTCAGATTGCCGGTCTCGAACTCGGAGTAGTGGCGTTCGGGCAGATACACCGAGCGGCGCAATCCCAGCGTCTCGCCGTAGAACTCGACGGCCGCCTCCAGGTCGTGCGTGGGCACGGTGATGAAGTCAACGCCGCTGATCAACTGGGCGGTGGTGCTCATATCTTCTCTGGCCTCCTCGATTGTCGTTCTGGACGCCCTTCGACGCAGCAGGACGCGCCGGGCGGCTTTCCGCAATGCTACGCCCATATGGCCACTGCGCTGTTCGTCTGCCTGCACAACGCTGGGCGCTCGCAGATGAGCGCCGCTCTGTTCGAGCGAGAGGCCGCGGGACGCCACACGGCGCTGTCGGCAGGCACCACCCCGGCCGCGAGGGTCCACCCGGAGGTGATACAGGTCATGAACGAGCTCGGCATCGACCTGTCTGGGCTCACGCCGCGGAAGCTCACCACGGAGCTGGCCCGGCAGGCGGATGTGGTGGTCACTATGGGCTGCGGCGACAGTTGCCCCTACATCCCCGGCAAGCGCTACATCGAATGGGACCTCGCCGACCCCAGGGGGCGCCCATTGGAGGAGGTGCGCGCCACGCGCGATGACATCGCCGAGCGCGTGCGGGAGCTTGTGGCAGAGCTCGACAGCGCCTCTCCCACACGGCAGGCCGGCCAAGACGAAGCCAACAGCGCGCGGCAGGCCTCCCGAGGCGAAACCAACAGCGCGCAGCGGGCCTCCCGAGGCAAGGCCAACAGCGCGCAGCAGGCCTCCCAAGGCGAAGCCAAGGACGCGGGGCAGGCCGCCCAACGCGAAGCCGAGGACGCGCAGCGATAGCTTGTGGCCATGCTC
Organism: uncultured Solirubrobacteraceae bacterium; assembly: GCA_964582105.1. Classification (GTDB taxonomy): domain Bacteria; phylum Actinomycetota; class Thermoleophilia; order Solirubrobacterales; family Solirubrobacteraceae; genus Palsa-744. The sequence goes on from CAZOQI010000003.1 coordinate 56,314, forward strand.
CGCCGGGCAGTCGACTGGATCCTGCCCGAGGACAACCCAGCCGGGGTGGTCTTCGGCGTCATCACGATCGGCGCTCTGCTTGCGGCGGAGAGCGGCCTGCACGACACCTACCCCGAGACGGTCGGCTCAGCGGCAGTGGCCATCGGGCTCTACTGGCTGGCGCACACCTACGCCGACCTGCTGGGGCGGCGGCTGACCACGCATGAGCGCCTGACGATGAGCGGCCTGCTGCGAGCCCTCGCGCACGAGTGGGCGATCGTGCGCGGCGCGGGCCTGCCGCTGCTGGCCCTCGTGGGGGCGTGGGTCGCAGGCGCCACCCAGGAGACCGCTGTGAGCATCGCCGTGTGGACCTGCGCGGGCAGCCTGGTGGTGTTCGAGCTGCTGGCCGGCGTGCGTGCCAGGTCCAACCCAGCGGAGCTGGTGCTGGAAGGGTGCGTGGGCACCGCGATGGGGCTGGCGATCCTCGCGCTTCGCGCGATTCTGCACTGACGAAACCACCTCGGGCCGGCTCTTCGGGGGCGCTCGGTATAGGCTGCGCCAAGAGCATGACCAATCGGACCCCCATCCTGATCGCCTACGACGGCTCCCCCGCGGCGCGCGAAGCGGTGACGGAGGCGGGGGCCCTGTTCGCCCCGCGCCAGGCCATCGTCCTGACCGTGTGGGAGCCGGGCCTGAGCGAGTTCATGCTCGTGCCGGACGCCACCGGGATGGGCACCACGATGCTCCCCTACGACCCGGCCGTGGTGCGCGAGGTGGATCGCGCCGGGGAGGACCACGCGCGCGACATCGCTCACGACGGCCAGGCCCTTGCGCAGCAGGCCGGCCTGGAGGCCGAGGCGGTGGTGGTCCGCGATGTCACCCATCCGGCCGACGCCATCGTGACCGCCGCGGAGGAGCATCGGGCAGCGGCGATCGTGGTGGGCTCGCGCGGCCTGAGGGGCCTGCGTTCAAAGCTCTTGGGCAGCACCTCCAGTGAGCTGCTGCGCAAGGCCGGTCGCCCGGTGGTCGTGGTGCGCCACCCGGAAGACCATCACCACGACTGAGAGCCTCCTGCGCCCTCAGCTCGGGAACGGCTCGGGCGTGCGCGCCCCAAACGTGTAGCTCTCCTCGGACTCCAGCATCCCCTGAATCTGCCCGCGCAGCTCGGGGGTGTCCGCGTGTCCGTGAGCGCTCACCGCGTGCTGAGCGGCGGCCTCCATCACCTCCTGCTCCTCGCCGATGATCGTCAGCGAGCAGCCGTTGTCGCTCTCAAAGCGCCGGCAGTCGGCCATCTTGCGTGCCATCAGATCGTTCCTTTCCCGCTGGTTTTCCCGCTCGTGCTGGCTTTCCCAGGGATTGGGTGGTTGGGTTCTCAATCAGCATACGCCCCCACGCCCGCGCCACCAAGTGGGCGTCACGGGATCAGATGCCAGGCCTCACGCGGCCGGCGCCCACGCATCTCACGCAGCCGGCGTCCACGCATCTCACGCGGCCGGCGCCCACGCATCTCACGCGGCTCGGCGCGCACACATCTCACGCGGCCCAGCGCCCAGGCATCACGGAGCCAGACGCGGCAAAGCCTGTCTCTGACGAGGCGCAGCACCTGCCGGTTGGACGAATCGTAGATAGAGGCTCCACGATCTGGCAAGCGTCTGATGGCCGCCATGAGAGGGCTGCAATCAAGCCCGTCGCGACCCCCACGATCGCCGCGGGAGCTCTCCAACCCCATCAGAAGGCTGCCAAAAGAGGTGCATTTGCAGGCAGAAAAACTGCCCCCGCAGGCTCAATGCAGGATTCGCTCAGGCCTCCTAGAGTAATCTGTAGACAAAAAATCGCTGACATGGAATGATTGTGTTTACCAGACTCCTTGACAGTCTGGCCATCGAAAGCATGCAGGGAGATTGAATGTCGACAGCGGAGCGTGACTTGCGGGGCTCGGATGGCAGGAGCATCGCGGGTGCAGGGGAGCGAAGAATCGCGGGTGGGCGGGAGATCGCCCCTCTCTACAAACGCCTGCCCAAGGGTCCGCACGGCATCGCCCCCGAGGATGTCGTCCATCACCAGCGCATACGCATGCATGGGGCGATGATCGAGGCCGTGGCCGGCCACGGCTATGAGCGCACCAGCGTCAAGCACGTCATCGGCCTGGCGGGGGTCTCGCGGAGGGCCTTCTACGAGCAGTTCGCCAACAAGGAAGACTGCTTCATGGAGACATTCGACCTCATCGTCAATCGCGCCATCAGGCGCGTCAACGGCGCCTGCCGCGCCGGCGAGGGCTCGCTCGAGAAGCGCATGCGGGCGGGCCTGCGAGCGCTGGTGGAGGAATTGGAGACCAACCCCAAGGCCCTGCGCCTGATCCTCATCGACGCGCTCACGGCCGGCACGGAGGGCCAGCTGCGCCTGCGCCGTGCGCTGGCGGCCGGCGAGCAGCTGCTGGCGGGCGGTCTGAGCTCACCCCCCGGCGAGCCGCCGCTGCCCAGCCCCTTCGTGCGCGCGGCCGTGGGGGGCATGCGCCGCGTGGTCTTCGCGCGTCTGCGCGACGGGCGCCTGGAGAGCCGCTCGACGCTGAGCGGGGAGATGCTGCGCTGGACGCTCCTGTTCACCTCGCCCGCGATCGGCAAGCTGCGGCTGCGTCCCGTGACCGAGACGCCGCTGCCCAGGGTGGTGCAGCTGGACCCGAGCGATCCCACGGAGGACAGCGATCGCGCGCGCCTGCTGGAGAGCGTCATCGATCTGGCCCTGCGCGAACCCTATGAGGAGCTCAGCGCGCCCCACATCGCCAAAGAGGCGCGACTGTCGATCGATACCTTCCTGGACCTCTTCGAGAGCCCGCGCGAGTGCTTCGTGGCAGCCCTGGACATGCTCGGAGGCGACCTGCTGGAGGCGGTCGCCGACCCCGCCCTGGTATCCCCGCGGTGGCCCGCCGCCGTATGCGAGGCGATCGACCGTCTCACGGCGCATCTCGTGAGGAACCCGGCCAGCACCGTGACCCTGGCGAGCAAGACCTTCGGCGCGGGCATGGAGGTGATCGAAGAGATGGTCACGCTCTCCGACGAAGTGACGGTGCTGCTGACCGAGGGCGCGCCCAGGCGCACCGGCGCGAGACTCGCGCCGGAATGGATCTCCGGCGCGCTCGCGCACACCATGCACACTGAAGTCATGGCCGGCCGCGGCCACCTGCTGGACACCCTCTCCGAGTACATGTCCTACGTCGTTCTCGCCCCCTACCTGGGTCCCGAGCAGGCGGCACAGACGATCGTCAAGGCCAGGCGCCATGCAGCCGCCACAGCCCCGCCGTCCGCCGAGAGCGTCGAGGGAGCCGATGCGGGCGCCGGAATCGGTTCCGCTGCCGAGCGCCTGGCGAAGCCGCCGGTTGAGGGCGTCGCGGCAGAGCGCCTAGCGGCGTCGCCGGTTGAGGCGCATCTCGGCGAAGTGGGTCAGCACGATGCCCACCAGGAGGGAGATCACGATGACGATTATCAGCGGAGCCTCACCTGAGCCGAAGATCCAGTTGACCTTGACCTTGTCGAGGTTCAGCACCGCGAACAGGGTGATGAGGACCGTCAGCAGCACCATCCCCCCGGTGCGCGCCAACTCGCGCTTGGAACGGCGCTGGGGCGTCGGCGTGGGTGTCGAGGCGTTCATCGGTGCCTCGATCCTACCCTGAAAATAGAGATGTCAACAAGCCAAACGCGGAGACCTCACGCACCGCCCTCGACCGTCGCGAGCTCTTCTCCGATCCACACGCAGCCGCTCGACAGCGCCTCCACGCCCAGCGCGGCCGCCACGTTGAGCGCCATGCCGTGGCGAAAGAAGTCGTCGAGGCGCTCCTCCTCGGCCCCCGAGAGCTCCCGCGCCAGCTCAACCAGCCGCGCGTAGCAATGACGCACGCGCGCGCGCACCACCTCATCGTCGCAGGCGGCATATGCCTGGTGCTGAAGCATGAGGTAGTCGCGGTCGCTGGCGAGCAGCTCCCGATAGGCCCCGCCCATCGCCTCCAGCGCATCCTCGCAATCGGCCCGCGCGCGCCCCTCGCGGTAATCCTCGGCCGCACCCCTAAAGGTGCCGGAGATCAGCTGAAAGGAGCGTTCCAAGGCGGCCAGAAACAGCTCGCGCTTGTTGCCGAAGAGGGCAAACACATACGGCTGGGCGACCCCCACGCGCTCGGCCACCTTCTGCACCGAGGTGCCGTGCAGACCTCCGTGCGCGAACTCGTGCACCGCGGCCGCGACGAGGGCCGCGCGGCGCTCCGCCGCGGGCACCCGCGATCGAGATGGATTAGCGGCCACTGATAGTGTTTAGCAGGGTTGCCGCGTTGTGGGAAGCCCCCGCGGGGTGATTGGCCAGGGAGGTCGCCGAGGACAGAGGGCGCGGGCCGCGTTGTGAGAAGCCCCGCGTGGTGATTGGGTCAGCGAGGCCGGCCAGGGTAGGAGGCGCGGGCCGCGTTGTGGGAAGCCCCGCGTGGTGATTGGGTCAGCGAGGCCGGCCAGGGTAGGAGGCGCGGGCCGCGCAGCGAATACCCTGGGACCCGATGATCACGCGACAAATCACATCGGCCACGCTTGTCCTGCCCATCCTCGTGGCGACTCTCCTGAGCGGCTGCGGCAGTGGTGCGACGAAGACCGTCTCGGTGGCCAACGCCCCCACGCTCACCTCCACGCCCACCACCACATCCACCAGCGCCAGCACCTCCAGCACAAGCACGACCACCACGGCCCCCGGCGCCTCCGCGGGCTCCGCCGGCGGCACCGCCCCCACTCGCACCGCCGGCGCCCCGGCCTTCGTTCCCCAGCCCAGCACCGCCGGCCAGTCGGCAGGCGCAGCCCAAGGCGTCCTCAGAGCGCACGGCTACACCCCCAACGACATCTCCCAGTATCACCCCAACCAGACCCTCCAGGTCCTCGTGGGCGTCCACAGCCGCTCCGGCGATGACTACGGCCAGCAGGCCTTCTTCTTCGTCAACAACCGCTACATCGGCACCGACGCGGCTCAGCCATCGGCCACCCTGCACGTGCTCAGCCAGGGCGACACGCAGGTCACCCTCGGCTACTCCCTCTACCGCCCGCACGACGCCCTCTGCTGCCCCAGCGGCGGCGAGGCGAAGGTGACCTTCGAACTCGACAACGGCCGGCTCACGCCCCTGCAGGCCATACCGCCGGTCAATTCGGCAACCGGATTGAGCAGACAGTAAGAAGCGCCCCAACCCCCTATCGTGATGTGCGCACACTCATCACATCGCCAGCGAAAGGGTTTCATGACATGAGCACAACCATCGAGGGCCGCGGCGCGGAGCTGCTCCAGGCCAAGAACTTTGCCAACGTCGCCACCCTGCGCAGCGACGGCTCGGTGCACGCCGTGCCCGTGTGGGTGGACATTCAGGACGGCCATCCCGTGCTCAACACCGCCGAGGGCAGGGCCTGGCCGCGCAACCTCCAGCGCGACCCGCGCGTCACCATCACGGTGCAGAACCTGGAGAACCCCTACGAGTACATCATGATCCGCGGGCGCGTCACCGAGCGCACCCACGAGGGGGCCGACGAGCACATCGATTCGCTGGCCAAGAAGTACCTGGGCCAGGACAGCTACCCCTTCCGCCAGCCCGGGGAACAGCGCCTCATCATCCGCGTGAACCCCGAGCAGGTGCACGTCTACGGGGAGTGAGCGATTCAGCACCATCCCGCGTGGCGGCCGTGACCACCCATCCGGCCGCTCACCCGCGCATCCCTCCGGCGGCCCATCCGCGCATCCCTCCGGCGGATCACCCGCGCACTCATCCCCCCGCTCGCTCGCGCATCCCTCCGGCCGCTCACCCGCGCCCCAGCCCCAGCCAGCGCCGCCACCACGACGGCCCGCGTGGCTGCGCGCGCCTCCACTCGTCCCTCCACACCAGCTCGCCGCGCGCATGGGCCCTGCTGACGCAGGCGCTGTGGGCGTGGCGGCGGCGGCGATTGTCCCCTTCGGGAAACAGCAGCACGTGCTCGCTCAGCGCCGGCAGATGACCGCCGCAGATTGGACAGCGATAGGTCGCCGGCTTGCGATTGGCCGCCGGGCGCGCCGTCCACCAGGCAGCGGCAGGGAGTCGGGACACCCCCCCATCATCCCGCTCCCCAGCGCGATCGGCGACACCACGCGGCAACCACAGGGCCGGCCAGGCCGGCCCCCCTCCCCAACCCAACCACTCCCCTCCTCGCATCGCGCGAGGTCCCTGCTCGCCGGCGCGCTGGCCGTGGCCGGGCTGGGGGTGGCCGCCGCGCTGGCCAAAGCCGAGCTGAACCGGCGCTCCGCGCGCCGGGAGCCGAAGTCCAAGCTCCAGCGCGCCACGCTCGCGCAGATCGACCTCGCCATCGCGCTGCTGGAGGGGCGCGGCGAGGAGCCGCCCGAGCGAACCATCCACGAGACGCGCAAGGCCCTCAAGCGCGCGCGTGCGCTCGTGCGCCTCCAGCGTCACGCGCTGAGCGGTAAGCGCCACCGGCGCCTGGACGCCGCGCTGCGACAATGCGGCCGCCGGCTGGCCCTCGCGCGCGACGCCGAGGTCGTGCTCGAAACGCTCGACGAGCTCATTCGCCGCCATCCCAAGCAGCTCGCTCACAGCCCCGGCGTCGCCGCGCTGCGCGCGCGCCTCCTCGCCGAGCGCCGCCAGGCGGGAGGACTCACCGATCACGGCGCCCCCACCCGCGCGCTCGTACTCGAGCGCCTGCGCGCCGCCCGCCTGGATCTGGAGCGCTGGCGGCCCCGCCAGGGCGACCGCGCGACCGCGCGTGCGGGCCTTCACAGCATCTACCGCCAGGGCCGCGAGCGGCGCCGGCGCGCGCGCAGGGCCAACACCAGCGAGTCTCTCCACGCCTGGCGCAAGCGCGTCAAGGACCTGCGCTACGCCGCCGAAGCCCTGGAGCTGCGCGCGGTGGCCCGCACTGCCGACCGCCTCGGCGAAACGATCGGCGCCGAGCACGATCTGTGGCTGCTCTCGCAGCGGCTGCGCCGGCATCGCAAGTGCTTCAAGGGAGACAGGGAGGCGCGCAAGACCATCCGGCGGCTGATCGCCAAGCGGCGCACGCGCCTGCGCAAGCGGGCCTTCAGGCTGGGCGATCGGCTGTATCGGCAGCCCCCCAAGCGCTTCGTGCGCCGCGCGCTCTAGATAGTAGAGCCGCCCAGAAATCCATCGCCTGGCTTCAGCGCTCCCCGGCAACGGCCGATGCGGTGCAGGGCAGGGGCCCTGTTCACCCCTCCCAATGGGAATGCGCAGCCGCTCGACACCATCCACGCTCTTCCTGGCCTTCCTGGTAGGGGGTCTGGGGGTGTACGTGCTCCACACCACCCTCGCCTTCGGCGGTCAGGAGCTCGACGGCCTCTTCAACGACGGCATCTACAACGTGCTCATGTTCGGCGCCACCGCGGCCATCTTCGCGCGCGGTCTGCTCGTCAAGGCCCAGCGCAGCGCCTGGCTGATCATGGGCGCGGGCGTCCTCTCCTGGAGCCTCGGCGAACTGTATTTCACGCTCTTCCTCGAGGGGCCCGGGGTGGCCAGCGGCGGCGTCTCCCCGGCGGATGCCCTCTACCTCGCCTTCTACCCCTGCTGCTATGTGGCCCTCGTGCTGCTCGTCAGCGCCCACCTGCGCGAGCTGCGCATCGGCATGTGGCTGGACGGGCTCATCGGCGGCCTCGCGGCCGCCACCGTCGGGGCCGCCGTGGTGCTGCCCCCGATCGTCAGCCACACCCACGGAAGCATGGGCTCGGTGGCCGTCTCGCTGGCCTATCCCATCGGCGATCTATTGCTGCTGGCCTTCACCGTCGGCGCCATCGGCCTGACCGGCTGGCGCCCCGGGCGCGTATGGCTGCTCATCGCCGCCGCCATGCTCGCCAGCGCCGTGGGCGACTCGCTCTACCTCTATGAGACCGCCACCGCCAGCTACACCCTCGGCACGTGGCTGGAATGCCTCTGGCCCGCCTCGGCGATCCTGCTGGCCATCGCCGCCTGGACCCCCTGGCCCAAGCCCCGCCGCCGCCGCATGGAGGACTGGCGGCTGATCTCCGTGCCCGCCCTCTCCCTGCTCGTGGCCCTCGGCGTGTTCGTCTACGGCAGCCTCCCGCACGTGCAGATCACTCTCCCCGCCATCATTCTCGCCACCGCCACGGTGCTGGCGGTGAGCGTGCACCTGATGATGACCGTGCGCGAGAACTTCGCCATGCTCGTGGGCTCGCGCGAAATGGCCCTCACGGACCCCCTCACGGGCCTGGGCAATCGGCGCCTTCTGATCGAAGACCTCCACGTGGCCCACCGCCTCGCCCTGGGCGGCGAGCCGTGGGAGCTCGTGCTCTATGACCTCAACGGCTTCAAGCGCTACAACGACACCTTCGGCCATCCCGCCGGCGACGCTCTCCTGGCGCGCCTCAGCGGCAAGCTCAGCGAAGCCGTGGCCCCCCACGGCACCGCCTATCGCATGGGCGGGGATGAGTTCTGCGTGCTCTTCCGCAGCGCCTCCGCCGCCACCGACACCCTCATCGCCGCCTCCCTTCACGCGCTCTCCGAGCAGGGCCCCGGCTTCATCATCGACGCCTCCCACGGCGTCGTCAGCATCACCACGCAGGTGGGCGACCCGCCCGCGATCATGCAGCTCGCCGATCAGCGCCTCTACAAGCGCAAGGACCTCACGCGGGAAAGCTCAGCCGTGCAGCAGCTGCGCGACGTCCTGCTGCAGGCCTTCCAGGAGCGCTATCCCGATCTCCAGGAGCACCAGCGGGGCGTGGGCGCGCTCGTGCTCGCCGTGGGCAGGAGGCTGGGCATGAGCGCCGAGGACCTCGATGTGCTCGCGCGCGCCGCCGAGCTCCACGACGTGGGCAAGATCGCCATCCCCGACGCCATCCTGCACAAGCCCGGGCCCCTGGACGCACAGGAGTGGCGCTTCATGCGCCGCCATACGATCCTCGGCGAGCGCATCCTCACGGCCGCCTCCGCCCTGCGCCCGGTGGCCAGGCTGGTGCGCTCGAGCCACGAGCGCTTCGACGGCGGCGGCTACCCCGATGGGCTGGCGGGCGAGGCCATCCCGCTGGGCGCGCGCGTCATCTTCGTCTGCGACGCCTTCGACGCCATGACCTCCAATCGCAGCTACAGCAACGCCATCAGCCGCGCCGAAGCCCTCACGGAGCTGCACCGCTGCGCGGGCACGCAGTTCGACCCCGGCGTGGTGGAGGCCTTCGCGGCCACCCTGCGCGAGGCCGGCGGCGCCGCCTCACTCGACGCTCAGGATCCGCAGCACCGTCTCGCCCTTGGGCAGAACAACTGAGGCATCCTCGCCCGCGCGGTGGCCCACCAGGGCGCGGGCCACGGGGGAGTCGGCCGAGAGCAGCCCCTTCGCGGGCGCCGCATCGTGCGAGCTGACGATGCGCCAGCGGCGCTCGCCGCCGTCCCCGTCGCGCACCACCACCGTCGAGCCGAAGCCGATCACGCCGTCGCGCGCCGGGGTCTCCGCCACCACCACCGCCGTGGAGATGCGTTCGCGCAGCTTGAGGATCTTCGTCTCCAGGTGCGCCTGCTCGTTCTTGGCGTCGTGATACTCGCTGTTCTCCTTCAGATCGCCCCACTCGCGCGCGGTCTTGATCCGCTCGGCGATCTCGCGCCTGCCCTCGCCCTCGAGCGCCCCCAGCTCGGCGTGCAGCGATTGCAGGCCCTCCTCGGTGATCATGCTCCCGTCGCTCATCGCCAGCCACCCTACCGGGCCGGCCCGCTCGGGGCCGCCGCCTCAGAAATACGCGCTCGGCGGGATGCTCAGCAGCGCGTACAGCTGCACCATCGCCGCCTGGCCCAGCAGCGTCGAGGTCGAGGGCGAGCCGCTCACGAACAGATCGTTTTCCAGGCGCAGGTTCTGCCAGGCGTAGTTGACGTATTCCTGCACCGCCCTGGGACCCGAGGCGTCATGGACGATGGCGTCCAGATACAGCAGATTGCGGTAGTAGACGGACACGAAGAAGGGGTTCTCCAGCTCCAGCTTTTCCAGCGTGAAGCGCGCCTGGGCGACCTGCGCGGTGTAGCGCGCCTCCAGCAGGTAGGCGCCGTTGCCGGTGGCCTGATACAACAGCGCCCCGGCGCCTATCATCGAGCCCTGGTTGTAGCTCCACACCATCGGTTCCACTTCGCCGCTGTTCATGATGTGGTCCGCATACAGCCCTTCGCCGCCCAGCAGGCACTGGCGCACCCAGGCGTAGGCCCTTTCCGCGAACTGCAGATATTGGACTTCGTGGGTCACGCGATACAGCTGCACCCCCAGCTCCGCCGCGGGGCCATCGGTGACGGTGTTGCGCGAGCTGTTTTCGGGGGAGTTCGAGAAGGGCACCCCGCCGGGGCAGGGCAATGGCTGACCATTGGGCTTAGTCGTCTCCCACCCGGCCATCACGAAGGCCATGATCTGCTTCGCCTGCTGCAGCGCGAACGCTTCGTGGTTGAGCTCATACAGGCGCGTCAGCTCCATCCCCACCCACTCGTTGTCGTCGAAGTAGCTCGTGCCCCCCGCGCCCAGGGGGGGCGCCACGGTGCCGGCGAAGGACGGCAGCGGCGGGGCGTTCGACGGTTCCGAGGCGCTGCTCGCGGGCGGCGCTTCGAAGTACTTCTCCAAGCCAAAAGTGCGCACGTGCAGTTCGTGCGCCAGCGCTCTGGACTCGCCCGGAATGTAGGCCAGGCTCACGTTCGCCGCCAGCGCCTGCGAGAAGGGCCACAGGAACGAGTACGGTTCGCCCTTGTACAGGCCCGTTCCGGAGATGTAGAAGCTCTGCTGCATCATCTTGAACGCCAGCAGCGCGCGCGCGGGGTTGCCGTGCAGGCCGGGCTTGACGGCCTTCCTGATCGGCTTGACCAGCGGAGCCGGGGTGCCGGGCAGAGCGGGCTTGGCCGCATGAACCAGCCGGCTCACGCGCACGGGAATCGCGGGACGTTCGGCTCCGGCCGGGTACTGAGAGGCGCGAGAAGCCTCGCGCCGAGAAGCGTCGCGCCGGGCAGCGCTCGCCGCCCCGGGCGCCCAACCGCAGAGGGCGCACAGCAGGACGACGATCGGCACGAGCAGGCGCACGCGATCCGCGACTCGTTGTGGTGCAGACGGCGTCATCGGTCGATAGGCAACGAAACAGGCCAGGGGCGCGATCGTTGCGCTTTCGATGGTACTGCTGGAATAGTGAGTAGGCTGCCAGCCGGATTGCAAAGGCCAACCAGCGGCGAGCGAGAGCCGGCGAGCGTGGAGGAGAAGAGGCGGATGGGGACAGTCAGAGAGGCCGTGTTCGAGATGCTCCGCGAGCGCGGCATGACCACGATGTTCGGCAACCCCGGCTCCACCGAGCTGCCCATGCTCACCGAGTTCCCCGCGGACTTCCGCTACGTGCTGGGCCTGCAGGAGGCGGTGGCGGTGGGCATGGCCGACGGCTACGCACAGGCCCTGGGCAGGCCCACGCTGGTCAACCTGCACACGGCTCCCGGCGTGGGCAACGGCATGGGAGCGATCTTCAACGCCCAGGCCAACAAGGCGCCGTTGGTCGTCACGGCCGGGCAGCAGCACCGCTCGCTGATGACTCTCCAGGCCAATCTGACAAACCGCGATGCGATCCGCATGCCCCATCCGCTCGTGAAGTGGAGCTATGAGCCCCCGCGCGCACAGGACGTCCCGCACGCGCTTGCGCGCGCCACGCATCTGGCGGGGCTGGCGCCAAAGGGACCGGTGTTCGTGTCGATCCCCATGGACGACTGGAGCGTGGAGCTCAGCGGCGAGGACGCGCAGGCGGTGCGCCACCAGACCGCGCGCCGGGTCTCGGGGGCGGCGCTGCCCGATGCGGCGGTGCTCCAGGAGCTCGCAAGGCGCCTGGCGCAGGCGGCGAAGCCGGCGTTCGTGGCCGGCCCCGACATCGACGCAAGCGGCGGCTGGGAGGCGGCCGTGCGCCTGGCCGAGCGCCAGCGCCTGCCCGTGTATGCCACGCCCGCGCCCGGCGGGGGACGCCTCGGCTTTCCCGAGAACCACCCCCTCTTCCAGGGCATCCTCCCGCCCGCTGTGTGGCCGGTGGGAGACGCCCTCGCCGGCCACGACCTCGTGCTGGTGGCGGGCACCTCGGTGTTCCCCTACTACCCCAACATCCCCGGAGCCCTGCTGGCCGAGGGCACCTCGCTGGTGGCGATTACGAGCGACCCCGACGAGGCCGCGCGAGCGCCGATGGGCGATGCGATCGTGGCCGACGTGGCCTTGACCCTGGCGGCGCTGGCAGAGATGGTGGGCGAGGCGGGCGAGTCCAGGGTGGGGGACTTCGGGGTGGGCGAGTCCGGGGTGGGCGACTGCGGGCGCGAGCCCCCGCCCGTGCGGCCGGCCCCCGAGGAGGTCGAGGTTTCAGACCCGATGAACCCCTCCACGGCGGTGCGCACGCTGGCACAGGTGTTCCCACCCGATGGCATCGTCGTGCTGGAGTCCCCCTCGGCGACGTTGGCGCTGCGCAACCAGCTGCGCCTGAGCCGGCCGGGCAGCTACTGGTTCTCCGCGGGCGGCGGCCTGGGCTTCGGCATGCCCGCTGCGATCGGCGTGCAGTTGGCCTGCCCGGAGCGCCCGGTGGTGTGCGTGCTGGGCGAGGGCTCGGCGCAGTACGCCGTGCAGGCATTCTGGACCGCCGCCGCCTACAAGGTTCCCGTCACCTTCCTCGTGCTGCGCAATGACGAGTACGCCATCCTCAAGTGGTTCGGAATGCTCGAGGAGATCTCCGGCGCCCCGGGGTTGGACCTGCCCGCGCTGGACTGCGTGGCGGTCGCC
>CAZOQI010000004.1:0-12233 GCA_964582105.1 uncultured Solirubrobacteraceae bacterium
ATCGACCCCGCCTCCGCGCGCGACTTCGACGACGCCATCTCGGCGGAGCCTCTGGGGGAGGGCCGCGTGCGCGTGTGGGTGCACATCGCCGACGTCTCCGCCCACGTCCCTCCGGGCTCGCTCGTGGACCGCGAGGCGCGCCACCGCGCCACCAGCGTGTACGTGCCGGGGGCCGTCGAGCCGATGCTTCCCTCCGTGCTCTCCAACAGGGCCTGTTCGCTGCTTCCCGGCCACGACCGCCTCGGCGTCACCGTGGAGATGGATCTGCACGGCGCCGAGGTCGTGCGCACCTCCTTTCATCGCTCGCTCATCCGCTCCGTCGCGCGCCTGGACTACGAGCAGGTCGATCGCATCTTCGCCGGCCAGGAGCGGGCCGAAGAGCCGTGGGGGCAGCCGCTCGCTGCTGCGCGCCAGGTCTCCGCGGCGCTGGCCGGGGCGCGCTCGGGGCGCGGCGGGGCGCTCACGCTCGACCAGCCCGAGCCGGAGTTCGTGTTCGACGACGCCGGCAACGTCAGCGAGGTCCTCGAGCGCACTCAGACCGAGTCCCACCGCCTCGTCGAGCACCTCATGATCGCCGCCAACGAGGCCGTCGCCCGCCACCTCTTCGCGCGGCGTACGCCCTGTCTCTACCGCGTCCACGAGCCCCCCGCCGTGGAGAGCGTCCAGCGCCTTTCAGACCAGCTCGCCTCGCTGGGCGTTCCCACCCCGCCCCTGCCGGAGGGGATGTCGCGCACGCAGGCCTCCGAGCTGATGGGGGAGATGTCCCGGCGCGTCGAGCGCCACATCCGCGCCGTCGCCACGCGCGCCAAGGGTGGAGATGGCGCCGCTGCGCCTTCGGGTGGCAGGCAGGCGCTCACCTCGCTCGTCCTGCGCGCGCTCCAGCAGGCCTGGTACTCGCCCAAGAACCTCGGCCACTCGGGGCTTGGATCGTCCTGCTACTGCCACTTCACCTCGCCCATCCGGCGCTACCCCGATCTCATCTGCCACAGAGCCCTGCTGTCGACGATCGGCCATGGGGAGCGCGCGCCCAGGGGTGGGGAGCTGCCCGAGCTGGGCGCCTGGACCTCCGAACGCGAGCGCGAGGCCATGACCATCGAGCGCGACGGCGACGACATCGCGCGCTGCTTCGCGCTGGAGCGCGTGCTCTTGGAGGGCGGCTACGAGCAGGCCTTCGCGGGGGAGGTCGTCGGGCTCATCTCGGCCGGGGCCTTCATCGCGTTTGGGCCCCCGAGTGGCGGCGGCGTTCCGCCCTATGAGGGCATGCTCCCCGTGCGCCGCATGTCCATCGGGGAGCGCGACTGGTGGGAGCTGGGCCCCCAGGGCACCATCCTCCACGGCGAACGCTCGGGAGAGACGCTGCGCCTCGGGGATCCCATCAGCGTCGTAGTCCAGCGAGTCGATGCGCCGCAGGGGAGGGTGGACCTCAGCCGCGCGCTATGAACCCCACAATGCGGCCATCACGGCCGCCTGTGGCGGCCTCTTAAAAAAGGCTAGTCTCGGCAGATGGCCAAGACCAAGGGCAGACGCAAGATCGGCGCGGGCGACGTGGCGTCCAATCGCTATGCGCGCTACCGCTATGAGCTCCTGGAGAAGCTCGAGTGCGGCATCGAGCTCAAGGGCACCGAGGTCAAGGCGCTGCGCGAGTCCGGCGCGCAGCTCAAGGACGGCTACATCGTCGTCAGTGACGGCGAGCTGTGGCTGCACAGCGTGCACATTCCGCCCTACGCGCCCGCCTCCCGGGAGAATCACGAGCCCGAGCGCCCTCGCCGGCTGCTCGCGCACCGGCGCGAGATCGATCGCCTCATGGGGCAGGTCAAGGAGCGTGGGCTCACGCTCGTGCCTCTTCGCGTCTACTTCGCCGCGGGCCGCGCCAAGGTGGAGATCGCGCTCGCGCGCGGCAAGGACCTCTATGACAAGCGCCAGACCCTCAAGGAGCGCGAGTCCAAGCGGGACATGGAACGGGGCATCCGCGAAGCGCGCCGCTGAGGCCTGGCCGCGTGCATGGCCCAGGGTCTTGAGGCCATGAGTGGCTCGAGGTCGGGCGTCGGCTAGGAGATCGTGCGGCTCACGTACGCCGCGTCCATGCCCACCGCCAGCAGCACGATCAGGCCCACGTACACCGTCGCCACCGCCACACGCGCGCGCGGCGACACGCGGTAGTAGGCCGCCTGCTCGAGCGTTCGCGTCTTGCGCAGCTGCCAGCGGTGCCACAGCTCGCGGCCGCCGAACAGCAGGATGATGAGGATGATGTAGCCGTGGGGGAACAGGAACAGCACCGGCACCATCGCCGCGAGGCCCACGAACCACATCCACGGCGCCATCGCCGCCATCGCCCTGCCCCCGTCCAGGGGCAGCATCGGGATCAGATTGAACAGATTCAGGAAGAAGCCCACGTAGGCCAGCGCCAGGAACAGCTGGCTGCCGCTCAGCTCGCCCACCACCAGGCACGCCAGCGCGCCCAGCGATCCCAGCACCGGGCCCGCCAGGCCCACGCGCGCCTCCGCCAGGGCGTTCTCGCCCAGGGACCTCGCCGCGATCACGGCGCCCAGGAAGGGGATGAACATCGGCGAGCTGGCCTTCACGCCCTCGCGGCGCAACTGGAACACGTGGCCCATCTCGTGCACGAACAGCAGCAGCACGAATCCCACCGCGAAGCTCCAGCCCCAGATCAGCGCATACGCCGCCACCGACACCAGCGCCGTGCCCGCCGTGGTCAGCAGCTTCAGGTTGGGCAGCGCCACCAGCATCGCCTTCAGCGCGGCTCCGAACTTCGCCGCCACCGCCACCACCGCGGCCGCGGCGCTGCCCAGGCGCTTGCGCAGTGACGCCCGCTCCGCTGCGAACGGGCTCTCGGAGGGCGCCGGCGGGGATGTCAGCGGAGGGGTCAGCGGGCGCGCCAAGGCGTGCTCGAAGGGGGGCCTATCGATGGGCAGCTCGGTCTCCATGCCTCCATTGTCGCAGGCATCGTGGAGGATATCTTCGGAGGATGCAGGAACTCCGCGGAAAGGGTCTTGACAGGGGTTTGGCCGAGGGTCTATGTTGCTCGCAGACGCGGTACCGAGCCGCAAAGAGCGAGGCCACTGAGGTGTGAGGCCGCGCCACCCAAGCCCAGCAGGCCCTCGGGCCAGAAGGGGGAGGGTTCCTCAAGCGGCCCGGGACCGCGTCGCTTTGGTTGGGCCCTTCGCCCCGCCCGCTCCCGGGTCCAGCCGCGGGCCGCGCGCGCTCTCCTGGCGAGCGTCGCGCGCCCGTCACTCCGAGGGTGGGTCCGCGAGGGTGGTCCCCGAGGGTGGGTCCGCGAGGGTGGTCCGCTTGGCGGCGGCTCACACGCGCGCTACACTGACTGCCAGCATCCCAACACAAACACTCCCGGGGACGACAGGCTTCGACGCGGTCGGTTCGTGGGGGTGGTTGCGAGCCGAGGTCCCGGGCGGCCTCGTAAAACACCCGGGAAAACCATAAGTGCGGACTCTCACGAGTACGCCCTCGCTGCCTGATCAATAGTCAAGCACGAGGTCTCGGGCCCCACTCGCCTGCGGCGGGGATCCCCGGGATCAGACAGCAGGATCACCTGGCCGCGGTCCGCTCTCGCCGGGCCAGGGACATCTCAGAGAGCTAGGCCCCCGCAACCCGGCCGGCGAGGCTAGCGGGGGATGACACCAGAGCGCCGGCTACGCTCGTAGACGCCATCCTTTACGCGACCACGGACGTGGGTTCGATTCCCACCGTCTCCACTTCGCACAACACATCAGTAGTGATGCCTTATCAAGGATTGGGCGTATATCTCGCGGCAGCCGGAGCGCCGCGCTCCTGCGCTTACGCCTGCAGCATGCGCTTGGCGGCGGCGATGAAGTCCGCGGCGCCGGCGACGATTGCCTCCGCCTCGCCGCGATCTGGCGTGACGGCCTCGTAGTCGCCCTTCTCGCGAGCGTCCTGGGCACGCTGAGCCAGCGTGTGAAGGTGCTGGTCGAAGGCGCCGGTGACCACGTATCGCTCGTGGAAGAGGTGCCAGGTGCCCCTGTGGGTGCGAGCGTACTCGTCGCGCTCGGACAGCGCCGCGCGGGCGGCGTAGAGCATCGCGTAGTAGGCGGCGCTGACGGCGCCCTCGAGATGCCCGCCGGCGAGGGCCTCTCCCGCCAGCGCTGCGCGGTCGCGCGCCTGGTCCATGAACTCATTCGAGCGTGGGCTCACTCCAAGCCGCTCCCGTAGAGCACGATCTTGTCGCGGTCGATCTCGGCGATGAAGAAGGAGCGGATCTCGCGGCGGCCGCGCAGCCACTCGGGGTCGCCAACGAAGAACGAGTACCACACCGGGCTCACTCCCTCGGCGGCGGCGAGCTCATTGAGCAGTTCGATCGCCTTCATCCCATAGCGCCGATCGCCGCCGTCGGCGATTACCATCAGGTCGATGTCGGACTCGGGGTGCGGCGTCTCCCCGCGGGCGCGCGAGCCGTAGAGCCAGATCGCGTGCAGATCGGAGCCGAGTTCGTCGCGCAGGAGCTCGATGAGGCGCTCCACGACGCGGCGCTCGGCGTGCGCGAGCGAGGTGGGAGCCAGGACATCGGAGAGTTGCATAACCATCGCTTCAGAGGATAGGCGGCTCGTCGGAGTCCTCGATCTCACGCAAAGCGGCGGCGCTTCGCCGGGTCTCCTCGTCCGCTCCGAGGTGCAGATACGCATTGCTCGCGCCGCTGCTCCTTCGGCCCGAGCGCCGGCTGAGCTCCACTTTTTTCGTTCCTACGTCGGCGAAAAGGCGTTCGGCGGCACATGGTACGCGATCAACTCCTCGGGACACGCCATCAAGTAGGTCCTGAATCGGGAGACGCCGTCAAGTAGGTCCTGAAGCAGCCCGAGGACGTTGCCATGAGGTCGGTGACACGGTGGCCAGGAGGCGGCCGCCACCTACGTCGCGCAGGCCGCTCGCCGCAGACGCTGCCTGACGCGGCGCTAGTAGCCGTAGCGGCTCCCTCCCGAGCTTGCCGGTGCGGCGGATTCCGCAGAGGTCGTGGTCGTGCTCGCAGCCGCCGGCGCCGGCGCGCTGTTCGAGCCGCCGCTGCCGACTGTCACCGTGGTCCAGGTGCCGACGTCCTTGATGCCCTGTCCCCTGGCTTCCCCGGGCTTGCGATCCTGCGCGAACGTGTAGAGCGGCATGCCCCTGTAGGTCACCTGCTCGCTGCCGTCCGGGCGCCTGACCGTCCCCAGCGAGCCGACGCTGCCGCTCGGCGTGCCGGCCGATGCGCTCAGCGGATGCCACACCTGCAGGCAGGCGGAGCTTGTGCAGATGAGCTTTCCGTTCTGCTCGGCGCTGAGGCGATAGAGGGTCATGCCCTGGGCATCCACGAGCACCGTCGTGCCCAGCGTTGCATTCGAGGCGCTCTTCACGACCACGACGCCTTCCCCGCCTGAGGAGGAGCTCGTGCCGGCCGGCACGCTGCTCGCCTGCGAGGAGGAGCCCGAGTTGCTGGAGCTGCTTCCGCACGCGGCCAGCGTGAGCGACGCGGCCAGCGCCAGGAGGAGGGTCAGGACGAGGGTCGGGACGAGGGATTTCGCGGATGAGCGCATCGGGACTCCTTCGGTCAGGGCATTTGCGAAAAGCCGGGAGCGATCCCACGGAGAAAAAGCCGGGAGCGATCCTGCAGAGGGTTTCCCATCTGCCTACTGGGACTCCACGCTGCTCGTTTCCTTCCTTCCGGCGGATCGCCGCCGTTGAGGCAGCCGGCCGCGAGCTCGCCTCCGGCACACGAAGTTGGCTGCGCTTCATTGCGGTATCGTCAGCGGGCGTGGGCGAGCGAGACCTCGATGTCGTCGTCTTCGGGGCCACGGGCGTCACCGGGCGTCAGGTCGCGGCGTATCTGGCGGAGCGTTCCGCCGAGACGGGGGCGCGGTGGGCCGCGGCGGGGCGCGACGCCGCGAAGCTCAAGCGGGTGCTGGAGGAGGTCGGCGTCAGCGGGGCGCAGACGATCGCCGCCGACATCGGCGACCCCGATTCGCTGCTGGAGATGGCCTCCCGCACGCGCGTGGTGCTCAACCTCGTGGGCCCCTACACGCTGTATGGGTGGCCGGTGATCGAGGCCTGCGTGGCGGGCGGCGCGCACTACGCCGACCTCACGGGGGAGATTCCCTTCGTGCGGCGCGTCATCGACGCCTTCCACGCGCGCGCCGCGGAGGCACAGGTCAAGCTCGTGCAGGTGTGCGGCTTCGAGTGCCTGCCTCCCGACCTCGCGGTGCTGCTCGCCGCCGAGACCGCGCGCGAGCGCTGGGGCGAGGGTCTTGCCGATGCCGAGCTGCTGGTGAGCATGCGGCCTCCGCCCGGCCTGCCCCGCCTCTCGGACACCATCTCCGGCGGGACCCTCCAGAGCCTGCTCGCGGTGATGGGCGGCGAGGACCCCTCGCTCGGCATCGACCCGGCGGCGCTCGTCACCGATCCGATCGCGGCGGCGGAGATCCGCCGTGTCAGCCCCATCTCGGTGGCTCCCCGCTCGGGCCCCCAGGGCGCGGTGATCGCGCCGATGGCCCCCGCGGCCTTCATCAACCCCGCCGTCATCCAGCGCACCGCTGCGCTGCTCGCAAGCGAAAACGGCGCGCGCTCCGAGCCATTTCGCTACCGCGAGGGCATGGTCCTCGCGGGCAGCGCCCCCTCGCTGCCGCTGCGCTATGCCGCTGCCGGTGCGCTCGCCGGGATGCAGGCGGGCTTCGCCGCGCTCGCCCGCGCGCAGCCATCGCTGCGCCGGCGCTTGGCCAGAACGCTGGGCTCCATCCTCCCCGGCTCCGGCTTCGGCCCCGCCGCGGATCGTCTGGAGAGCTGGACCTGGCGCATGTCCGTCGCGGCTCGCACCAGCGGTGGTCACGAGATCGCCGTCGAGGTCGCGGCCGAGGGGCACCCGGGCTACCTGGCGACCGCCAGAATGCTGGGCGAGGCGGGGCTCCTGTTGGCCTCTGCGGATCTCACTCCCAGGCGCGCGGGCTGCCTCACGCCGGCCGCCGCGCTCGGCACGGGCTCTCTGGAGCGCTTCCAGCGCGCGCGGGTGCGCTTCTCCGTCGCGGTATAGTCGGCAGGGATGGCAGCAGCAGCGCAGAGCGTGCGCAGCGAGGCGCCGATCGAGGCCAACGCCGAGGCGATCCAGGCGTGGGATGGGCCGCTGTACGACCGCTTCGTGCGCTTCCGCGAGCTCGTCACCACGGGCCTGGGCGCGCACGGCGAGGCGGCGCTGGAGCTGTACCCGCCGCGGGCAGGGCAGCGGGTGCTCGATCTGGGCTGCGGCTTCGGCGACACCACGCAGCGCATTGCGCAGCTGGTGGGCTCAGGCGGCGAGGCGGTGGGCGTGGACGCCGCCGCCAACTTCATCGACACCGCCCGCCGCGAGGCCGGCGAGGCCGATCTCGGGAACGTCAGCTTTGCGGTGGCCGACGTGCAGGCCGCCGAGCTGGGCGGGCCCTACGACCTGGCGTTCTCGCGCTTCGGCACGATGTTCTTCGCCAACCCCGTGGCCGCGCTGCGCAACGTGCGCCGCGCGCTCACACCGGGGGGCCGGCTCGTGATGGTCGTGTGGCGCAGGCGCATCGACAACGACTGGCTGTATCGCGCACAGACCATCGTCGAGGGGATCGTCGCCCGCCCGCAGGAGTACGACGAGCCCACCTGCGGCCCCGGCCCCTTCTCGATGGCCGACGCCGACACCACCAGCGAGGTGCTCCTGAACGCGGGCTTCCAGGATGTCGCGCTGCGCCGCTGCGACCACCCGATCGCGATCGGCCGCGATGTCGAGGAGGCGATCGACATGGTCATGGCCATCGGTCCAGCCGGCGAGATCCTGCGCCTGGCCGGTGACCGTGCGGCGCACCTGCACGGGGAGGTGCGCGACGCGCTGCGCACGGGTCTCGGCGAGTTCGAGGCCTCCGACGGCTTCATCCGCGCCCCGGCCTCGACGTGGATCGTCTCCGCCACTGCCTAGGCGAGGATGGATAGGCGGCCTGAGGACCCACCGGGCCGGGCCTTCGCCGACCGGCGCCAGGCGGGGAGGGAGCTGGCGCAGCGCCTGCGCGGGCTGGCCGCCGAGCGGCCCGTGGTGCTTGGCCTGCCGCGCGGCGGGGTCCCCGTCGCGTATGAGATCGCCGCTGCGCTGAGCGCTCCGCTGGATGTGCTCGTGGCGCGCAAGATCGGAGCGCCCGGCAACCCCGAGCTGGGCGTCGGCGCGGTCGCCGAGGGCGGCCTCGCGGTGCTGAGCGAAGAGACCATTCGCAGCCTTTCGATCGACGAGCACGCGCTGCGGCACGCCACTGCGCAGGCCGCGCGCGAGGTGGCCGAGGGCGTGCGTCGCTATCGCGGCGAGCACCCGCCGATCGTCCTGCGCGACAGAACGGTGGTAGTGGTGGACGACGGCCTGGCGACCGGCGGCACCGCCCATGCGGCCCTGCGCGCCGTGCGCGACCAGGGCGCCCGGCGCGTGGTTTTGGCCGTGCCGGTGGGCGCTCCCGCCACCGTCCAGGCGCTGCGCGCGGAGGCCGACGCGGTGGTGTGCCTGCTCGAACCGCAGCCTTTGTGGGCCATCGGCATGTGGTACGAGGACTTCGGCCAGGTCTCCGACGAGGAGGTCCACGCGCTGCTCGCGCGCCCCCCGGCGATCCCCTGACCACACGGGGTGGGGCTGTGAGGGGAGCTTCTGCGTTCGGATGTGCGCCGCCGGTGGGGTGGCGGAGGAAGGGCGTCGCGCTCAGCCGTGCAGCGTCGCGGCGGCAAACGGCAGCAGCGCGCGCGCCGTCGCATACGGCTTCTCCACCATCGGCGAGTGGCCCGCGCCGGGGATCGCCACCACCTGCGCGCCGGGCACGCTCGCGTAGTCCTCGCGCATCGCGGTGGGGGAGACGATCGCGTCGCGGGGGCCGTAGATCCCCAGCACCGGCAGGCCCAAGGCCGTCAGCCGCGCGGCCAGCGGCTCGTGTTCCTGGTAGGCATTGTCTTCGCGGTGTGACTGCGTATAGGAGGTGTAGGTCATCCGCCAGAAATCGCTCACGAACTGGTGGGGCACCGGGTAGCCGGGGGCGAAGGCGCTCCCCAGAGCGCTCTGCACCTCGCCATTGGTGATGAACGCCGAGCGCAGCGCCTGCCCCAGCACGGGCACGAACCCCAGCTGCGCGGTGAAGGGCAGCTTGCCCGCGCCGCTCGTCGGGGGCGCATCCACCAACACCACGCCCGCCGCCAGCGCACGGTCGCGCGTGGCCAGCGCGGTGGCCACGAGGCCGCCCATCGAGTGGCCCACGATCAGCGCCCGCCGCACGCCCAGCTGGTGCAGCGCTTCGTCCACCAGCTGCGCCTGATGCTCCATCGAGTAGCCCCCCGCGGGCTTGGATGAGCCGCCGTGGCCGAGCAGATCGAAGCGCACCACGTGGTAACGGGCGGCCGTCAGCAGCGGCACGAGATTGTCCCACCAGCGCAGCGAGCCATCGAAGCCGTGCAGCAGCACCATCGTGGGGGCGCCCGCGGGGCCGTCTTCGCGCACCTGCAGCGCATCGCCGCCGGGCAGCCTCACGAGCCGGCCGACATCGGCGCGCGCGGGCTTGGTTTCCGCGGAGACGACCAGCGCATTGATGCCCAGCGCGAGGATCAGCGCGACGACGACGCCCGCGAGCATCCAGCGCACCCTGATCTTTGCGGGGCTCTTCAACATCGGCACAACTCTATAACGAGGCGCCGGCGGAATCCGTGAGATACGGCGCCAGCTCGCGCCGCGCGATCGACAGCTTGTGCACCTCATCGGGCCCATCCGCCAGTCGCAACGTGCGCAGGTGCGCGTAGGCCCAGGCCAGCGTGAAATCGTCGCTCACGCCCCCGCCGCCGTGCACCTGTATGGCGCGATCGATCACCTTCAAGGCCACATTGGGCGCCGCCACCTTGATCGCGCTTATCTCCATGCGCGCCTGGCGGTTGCCCACGGTGTCCATCAGCCATGCGGCCTTCAACGTCAACAGCCGCGCCATCTCGATCTCGATGCGCGCCTCGGCGATCCAGTCCTGGATGTTCGCCCGCATCGCCACCGGCTGCCCGAAGGTCACGCGCGCCACCGCCCGCCGGCACATCGCCTCCAGCGCCCTCTCGGCCGCGCCCAGCGAGCGCATGCAGTGGTGTATCCGCCCCGGCCCCAGACGCGCCTGCGCGATCATGAAGCCATCGCCCTCGCCCGCGATCAGATTGGTCGCCGGCACGCGCACGTCCGCGAAGTCGACTTCCGCGTGGCCCTCCTGGTCCTCGTAGCCGAACACCGGCAGGCTCCTCAGGATCCTCACGCCCGGGGTCTCCAGCGGCACCAGGATCATGCTCTGCTGCTTGTGCCGAGGCCCGTCCTGCCCCGTCTTGCCCATCACGATCATGATCCGGCAGTGCGGGTGCAGCGCTCCCGAGGTCCACCACTTGCGCCCGTTCAGGACGTACTCATCGCCCTCGCGCTCGATGCGCAGGGCGATGTTCGTCGCATCCGATGAGGCCACATCCGGCTCCGTCATCGCAAAGCTCGACCTTATCTCACCCTCAAGTAGAGGTATAAGCCAGCGCTCCTTCTGCTCCTCGGAGGCGAACTGGTGCAGCACCTCCATGTTGCCCGTATCCGGCGCCGAGCAGTTGCACGCCTCCGAGGCGATGTGGCTGCGCCCCAACATCTCCGCCAGCGGCGCGTAGTCGCTGTTGGAGAGCCCCGCCCCGTGCGCCGCATCGGGCAGGAACATGTTCCACAGCCCCGCCTCGCGCGCGCGCGCCTTCAGCTCCTCCATCACCGCCGGCTGGTGGTGGGGGTCGCCGGACTCCTTCAGCTGGCGCTCGTAGACCGCCTCCGCGGGGTGCACCTGCTCGTCCATGAACGTCTGCAGTCGCTGCCCATACTCCTCGCAGCGCGCACTTGGCTTGAAGTCCATCGTCTCGCGTCTCCCTCCTGAGTTTTAAGAGGACCCCACAAGGGGGTCCGATGTTGCCGCGCGGCGCCCTTCGAGCTGCCACGCCCTAACCTGCGCCGAGGTGCCATCTTCATGTAACAGCACTCGCGCGGCGCCTGCCGGCACCCTCGCCCGGCTGCTGCGGCTCTGCGGCTCCCCGCGGCTCTGCGGCTCCCTGCGACCCGGCTCGTTGCGGCTCTGCGGCTCCCTGCTGCTCTGCGCCTCGCTGCTGCTGCTCTGCGGCTGCGGCTCCTCCGGCTCCAGCGCCAACAGCGCGGCCGAGCAGCGGACGCTCACTCTCACCGCTCCCCCCCGCGGGGTCCGCAGGATCCCAACCGCGCCTGCTCTTGCCAGGACGCGGCCCAACCCCTCCCCTCCCAACATCGTCTTCGTGCTCACCGACGATCTGGCGTGGAACCTCGTCCCGTACATGCCACACGTGCTCGCCATGCAGCGCCACGGGGAGACCTTCGCCAACTACTTCGTCACCGACTCCCTCTGCTGCCCCTCGCGCGCCTCGATCTTCACCGGGCGCTTCCCGCACAACACCCACATCGCCTCCAACAGCCCTCCCTATGGCGGCTTTCCCCGCTTCCACGAACTGGGCGAGGAACGGCAGACCTTCGCGCTCGCGCTCGCGCGCAGGGGCTACATGACGGGGATGATGGGCAAGTACCTCAACGGCTACCTCCCCAACGGGGGCGAAGGCGTGCCCGCCTCCTACGTGCCCCCGGGCTGGAGCGAATGGGACGTCGCCGGCAACGGCTACCCCGAGTACGGCTATACGCTCAATGAAGACGGGCATCCCACGCCTTACGGCTCCCAGCCCGGCGAATACCTCACCGACGTGCTCGCGCGCAAGGGCCTCGGCTTCATCGACCGCGCCGCCGCCGCGCGCCGGCCCTTCCTGCTGGAGCTCGCCACCTTCGCGCCGCACGCGCCCTACACGCCCGCGCCGCGCGACGAAGGGGGCTTCCCGGGCCTCATGGCTCCGCGCACCCCGGCCTTCGACGCTGCCACGACGGGCGCTCCCGCCTGGCTGAGCCCCTATGCGCCCTTGGAAGCGCAGCAGATCGAACAGATCGACCAGCAGTTCCGCCTGCGCGCGCAGGCCGTGCAGGCCGTGGACAACCTCATCGCCCTCGTCGAGGCCCGCCTCGCCGCGCGGGGCCTCTCCAACAGCACCTATCTCATCTTCAGCTCCGACAACGGCCTGCACATGGGCGAGCACCGCCTCATGCCCGGCAAGCAGACGGCCTTCGACACCGACATCCACGTGCCCCTGATCGTGATCGGGCCGGGGGTGGCGCACGGCCG
>CAZOQI010000005.1:0-29522 GCA_964582105.1 uncultured Solirubrobacteraceae bacterium
AGACCCTCGCCACGTATGCCCAAACCCGACTCACGCGAACACCAACTCCCTCAAAGCTCGAAATCACGTCCCTCTCCCGAGAAACCCTGCCAACGAATCACAGCCGGCCGCAGGGGCCAGACCCAAACCCGATCCTATGTCTGCAAAACACCCGGTGGTCCTAAGAGCCAACCGGACATTGCCCATCATAGACACAAATCAGGACCCGCGTCAACCCCTATGCGCAAAAGATCCTCTGGGCGGCTCCCCCGAATCCCAGGACCAACGCCCCCCGAACCCCCAAATCCCGCTCTGTAGAGCCGATCTCGCCCAGGGGTCCCAGGCCGTGAGTAGCCTCCCGCGCGTGCTTTCGCAACCCGGAGACCGCCGATGAGCGCCTACGGCGGCGCACTCAACCCTCGCGCGACCCAGCGACTGGGATCGTTTTTACGCGCGGATGCGTGCCAGATTCGGCCGCCTCCTGCACCGTCACTGACCGCTAGGCGGCAGCTGCCCCGACGGATCGAGCTCCAGCACCGTGCCGGCGATCTCGATGTCATCGCCCGGCTGAAAGCCCTTGGCCTGGAGCGCCTGGATGACCCCGAGGCGGCGCAGGCGGGCCTCGACGTAGGCCATCGCGTCTTCGTTGTCGACGTCGAAGCGCTGCAGCAGGCGCTCCACGCCCCGGCCGCGCACCGCGAACGTGCCGGGACCGGTCCGCTCGACGGAGAAGCCGTCCTTGGCGGCGGGGCGGTAGACCATGTGCTCGGCGAGGGCGGAGCCGGCTTCGGGAGCGAGCCCTGAGCCGGGAGCCTCTTCGGCGCTGGTGTCCTCCCGTGCCGTGACCGACGCAGGCACGAGACGCAGCAGCTCGCCGGCCAGCTCCTGGAGGCCCAGGCCAGTGGCCGCTGAGGTGGCGATCACGGGGATCCGGGCCCCGCCCGCCCCGAGGCGGTCCGACCACTGCGCGACTGCCTCCTGAATCCGCTCCGGCGGCACGAGGTCGGCCTTGGAGAGCGCCAGGACCCGAGGAAGCGACGCGAGGCGCGGGTCGTGCGCGGCCAGCTCCCGCTCGATCGTCGCGTGATTGGCGAGGGGATCGGCGTCATCTTCTCCGGACAGCTCCGGGGCGAGGTCGAGCACGTGCACGAGCAGGCGCGTGCGCTCGACGTGCGCCAGGAACTCGTGGCCGAGTCCCGCTCCGTGGCTGGCGCCCTCGATCAGGCCGGGGATGTCGGCGAGCACCAGCTGCCGTTCGTCGCCTTCGAGCACCCCGAGGTTGGGCTCCAGCGTCGTGAAGGGGTAGCCGGCGACCTTCGGCGCGGCGCGCGTGAGGCGAGCGAGCAGCGAGGACTTGCCCGCGTTGGGCAGCCCCACGAGGCCGACGTCCGCGAGCAGCTTCAGGCGCAGCTGCAGCCACCCCTCCTCGCCCGGCAATCCCCGCTCCGCGAAACGTGGCGCCTGGCGGGTGGCGGTGGCGAAGCGCTTGTTTCCCCGCCCACCTGAGCCCCCGTGCGCGATCACCGCGCGCTGGCCGTCGCGCAAGAGCTCCCAGCGCCGCCCTATCAGGTCATCCTTGCCTGCATCCGCCGCCGTCATCCCGTCCGCCGGCCCCTTCCCCTTCCCCTTCCCAAACCCCTCCCTCTCCCCCAACGCAAACCCCTCCCCCTGCCCCAACGCAAACCCCTCCCCCTCCCCAAACGCCTGCGTGCCCGGCGGCACCCTGATCTCCAGCGCAGGCCCGTCGGCCCCGTGGCGCAGCGCCCCTTCACCGTTGCCGCCGCGCTGCGCGCGGTGGTGGGCCTTGCGCGTGAAGCCCTGGAGGTCGCGCAGCGAGTCGTCGCAGACGAGCACCACATCGCCCCCGCGCCCCCCGTCGCCCCCGTCGGGCCCCCCGCGCGGCACGTGCGCCTCGCGGCGAAAGCCGGCGGAGCCGTCCCCCCCGGCCCCGGCCTGGACGTGGATGCGCGCGCGGTCGTGCAGCATGGGGTGATCGTGACACGCCCCGCCATCGGCGCAGGCGGAGCGCGGCCTCTCTACTGGCTCTCGACGCTGACCACGCGGCCCCTGCGGCCGGTGGTGAACACGACCGTGCCCGCGGCGCGGGCGTAGAGCGTGTCGTCCTTGCCGATGCCCACGCCGGGCCCGGGCTTGAAGCGGGTGCCGCGCTGGCGCACGATGATCTCGCCGCCCGTGACGGCCTGGCCGGCGAAGGTCTTCACGCCCAGGCGCTGGGCATTTGAGTCGCGGCCGTTGCGGCTGGAGCCGAGTCCCTTCTTATGCGCCATCTGCGTCCTCCTTCTTGGCGGCAGGACGGCGTCGCGCCGCGGCGGGCTTGGCGGCTGGCTTCGCCGCGGCAGGCTTGGCGGCGGCGCCCATCGAGATGTCGGTGACCTCGATGCGGGTCAGCTCCTGGCGGTGGCCGGTGCGGCGCTTGTAGCCGCGCTTGGGCTTGAACTTGACGACCCGCAGCTTCTCGCCGCGCTCGTGCGCGATCACCTTGGCGCTGACCTTGACCTGCTTCAGGCCAGCGGCGTCGAACACCGTCTCCTCGGAGCGATACATGATCGGCTGCAGCGCCACGCTCGCGCCCTCCTCGGCGGGCAGGCGCTCGACGAGCAGGCGCTGGCCTCGCTCGACGCGGTACTGCTTGCCGCCTGTCTTGACGATCGCATACATGGTGTCGGTCTACTCCGTGTTGCCGGACTGCGCCTCTGCCTTGGCAGCCGAACGGCGTCGCCCGCCTCTGCGGCCACGACGCCGGGGCTTGGATGATAGGCCATCCTCAGCGGCCTTGGCCGCGAGAGACTCCTCGGGCTCGGCGAGGGCCACGGCAGCCGCGACCGGCTCGGGCTCCTGCGCCTGCGCCTTGGGCTTGGCCGGCGCCTTGGCCCGCGGCTTGCGTACGCGGCGCTTCGCGGGGGTCGCCGACCTTGGCGCGGGGCGCACCACCTCGCCGTTCTCGTCCAGCAGCAGCGCGGTGGCGGCGGTGCGGCCGACCTGCTCGATGCGGACCATCCTTTTCTCGCCCACGCACACGGCGGCGCTGGAGATCGAGATGATGTAGCCGTCGATCTTGGCCACCGCGTCATCGACGTCATACATGTGCGGCTCGACGATGTCGACCAGCACCTCGTCACCCTCGTGGAAGGGCAGCGCGCGCTCCTCGACCTGCTCGCGCGTGCCCTGGAAGGTGATCGCGAAGTGATCCAGGGCGAGCCCTTCGGAGCCCTCGAAGTGGAAGGACTTGCCCGTGTGGGCCTCCAGCGCGTGCAGCGCGCGCGAGCTCTGGCCGGTGAACTGCGCGGTCACGCGCGGGTTGATCTGCACCAGGAAGGCCTGCGCCTCGGTGCTCTCCGCGGCGATGTCGCGCAGCCGGCGCTCGAAGTCGATGGCGATCGTCTCCTCGGAGCGGATCACGCCCTCGCCCTCGCAGGTGGGGCAGGGGCGGCTCATGATCTCGCGCACGCCCTCGGTGACGTTCTGGCGCGTCATCTCCACCAGGCCCAGCCGCGAGATCTCGGCCGTGAAGGTCTTCGTGCGATCTTCGTCCAGCGCCTTGCGCAGCGTCTTCATCACCGCGTCGCGGTTGCGCGCGCGGGCCATGTCGATGAAGTCGATCACGATGATGCCGCCGATGTCGCGCAGGCGCAGCTGGTTGACGACCTCCTCCGCCGCCTCCAGATTGGTCTTGGTGATCGTGTCCTCCAGCGCGGCGCCCTTGCCGCGGCCGATGAAGCTGCCGCTGTTGACGTCGATCACGGTGAGCGCCTCGGCGTAGTCGATCATCAGATAGCCGCCGCTGGGCAGGTCCACGCGGCGCGAGAGCACGCCTTCGATCGCCTGCTCGACGCCGTAGGCCTCGAACAGCGGCGTCGGCTCCTGCCACAGCTCCACGCGCTCGACCAGCTCGGGGGCGGTGCGCGAGAAGAAGGACACCAGGCGCCGATGCTGGAGCTCGTCGTCGACGATCGCCCGCTCGAAGTGCTCGCTGAAGATGTCGCGCACGACGCGCACCGACAGATCGGCCTCCTGGAAGACCATTCCCGGCGCCTGCGTCTCCTCCACGCGCCCCAGCAGCACGTCATACAGCTTGTGCAGATACAGCAGCTCGCGCTCGAAGTCCGCGCGCTTGGCGCCGTGCGCCGCGGTGCGCACGATCGCCCCGCCTGAGCCGAGGTCGAGCTTGGCGGTCTCCTTGCGCAGGCGCTCGCGCTCGCGGTCCTCCAACCGCCGCGAGACGCCCAGGCCCTCGCCCGAGGGGGCGTAGACCATGTAGCGCCCGGCGATCGTCAGCTCCATCGACAGGCGCGCTCCCTTCGTCTTCAGGGGGTCCTTGACGACCTGCACCACGACCTCCTGGTTGGGCTTCAGGAGCTCTGAGATCTTGCGCCCGCCGCTGCGCCCGCGCTTGGGCGCCTCCACGCCGGGGAGCACGATCTCATCGACGTGCAGGAAGCCGTTCTTCTCCAGCCCGATGTCGACGAAGGCGGCCTCCAGGCCGGGCAGGACGTTGTCGACCTTGCCCTTGTAGATGTTCCCCACGATCGAGCGCGCGCCGCGGCGCTCCAGATACAGCTCGGCGATGCGATAGCCGGCGCCCGGCCGGGCGCCGCTGCCCGCGCGACGGCGGGAGGTGGTTGAGGAGGCGGCGGGCTTGCCGGCGGCCTCCAGCAGCGCGACGCGCGTCTCCGCGCGGTCGACGCTGACGAGAACTTGCTTTTTCAATTTTTTCCAGTCTCTTGAACATTGTCTAGTGAAGTGGCACGCGGCCCTTGAGCGCTTCCGAGGCGCGTGCCTGGACGTAGATCGATTGCAGCAGACCCACGGCCAGAAGAGTGGTGATGACCGACGAGCCGCCATAGCTCATGAGCGGCAGCGTGACGCCGGTGATGGGCATTATGCCGATGGCCATGCCCACGTTGACGAACACCTGAAACATCAGCATAGCGGCGACGCCCCCCGCGACCAGCGAGCCGAACAGGTCCTTGGACATCGTCAGGATCCGCAGCGCCCGCCAGATCAGGAGCGCGTACAGGGAGAGGACGAGAGCCGCGCCCACGAACCCGTACTGCTCGCCCACGGCGGCAAAGACGAAGTCTGTGTGGCTCTCGGGCACGTATCCAAGGGGGACCTGGGTGGCACCTGCGCCCCGGCCGGTCTTCTGACCGGAGCCGATCGCTATCTTCGCCTCCTCCTGCTGGTAGCCTTCTTTCTGGGGGTTGGTGGTGGGGTGCAGGAAGGCCGTCAGGCGCTCCACCTGATAGGGCTTGAGCACGTGCACGCCCAGCGCCGGCGCCCCCGCCAGCACCAGCGCGACCGACGCCGCGCCCAGCGCCAACAGGCCGCTCAGCTGCCGCCAGGGGGTGCCCGCCACGAACAGCAGCGTGAAGGCGATCACCACGTAGACCATGCCCGAGCCCAGGTCGGGCTGGAGGATCACGAACATCGCCGGCACCAGCGCCGCCACCATCACCCGCGCGGTGGTCTCGCGCTCGCGCAGCTGCCGCAGGCGATCCACCACCAGCGCGGCCAGCGCCACCGTCAGCAGCACCTTGCCGAGCTCGGATGCCTGGAAGGAGAAGAAGGGCAGGGCGATCGCGCGCTGCGAGCCGTTCGCGGTGTGCCCGGCCGCGAGCACCGCCAGGATCGAGAGCATCAGCGCCGCGTAGATCGCGCGCTTGAACTGGCGCAGGTGAGCGTAGTCCAGGCGCGAGAGGGCGACCATGAACAGCGTCCCCACCACGAGATAGACCAGCTGGCGGTCCACGTAGTAGCGCGGCTGGCCGGGCACGATGTTGCGCGTGGCCGAGCTGAGGGTCACAAGCGAGCAGACCGCCAGGCCCAGCACCGCGAGGGTCAGCAACGGGTCCAGCGGCATGCGCCACGGGCGCGCGGGCGCCACGGGAGCTTCCTGGGGGGCCTGGATCGGGCTCAGCGGCACAGCCGACCCCCACTGGCGTCGTCGCGGGGCGCCGGTTCGCGGTTGGCGGCGATCGTGCGCGGCGGCATCGTCTCACGCGGCGGCATCGTCTCAGAAGCTCCTGTTGCCGCCGTGGACGAGCTTCTTGGCCTGGCCGTAGTACTCCGAGGCCATCAACCGCGCCGCCGGCGCGGCGGCCTGGTCGCCGAAGCCGCCCTTCTCGATCGTCACAGCGATCACGATCGGCCGCGAGCGGTCGGCGATGTAGCACATGTACCACGACTGGTCGGCCTGATTGGGGCGTTCGGCGGTGCCCGTCTTGCCATACACCGGGAGCGCCGCCTGATCCCAGCCCGCCCACACGTCGGCCGAGGTGCCGCCGGCCATGCTGGTGGCGTCGTGGATGCCTTCCATCACCAGGCTCAGATCGGCGAAGCTCAGGTGCACACGGCGCCGCGGCGGAGCGCTCAGGGTCCGCACCAGCCCGCCCTGGGCGTCGTCGATCTCAAGGCCCAGATGGGGCCTCACCACGACGCCTTCGCCGCCGTGCATGAAGGCGTTGGCGAGCGTCGAGTAGGCCACCGCCATCTGCAATGGAGACGTGAGCAGGTCGCCCTGACCCACCGCGAGGTGCATGTCGTCGCCCACGCTCCACGGCCGCCCGTCGGAGATGCCGCAGCTTTCGACGTGCCTGCGATGCTCGCATGCGCGCTCCTGCGCCGCCACGCGCGCGCGCCATTCGCGGTCGGGGACGGTGCCCGTCAGCTCTTCGGGCAGGTCGATGCCGGTCTTCTCGCCGATCCCCAGCTCGTGGGCCTTTTCCTGGATGATCCTGCCGTGGCTGTTGGCCATCTCCCCCACTTCGAAGAAGTAGGTGTCCGATGAGACGCGCAGCGCGTTGACCAGATCCAGCGCGCCGTAGTCGGCGTGGCCGGCGTTGCAGAACTGCTCGGTGGACACGTGGATGCACTGCCCCGCGCCCAGCGCGGCGTTGGGATCGAGCACCCCCGCTTCCAGCGTGGCCATCGCGGTGATGGGCTTGAACGTGGAGCCCGTGGGGTAGCCGCCGCTGACGGCGCGATTCTCAAGCGGCGCGGGCACCGAGGGGATCGGGTGATGATGGCTTTCGCCCACCAGCGCTTCGTATTCGCCTTCGGTCAGGGGATGGGCGAACTTGTTGGGGTCGAAGCTCGGCGTGGAGCCCATCGCCAGCACCCGTCCGTTGCGCGGATCCAGCGCCGTGAAGGCGCCCGCGATCGCGGGATTGCCGTTGGCGTTGGCCAGTTCGATGCCCTGCTTCAGCGCCCGTTCGCCCTCGCGCTGCAGGCCCAGGTCGAGCGTCAGCTTGAGGCTGTAGCCGGCCGTGGGCGGGGTCGCCTGCAGCCGCGCCGGCACCGCTTCGTTGTTGGCGTTGACCTCCACCCACTGCGCCCCCGGCCGCCCGCGCAGATAGCGGTCGTAGTAGAACTCCACCCCTTCCTGACCCACGACCGTGCCCTGGCTGACGCCGCGGAAGGCAGGCAGCTTCAGCTCTTCTTCGGAGATCTGGTCCACGTGGCCCAGCACGTGCGCCGCCATTTCCCCGAACGGGTAGGCGCGGATCGACACCGGCTGCTGGGAGACCCCGGGGAAGTCGTTCTGGCGCTCGGCCAGCACCGTCAGCACCCCCGGACCCGCGTCGGTCTTGATCGTCACGGGCGCATACGGCAGGGCGTTGCGGCTCTTGGCGACCAGCGCCTGTATGTAGCGGGGGCTCATCCTCAGCAGCCGGCCCAGGCGCCGGTAGAGCTCGCGCCGCGGCGCGCCGCGCGGGGGCAGCGCGGAGGGCGTCACCTGCACCGCGTTGGTCGTCCTCGAGGTCACGATCGCCTGCCCTTCGCTGTCGAAGATCTGCCCGCGCGGCGCGGGGATCGAGATCGGACGCAGACGGTTGACGTTGGCCTGGTGCACGTACTGTTCGCCGCTCAGCACCTGCAGGTACCAGAGGCGAAAGAAGATGATGGCGAACATGACCAGGGCGATCCCGCCCAGCACCGCCACGCGCAGGGCCAGCTGCGGCGGCACGTGCGTGCGCGGCGGCTCGGAAGGGCGCAGGCGCTCGATCGTGCTCATGCGCGCGAGAGCGGGCTCAGACCACCGGTGGTGTACGCGCGGCGCCGGCGGCGGCGCGGGTCCTCGGGCAGGCTGGGGTCGAGCACCCGGCGCACCAGCAGCCACATCGGCAGCGCCAGGACCGTGTCAACCACGATCCCCAGCACGATCTGGCGCAGCAGATCCAGGCTCACCGGCGCGTCCACGCCGAGCAGGAACTCGATCACCGAGTAGCCCACCAGCGCCGTGGTGGCCGCGCCCGCGCCGACGAGCAGCGGAGCGATGGCCGCCTGCGGGTCGCGCAGTTCGCGCAGCCTGCCCGCCCAGTAGCCGATGACGGTGAACACGAGCGATGTCACCCCCAGGGTCTGCACCAGCATCAGATCGACCAGCAGGCCCACCGCGAATCCCGTCAGCGCCCCCAGCGTGGAGCCGCACAACAGGCCCACGAACGCCACCAGCAGGGGCGATACGTCGATGGTCACTCCGAACACCGGCACCTCGGAGATCACGCCGATCTGCACGAACACCAGGGCCACGGCCAGCGCCGCGATGCGCAGCACGAGGGATGCTGAGACGCCCGTGCCCATCACGCACGACTCACCCTCGTCAGGACCTGCACCACGTCGAGGTTGTGCAGGTTGGCCAGAGGGTGCACGTTGACGGCCTCGTACGGGCTGTTTTCTTCGGTCGAGCTGACCTGGCCGATGGGGATGCCGCGCGGGAACAGCGATTCCCCTTCGGCGGCCACCGTCCCGGAGGTGACCACGTAGTCGCCGGGATTGACCGTGGAGTTGGCGGGCAGGTACCCCAGGAGCAGATCGTTGGGGTCGCCGACCTTGGGCTGCACGATGCCGGTCACCCCGCTTGAGCTGACCATCGCGCTGATGCCCACTTCGCTGTCGGTGATCAGGCTCACGCGGGCGCTGTCGGATGCCACCTGCGTGACCTTGCCCACCAGCCCTTCGCCATTGACGACGGGGTCGTTGATGCGCACCCCGCGCCCGCTGCCGACGTCGATGATGACCGTCGAATACCAGAGGTTGGGCGACTTGAATATCACCGTACCCGTCACGGGGGTGTAGCTGGCGGCGCCGATCTGGTTGTCCAGCTTGAACAGCTTCAGCAGTTCCTGATAGGAGCGTTCGTTGGACTGCCGGGCGATCAACTGCCGCTGCAGGCGATCGACCTGCCTGCGCAGCTGATCGCGCTGGCTCTTGGCGTGCAGCGTGTCGCCGAACCACCCGAACAGGTCGCGCACCGGCTTGAGCGCCTTGTTGGCGCCGTCCTGGATCGGCGAGACGACCGTCAGAAAGCCGCGCTGCAGCGAGTGCAGGCCCCCGACGGGGGCCTCTCTGAAGTAGGCGGTGAGCAGTATCAGCGAAAGCGCGACGAGCGCCACCAGCACGGCGCGCCGTCGCCTGACCGTCTTGTCATACACAGGTGGCGACCTTCCAGGGGCTCGGGGGGAAAGAGTACGCTCACGATAGGCGCGATGGCGCGCCTGCGCGGCAGCGTGAGGGCGCTCCCCCGGTCATCGCCGCCGCCGGTTGCACCCACCCGCGCCTCATCGCCGCCGCCGGTTGCGCGAGTTGCGATTGGCGCGGTGGATCGTCTCGAACTCCTCCAGCGAGCGGCCGCTGCCCACGGCCACGCACGTGAGCGGCGATTCGGCCAGGTGCGCGGGCATCTGCGTCTCCTCGCGCAGGCGCTCGTCCAGGCCCTGCAGCAGCGATCCCCCGCCCGCCAGCATGATCCCCCGGTCCATGATGTCCGAGGCCAGCTCCGGCGGCGTGCGATCGAGCGTCTCCTTGACGGCGTCCACGATCTGCGAGAGCGGTTCCTCGAGCGCCTGGCGGATCTCCTCGCTGGTGAGCACCACCGTCTTGGGCAGCCCCGAGACCATGTCGCGGCCGCGGATCTCGGCCTGCAACTCCTCCTCCATCGGGTGCGCCGAGCCGATCTCGAGCTTCAGCTCCTCCGCGGTCTGCTGGCCGATCAGGAGCTTGTACTCCTTCTTGGCGTAGTTGATGATCGCCTCGTCGAGCTCGTCCCCGCCCACGCGGATCGACTGCGACACCACGATCCCGCCGAGCGAGATGACGGCCACCTCGGAGGTGCCCCCGCCGATGTCCACCACCATCGAGCCCGTGGGCTCGCCCACCGGCAGCCCAGCGCCGATCGCCGCCGCCATCGGCTCCTCGATCAGATACGCCGTGCGCGCGCCCGCCGAGAGGCAGGCCTCCTCCACGGCGCGCTTCTCCACGCCCGTGACGCCCGAGGGCACGCACACCACCACGCGCGGGTGCGCCCAGCGGTTCTGGTGGACCTTCTGGATGAAGTGGCGCAGCATCTCCTCGGTCACGTCGAAGTCGGCGATCACGCCGTCCTTCAGGGGCCGGATCGCCTGGATCGTGCCGGGCGTGCGCCCGAGCATGCGCTTGGCCTCGATCCCCACCGCGTGCACCTCGCCGGTGCGCGAGTCGATCGCCACCACGCTGGGCTCGCTCAGCACGATGCCGCGCCCGCGCACGTACACGAGCGTGTTGGCAGTTCCGAGGTCCACCGCCATGTCTCGCCCGCCGAACCCGGTCAGATAGCTGAAAATACCCATATATTGAGAATGGGCATGCTCGTTTTTCGGCTTCACGCCGCGCTCGTCAAAGCCGCGTGGGGGGCCAGGGCACGCCCGCGCGCAGTGTAGCGGACCCCCGCCCGCGCCCGGCAGGCATGACAGCCTATTTGCAGGCCAAAAGCTCTATCCAGCCGCCAAGCGACCATCACAGGGCCGCTCCGGCGGCCCCCCTCCCCTCAAAACCTTTCCAAAAGCTCGGGATAGAGATCCAGGAGCGCCGCCAGCGGCAGGCCCACGACGTTCTGGAAGTCGCCCTCGATCGCGCGCGCCAGCACGGACCCCCGGCCCTGGATGGCGTAGCCGCCGGAGCGCTCGCGCCACTCCCCGGCGGCCACGTACCAGTCGATGAGACCCTCGCCGAGCGCCCGGAATGTGACCTGCGTGGCGGCCACCGCCGTGCGCCGCTCGCCATCGGGCAGCAGCAGCGCCACGCCGCTCAGCACGCTGTGGGTGGCTCCGCTCAAGGCCCTCAGCGTCTCACGGGCCTCGCGCTCGTCAGCGGGCTTGCCGTAGATGCGGCCATCCAGCGCCACCAGCGTGTCCACGCCCAGCACCGCCTCCGGCGTGCCGGGCCGCCGCGCCGCGCGCGCCTTGCGCAGGGCGTTCTCGGCGGCCACCTGGGCGGGGTCGCCCTGCTCGAGCTCGGGCACGTGCGTGGGGCGCACCTGGAAGGGCACCCCCACGCGCTCCAGGATCGCCTTGCGCTGGGGCGAGGCCGAGGCCAGGATCAGGGGTTCTCTCACCGGTTCACCGCGGAGCTCCCGACGCCGCTCGCCGCGATCTCAGCTCACAGCTCCGGAAAGAACAGCGCCGCCTCGCGCCTGGCCGACTCCGGCGAGTCCGAGCCGTGCACCATGTTCTGGCCGGTCTCGATCGCGAAGTCGCCGCGGATCGAGCCGGGGGCGGCCTCCAATGGGTTGGTCGCGCCGATCGCCTGCCTGGCCGCCCGCACGGCCTCCGTGCCCTCAAGCACCATCGCCACGAGCGGGCCCGAGGTGATGAAGTCCACCAGCTCCCCGAAGAAGGGGCGCTCGGCGTGCTCGGCGTAGTGCTGCTCGGCCAGCTCCCGCGTCATCGTCATGTGACGCAGGGCCGCCAAGCGCAGGCCCTTGCGCTCGAAGCGGGCGATGATCTCGCCGGTCAGCGAGCGGGCGAAGGCGTCGGGCTTTACGAGAATCAGCGTGCGGTCCATGAAGTCCTTTGGGGTTGGGGTCTGCTCAGGAGCTGGAGCTCGGGCGCTCGCCCAGCAGCGCATCGCTTTCGCCGGTCTGCGCCTCGCTCTCGATGGCCGCCGCCGCGCGAGCGGCCGCCGCCGGCGCCCTGGAGGCACCCGCCGCACGGGAGGTCCCCGCCGCACGGGAGGCCCCTGCTGCCCGGGAGGCCCCTGCGGGTGCGACCTCCTCGGCGCCGCCGCGCTCGCGTTTGCGCGTGGAGCGCCTGGACTTGGCCCCCGGCACATCGGCTTCGCAGTAGGGGCACAGCGACCACGTCCGCTCCAGCGGCCTGCCGCAGCTCTGGCAGGGCTCCTTGAGCTTGCGCATGCAACTGGGACAGCGCAGGAAGTCGCGCTCCACGTGGGCGTCGCAGTGCGGGCACAGGCTCTGCTCCAGCTGCGCCAAGCGCACCTCGGCGGCCTGCGTCTCCAATTCGCGCTCGCGCACATCCTCCAGGTACTCCGGCGGGCGCAGGATGATGTAGATGATCGTGCCCACGTAGGGGAACAGCGAGGACACCACGGCGCACCCCACCAGCATCGGGTCCACGATCCTGCGCCTGGCGTCGGTGTAGGTCCAGAAGATCA
Organism: uncultured Solirubrobacteraceae bacterium; assembly: GCA_964582105.1. Lineage (GTDB taxonomy): Bacteria > Actinomycetota > Thermoleophilia > Solirubrobacterales > Solirubrobacteraceae > Palsa-744. Next base: position 12,430 of record CAZOQI010000005.1, read on the forward strand.
GCGAGAAGTAGAGCACCGCCAGGAACAGGAGCAGCACATCGATGGCCAGGGTCAGGCCGCTGCTGTTGATTCCGAAGTAGGCGAGGGTGGGCATTGGCGGCATCCGCTCGAGGCCCGATACGGGCCGAGCGGCCGAGTTTAGAGGGTGGCGCAGTCGGCCGGAGGCCGATGAGCCGGGCCCCTCGCTTTTCCCAGTCAGAGAAACAACCGGCCGAACCCATAGCCCGCGGCGAAGAACAGGAGGATCACCAGCGCCACGCCCAGCGCCACCACGCCGATCATGGCCAGCACCGAGGGGCCGTCGTCGTTCAACCCTCCGCCCTCCTGCGCCGCGACTCCGCGGTCTCGCCGGCCCCACCGGCCTCGCCGAGCAGCTCCCCTACGAGGTAGATCGAGCCGGTGGCCAGCACAGCCCTGGCCTCGGGCCGCTCCCGCGCCCACTCCCGGGCCAGCGCCAGCGCCCTGCGTGGCCGGGGCTCGCACACGACCTCCTCGAAGCCCTGCTGGCGGGCCAGCGACTGCAGTGCCGCCACGGGCAGCGCGCGGGCGCTGGGGGGCGCGGTGAACCACGCGCGCTCGCACAGGGGCAGGAGCGTGTGCAGCATCGCCGCGGCGTCCTTGTCCTCCAGGACACCCAGCACCAGACCCAAGCGCCGTCCCTGCAAGAGCTCGTGCAGCGACCCCGCGAGCGCCGCCGCCGCGTCGGGGTTGTGCGCACCGTCGAGCACCGTGAGGGGCTCTTCGCTCACCATCTGCATCCGCCCCGGGATGGCGGTGTGCAGGGCGGCGTCGCCGACGGCCTGCGCGCGCAGCTCGATCCCCGCCGTCTGCAGATACGCCTCCGCGGCGACCCTGGCGAGCGCGAAGTTGGCGCGCTGGAATCCCCCTCGGGCCAGCAACGGCTGCGAGGATTCCTCGCCGGACCCCACCCGCACGATCCGCGCCCCCTGCTCGGCGGCCACCCTGCGGGCCGCCGCGAGCGCGTCCTCGTGCAGGTCCGCACCGAGCGCGAGCGTGCTGCCGGGGCTCACCACCGCGAGCTTCTCCGCGGCGATGTCCGCCACCGTGGGCCCCAGCCAGCGGGTGTGCTCCAAGCCGACGTTGGTCAGCGCGGTCACCTCGGAGTCGATCACGCTGGTGGCGTCATAGCGGCCGCCCAGGCCCGCCTCGATCACGGCCGCCTCCACCCCCCGCCGCGCCAGCTCCCAGAACGCCGCCGCCGTGAGCAGTTCGAACTGCGTCACGTGATCGTCCTGAGCCAGCGTGCGGTTGACCCGCTCCGCCGCCCACGCCGCCCTGGCCACCGCCGCGGCGAAGGCGCCCATCGGCACCTCCTGCTCGCCCACCTGCACGCGCTCGCAGTAGGACAGGAGGTGCGGGGAGGTGTAGGAGCCCGTGCGCACCCCGTGGCGCTCGAGGATCGCCGCGGTCATACGCGTGGTCGAGGTCTTGCCGTTGGTGCCCAGCACGTGGATCGAGCGAAAGCTCCGCTCGGGGGAGCCCATCACGGTCATCATGCGCCGCATCCGATCCAGGCCGAAGCGCATCCCGAACAGCTCCAGCGAGCGCAGATGGCGCTCGGCCCGCTCGCCGCTCCAGGGGGGCTCGCGACTCCGGCACTCACCGCTCGGGCGCTCACCGCTCCAGGGCCCGCCGCTCCAACGCTCGTCGCTCCAACGCTCGCCGCTCACAGCGCCTCCAGCTCGGCCTGCAGGTGCGCCAGCTTGCTGCGCTCGCCATCCACCACGGCGGCCGGGGCCTTGGCCACGAAGCCCTCGTTGGCCAGCTTGGCGCGCACGCGCGCGATCTCCTCGTGCAGCCGCTCGCGCTCGGCCGCGCGGCGGCGCTCGGCGGCGTTGAGGTCCAGGCCCTCGGCGGAGAGCACCTCGAGCGTGCCCCCGGGTATGGACACGGTGGCCACGGGCGTGGCGCCATCCTGCTCGGGAGAGAGCTCCAGGCGCGCCAGCCTGCCCACGGCCGGCGCCGTCGCCTCGTAGCCCTGTGCATTCAGGCGTGCACGAATGATCGCGCCGGGACGCGCGCCCATGCCGTCGCGCCAGCCGCGGATCAGCCCGATCGCCTCGATCGCGCGCTCCATGCACACCTCCGCATCGGGGTCGATCAGCGCCCTTTCGCCCCGCGGATACGGCGCACCCGCCAGCAGCCCATCGCCGGCCTGGAGGTAGGACCACAGCTCCTCCGTCACGAACGGGATCACCGGGTGGCACATCGCCACCGTCTCGCGCAGCACGTACAGGAGCGTCACCGCCAGCGCCCGGCGATCCTCCTCGCCGCCGGATCCATCGCCGGCCAGGCGATGCTTGACCAGCTCCAGGTACCAGTCGCACAGCTCGCCGTAGACGAAGTCGTAGCACCCCAGCGCGGCGTGGGAGAAGTCGTAGTCCTCGATGCGCGCCGCGGTGTCGGCCTCGATCTGCGCCAGGCGCGAGAGGATCCAGCGGTCCTCGACCGTGTGCGGCTTGGGCACAGGCTGCGCCCCCGCATCGATCCGCGCCCCGGCATCGACCTGCGCCCCGGCATCAATCCGCACCCCGGGGATCTCGGCGATGCGCAGCAGTACGAAGCGCGCCGCGTTGAAGAGCTTGTTGGCCAGCGCCTGGCCCTGCTGGACCTTCTCGGCCGAGTAGCGCACGTCCTGGGATGAGCTCATCGCCAGCAGGCCGAAGCGCACGGCGTCGGCCCCGTGCCGGTCGATCTCCTCCAGCGGGTCGATGCCGGTGCCCAGCGACTTGGACATCCGCCGCCCGTCGGGGGCCTGGATGACCGTGTGTATGTAGACGTCCGCGAAGGGCGCCTCGCCGGTGAAGCGCAGACCCATCATGATCATGCGCGCCACCCACAGGAACAGGATGTCCCGAGCGGTCGAGAGCGCCTTCGTGGGGTAGAAGGCCTGGAGCTCGGGGGTCTCCTCGGGCCAGCCCAGGGTGGCGAAGGGCCACAGCGCCGAGGAGAACCAGGTGTCCAGCACGTCCTCCTCCTGGCGCAGCTCACCCCCGCACACTTCGCACTCGGCGGGCGCCTGCGCGGCCACGTGCACGTGATCGCAGGTCGCGCAGCAGTACACCGGCAGCCGGTGCCCCCACCACAGCTGCCGCGAGATGCACCACGGGCGGATGTTCTCCATCCAGTCCAGGTACACGCGGCGATGGTTCTCGGGCACGATCCGCACGGCCCCGCTCTCGACCGCCTCGATCGCGGGCGCGGCCAGCTCGTCCATGCGCATGAACCACTGCAATGAGATCAGCGGCTCGATGCGCTCGCCCGAGCGGTGGGAGTAGGGCACCTCGTGCTCGTAGGGTTCTTCGCCGTCGATCCGCCCTTGCACCCGCAGCGCCTGCACCACCGCGGCGCGCGCCTCCATCACGGTGAGCCCCGCGAAGCGCTCCCCGGCCTCGGATGTCATGCGCCCGTCCTCGCCGATCACCGACACCTGCTCCAGCTCGTGGCGCTGCCCGATCTCGAAGTCGTTGGGATCGTGCGCTGGGGTGACCTTGAGCTGACCGGTGCCGAAGTCCATCTTCACGTAGTCGTCGGCGAGGATCGGCAGGCGCCTGCCCACCAGCGGCAGCACCGCCGCGCGCCCAACCAGATCGCGGTAGCGCTCGTCCCGGGGATTGACGGCCACGGCGGTGTCCCCCAGCATCGTCTCGGGTCTGACGGTGGCGATCGTGACGCTGCCCCCGTCCTTCCCCTCGCCCTCCCCGTCCCCCACCTCCAAGTCATAGCGAATGGAGTACAGCGTGTCGTTCTGGATGCGCTCCTGCACCTCCAGGTCGGAGATCGCCGACTGTGAGCCGGGGTCCCAGTTGACGATGTAGCGGTCGCGGTAGATGAGCCCCTGCTCGTAGAGGTCCACGAACACCTTCACCACCGCCCGGTGATAGCCCTCATCCAGCGTGAAGCGCTCTTCCTCGTAGTCGCAGGAGGCCCCCAACCGCTTGAACTGCTCGACGATCGTGTGCCCGTAGTGCTCGCGCCACTCCCACACGCGCCGTTCAAACGCATCTCTTCCGATCTCCTGCCTGCTTGTACCCTCCGCCCGCAGCGCCTTCTCGACCTGCGCCTGCGTGGCGATCCCCGCGTGGTCGGTGCCCAGGATCCACTTCGTGCGGGCGGGTGAGGACTTGGGTGAGGACTCGATCCGATGGGACCTCATGCGCTGATAGCGGATCAGCGCATCCTGAATCGCCCCGTTCAGAGCGTGCCCCATGTGCAGCGAGCCGGTGATGTTGGGCGGCGGTATCGCGATCGAGTAGTTCTCGCCGGCCGTGCCCTCCGGCGGGGGATGAAACAGCCCGCTCGCAAGCCACCGCGCGGTGATCCGCGGCTCCACCTCGGCCGGCTCAAAGCGGGTGCGCCCCTCCAGCTCGCCGATGCGCTCTGTCATGGAGCGTGAGTCTAGAGTTCAGGCGTCGGCGTGCCTGCGCAGATAGTCGATGAAGACCGGGCGCAGCGCGTCGCCGAGCTTGCCGTCGCCGCTGTGAAGGGCGTCTGAGATCTGCCCGCGCGCGACCTGGGAGTCGAAGTCGGCCTCGCCGACATCTCCGCTGACCGCCTCGGCGGCCGGGATCATCTCCAACAGCGACCAGAGGAACCTGACGTCGAGGTGCTTCTCCGCGCGGTGCATGGCGCGGTCGTGGAGCTCCTGGGTGGAGAGCTGTTCGAGGTCCTCGGGGCCGATGTCGGTGGTTTTCTGCACCCGCATGGCTTCTCTACGCCGACTCTTCGCGCAGATGGCGGGGCTCTTCGGCGTCTTCCTCGTCTGGGACGGCCTCTGTGACGAGGGTGGGGGTGAGACCGCGTTCGACGGTCTCCTTGGTGACGACGCACTTCTTGACGTCGCGGCGGGAGGGAAGTTCGAACTGGACATCGAGCAGGATCTCCTCCATGATCGAGCGCAGCCCGCGGGCGCCGGTTTCGCGCTCGAGGCCCTTCTCGGCGACCGCCCCAAGGGAATCCTCAGCGAAGACCAGCTCGATGCCGTCGAAGGAGAAGAAGCGCTGGAACTGCTTGACGAGCGCGTTGCGCGGCTCGGTGAGGATCGAGACGAGATCCTCGCGCGTGAGCTGGTGCACGGCGGACATCACGGGCAGGCGCCCGATGAACTCGGGGATGAGGCCGTATTCGATGAGATCCTCGGGGAGGCACTGCTCGAACACCTCGCCGGTGTCGCGCTCGGCCTTGGTCTCGATGGAGGCCGCGAAGCCGACGCCGTTGTGGCCGATGCGCCGTTCGATGACCTTGTCGAGGTTGGCGAAGGCGCCGCCGCAGATGAAGAGGACGTTGGTGGTGTCGATCGTGAGGAACTCCTGGTGGGGGTGCTTGCGCCCGCCCTGGGGGGGCACCGAGGCGGTGGTGCCCTCGAGGATCTTCAACAGCGCCTGCTGGACCCCTTCGCCGGAGACGTCGCGCGTGATCGAGGGGTTGTCGGCCTTGCGCGCGATCTTGTCGACCTCGTCGATGTAGATGATCCCCGTTTCGGCCTTCTTGACGTCGAAGTCGGCGGCCTGGATGAGCTTGAGCAGGATGTTCTCGACGTCCTCGCCCACATAGCCGGCCTCGGTCAGGGCGGTGGCATCGGCGATCGCGAAGGGCACGTTGAGGATGCGCGCGAGCGTCTGCGCGAGCAGCGTCTTGCCGCAGCCGGTGGGGCCGAGCAGGAGGATGTTGGACTTCTGCAGCTCGATGTCGGAGTCCTCGGACTGCATCATCTGCACGCGCTTGTAGTGGTTGTAGACGGCCACCGAGAGGGTGCGCTTGGAGGGATCCTGGCCGACGACGTACTCGTCGAGGACCTCGTAGATCTCCCGCGGCTTGGGCAGGTTGTCGAGGTCGAAGGAGGGCGGCGCGGCGAGCTCTTCGTCGATGATCTCGTTGCAGAGGTCGATGCACTCGTCGCAGATGTACACGCCGGGGCCGGCGATGAGCTTCTTGACCTGCCGCTGGGACTTGCCGCAGAAGCTGCACAGGAGCTGCTCGTTGGAATCTGTGGGCCGGGCCATGATGTGCGGTGCTCTTCCCTTCCCTCGTCGGCGTTTGCTCCGCGCTCCCCAGAGCTTAGTGCTCTGAGATCACACGATCGATGATGCCGTACTCCTTGGCCTCCTCGGAGCTCATGAAGTAGTCGCGCTCGGTGTCCTTGCGGACCTCCTCGAGGTCCTTGCCGGTGTGCTTGGCGATGATCTCGTCCAGGCGCATGCGCACGTCGATGATCTCCTTGGCGTGGATCTCGATGTCGGTGGCCTGGCCCTGAAAGCTGGAGGAGACCTGGTGGATGAGGATCTTGGCGTTGGGCAGCGCCATGCGCTTGCCCTCCGCGCCGCCGGCGAGCAAAAGGGCGCCCATCGACATGGCGATGCCCACGCAGATGGTCTGCACCTTGGGCTTGATGAACTGCATCGTGTCGTAGATCGCCAGGCCCGCGTAGACGGAGCCGCCGGGGGAGTTGACGTACAGCGAGACGTCCTTCTCGGGGTCCTCGGACTCCAGGTGCAGCAGCTGGGCCACGATCAGGTTGGCGATCTGATCGTCCACGGGGGTGCCGAGGAAGATGATGCGCTCGTTGAGCAGGCGGCTGTAGATGTCGAAGGCGCGCTCGCCGCGCGAGGTCTGCTCGACAACCATTGGGACAAGTGGGCTCATGATCCTCGCTTCAGTTTCGCTTCGCGGGCGGTATTCCTTCAGGATGCCCCAAGGCTAGCGGTCGGGCGTCCACAATCCCCCGGGCGCCGCGGCGGCGCCCGCGCCCTCCTCCAGCTCGGCCACCGCGGCCCTGGCCTCCTTCTCCGGCGTCCAGAGCTTCTCGCGCGCCTGGGCCTGCTCGATGGGTATGGGCTTGGCGTGGGCGGCGATGAGGTCGATGGCCTGACGCGCGGCGAGGTCCTCGCGCAGCTCCTCCAGGCGCCCGGCGGCGCGCAGCTTCTCGAGCACCTGCGCAGGGGTGAGCTCTTCGCGCTCGGCGGTGGGGGCGACGGCCTCCAGGAGCTGCGCCTCGGAGGGGCTGATGCCCTCGGCCGCCACGACGGCCGTGATGAGGGCCTCGCGGCGCAGGGCCTGCTCGGCGTCGGGAAGGAGCTCGGCGAGGATCTCCTGCTCGGGGCGCCCGTCGATCTGGAGGTAGGCCTCGCGCGTGATGCCGCGGTGGGAGAGGGAGTGGAGCATGCGCTCCCACATCTCCTGCGCGCGCGCCGCCACCAGCGCCGGGGGCGTCTGCACGGAGGCCTGCGCCACCGCGGCGTCGAGCGCTGCCTGGCGGAACTCGCCCTGCAGACGCTGCTCGTCGGCCTCGCGCAGGCGCGCGGCGATGTCCTCGCGCAGCTCGCCCACGCTGTCGAAGCCGACGTCGATGGCGAAGTCCTCGTCCACCTCGGGGAGGTCCTTGCGCTTGACGTCCTTGAGCGTGACCGCGAAGGAGGCGGAGCGCCCGGCGAGCTGCTCGTGGCCGTAGTCGGAGGGGAAGGTGAGCTCGATGTCCTTGCGCTCGCCGGCGGCGGTCCCGGCGAGCGCCTCCTCGAAGCCGGGGATGAGGCTGTTCGAGCCGAGCTCGACGAGCTGGTCGCGCCCCTCGCCGCCCGCGAAGGGCTCCAGCGAGCCGTCCTGGGCGCGCAGCGACCCAAGGTAATCGATGACCACGAAGTCTCCCGGCTGCGCGGGACGCTCTACGGTATTGAGCTTGGCCAGGCGCTCGCGCAGGCGCGCGATCTCCTCCTGCACCTTCTGCTCGTCCACGTGGGCCTCGCGGCGCCCCACCTCAAGGCCCCTGTACTCGCCCAGCCGGGCGGCGGGCAGCACGCCGATCTCGATGGAGAACTCGAGCGCCTGCCCGGGCGGGGGCAGATCGCCGAGATCGAGCTGGGGATCGCCGACGGGGACGATGCCCGAGACGGCGATGGCCTCGGCGTACCAGCCGGCGAGTGCGTCGCGCACGGCATCCTCGAGCACAGCCTCTCGGCCGATGCGCTGGAGCACGAGCGGCGCGGGCACCTTGCCGCGGCGAAAGCCGGGGAGCTTGAGCTCGCGTCCGAGCCGGTGCGCCTTGCGCTGCAGCTGGCTCTCGACCTCGCGCGGAGAGACCTGCACCTGCACGCGGGCGCGCGACTCGGGCAGCTCGGTGACGGTGGCGGAGAGCATGGGGGCCGAGGTGGAGGTTGAGGCGGAGGTGGAGGCGGCCATTGTGGGGCCACGATACCGTGCGACCCATGCTTGGCACCCCAAGCGCCGTGGCGCGCCGAGTCGAGACGTGGCTGTGGACGGGCCCCGCCGGCCATCTGCTCGGCGGGACCCTGGACTTCGCAGAAGCGCTGGTGCGCTACGCGCGCATGCGCCGGCGGATCAGGCGCTGAGCGAGACGGGCGAGCCGAAGGCGATGGCAAGGCCGCGGGGCAGGACCAGCACCGACCAAGCGGCGTCGTCGATGAGCCGCATGGAGGCGGCGCTGACGTTGACGCGGCCCTGCTCGGACTCCGGGCGCGAGCCCACCACCAGAAGCTCGGCCACCTGCGAGGCGCTGCCCACGGTGGCGCCCAGCGCTCCGGCGAGGCTCGTGGCTGTCTCCTGGGCGCTCGCGTCGCTGGGATCCTCGGCGAAGGCAACCTGCCGCAGGTGCGCGTCGGAGCGCTGAGCGAGGCCGACGGGGGCGATGGCCACGCCGATGGGACCGTTCTCGAGCAGGCGCTGCGCGGAGTTGCCCACGCCGATGTGACCCTTGGCGGTGTGGGAGTCCGAGCAGAAGACGACCACGGAGGCGCCCTGCTGTTCGGCGAGCGCGCGCAGTCCCTCGGGGGTGGAGCGGTCGGAGACGACGTGGCGCTGCACCTCGCCTGCGCCGAGCAGCGCGGCGCCGCGCTGCAGCAGCGCGTCGGCCTCGTGCTGAGCCAGGGCCTCGCGCTCGGCCTCGGGCGCGTGGGTGTGGCGCACGTAGGCCAGTGCCGGCTCGGCGCCCGCGCGGGCGAGGATGCGGCCGAGGGCGATGGCGTCGTCCTCGTTGTTGGTGCCGTCGTAGGAGACGATGATCCTGGTGGACATGGCTGTTCTCTCCGTTTGTAGGCGTTGCAGTGGTGGGAGGCCTGCGAGTTCCACGTCAGCGTTGCACGTGCCTGCCATCAGCACAAATAATTTTTATGATGAGTTGGGCCGGTTTTGCTTATACCTAGTGCTAACCTTTTTTGTCAATGCTCAACGTGAGCCGTCTGAGGGTGCTCAGGGAGGTGGCCGGCCACGGCTCCTTCTCGGCCGCGGCGGAGGCGATGTCCTATACGCAGTCGGCGGTGAGCCAGCAGATCGCGACGCTGGAGGCCGAAGCGGGGATGGCGCTGCTGGAGCGGCGCCCGCGCGGAGCACGGCTCACGGAGGCGGGGCGCACGCTGGTGAGCCACACGGAGGGAATCCTGGCGCGCCTTCAGGCGGCCGAGGCGGAGCTGGGAGAGCTGGCGGGGCTGCGCGGAGGGCAGCTGCGCATGGCCTCCTTCCCGACGGCGGGCGCCACGCTGATGCCGCTGGCGATCGCGGAGTTCCGCGCGAAGCACCCGGGGGTGGAGCTGACCCTGGCCGAGGGCGAGCCCGAGGAGATCGCGCCGCGGCTGGACGCGGGCGAGCTGGATCTGGCGCTGCTGTTCGAGTTCGCCGACACCGGCGACCCGCTGGGCGAGAGCCTGACGCGGGGCGAGAACCTGACGCGGGTGGAGCTGCTCCAGGATGCGCTGTGCCTGGCGCTCCCGCGCAGGCACCCCTTGGCGCGGCGAGGGGAGCTGCGCCTGGAGGATCTGCACGGCGAGGCGTGGGTGCAGACGTCGCGCTCGAGCCCCTGCGCGAGGCACGTGGTGCGCTGCTGCCACGCGGCGGGCTTCGAGCCGAATGTGGCCTTCGAGAGCGATGACTATCAAACCGTGCAGGGCCTGGTGGGAGCGGGCGTGGGCGTGGCCTTCATCCCCGAGCTGGCGCTGTCGGCGGTGCGCGAGGACATCGTGGTGCGCGCGCTGACCCCCGATCCGCCGGTGCGCGAGGTGATCGCGGCGGTGCCCTTCGGGGGCAAATTGGCGCCGGCGGCCCCGGCGATGCTGGGAATCCTGCGCGAGACGGCCGGCGGCTATGAGGGGCTGGGCTCGCGGCGGGCCGCCTGACGCGCCCGCTTTGGCCGACCCGTGACGAAAGGTGGTGCCGCCAGTGGATACACTGTGAAGGTGGCCAGCCGTCATGTCCGCATACAGGTTCCCCGCGACCCGGATCTCCAGCGCGCGATCATCCGCGCGCGCCGGGTTATCGGGCCCGACGCTCCCGCCTCGCAGGTGGTGCGTGCGCTGGCGCTGCGCGGCGCCGAGGCGCTCGACGCCGACCGGGAGGCCGAGCAGCGTGCGACGGACTTTCTCGTGAGCGTCGCCGAGGGCAGCTCCGGCCTGGACCTCGACGCCCTGCGCACCGTCCGCGAGCGCGTGTGGCGCTGAGCTGGAGCCGTGGACCGTGGGTGGTCGATACGTCCGCGTGGGCGCGCGCGGCGCTGCCGCCAATCGCCGGACAGTGGAAGCAGGCGGCGCGCGCCGGCGAGCTGGTGGGCTGTCCCGTGGTGACGCTCGAGCTGCTCTACGACGCCCTCGACCGCGAACACGTCGAACGGGTGGCTGGCGCACTCGCGGGGCTGAAGCAGGCGCCGATCACCCGGACGGTCACCGATACGGCGATCTCCGCGGTCCGCGAGCTGGCCGCGCGCGGCTCGGCCGGCGCGCATCGCGTTCGGGTGCCAGACGCTCTGATCGCTGCCGCCGCGGCCGAGCGAGGCTTCGCCGTCCTCCACTATGACCATCACTACGATCGCCTCGCCGAGGTGCTCGGGTTTCACAGCCAGTGGGTTGCACCCGCCGGCGCCATCCCCTGATCCGAACGCGCTCAGGCCACGGCGCGCAGGTGCCGGTAGGGCGCGGCGCGGAGCTCGCGGACGAGGGCGTCGAGCACTCCCTCCTCGTCCTCGGGGCGACCGTCGGTGATGGCTCCGATGAGGGCGCGCTTGCGCTCCAGCAGCGTGGCGATCGTCTCGTCGATGGTGCCGGCCGCCAGCAGGTAGGTGGCGTTGACGGCGTCCTGCTGGCCGATGCGGTGGCAGCGGTCCTCCGCCTGATCGTGCTTGGCGGGAGTCCAGTCCAGCTCGAGGAAGGCCACGTTGGAGGATCTGGTGAGCGTGACCCCCTGGCCGGCCACCTCGATGGAGCACACCAGCAGCTGGTTGACCGCCGTGTCGGGAGCCTGAAAGGCATGCCAGGCGGCATCGCGCGCCGTGTGGCTGTCCTGCCCGAGGATGTGCAGAGCCGCGGGGAAGCGCTCGAGGATGGCGCGCTGGATCTCGCGGTGGTGGGCGAATACCACCAGGCGCTCGCCCGAGGAGAGGAAGTCGTGGATCCAGGCGAGCGCCGCGTGGAGCTTGCCGCGGGCGGCGAGCAGCTTGAGCGCGTTGAGCCGCACGAGGCGCTCGGCGCGCAGCGCCGCGGCCACCCTGGCGTCCAGCTCGTCGAGATCGAGCGGCTGGCTTTGCAGCCACGCCACCAGGTCGCGCTCGGCGAGGCGGTATTCGGGCTCGTTGTCGAGCTCCACGGGCACCACCGCGCGCGTCTTGGGCGGCAGCTGCGGAAGCACGTCGCGCTTGAGGCGGCGCACGAAGCAGCGCGCGCGCAGGTACCAGTGCAGGTGCTGGTGGGCTTCGGGGCCGTGGAAGTCCAGCGAGAATCGCGTTCGCTCATCGAACTCGCCGAGCCGCCCCAGGATGCGCAGCTGCGAGGTCAGCTCCTTGGGGTGGTTCATGACGGGCGTGCCGGTGAGCGCCAACACGAGGCCCGCCTGCGGAACCGCCGCGGCCAGCCGCGCCACCGCCTGCGTGCGCTTGGCGCGAGCGTTCTTGCAGTAGTGGGACTCGTCCAGCACGAGCGCGCGGGGCGCAAGCGCGCGCAGCTCGTGCAGGCGCGCGGCCACGATGTCGTAGTTGACGATGGTGATGTCCACGGGCGTGCGGGTGTGCAGGGGCGTGCGGGTGTCGAGGGGCGCGCGGGCGTCCACGGGCGCGCGGGTGGCTTTACGCCCGCTCGTCCCCATGAGCGTCCGCGCGCTGCGGTGCGGCAGCCAGCGCTCGGACTCGCGCAGCCAGTTGAGCTTGAGGCTCGCCGGGCACACGACGATCGCCGGATAGGCGCCGTCGGCCTCGAGCGTCGCCAGCGCCTCGATCGTCTTGCCGAGCCCCTGCTCGTCGGCGAGGAAGGCGCGGCGCTGGGCGAGCAGATAGCTCACACCCGCGCGCTGGAAGGGCTTGAGCTCGCCGCCCAGACCGGCCACGTGGAGCGTCCCCTCGGTGGCCGCGGACAGCGCCACGAGCTCCGCCTCGCGGGCGTCGCGCTCGCTGACCTCGGGCGGTGGCGCATGGGGGCTCGCGGCGGCGTCGTGCGCGGGGTCCAGGCGGTTGTCGTGGAGGGAGAGGAGCGCCTCCAGTTCCTCCACGCCGAAGGGATCGGCGTTGAGCGCGGGCGTTCGCGTCTGGTGGGCCTCGAGTCTCTCGCGCTCGCGCGCGTGAGCGGCGCGAAGGTCGCGCTCCGCGCGGCGGCGGTGGGAGACGAGCGCGTGCTGGGCGGCGTGGCTGAGACGCAGAAGCGCGCTCTGCTCACCCCGCGCGCTCTGTTCGCCCAGGGCGCCCTGCTCAACAAGCGCGCTCTGCTCGCTGAGGATCTCGACCATCCGCGTGGCGGCGTCGTCCAGCGGGATCAGCGCCCGGCCGATCGCCGGAAGGCTGCGGGCGTGGGGGTGCTCCAGCAGCGCCTGCACGAGCTCGGGAGCGGTGTCGGTGGCGAAGCCCAGCCACCAGTGCGCATCGGGCCTGACCAGGTCCACGAGGCACTCCCCGCGATGGCGCTTGGCGCGCCGGCGCGCGATGGCGCGCGCCAGCCCCTCGCTCACCTGGGGCTCGTGCGGCAGGCCCTCCAGCAGCCGCGCGAGCGCCTCGGCCCGATCGGGCGGATCCAGCGGGACGCACCAGACCCGTCCCACCGGGTCCCAGCGCCGCCCCGGGATCGCTCGCAGCAGCTGACGCAGGCGATCGTCATAGGGAAAGCTCAGCAGCGCCTCGCCATTCGCCAGCGTGGCTGATAGGAACACGGGCACGGACACGGACATAGGCTCGCACGATAGGACGCGGCGAGGATGAAACGCTCAGCGCATCGCGGCGGTTGCGTTGTGAAGCGCGGCAGCCGTTGAGGCGCGGCAGCCTTGAAGCGCAGCAGCCTTGAAGGGCAGCAGCCTTGAAGCGCAGCAGCCTTGAAGCGCAGCAGTCTTGAAGGGCAGCAGTCTTGAAGGGCAGCCGCTGTTGTGAAGCGCAGCGGCGGGTACGAGCGCGCAAGGCAAACGTGGTGTGCGCACGATTGCCGGCTTCGCCGCCGGGGGCTAGGATCACTCATGGCCATGATCACCCATGTGGCCATGCGCAGCGGGAGCAGCCCGTGAGTGTCGTGGGTTCGTTCCTCGATGCCGGCGCCCGGGTGACGAGCCTCCCTCTGCGGAGCGCCACCGCCCTGATCGACGCCGGGCTGGCGGTCGAGCAGCGCACCCGCGCGGCGCTCACCGCGGCGGCTGGCCGAATGGCGCTCGACGCTCTCGACGCGATGCTCGCCGGCGAGGCCATCGATCGCGTGCTCGAGCGCATCGAGGCCGCCGGGGTCGCCCAGCGCATCGCCGAGCGCATCCTCGAGGACGGCATTGCAGAGCAGGTGGTGACCCTGCTGTTGGAGAGCGAGGAGCTGTGGGTGCTCGTCGACGAGATCGCCCGCAGCCCGTCGGTCACCGAAGCGATCACCCACCAGAGCGCCGGCTTCGTCGATCAGATCACCGGCACCGTGCGCGAGCGCTCGCGCGACGCCGACACCTGGGTGCAGAACACCGCGCGCCGCCTGCGACCGCGGCGCAGGAAAGGCGAGGCGCCGAAGCTCACACCACTGTCCGATGGCAAGCAGCCATGATCTCCTCCCCCGAGGACATCCGCGCCGCCCAGGCACAGGCTCAGGCAGCGGCGATCCGCCGCCGCGGCAAGGCCCCCGCACCCGAGATCGAGCCCCAGGACGCCACCCCCGCCTCTGCCTCCTCCAGCCTCACCCCCGCCTCCTCAAGTCCCGCCCCCGCCACCTCAAGTCCCGCCCCCGCCACCTCAACTCCCACCCCTGCCACCTCCAGCCCCACTCCCGCCACCTCAACCCCCGCCCCCGCCTACGCCGGCCTGGTCACCCGCACCATCGCCTTCGCGCTCGACGCCGCTCTGGTCAACGGCGTGGCGCTGCTCGTGGGCGTCACCGTCGGCCTGGGTGTCTCCATCCTGCATCTGCCCGAACAGGTGGACGCGATCGTAGCCGCGATCCTAGGCGCCCTATGGGTGATCTGGCTGTTTGGCTACTTCGCCTTCTTCTGGTCAACCACCGGCCAGACCCCCGGCGACCGCGTGATGGGCATCCAGGTGATCGACCGCCACAACCGCGGCCGGCTGCAGCCGCTGCGCGCGGCGATGCGCTTCGGCGGCGTGATCCTCGCCGCCATACCCCTGTTCGCCGGCATCCTCATCATGCTCTGGGACGATCGCCACCGCTGCCTGCAGGACCGTCTCGCCCGCACCATCGTCATCTACGCTCCCGAACCTGGTCCTCCGGGCTGAGCACGCCCGACCCCGCGGCACGGGAGATCGGGTCTCCTCCCCGTCCCCGCAGGATGAAGGCGAAGCCGACCGCGATCATGGCGCCGGCGAGCGGACCCACGACGTACACCCAATAGCTCGAGAAATCGCCGCTGATGAGCGCGGGACCAAACGAGCGCGCCGGGTTCATCGAGGTGCCGCTGACCGGCGCCGACCACAGACCCGCCAGCGCGATATAGCCGCCGACGCCGAGCGCGCCGATGGCGCCCACGTTCTGCGCGGCCGATGCCGTGCCCAGGATGACGCTCAAAAGGCCCACCGTGAGCACGCTCTCCATGAGCAGCGCCTGCCAGTCCCTGTAGCCGGGACCGGGCAGCGTGGCGCCAAGGTGCTGGACGTCGCCGAACACCGCCAGCAGGAAGAGACACGCAAGCGAGGCGCCCGCGAGCTGGACGATGACATAGCCGGGCACGCGCTTCCACGGGAAGTCCCCGCGCACGGCGAACGCCAATGAAACGCCGGGGTTGAGGTGCGCGCCGGACACCCCGCCCATGAAGAGGATGATCGCCATCACCATCAGCCCCGGCGCGACGACCGCGGCGGCAAGGCTGATCTGCCCCTCCCCGTGCAGGATCCCCCCGCCCGCGGCGACGAGCACGAGAAAGAACGTCCCCAGCAGCTCGGAGAACAGCCGGCGGTACTCGAGCCTGGGATCGTCGAACTCGGTTTGCGAGCCGAACTCGAGCATGAGCAGGTGATGCGCCCGCTCGGGATCGCGCATGGCAAGCGGACCTGGCTGCTGCACGGCCATCGCCGTCGAGCATCGCCCACGCGGACCCGCGAGCCATCATCCGAAGGGAGTGATCTTTCGTGCGCGGCGCCGCGTTGCAAGCCCGGGCGCCGCGTTGCATGCCCGGGCGCCGCGCCCCTCTCCGCGACGCCCTCCGTCCCGACCGCGCCGCCCTCCGTCCCGACCGCGCCGCCTTCTGTGCCGATGCCGCGGGGCGACCCGGCCGGTGTACCCTCGTCAGCCGTGTCCACGGATGCGCAAGCGCTCCCTACCGCCGTCGCGCGTCGTGAGCTCGACGCGCTGGCCGCTGAGATCGTGCGCTGCCGGCGCTGCCCCCGGCTGGTGGAGTGGCGCGAGCGGGTGGCGCGCGAGCGGCGGGCCGCCTTCGCCGGCGAGCAGTATGCGGCCCACCCCCTGCCCGGCTTCGGCGACCCCGCGGCGAGCGTGCTCGTGCTGGGGCTGGCCCCCGCCGCGCACGGCGGCAACCGCACGGGGCGGATCTTCACGGGCGACCGCTCCGGGGACTTCCTGTTCGCCGCGCTGTGGCGCGCGGGCTTCGCCAACCAGCCGGCCTCTACCCATCTTGAGGACGGTCTGCGCCTGCGCGACGCATGGATCGCCGCGGCGGTGCGCTGCGCGCCTCCGGCCAACCGCCCCCTCCCGGCAGAGCGCGAGGAGTGCCTGCCGTGGACGGTGCGTGAGCTGGAGCTGCTGCCCGCCATCCGGGTCGTGCTCTGCCTCGGCGCCTTCGCCTGGGACGCCGCCCTGCGCCTGCGCGCCGCCACCTCCGATCCGCCGTCCCCGCTTCCCCGCCCGCGTCCGCGTTTCGGCCACGGCGCGGAGCTGCCCGGTGAGCCATTCGCGCTGATCGGCTGCTTTCACCCCAGCCAGCAGAACACCTTCACCGGCAGGCTCACCGAGCCGATGATCGACGCGGTCCTGCAGCGCGCGCGGGAGATGGCGGGGCTGCGCGCGGGGTGAGGGCAGTGCTGCCCAGCAGCTCCTCGATACGCAGACTGCGACCTGCTCGGGTTCCGCGACCGCCACGCGCGGCCGATCCGTTCTGGCAGGCCGAACTCTGACAGGCCTGACTTGAGCCGGCCAGGAGCGCAACGGGCGGGGTCATGTGGAGTAGCCTCCACTGCAGGACGCCCCAATGTGACTACGGGAGGAGGAGATCGTGAGCACCGCCAGCCAGGACCAGACGCCGCTTGAGGAGGTGCGTGTCGCCGATCGTGCCCGCTTCCAGGAGGGGCCGCCGCTCGAGCTGTTCCGGCGACTGCGCTGCGAGTGTCCGCTGCACTGGTCGAAGGGCATCTCGGAGTACCCCGACGAGGATGGCTTCTGGTCGGTGACGACGGCCGACGACGTGTTCGAGGTCAGCCGCGACTGGCAGACTTTCTCCTCCGAAGTCGGCGGGTTCACCGCCTTGAAGAATGCGATCTTGCCGTTGGAGCTCCAGCAGGCGATGTTCATCGGCATGGATCCGCCCAAGCACGACCGCATCAAGGCGCTCTTCCAGCGTGGTTTCACGCCGAAGCGGATCGCCGAGCACGAGGGCGCGATCCGCGCGATAACGACCGGCGTGCTTGCCCGGCTGGATGGTCGCGACACCTGCGATCTGGTCAACGATGTGGCGCA
>CAZOQI010000006.1:0-28982 GCA_964582105.1 uncultured Solirubrobacteraceae bacterium
GCCGGCGGGATGCCGGTGAGCTGGAACTTGCCCAGCGACTTGTTGTAGCCCGCCATCTCGCGCTCGCCCTGGAGCACGTGGATCTCCACCGAGGGCTGGTTGTCCTCGGCCGTGGAGAACACCTCGCCCTTGCGCGTGGGAATGGTGGTGTTGCGCTCGATCAGCTTCGTCATCACCCCGCCCTTGGTCTCGATGCCGAGGGTCAGAGGGGTGACGTCGAGCAGCAGCACGTCCTTGACGTCGCCCGCCAGCACGCCCGCCTGGATGGCGGCGCCCACGGCCACGACCTCGTCGGGGTTCACGCCGCGGTGGGGCTCCTTGCCGGTCAGCTCCTTGACCTTCTCCTGCACCGCGGGCATGCGCGTCATGCCGCCCACGAGCACGATGTGATCGACGTCCTTCACGCCCTTGTCCTTGGCGTCGCCCAGCGCCTGGCGCACGGGAGCCACCACGCGGTCGAGCAGATCGGCCGTCAGTTCGCCCAGCTTGGCGCGCGTGAGACGGGTGTCGAGGTGCTTGGGTCCGCTCGCGTCGGCGGTGATGAAGGGCAGGTTGATCTGCGTCTCCTGCGTGGTGGAGAGCTCGATCTTGGCCTTCTCCGCGGCCTCATAGAGCCGCTGCAGCGCCATCGGGTCGGCGGCCAGGTCGATGGCCTGGCTCTTCTTGAACTCGCTCACCAGCCAATCGACGACCGCCTTGTCGAAGTTGTCGCCGCCGAGGTGGTTGTCGCCGGCGGTGCTCTTGACCTCGAACACGCCATCGCCGATCTCCAGCACGCTCACGTCGAAGGTGCCGCCGCCGAGGTCGAACACGAGGATCGTCTGGTCTGACTCCTTGTCCAGGCCGTAGGCCAGCGAGGCGGCGGTGGGCTCGTTGATGATGCGCTTGACGTCGAGGCCCGCGATCTTGCCCGCGTCCTTGGTCGCCTGGCGCTGGTCGTCGTTGAAGTACGCCGGCACGGTGATGACGGCCCCGTCGACCGTTTCGCCCAGATACGCTTCCGCGTCGGTCTTGAGCTTCTGCAGGATCATCGCGCTGATCTCCGGCGGGGAGAACTGCTCCTTCTCGGAGACCTCCACGCGCGCGTCGCCATTGGGGCCGGAGACGACCTTGTAAGGGACGATCGCCTCCTCCTCGCGCACCTCGGCCTCCTTGCGGCCCATGAAGCGCTTGATCGAGAAGACGGTGTTCTGCGGGTTGGTCACGGCCTGGCGCTTGGCCACGGTGCCCACCAGGCGCTCGCCCGATGCCGTGAAGGCCACCACCGAGGGGGTGGTCCTGCCGCCCTCCGCGTTCTCCACGACGGTCGGCTCGCCGCCCTCCAGCACGGCCATGCAGGAGTTGGTGGTTCCGAGGTCTATTCCGATGGTCTTGCCCATGCTGATCGATGCTCCTTGAAGAGATAGAGTCGCCCTGAATGACGACGCTTGAAAAATCTAAGCGGCAGTATGGCAGATTTTCTGGGGATGTCAAGTGCGGCTTTTGCCGGCCCGAAGAGACTGCCAGTCCCAATCTCCCCCAAATCTCCCAACGTGGGCGTAACCCGGGAGCCCGCAGGGTATATTCACATCAGTGACCCGCTTGGAGCGCAACGCCAACCTCGCGGCGGTCCTGCTTCCCTTCCTGGGCCTGCTCGCCGGCGCGGTGCTCCTCTGGAATCGCCTGCTGGGGCCGCGCGATCTCGCGATCTTCGCCCTGCTGTACCTGCTCACGGCGGTCGGCATCACGGTGGGCTTCCATCGACTGCTCACCCACCGCGCGTTCGAGACCCACCGCTGGCTGCGCTACACGCTGGCCGTGCTCGGCTCGATGGCCCTGCAGGGCTCGGTGATCGACTGGGTCGCCGACCACCGCAAGCACCACACCTTCACCGACGAGGAGGGCGACCCGCACAGCCCCCACACCGGACACGGCGCCGGCATCTCCGGGATGCTGCGCGGCCTCTGGCACGCGCACGCGGGCTGGCTCTTCAGCGCGCACGGCCAGGCGTCCTCGCGCCGCTACGCGCCCGACTTGGTCGAGGACCCCACGATGCGCGCCATCAACCGCTCCTTCCCCTGGATCGCGCTGGCGAGCCTGGCGCTGCCCGCGCTGCTGGGCTTCGTGCTCAGCGGCGGCTCGTGGCTGGCCGCCCTCACCGCCTACATCTGGGCCGGCCTCGTGCGCATCTTCATCGTGCACCACATCACCTGGTCGATCAACTCCATCTGCCACTTCTTCGGCAGCCGCCGCTTTCCCACGCAGGACAAATCGACCAACGTCTTCTGGCTCGCCCTCCCCTCGCTCGGCGAGGCCTGGCACCACAACCACCACGCCTTCCCCCGCTCCGCCTTCCACGGCCTGCGCTGGTATGAGCTCGACCCCTCGGGCTGGCTGATCCTCGCGCTGGCCAAGGCCGGCCTCGCCTGGGACGTCGTCCGCGTCACGCCCGAGCGCGAACGGGCGCGGCTCGCGGAGCCCGCCGAGCAGGCGAAGCTGGCTGCTTGACCGGGATCTCCCGGCTGGGGCACATGCGCGCCAGGGCGCATTCGCTGCACGCGGGTGAGCGCGCGTGGCAGGTCCGCCGGCCGTGGCGCAGCAGGTTGACGTGGAGCTCGAGCTCCTGCCCGGGCGGGGTGAGCGCGAGCATCCGATCGTGCTGCTCCTCGAAGGGGGCGCCGGGGCGCAGCAGGCCCAGGCGCGTGCCCACGCGCGAGACGTGCGTGTCGACGGGGATGTCGCGCAGGCCGTAGGAGAAGAGCAGCACGCAGGCGGCGGTCTTGCGCCCGACGCCAGGGAGGGCGCAGAGGTAGGCGCGGCTCTCGGCCACGGGCGCGCCCCGCATCCACTCCAGCGAGAGGGGGTCCTCGGAGTCTTCCCGGCCGATCTCCGGCCGGCCTTCGGCGATCGCCGCGAGCATCCGCTTGATGCGCGCCGACTTGACCTTGGAGATGCCGCCGGGACGGATCGCCTCCTCGATCTCGGCCACCGGCGCGTCCAGGACCGCGGCGTAGTCGATCCCCTCGCGCCCGAAGCGCTCGCGCAGGCGCAGGAAGGCCACGTCGCGGTTGCGGTCGTTGGTGCTCTGCGAGAGGACGGTCAGCACCAGCTCGTCCAGCGGGCGCCCGTGCGGCGCCATGCGCGGAATGCCATAGACGGCGCGCAGGCGGTCGCGGATCGCGCGTATGCGGCGGGGAGCTGGGGGCGCCCACGCCGCGGGGGGGGAGGCGGTCGACGGCACCGGTCCACAGTAGCCGTCCCGGGGCGCTCCGCGAGAGTTGCGTCTCAGGCCGTGGCTACAGTCTCACACCATCGTGCAAACCGTGAATGCGCATCCCCAAAGCAAGCCGGAGCGAATGAGTGCCCGCGGCCGCAGACGGGTCCGTGGCAATACCGGCTATACTCGGGTCGTGGCCAAGGTCATGATCTCCATCCCCGACGATCTCCTGGAGCGCATCGACGCGCAGGTGGACGCCGAGCACGCAACGCGCAGCGGATTCCTGCAGCGCCTCGCCGAACGCGAGCTGGCAGAGAGCGGCCGGCAGCGCCGCAGACGCATCGAAGAGCTGCTCGGCGAGCCCGTTCGACTCGGCGGAGACTCGGCCAAGCTGATTCGCGAAGATCGCGAATCTCACTAGCGGTGCTGCTCCTCGACGCGGGTGTCTGGATTGCGGCGGTCGACCCGGACGATCGCTATCACTCCTTTTCGCGGCCAATGGTGGCCGCCTCGGCCCTTCCGGCGTCAGCGCTGGATCTCACGCTTTACGAGGTGGCCAACGTCATCGGCGCGCGCAAGCAGCAGCATGACCTGGCGCGGCGGGTGTGCCGCCTGATCCTCGAGCGCTGCGAAGATCGACTCGTGCGCGCCGATGCGGATCTGTCCGAGCAGACGCTGACCGTCGTCGCCGAGCATGGCCTGAGCGCCTACGACGCGGCGTACGTCGCCGTGGCTCGCCGCTTTGGCTGGACGCTCGTCAGCACGGACCTGAGGGATCTGGTGAGCCGGGAGCTGGCCGTGGCGCCCGACGACCCGGGGATCGGCTGAGGCCGCGGTGGCCCAGGTGAGCGATCACACCGGCGAGGTCGGGGAGCTGCCGGTCTTCTGGCGCAGCGCGGCGCCTCCAGAGGGAACGCCGGGGAACGTCGCCCCCGCGCTGTATCTGCACGGCGTGCCGACCAGCTCGGACGACTGGCTGGGGTTCCTGGAGCGCAGCGGCGGCATCGCGCCCGACCTGCCGGGCTTCGGGCGCTCGGGCAAGCCGGGTCATCTGAAGTACACGATCGAGGAGTACGCGGACTTCATCGAACGGTTCCTGGACGGGCTCGAAGTGGAGCGCGTGCGCATGGTCGTGCACGATTGGGGCGCCGTGGGCCTGGCCTTCGCGCAGCGCCGGCCCGAGCGCGTGGAGCGTCTGGTGGTGATGAACGCGGTGACGTTCCTGCCCGACTATCGCTGGCACCGCACGGCGCGGATCTGGCGCACGCCCCTGCTGGGCGAGCTGGCGATGGGCATGACCACGCGCCGGACCCTGAGACTGACCACACGCGAGTCCAACGTCACACCCGGCCCGATGCCCGCAGCGTGGATCGACGCGGTGCTGGCGCACTTCGACCAGGGCACGCAACGCGCGATCCTGCGCCTGTATCGCAGCTCGCCGAGCAGCGTGCTGGCCGCGGCGGGTGAGCGGCTCGGGACGCTGAACGTGCCGTCGCTGGTGGTGTGGGGCGAGCGCGACCCCTACATTCCCGCGCGCTTCGCGCAAGCCTACGCGGACGTCCTGCACGCCGAGCTGCTGAGCCTGCCCGACGCGGGGCACTGGTGGTGGTATGACCGGCCCGACGCGATCGAGCGCGTGGTCGAGTTCCTCACGGCGCCGTGAGAGGACGCCTGTGCGCTCCGTGGGCCGTGGCCCTCGCGGTGGTCCTGCCGCTCGCGCTGGCCTACGTGCTCATCGCGCCGCCGGCCGGGGACCTGGCGGCGGCCACCTACCGCAGCGACCTCTTCGCCCGCGTCGGCTTTGCCCTGCGTGACAACGGCTGGTACGCAGTGCACGGGCACTACCTGCCCGGATATTCTCTGCTGTCGCCCGCACTTGGGGCGCTGTTGGGCGCGTACACAGTGCTGGGGCTCTCCGCCGTCGCCGCTGCCGCGCTGTTCGGATCAATCGCTCAGCGGGTCTTCTCGCCCGCGGCCGCGCGCCTCGCCGCGGGGTGGTTCGCGCTGGGCTTCGGCGTCGGGCTGCTGTCCGGGCGCGTCCCCTACGACCTCGGCTTCGCCATCGGCCTCGGCTCGGTGCTGGCCCTGCTGACCGGGCGCACAAAGGTCGCGCTCGGGCTCGCCGTGGTGACCAGCTGCGCGAGCCCCGTCGCGGGGGCGTTCCTGGCGCTGGCGGGCGTCGCCGACGCGCTCGCCGTGGGCGCCTGGGTAGGACGCCATGACCAGGGAAGAAGCGGTGACCACGATCGGGGCGATCGGCGCACATCGGGGGGGTCCGGTCGCGGTCTGGCGCTGGCCGCCGCCGCGCTGACGCCGATCCTCGTCCTGGCGCTGGCCTTCCCCGAAGGCGGCTGGGAGCCGTTTGCGCCCTCGGTCTTCTGGCCGGCGCTGGGCGGGGTGCTGCTGATCGCGCTGCTGCTGCCGCAGGGTTCGCTCACTCCGCAACGGCGGCACGTGGTGCGCATCGGGGCGGCGCTGTACGCGCTGGCGCTGATCGGCTCCTTCGCGCTGCACACGCCCGTCGGGGGCAATGCCGCGCGCCTGGGCGCGCTGCTCGCCGGGCCGCTGATCGCGGGCGTCGCGTGGGAGCGCCACCGCCTGATCCTGTGCCTGCTCGCGCCGCTGCTCCTGTACTGGCAGATCGAGACGCCGATCAACGACCGCATCGCGCTCGCGGGCGATCCCTCGGTGCACGCCGCCTACTACGCCCCCCTGCGCGCCGAGCTGCGCAGCCTCGTCCACGGCAGGCGCACGATCGTGGAGGTCCCGCTGACGGGAGCGCACTGGGAGGCCGCCCACCTGGCCGGCCACGAAGGCATCGCCCTGGCCCGCGGCTGGGAGCGCCAGCTCGACACGCGCTACGCGAGCCTCTTCTATGAGCCGCATCTCAGCGCCTCCGCCTACCAGGCCTGGCTGCGCGAAAACCGCGTGGCCTACGTGGCGCTGCCCGACGTGCGCCTGGACGAGGCCGGGCGCGAAGAGGGCGCGCTGATCGCCCGCGGACTGCCGTATCTGCAAGAGGTTTGGCGCTCGGCGCACTGGCGGCTGTATGCCCTCGACGCCCCCGCCCGCTAGCGCACTGGCGGCTGTATGCCCTCGACGCCCCCTCCCGCTAGGCTTCACAGGCGATGGTCGCCCGCCTCCGCCTTCTGCCGGCGCGGGTCCTGCCCAATGGATGGCTGGACGTGCTGCGCCAGGTGCTGCTGTTCGGTCTCGCCTACCTGGCCTACCGGGCGGTGCGCGGGCTGGTGCAGGGTCGCGCCACGGCGGCCTTCCAGCACGCGCGCGATCTGATCTCGCTGGAGCGCACGCTGCACTTCTTCGTCGAGCCCTCGGTGCAGGCGTGGGCGTCGGGCAGCCACTTCCTGATGGACGGGGCGAGCTGGCTGTACGTCAACGCGCAGACCTCGGTCACGATCGCGGCGCTCGTCTACCTGTACCTGCGCCACAACCGCTCCTTCTACTTCGTGCGCAACATGTTCATGATCGCCATGCTCATCGCGCTGTTCGGCTACGCCGTCTTCCCGACCGCGCCGCCGCGCTTCATGCCCGAGTGGGGCTTCATCGACTCGGTCTCGGACTTCACCGGCGTGCACCTCTCGCACACGAGCTCCTCGATGAGCGCGCTCATGAACCCCTACGCCGCGGTGCCCTCGATGCACGTGGCCTTCGCGCTGATGATCGGCTGGCCGCTGGCGATGCTCTCGCGGCGCAAAGCGGTGAGGGTGCTGTGGCTGCTGTACCCCTTCCTGATGACGTTCGTGATCGTTGCCACCGCCAATCACTTCATCTTCGACGCGCTGCTGGGAGCGCTCACCGCGGGCGTGTCCGCCTACGGCGCGAGATGGCTGGCGCGAGCGCGGCCGGCTGTGTGGCGCTTCTCGATCAACGGAGCTCCAGGGTCGGTCGGGCCCGCATCGCTTGGGCCCGCATCGCTCGGGTCTGCGTCGCTCGAGCTCGGGACGAGCGGATAGGAAGGGCGGGCTGTGCCCCCCCGACACGCACCCGCGCGCCCGGCCCGGCGCCCCTACCGCGGCGGCAGGCGCTCCACGCGCGGCCCAATCGGCTCGGGCCAGCGCCGCGCCGCGGCGCGCGAGGCGCTGATCGAGTCCCGTCTCACGCCCAACGCGATCTCGCTCACGGGGCTGGCGCTGAACCTGCTCGCGGCGGCGCTGGTGTGGCAGGAATACTTCTTCCTCGGCGGCCTCGCGTTCGTCGTGGGCTCGGTCTGCGACACGCTCGACGGGCGCTACTCGCGCATGTCGGGCAAGGGCTCGCCCTTCGGCGCCTTCCTGGACTCCACGCTCGATCGCATCGAGGAGGGCATAGTGCTGACGGCGGTGGCAGCGTACTTCGCCACCCGCGGGGAAGCGGGGGCGGCGGCGGCGGTGGTCGTGGCGGTGCTGGCCTCGCTGATGGTCTCCTACACACGCGCGCGCGCCGAGGCGCTGGGGGTGGAGTGCAAGGTGGGCATCGCCACGCGCCCCGTGCGCGTGGTCATCATCGCGATCGGCCTGATCTTCGCCAAGGGCGCCTCGCTGGGGAGCTTCGAACTGCTCGCCCCCGCCGTCTACGTGCTCGCGGCGCTCAGCGTCTTGACCGTGGTGCAGCGCGTGTGGCACGTGCGGCGCGAGCTGGCCGCATAGCGAGCCGGCCACGCGGCGGCGCGAGCCGCGCGCATGGCGAGCCGGCTGTATAGGCTCTCGGGATGCCCTCCTCCATCGCCAGCAACGGCGCGGTGCGCCATCAGCCCGAGAAGGTCCGCGTCGCCATCATCGGCGTGGGCAACTGCGCCAGCGCGTTCGTGCAGGGCGTGCACTACTACGCAGACGCCGACCCCTCGCAGCGCGTGCCCGGCCTGATGCACGTGGACCTCGGCGGCTACCACGTGCGCGACATCGAGTTCACCGCCGCCTTCGACATCGACAGGACGAAGGTGGGCAAGGACCTCGGTCAGGCCATCTGGGCGGGGCAGAACAACACCATCAAGTTCGCCAAGGGGCCCCGGGGGGTTCCCAGCAGGCTCGGCGTGCCCGTCCACCGCGGCATGACCCACGACGGCCTGGGCAAATACCTGTCGCAGAAGATCGAGAAGGCCCCCGGCGAGACCGCGGACATCGTCAAGATCCTCAAGGACACGCACACCGACGTGGTGGTGTCCTACCTCCCGGTGGGCTCCGAGCAGGCCACCAAGTGGTACGTGGAGCAGGTGCTGGAGGCGGGCTGCGGCTTCGTCAACTGCATCCCCGTGTTCATCGCGCGCGAGGACTATTGGGACCGGCGCTTCAAAAAGGCCGGCCTGCCGATCGTTGGCGATGACATCAAGTCGCAGGTGGGCGCCACGATCGTGCACCGCTCGCTGGCGCGCCTGTTCGGCGAGCGCGGCGTGAAGCTGATCCACACCTCGCAGCTGAACGTGGGCGGCAACATGGACTTCTACAACATGCTCGAGCGCGAGCGCCTGGAGTCCAAGAAGATCTCCAAGACCAACGCCGTGACCTCGATCATGGAGGATGCGCTGCCCGCGCAGGACGTGCACGTGGGGCCCTCCGACTACGTGCCCTGGCTGAGCGATCGCAAGTGGGCGCACATCCGCCTGGAGGGCCAGGCCTTCGGCGACGTGCCCCTCAACGTGGAGCTCAAGCTGGAGGTGTGGGACTCGCCCAACTCCGCCGGCATCGTGATCGACGCCGTGCGCTGCTGCAAGCTGGCGCTCAACCACGGCGTCTCGGGCCAGCTCGACGGCCCCTCCTCCTACCTGATGAAGTCCCCGCACAGGCAGCGCCCCGACGAGCAGGCGCGCGCGGACACCGAGCGGTTCATCGCCTCCTACCGGCGCCAGCCGCTGAGCAAGGCGCGAAAGGTCCCCCAGAAGGCGTGATAATGGCGGGTCGATGCCCGGCCCGCTGTTCTCGATCGCCCATGTGACGCCCTACCCCTGGGAGGCCGAGCACGCCGTCAATGCCTTCGTGGCGCGCGTCGCGGGCGAGCTCTCGCAGCGCGGCCACCGCGTGCTGATCCTCGCGCCCTCGCGCTCCCCCGAGCGGGTGCGCGCCGATCGCAAGGTGCTGCGCGCCGCGCGCGAGTGGGCGGGCGGGGCCGGATCTCTGCTGGAGGGCACCGACGCCGGAGTCCCCCGTGTGATCGCCGTCGGCGAGGTGCTGGACGTGCAGAGCAGCGCCCGCCAGGGCGGCGCCACCCAGAGCGGCATCCGTCCGGGCCGCCGTCGCGCCGGCGGTGGGGTGGGGTCGCTGCCGATCGACGTGGCGCGCACCATCGGAGAGCTGCTCGGCGCCGTGGAGCTGGACTTCGTGCACGTGCACGAGCCCTTCCCGCCCAGCGCCTCCAGCGTCGCGCTGCGCTGCTCGCGCGCGCTGAACGTGGGCAGCTTCCACGCCCCCACCGAGCGCCTGCTCTCGACCGTGCTCGCGCGGCGCTTCGTGAGCACCTTCTTCGGGCGCCTGGACGCGCGCACGGCAAGCCTGCAGACGACGGCCAAGCTGATGCACCGCCACTTCCCCGGCGACTACGAGCTCGTGCGCGACGACCGCAGCGCAACGGACGAGCTCCAGGAGATCTACGGGGCGGTGGCCGCGCGCCGCCACGACCCCGTGGGCGACCCCGCGCTGCGCAGGCGCCTGGCGCGGCGCTCGCTGATCGATGTGGATCTGCACATGCACACCGACCACTCCCACGACTGCGCCACTCCCGTGGAGGTGCTGCTGGCCACGGCGCGCGAACAGGGTCTCGGCGCGATCGCCGTGACCGACCACAACGAGATCTCCGGCGCCCTCGCCGCGCACGCGCAGGCGGAAGGATTGGGTCCCCACCCGCCCGTCAAGGTGATCGTCGGCGAGGAGGTCAAGACAGCCGAGCAGGGGGAGGTCATCGGCCTCTTCATCCAGGAGAAGATCCCGCGCGGGCTCACGCTCGCGCAGACCGTCGCCGAGATCAAGCGCCAGGGGGGCCTCGTCTACGTCCCCCACCCCTTCGACCGCATGCACTCGGTCCCCGACTACGAGCACCTGCTCACGATCCTCGATGACATCGACGCGATCGAGGTCTTCAATCCGCGCGTGGCCATCGGCGCCTTCAACGAGGAGGCCGTGCGCTTCGCCGCCAAGTACCGCATCGTCGCCGGCGCGGGCTCGGACTCCCACGTCGCCCACGGTCTCGGCTCGGTGCGCATCCGCATGCGCAATTTCGATGGCCCGCAGGAGTTCCTGCAGTCGCTGCGCGACGCCGACATCGTCACCCGCCCCTCCAGCCTCCTCTACGTGCAGGCGCTCAAGTTCCTGGAAACCAGGGCCACGCCCGCCCCAGCGCGGCGGGCGCGCAAGGCGCGGCGTGTGAAGCGTGCAACCGATGGCCGGCGCCAGGCTTGAGGTGAGCTCTGCAAGCGCCGATGCGCAAGTACCGATGCAAGGCCGGCAAGTACTGATGCACCTTCAAGGACATAGCGACGGGCCGTCTAAACCCACGGGGGCCTTCATGCCGATCACCGACGATGAGATCAAGGAGAAGTACCTCGAGCGCGCCATCCGCGAGCTGAACTCCTTCACGCGCGAGTTGCAGGCCTGCCCGCACTGCCCCCGCGGCAACCTCATGCCCGTTCTGGGCTCCGGCCACCCGCAGGCCGACATCATGCTGCTCAAGTACTCAGCGCTGCCCTCCGAGATAGAGGAGGGAGTCGCGTTCTACGGGCGCGCCGGCGGGGCGCTGATGAAGTCGCTCAAGCGCTTGTCAATCGACCCTCTCGCCGTTTACGGCACGCTCTGCGTCAAGTGCCCTCTGAGCGACGCCGCGCTCGCCGATCCCGGCTGCATCGCCCGGGTCTCCGAGGAGATCGCCATCGTCCAGCCGCGGATCGTCGTCGCGATGGGCGCCGACGCGCTCGCCACCCTCAACGATCTCGATGTCCCGCTCGGGCGGCCGCTGCAGGACCGCCTCGGCGTCATCCAGCCGCTCACGCCGTCGATCGACGCTCTGTACGTACCCAACATCGACGACTCGTTGGACGAGCAGGATGCCAAGCGGGAGTTCTGGGACGCCTTTCGCGTCCTTGGGGAGTGGTACGCCGCGCAGCCGCCGTATTAGAATTGCGCTCCGCGCCCGTTTTCACATGACTCTTGGGGTATTTTTGGGGCTGGCGCCCCCAAGCCCCCGAGGATCAATGGGTCTGCCGGCCCCAAGCCGTTCAAGTAATGAGGGCTGGCAGCCCCCAAGCCCCCAGGGATTCTCAAAGCGTGAGCACGATCTTGCCCAGCTTGCCGCCTGCGGCGAAACGCTCATAGGCCGCGGCGGCGTCGTCCAGCGAGAAGGTCTCGGCGATGGGGACGCGCAGCACGCCCGAGTGAAACAGCGGCAGGACCTCGTGCTCTAACGCACGTGCAGCCAGCGCCTTCTCCTCAAGCGGGCGGGCGCGCAGCGTCGAGCCGTGGATGCGGGCGCGCTTGCCCATCAGCGCCAGGAGGTTCAGCTCAGCCATGACGCCGGCGCTGACGCCGATCACGCACACGCGACCGCCGGTCGCCAACGCATTCAGGTTCTCCGCGAGGTTCGGCGCCCCGACCAGCTCCAGGATCACGTCGAAAGGCCCGTGCTCGCCGAAGCCCTCCGGCGGGACGACCTCGGCGCCAAGCGCCGCCACCTGCTCGCGCAACTCCGCCCGTCGGACGGTGGCCACCGCCTGCGCGCCCGCCGCGCGCGCCAACTGGATCGCGGCAGTGCCGACCCCGCCGGCCCCGCCGTGGACGAGCAGGCGCTCACCCGGCCGCAGCCCCGCCTGCCCGAACAGCGCATCGTGCGCGGTCGTGAAGACCTCGGGCAGCCCGCCCGCCGCGGGCCAATCGAGCACCGCGGGAACGGGCATCAACTGGCGCTCGTGCACGACGGCCAGCTCGGCCTGCCCGCCACCCCCGACGATCGCCATCACGCGCGCGCCGATCTGCAAGCGATCCGCGCGCGGTCCCAATGCGGCTACCTCGCCCGCCAGCTCCAGCCCGGGGATGTCCTGGGGCGAATCGGGGGGCGCCGGGTACAGCCCCCGCCGCTGCATCATGTCCGCCCCGTTGAGCCCCGCCGCGCGCACGCGCACCAGCACCTCGCCGGCCCCGGGCACCGGGTCGGGGCGCTCCTCGACCAGGATCTCCTTCTCGCGGATTGTGACGGAGCGCACGACGCAGGAGCCTAGCGCTCCCTGAGAGTTGTGTCTCAGGCGATGCGTACCGTTTGGGGCATGGTCCGATTTCCGTCCCTGAAGGCGAAGAAGCTCCTCCGCGTGCTGCATGCGGAGCCACTGCGCTAGGGTCGTTCGCCAGAACGGCTCGCACCGCAGGCTGGAGGCCCCAGGCCATCCCACGATCGTCTTCGCCTTCCACGACAACCAGACGATCCGTCCCTCAACCGTAAAAGACATCTTGTGCAATCAGGTGGGCCTTGACGAAGGAGAGGCCCGAACGTTGCTCTAAGCTAGGAGGCTATGGTCGTGCGCATTCTCTACAGGCAGGACGAAGACACATGGGTCGCCACGTCACCCGAGGTGCCGCGCTGGACTGCGGTCGCCGACACGTACGTGGAGGTGCAGCGGCTCGCTGAGGAGGGCGTGCGCTTTGCGCTGGACAGCGACGAGCTGACGGTCGAGCACTACGTGCCGGCCGGAGTCGCCGTCGCGGCGTAGGGCCTCAGCCGGACCCGGCCCCCGGGGCGACCCGCTCGAACAGCGCGACGCACTCGACGTGGTGCGTCTGCGGGAACATGTCGACCGGACGGACCTTCCTCAGCGCGAAGCCGGCCTCGACGAGCTGTGCGGCGTTGGGCGCGAGCGTCGTGGGGTTGCAGGAGACGTAGACGATGCGCTTGGGCGAGGCGTCGATGATGCGGCGGACGACCTTGGCGGAGAGGCCGGCGCGGGGCGGGTCCACGACGATCACGTCGGGCCTGCCGGCGCGCGCCAGGAGCTCGGGCAGCGCCAGGCGGGTGTCGCCGGCGAAGAAGCGGGCGTTTGTGATCTCGTTGCGGCGCGCGGCGGCGATGGCGTTGGCGACGGCCTGCTCGATCAGCTCGATGCCCCACAGCTCGCCGGCGCGCGGGGCGAGGGTCAGGCCGATGGTGCCGATGCCGCAGTAGAGGTCGAAGACCCGCTCCCAGCCTTCGAGCGCGGCGTGCTCGGCGACGATGCCGTAGAGGACCTCGGTCATCTCGGTGTTGGTCTGGAAGAAGGCCTCGTGGGAGATGCGCACATCCAGCTCGCCCAAGCGCTCGGGGAGCTCGGCCTCGCCGCTGAGCAGTTCGGTCTCGCCGCCCATCGTGGTCTCGGCGAGCTGGCCGGAACGGGTCCACAGCAGACCCGAGAGACGCTCGCCCAATGCCTCGCGCAACGCCGCCTCCAGAGACTGCGCGTCCAGCTCGCCGGGAGTCGTTACGAGGCGCACCTGCACCCTTTCGGTGTGCCTGCCCTCGCGCACGACGAGGTTGCGCAGCAGCGGCACGTCGCCGCCGGGCTCGTCGCCGCGATTCCAGGCGCCCAACCCCTGCGCGCGCGCCCAGGCCGCGGCGGTGTCGCGGGCAAGGTTGCCCAGCTCGGAGGCCAGCAGGCAGTCCTCGATGGCCACCACGCGATTGCCCCCCGCCGAGGCGTGGAAGCCGCAGACCAACTCACCGCCGCCGGGAGGTGGGTGGCCAGGCGCGGCAACCACGGCGGAGCGGAGCGGAGCCTCCTCCTCCTTGTCCTCCCCAATGGCTCGCACCCCGAAGGAGTACTCGAGTTTGTTGCGATAGCGCCACTGCGCCACCGCGGGTACGATGTCCTCCAGGACGAAGCCCTCCAGCTTGCCGATGCGCCGCAGCGCGTCGCCGACCTGCTCGTGCTTGATCTGGAGCTGGCGCTCGTAGGGGAGCACCTGCCAGGGGACGCCGGGGTGCTGGGCGCGCGGGGCGATGCGCTCGGGGCTGGGTTTGAGCACCTCCAGCGTGCGCGCGTGCGCATAGGTGCGTTTGGGCTTGTAGACGATCGCGCTCACCACATCGCCGGGAACCGCGCCGGCGACGAACACCACGTAGCCGCCGGGACCCCAGCGGGCCACGCCCTCGCCGCCGTGGGCGAGCGAATCGACCTTCAGCTCCAGCACATCGCCGCGCTGGGGGCGCTTGGCTTGAGCGGGCAAGGTCTCCCCGGCGGGGGTGTCGGCAGTCGCGGCAGTCTCACCGGCTGCAGCGGCGACGGTGGGGGCTGAGGCGCTCACTCGCTCACTATCGCACTTCCGAGGAGCAGCTCCAAAAGGGCCTTCTGCGCGTGGCGGCGGTTCTCGGCCTGGTCCCACACGCGCTGGCGCGCCCCGTAGAGCACGCCTTCCGAAATCTCCTCGCCCGGGTGCGCGGGGAGGCAGTGCAGGACGATCGCCTCGGGGTCCGCCAGGGCCAGCAGCGAGTCGTCGATGCGGTAGGGCGCCAGCAGCCGGCGGCGCTCGTCCGCGGTGTTCTCGTCGCCCATGCTGACCCACACATCCGTGTAGAGAACGTGCGCGCCGGCCGCCGCCTCGCGCGGGTCCTCGTGCAGGGTCAGGCTCCCCCGGGCAGCGGCGGTCAGGGGGATCGTCTCGCGCGCCAGCGCGCAGCGCGGGGGCGAGGCCACGGCCACCTCCATGCCCGCCAGCGTGCCCAGCACCGCCAGCGAGCGCGCGACGTTGTTGCCGTCGCCCACGTAGGCCAGCTTCAGGCCCTCCAGCGCCGGGACCGCGAACGCCTCGCGCACCGTCAGCAGATCGGCCAGCGGCTGGCAGGGGTGGTGCGCGGCCGTGAGCATGTTGAAGACGGGCACCGAGGAGTGAGCCGCGAGCTCCTCGATCAACTCGTGGGGCCCCGTGCGCAGGCCGATCGCCGCCACGTGGCGGGAGAGCACCAGCGCGGTGTCCCGCGGCGACTCTCCGCGCGAGAGCTGCAGCTCCTCGGGGCGCAGCACCAGCGGCAACCCTCCCAGCTCGTGCACGCCTACCTCAAAGGACACGCGCGTGCGCGTGGAGGGACGCTCGAACACCAGGGCGACGCTGCGCCCGGCGAGCGCCCGCGAGGAGAGCGGCTCGGCCTTCAAGCGCGCGGCGCGCTCCAGCAGCGCATCCAGTTCGGAGGCCGTGAGCTCGCTGCCGGTGAGGAAGTGGCGCGCCATGGAAGGGGACAGTGTAGGTAGGGTTAGGAGCGGATGAGGCAATGGTCATCAGCGGTTCTGGCGGGCGCCGCGCTGCTGGCGCTGGCCGCGGGGTGCGGTTCGAGCAGCAGCGGCGCCACGACCGAAACGACCACCGTGACCGTCGGCGGCAGGACCACCACCGCCGTCATCACCAATGGCAAGACCACCACGAGCAAGTCGGTGAGCGCCGGCCTGCAGTCCGCCACGACGCCCAAGTACGGCACCCCGGCCCCGAGCGAACCCGTGCAGAGCGGCGCCGTTCAGATCGCCTATCGCAACATCGCCATCGACCCCGACGTGCTGAAGGTCAAGGTGGGAAGCACGATCAAGTGGACCAACTATGACCCCGTCGAACACAACGTCACCAGCAAGGGCGGGCCGGCGAGCTTCGCCTCGAAGAACTTCGGCGAAGGCAGGAGCTTCGAGATCAAGGTCACGAAGACGGGCGTCATCCACTACGAGTGCACGATCCACCCGACGACGATGAACGGGACCATAGAAGTCGTCAATTGAACTCCGGCCGCCCCTCCGTGGGCGTCGAGGGCGTGGCGTAGTCCCGCCGCGGGATGCGCCCCGAGGTAAACGCCAGGCGCCCGGCGCGCACGCCATCGCGCATCGCCTGAGCCATGCCCACGGGATCCTGCGCGCGCGAGACTGCGCTGGCGACCATCACCGCGTCGCAGCCCAGCTCCATCGCCAGGGCGGCGTCGGATGCGGTGCCGATGCCCGCGTCGAGCACGACGGGAACGCTCACGGCCTCGCGCAGGAGCGCGATGTTGTAGGGGTTGCGGATCCCCTGCCCGCTGCCGATGGGCGCTCCCAGCGGCATCACGGCGGCGCAGCCGAGGTCCTGCAGGCGCCGCGCCAGCACGGGGTCGTCGGTGGTGTAGGGGAGCACGACGAAGCCCTCGTCGACGAGCCGCTCGGCGGCGCGCAAAAGCTCGGGCGCGTCGGGCAGGAGCGTGTCCTCGTCGCCGATCACCTCCAGCTTGATCCAATCCGTGGCGAAGGCCTCGCGCGCGAGCTGAGCCGTGAGCACCGCGTCGCGCGCGGTATGGCAGCCGGCGGTGTTCGGCAAGAGCCCCACCCCGGCCTGCTCGAGCACGTCGATGAGCGACCCCCGCGCGTCCGCATCGATGCGCCGCAGCGCCACCGTCACGAGCTCGCAGCCGCTGGCCGCGATCGCATCGGCCAATAGGCGCAGCGAGGGAAACCCCCCCGTACCCAGGAGCAGCCGCGAGGCGAGGGCGCGCCCGGCGATGGTCAGCTCGCCGCTCATCCGCCCTGCATGGCCGTGAGCACCTCGACCCGCGCCCCCGCGGAGAGCGCGAAGGCCTCCCACTCCCGGCACGGAACGACCGCCCCATCGACCGCCACCGCGACGCCGCGCGCGTCGAGCGCCAGCCCCAGGCGGGCGAGCACAGCGGCCACGGTGTCCCCCGCGCGCAGCTCGGACTCGGCGCCGTTGAGATAGATCATTTTAAGACGACCCCCACAGGGGGTCGGCGGTTGCCGCGCGGGGCCGCCGCGCGCGCCGGGAGAAGCCGCTCGGGGTGGCATCCAGAAAGGTCAGAAGCGCGCAGGTCCCCCACGAGGCCCCGGGCGATCAGCGCTGCCGTGAGCGGAGCCAGGAGGATGCCGTTGCGGTGGTGGCCCGTGGCCCACCAGAGGCCGTGCAGCGCGCCCGGACCGATCGCGGGGGCGTTGTCGGAGGTGCCGGGGCGCAGGCCCACGTTCAGCTCCTCGATGCGAAGCTCCTCGACCCCCGGCACCAGCTCGCGGGCGTGGCGCAGCAGCTCGTAGACGCCGCCCGCCGTGGGGTGCAGGTCGTGGCCGCGCTCCTCCACCGTCGCGCCGAGCGCATAGCGGCCGTCGCCGCGGGGAACGAGGTAGCCGCCGTGGAAGCGCACCACGCCGCCCAGAAGCCCCGGCCCGGCGGGGTCGCGCAGGCGCAGGATCTGGCCCTTGACGGGACGCACGGGGATGAGCACGCCGGCGGGCAGGCCCAGCTCCGCCGTGAAGGCGCCGGCCGCGAGCACCACGTGGTGGGCGTCGATGCGCTCGCCGTCTTCGATGCCATCCCCGTCGAGATCGTTCCCGGTCACCCGCTCGCCGCTGTGCCGGCCGACCCCGGCCAGCCTGACCCCGTGGACGCGCTCGCCGTCGTGCTCGACGGCAGCGACAGGTGCGTGCTCGCGCACGTCCACCCCATCCAGCTCGCAGGCGCGGCGCAGCGCGGCGAGCACCAGGCGCGGATCGACGCTGTGGTCGTCGGGAGCGTGAAGGGCCAGGCGGATCGTGGGCGTGAGCGCGGGCTCCAGCTCGCGGGCGGCGCTGGGAAGCAGCCGCTGCGCACTCAGGTCCAGCCCCGCGCGGAAGGCCAGCTGGCGCTCCAGCTCGCGCGCCTCATCCTCGTCGCGGGCGACCACGAGCGTGCCGGTGCGGCGCAGGCCGACGTCCATCCCTGTGCGCTGCTCCAATGCGGCGGCGAACTGCGGCCACATCGCGGCTGAGCGCAGACCCAGGTCGAGCACGCGCCTGCCGGCCTCGCCAAACTCGACCTCGGCCACCGGTGCGAGCATCCCCGCGGCGACGTGCGAGGTGCCCTCGCCCGTGCGGGAGCGCTCCAGGAGCGTCACCGGCAGCCCGGCCTGACGCGCGCGCCAGGCGGTGGCGAGCCCGATGATGCCGCCGCCGACGACGACCACGTCTGACTGGGAATGGATTGGAGCCCGCCCACCCCGGCTCGCGCCACCCTCTGCGGCGTTGGACATGAGTGTGATGCTAGTCAGTGTCAGACTCCGAGCATGTCCGTGGACGACCGCCGCGCGCGCCTGTCGGGAGCGCGCCTGTATCTGGTGTGCGACGCAAGGCCCGGCGGGCGCGAGCTGCTGGAGGTGCTGCGCGCGGCGCTGGCAGGCGGGGTTGACATCGTGCAGCTGCGCGAGAAGCAGATGGACGACGACGCGCTCACGACCCTCGCGCGCGAGGCCAGGGCGCTGTGCGCACAGAAGGGAGCATTGCTGATCGTCAACGACCGCCCGCACGTGGCGCTGGCGGCGGGGGCCGATGGCGTGCACGTGGGCCAGGAGGACATGCCGGTCGCGGAGGTGCGCGAGCTGGTGGGCGAGGAGGTGCTGATCGGCGTATCGACGCACGCCCCCGCCGAGATCGACGCGGCGGGGCAGGCCGACTACCTGGGCGTGGGCCCCGTGCACGCCACGCCGACGAAGCCCGGGCGCCCGGCGGTGGGCCTGGAGCTGGTGCGCTATGCCGCGGGGCACGCCCCCAGGCCCTTCTTCGCCATCGGCGGGATCGACGCCGAGAACGTCAGCGCGGTGCTCGCGGCGGGCGCCACGCGCGTGGCCGTTGTGCGCGCGATCGCGCAGGCCCCGGACCCGGAGCTGGCGGCGCGCGCGCTGCGCGAGGCGCTCGACGAGGAGCAGTGGCCACGGGCGCTGGTGGCGGCGATCGCCGTGGCCGTGGCGCTGGCAATCGCCGTACTGGTGGGCGCGGCGAGCGTGCACGAGCTGAGCCGCCGCGGGGGCTCTCTCCCGGGGGCGGCGTTCCTGGCCGCTGTGCTGCTGACGCTGGCAGGCGGTATGTACCGCCGGCGCTATTGGGCGGTGCTGAGCTTCGAGGGGCTGCTCACCTTTCAGATCGTCGTGACGTCGCTGGCGTTGGCGGTCGCCTCGACGCTGCGAGCCGCGGCGGTGTGCGTGGTTGGCATCGGGTTCGGTGGATGGCTCTTCTGGAAGCTGGTGAAGGTCATGGGCCGCCTCCAGGCTCAGCACCTGCGATAGGCTCGGCCCCAGATGGCCGAGTCCTCCTACGACTGCATCGTCATCGGCGCCGGTCCCGGCGGCTACGTGGCCGCGATTCGCGCCGCGCAGCTGGGCAGGAGGACCGCCGTGGTGGAGCGTGACAAGCTGGGCGGGCGCTGTCTCAACTACGCCTGCATCCCCGCCAAGGCGGTGCTGCGCTCGGCCGATCTGCTGAGCGAGGTGCGCGAGGCGGGAGACTTCGGCGTGAGGGTGAGCGGCGTGGAGGTGGACTACGCGGCGGTGCAGGCCCGGCGCGAGAAGGTCGTGGCGACGCTGGTGGGGGGCGTCGGAGGGCTGTTCAAGAAGAACGGGATCGATGTGATCGAGGGCGCGGCTACGCTGGTTGACCCAGGCCCACCCACCCGTGTGCGCGTGGGCGCCGATGAGATCGCGGCCGACACGGTGATCCTGGCAAGCGGCTCGCAGCGCCAGGCGATCCCCGGCGTGTCCTTCGGCGGGCGCGTGATCGGCACCGAAGAGGCGTGGGCGCTGAGCGAGCTGCCGGCGCGCCTGGCCGTGGTGGGCGCGGGCGCCTCGGGCGCGGAGATCGCCTCGGGCTACGCGCGCCTGGGCAGCGAGGTGCTGCTGTTCGAGATGCTCGAGCGGGTATTGCCCACGGAGGACGCCGACATCTCGCGGCTGGTGGAACGGGGCCTGAAGCGCCAGGGCATCGAGATCCACACCGGCACGCCCGTGCGGGACGTGAGCGCGACGGACTCGGGCGTGCGCTTCAGCTACGGCGGCGGACAGGCTGAAGGCGGCGGTCGGGCCGGGGGCAACGGTCAGGCCCAGGACGGCGGTCAGGCCGATGGCGGCGGGCGGATCGAGGTCGAGGTCGACTACCTGGTGATCGCCGCCGGGCGCGGGCCCGATGTGGAGGGCCTGGGCCTGCAGGACGCCGGCGTGGAGCTGGACGAGCGCGGCCTCGTCAAGGTGGATGGCGCGCTGCGCACCACGGCGGCGGGCGTGTATGCGATCGGCGATCTGGTCGCGGGCCCCGCGCTGGCGCACAAGGCGTCGGAGGAGGGCATCATCGCGGTGGAGGACTCGGCGGGGCTGGCGACGCACCCGCTGTCCCTGATCGACATCCCGCGGGCGACGTTCTGCACCCCCAACGTGGGCTCCTTCGGCCTCACCGAGGAGCAGGCGCGCGAGCAGGGCCACGAGGTGGTCGTGGGCAAGGTGCCCTACGGGGCCGTGGGCGGCGGCACCGTCTACGGCGACCGCAGCGGCCTGGTGAAGGTGGTGGGCGAGAAGAGGTACGGTGAGTTGCTCGGCGGCCACATCGTCGGCAGCCGCGCCACGGAGCTGATCCAGGAGCTGGTCAACGTGCGCGTGCTCGAGGGCGGCTACGCGGAGGTCGGGCGTATCGTCCACGGCCACCCCACGCTCTCGGAGGCCGTGATGGAGGCGGGACGTGCAGCGGATGGCTGGCTCATTCACGGCTGAGGCGAGAACAGAGGTTCTCGGCGGCGACGCCGGGACCTGACCTCTTCTCCCATGCGAGAGTCCGTCGCCACCGAGCCAGGCTGCGCCTTCTACTTCGACCTGGCCAGCCCGCTGGCCTATCTGGCGGCGGAGAACATCCTGCACGCGCTGCCCAGACCAGTGGAATGGCAGCCGGTGCTCGCCCGAGAACTGAGCCCGCGCGCCGAGCGCTCTGCCCTGCGTTGCCAGAACGAGGGGGAGGCTTTGCGCGAGAACGTCGAGCGCCGCGCACGCGAGCTGGGCCTGCAGCCGCTTCAGTGGCCCGCAGACCTACCCTTCGACAGCGAGCTGGCGATGCTGGTGGCCACGTACGCGAAGTCGATCGGCCGCGCCGTGCCCTTCGCCCAAGCCGCGTTCCGTCAGGCATTCGCGGGCGGGCGCAGCCTCGCCCAGACCGACAACGTGCTGATCGCGGCCGCGGCCTGCGAGATGCACCCCAAGGCCGTGCTGAAGGCGGCCGCAACGGCCTCGGTACGTCAGGAGCTGAGCCGGGCCACGGCCGAGGCCGCGCGGGCGGGCGTGACAGACGTTCCCGCCGTGCGCGTGGGGGGCGCCCAACCCGGGCTGGATCGCGTGTTCGTGGGCGAGCGCGCGCTGGAGGACGCGGCGGCGCACATGCGATCCGCAGCCCCGGTGCAGGCGCGATGAGGGCCAACCGCGCCTACCGCCTGATCGTGCGGCGCGGCGGCTGGGTGCCGGCCGCGCTGGCAGACTCCAAAAGGGTGGACCACATCGAGGTGGTCGAGATCGACGGCGGCGAGGTGGTGCTGTTCTGGGACCTCGCGCCGCTGGCGGCGGCGCGGCGCTCCAAGGCGCTGCGCGAAGAGCTGGGGCGCTTGCAGGCCGAGGAGTTCCTGACGCGCTGGAGTACCGTGGAGAGCTGATGGAGGCCCTGCCCGACCCCGAGAACGCGCGCGCGGAGGGGATCCCGCCCGACCCCGTGCAGACGGACGCGGAGGGGACCCCGCCCGACCCCGGCATGGCGCGCGAGTGGCTGTCGGCGATGACGCTGATCCGCCGCTTCGAGGAGCGCGCGGGCGAGATGTACGCGCGGGCGAAGGTGGGCGGCTTCCTGCACCTGTCGATTGGCGAGGAGGCGGCGATCGTGGGCGCCGCGCGGGCGCTGCGCGAGGCTGACTACCTGATCGCCACCTACCGCTCGCACGGCCACGCGCTGGCGCGGGGCACGCCCCCCGAGCGGGTG
Source organism: uncultured Solirubrobacteraceae bacterium (assembly GCA_964582105.1). Lineage (GTDB taxonomy): Bacteria > Actinomycetota > Thermoleophilia > Solirubrobacterales > Solirubrobacteraceae > Palsa-744. Next base: position 21,897 of record CAZOQI010000006.1, read on the forward strand.
ATGGCCGAGCTGTTCGGGCGCGTGGACGGCTGCTGCAAGGGGCGGGGCGGCTCGATGCACATGTTCGATGCCGAGCGCCGCTTCATGGGCGGCTATGGCATCGTCGGCGGCAACCTGCCGATCGCGGCGGGCATCGCGCTGTCCAGCGACTACCGCGAGACCGACGAGGTGACGCTGTGCGTGTTCGGCGACGGGGCCTCCAACCAGGGCACCTTCGGCGAGACGTTGAACCTGGCGGCGCTGTGGAAGCTGCCGGTGGTGTTCATGGTCACGAACAACCAGTTCGGCATGGGCACCTCGCTCAAACGCCACAGCGCGGTGACGGATCTGCGGCGCAAGGGCGAGAGCCTGGGCGTGCCCGGCACGCGCTGCGATGGCATGGACGTGCTCGACACCCGGGCGGTGGTGGGCGAGGCCGTCGAGCGGGTGCGCAGCGAGCGCCGCCCGATGCTGGTGGAGGCGATCACCTATCGCTTTCGCGGCCACTCGATGGCCGACCCCGAGGAGTACCGCTCAAAGGAGGAGGTCACGCACTGGCGCGAGCGCGACCCGATCCCCGCCTTCGGGGCGCTGCTGGAGCGCGAAGGGGCGGTGGATGCAGCGCAGCGAGCGCGCATCGACGAGCAGGCCATCGCGCGCGTGGACGCCGCTGTGGCGTTCGCCGAGAGCTCCCCCTTCCCCGAGCCGGGATCGCTCTACGACGACGCCTACGTGCTCGACGATCAGGTCAAGGGGCGCTACCACTGATGAGGGGGACGGGCGGATGCCGGGGACGGATGGGCGGATGCCGGGGACGGATGGGCGGATGGCCGCGATGAGCCAGCTGCGCTACCGCGAGGCCCTCAACCAGGCGCTGCGCGAGGAGCTTGCGCGGGACGAGCGCGTGCTGCTGATGGGCGAGGACATCGGCGTGTTCGGCGGCGCCTTCAAGGTCACGGCGGGACTGCTGGAGGAGTTCGGCGAGCGGCGCGTGCGCGACACCCCCATCAGCGAGAACACGATCGTGGGCATGGGCGTGGGCGCGGCCATGACCGGCCTGCGCCCGGTGGTGGAGCTGATGACGGTCAACTTCGCGCTGCTGGCGTTCGATCAGATCGTCAATCACGCCGCGCACATCCACTACATGTTCGGCGGCCAGGCAAGGGTGCCGCTGGTCGTGCGCATGCCCCAGGGCGCGGGGCACCAGCTCGGGCCCACGCACTCGCACTGCCTGGAGGCGATGTTCCTGCACGTGCCGGGCCTGCTGGTGGCCACGCCCGCCACCGCCGCGGACGCCAAGGGCCTGCTGAAGAGCGCGATCCGCGACGAGAACCCCGTGATCTTCATCGAGCACGAGTCGCTCTATGGCGTGCGCGGGGAGGTGCCCGACGGCGAGGACCACCTTGTGGGCTTCGGCCACGCGGCCGTGCGGCGCGAGGGCGGCGACGTGACCATCGTGGGCGTCTCGCGCATGGCCCTCACCGCGGAGCGCGCGGCCGAGCAGCTCGCCTCCGAGCACGGCGTGCAGGCGGAGGTGATCGACCCCCGCACCCTGCGCCCGCTGGACCTCGACACGATCCTCGCCTCGGTCTCCCAGACCAACCGCTGCGTCGTCGTGGAGGAGGGCTGGCCGCACGGGGGCGTGGGAGCGAACCTGGCGGCGCTCATCTCCGAACAGGCATTCGACGACCTCGACGCGCCCGTCAAGCGGGTGTCGGGAGCCGATGTGCCGATGCCCTACTCCAAGCCGCTTGAGGACATCGCCTACCCGCACGAGCCGCAGATCGTCCAAGCTGCGCTCGAGGTCCTCGGGCAGACGGCCCCCGGAGGGCCAGCGGCCGACGGCCGCGCCCCGGCCTCAGCCGACACCGGAGGCCAGTCCGCATGACCGAGATGGTGATGCCCCGCCTCTCGGACACGATGGAGGAGGGCACGATTCTGCGCTGGCTCAAGCAGGATGGCGAGCACGTGCGGCGCGGCGAAGAGCTGGTCGAGATCGAGACCGACAAGGCCAACATGACCTACGAGTCCGACCAGGAGGGCATCCTTGAGATCATCGCCCGCGAGGGCGACACGCTGGCCGTCGGTGAGACGATCGCGCACATCGGCGGGGATGGGGGCGCAGGAGCCCAGCCTCCGGCGGAGACGTCGCCCAGGCAAGCCACTCCCCCCTCAGCCACCCCTCCCTCAGCCACCCCTCCCTCAGCTGCTCCGCCCGCCGCACGTTCCGCCCCGGCGCCGGAGCGCGATGGCGGGCGCTTGAAGGCTTCCCCGGTGGCCAGGCGCGTCGCCGGCGAGCGCGGAGTCGATTTGCAGGCCCTGAGCGGGAGCGGCCCCGGCGGACGCATCGTCAAGGCCGACGTCGAAGCTGCCACCGGCGGCACGGCCGTGCCGCTGTCCCCCGACGTTCCTGCGCCTCCGATCGAGGGTGTGGCAGTCGCCAAGGGCGAGACCACGATCCAGGAGCTGTCGCGCACGCAGCGGACGATCGCCCGGCGCATGGCCGAGTCCAAGGCCACGATCCCCGACTTCACGCTGAGCATGGACGTGGACATGCAGGAGTGCGTGGCCTTGCGCACGCAGCTGAAGCAGCTCGCCCAGCCCGATGCGCCCACCTACAACGACATGGTCGTCAAGGCGGCAGCGCTGGCCCTGCGCGAGCACCCGCGCGCGAACGCCAGTTACCGCGACGCCAGCTTCGAGCTGCACGCGCGCGTGAACGTGGGCGTGGCGGTCGCCAGCGAGGACGCGCTGGTGGTCCCCACGGTGTTCGACGCCGACGCCAAGTCCCTGGGCGAGATCGCCCGCGAGACGCGCGCGCTGGCCGAGCGCGTGCGGGCCGCCACGATCACCCCGCCCGAGCTGGGCGGCGGCACCTTCACGGTCTCCAACCTCGGCATGTTCGGCGTCCGGCAGTTCACCGCGATCGTCAACCCCCCGCAGGCCGCGATCCTCTCCGTGGGCGCCGTGGAGCCCCGCCCCGTCGTGCTCGGCGGCGCCCTCGACGGCGGTGGCGAGATCGCCGTTCGCCCCACGATGTCCATGACCCTCGCCTGCGACCACCGCATCCTCTACGGCGCCGACGCAGCCAACTTCCTCGCCCGCATCCGCGAACTGCTGCAGCAGCCGGCGGCGCTGACGCTGTGAGGGCCGGTAGCGCCATTGGGCGCGGCGCTAGGCTGGGGGAGCATGAACGCCGGCCGATCCTCCGATGAGCTGTGGGTGTGCCAGCTGGGCACGATCCCCTGGCGCGAGGCGCTTGCGATGCAGGAGCAGATCCGGGCGCGCAGGCAGGCGGGCGAGCTGCCCGACACGCTGCTGCTGCTGGAGCACCCGCCGGTGTACACGCGCGGGCGCCGCTCGCACCCAGGGGAGCTGGCGCTGGACGAGGGCTTCTACCGCGCGCGCGGGATCGAGGTGGTGGACACCAACCGCGGTGGGCGCGTCACCTACCACGGGCCGGGGCAGCTCGTCGGCTATCCGATCATGGGCGTCACCGACGTGCTCGCGCACCTGCGCACGATCGAGCAGGCGCTCGTCGCCGCGCTCGCACAGGAGGGGATCGCGGCGCGCAGCCGTGTCGATGACGGACCGGACTTCACCGGTGTGTGGGTCGCGGAGCGCAAGATCGCCTCGCTCGGAGTGCACGTCTCGCGCGGCGTCGGCACGCACGGCTTCGCCGTCAACGTCAACAACGACCTGGAGCCGTTCTCGTGGGTCGTGGCCTGCGGCCTGCCGGACGTCGAGATGACCTCGATCGCGCGGGAGCTGGATGCAGAGTCCTCCCTGCCCTGCTTTCGCAAGCGCGTGGCGTATCGGCTCTGCCAGGCGCACGGACGGCGACAGCGGCTCGTCTCGCCACGGCGATTGGGGATCGAGGCTCCCCTCGCGCAGATGCGAAGAGAGGCGGCGATGGCGTGAGCCCGACAGAGGCGCCCGCAGCCGTGCACGCGCCCTCCACCGACGCGCCCCCCGGGCGCGAGCGCGGGGCGGGGGGGACTCGATCTCGCGCCAACCCCGGCGGCATGGACGTGCTGAAGGTGCTCGGCAACGACGTCAGGCCGCTGCGCGAGCGCAAGCCCCCGTGGTTCAAGGTGCCCCCGCCCGGCGGCGAGCGCTACCGCGAGCTGAGCGAGCTGATACGCGCGGAGAACCTGCACACCGTCTGCCAGGAGGCGGCGTGCCCCAACGTGGGCGAGTGCTGGGAGCGCGGCACCGCGACGTTCATGATCCTCGGTGACACCTGCACGCGGCGCTGCGGCTTCTGCAACGTGAAGACCGGCAGGCCGACGTGGAACGATCCGCTGGAGCCCGCGCGCGTGGCGCGCTCGATCGCCAGGATGGGATTGCGTCACGCCGTCATCACCTCGGTGGACCGCGACGACCTGCCCGACAAGGGCGCCTCCGCGTTCGTGGGCGTGATCCGCCAGGTGCGCCGCCAGGCGCCGGGGTGCAGGGTCGAGGTCCTGACGCCGGACTTCCAGGGCCAGGAGATGCCCCTGGCGAAGGTCATCGCCGAGCGCCCCGACGTCTTCAACCACAACGTCGAGGTGGTCCCCCGGCTCTACCCCGTCGCCCGCCGCGGCTCCACCTTCAAGCGCTCCTGCCGCGTGCTGAAGCTGGCCAAGGAGATGGGCGGCGCCGACGTCGTCACCAAGTCCGGCCTGATGGTCGGACTCGGCGAGAGCCACGAGGAGATGGTCGAGACCTTCGGCGCGCTGCGCGAGCACGGCGTCCAGGTGCTCACCGTCGGCCAGTACCTGCGGCCCTCAGAGCGCCACCTGCCGGTCGTGCGCTGGTGGCACCCGGATGAGTTCACCGCCCTGGAACAGGCTGCCTATAAGCTCGGCTTCGAGCACGTCGCGGCGGGACCGCTCGTGCGCTCCTCCTACCACGCCGATGAGCACGTGGGCGGGGCGGGCACCAGATCATGTTCCCCCTCAAGGACAACATCCCCCGCGAGCGCTTCCCGTATGTGACGATCGCGCTGATCGCGCTCAACGTGATCGCGTACCTGATCTCGCTGCGCCACGGAGGCAGCTTCTTCGCCGGCCCCAGCGAGAGCGTCGTGGTGCACTACGGCGCGATCCCGTATGAGCTGACCCACCCCGGCAGCCACTGCGAACTGATCGCCGGGGTGGGCGGGGTCCCCATCACCGCCACGGAAGGCATCGCCTGCACGGGCCAGCCGGGGATCACCGGCACCCCCTCCCCCCAGCCCGCCACCTGGGAGACCGCCATCACCTCGATGTTCCTGCACGCCAGCTTCCTGCACATCTTCGGCAACATGCTGTTCCTGGCCATCTTCGGCCCCAGCGTAGAGGACTCGATGGGCCACTACCGCTATGTCGCCTTCTACCTCGCCGGTGGCCTCATCGCCCTCGCCGCGCAGACGGCCGTGGACCCCAGCTCGACCGCCCCCACCCTGGGGGCGTCCGGCGCAATCGCCGCCGTCCTCGGCGGCTACATCGTCCTCTACCCCCGCGCCCGCGTCCTCACCCTGATCTTCATCGTCTTCTTCGCCACCGTCGTCGAGTTGCCCGCCTTCGCCCTGCTCGGCTTCTGGATCCTCACGCAGGTCTACCTCGGCACGGCCGGCCTCGCAGGCGCGGCCGAAGGGGGAGTCGCCTACTTCGCCCACATCGGTGGCTTCGCCTTCGGCGCCGCCCTCATCTGGCTCTTCGCCAGGAATCGGCGCACGGTGCCGCCGCGGTATCCGGTGTATTGAGCCTCAGGCTCACCGGCCCTACCTTGAGCCTCAGGCTCACCGGCCCTGCCCCTCCGCGCCGGTGTCGATGCGGATGGCGTTCTCGACGTCTTGGCCGCGGGTGGTGAGGCGCCAGGCGTTGGGGCCTCCCTTGGTGTGGCCGTTGCCGCTGTTGGCGATCAGGCCGAGGTTGGCGAGGCGCATCAGGAGCTTTGAGACCTGACCTTGGTCGGCGACGCCGGCCTGCTCGGCGACGAGGCGGTTGCTGGCACCGGGGTGCTGGGCGATCACCGCGAGGACGCGCAGGGTGCGATAGGTCAAACGCATGTCCAGGCCCTCCAGCGCGTCGCCGGCGCGGCGCGGGGGATGGGCCGGGCGCTTGGGAGCGGGGCGCTTGAGCTCGCGCTCGGCCGCGGCGGGGCCGAGGTAGGGCAGGACGATCGTGCCCATCAGCTCGCCCAGGAGGGGACTGAGGGGGGTGCAGCGCAGCGCGCGGGCGTGGACGATGGCGAGCACGGCGCCGACCACCCCCTCCGCGGCGAGGGGCGGCGGGTCCTTCCGCGCCTGCCTGCGGCCCTCGTCCACCGTGTCGATCAGGGTCTGCAGGATCCGGGCGCGGTGCTCCAGCACCCTGGGGCCGGCGGCCAGCGCCTCCACGATGCACACACTGCGCAGCTCGGGCTCGTCGTCGAGGAGCGCCAGCAGCGCGCCGAGACCCGCGCGGATGCGCTCACGCCAGACCGTCTGGGACTCGTACGCCTGCACCACGACGCGCGCGGCGTGGGCGATCGCGGCGTCGAACGTCTCGATGAAGCAGTCTTCGCGGTTCTCGAACAGGTCATAGAAGGTCTTGCGCGACACGCCCGCCTTCGCCACCACGCGCTCCACCGACATGCGCGCATAGCCCTCGCTCGCCACGACCTGCCTGGCCGCCAGCAGCATCCGCGCGCGCTGCACCCTGGACACCCGCTCGGACGGGATCGCCTCCCGGCCGGGGCGCCGCTGCGCCCCGGCCCTTGCATTGCGGGGAGCCATCAGAGCAGTCACTCCTATTTCTTCTTGCGCTTCTTTCCGTGCCTCTTGGCCTTCTTCGGCTTGGCGCAGCCGGTGACGGCGATCTTCACGTTCTGCTTGATGACGGCGCCGTTCTGGCCGGTGATCGTGAAGGGCATCGAGAGCGATGTGCCGCAGAGGCTGCCCTTGGCCTTCGCGGGCAGGACGGTCGCCAGGGCGGAGTGGGGTCCCTCGGGGAGGCTCAGCTGGAAGGTTGAGATCGGCGCGTCGGGGACGCTGGCGAACGTGCTGCTGGTGATCCCGTGCTTGATGTTGACGCTGCCGACGAGATCGAGGGTGACGCCTTCGTCCTGGAAGACGATCACCACGTCGGGGAACGCCGCGCC
>CAZOQI010000007.1:0-6216 GCA_964582105.1 uncultured Solirubrobacteraceae bacterium
CGCGGTGGAGGCCCACGGCACGGGCACCATGCTCGGCGATCCGATCGAGGCGCAGGCGCTGCTGGCGACCTATGGGCAGGCGCGGCCGGAAGGCCGGCCGCTGTGGCTCGGCTCGATCAAGTCCAACATCGGTCACGCGCAGGCGGCGGCCGGCATGGCCGGGGTGATCAAGATGGTGATGGCGATGCGTCGTGGCCTGCTGCCGCGGACGCTGCACGTCGAGCGGGCCACCGAGGCCGTGGACTGGTCCTCCGGCGCCGTGTCGCTGCTGAGGAAGGCCGTGCCGTGGCCGGCGAACGGCGCGCCGCGGCGCGCAGGGGTGTCCTCGTTCGGGATCAGCGGCACCAACGCGCACGTGATCCTCGAGGAGGCTCCGCCCGAGGAGGCCCCGCTGGATGAGGACGTCCCTGCCGGCGAGGCGCCCGCGACAGGTGGCGTGGTGCCGTGGGTGATCTCGGGAAAGAGCGCTGCGGCGCTGCACGCGCAGGCCGGGCGCTTGCGCTCCCATGTGCATCGCGATCCCGAGCTGGAGATCGCGGACGTGGGCTGTTCGCTGGTGAGCGGGCGTTCGCTGTTCGAGCGGCGGGCGGTCGTATTGGGCAGCGACCGCGAGAGTCTGCTCGGGGGCCTGAGCGTGCTTGCGCAGGGAGGATCGGCGCCAGGTGTCGTCGAGGGTGAGGCGGGGGCGGGCGCGTTGGCGCTGCTGTTCACCGGGCAGGGCGCGCAGCGGGTGGGGATGGGGCGCGAGCTGTATGGCATGTCCGGGGTGTTCAGCGCAGCGTTTGATGAGGTGTGTGAACACCTCGATGGCCATCTGGGACGTTCGCTGCGCGATGTCGTCTTCGCTGTCGAGGGCGCCGACGCGGAGGCGCTGGATCGGACGGAGCTCACCCAGGCTGGGTTGTTCGCGCTCGAGGTGGCGCTGTTCCGGCTGGTTGAGAGTTGGGGCGTGCGGGCGGATTATGTGGCGGGTCACTCGATTGGCGAGGTCGTGGCGGCGTTTGTGGCGGGGGTCTTCTCGCTCGAGGATGCGTGTGCGCTGGTCACGGCGCGCGGGCGCCTGATGGGGGCGCTGCCGGAGGGTGGGGCGATGGTCTCGGTGCAGGCCTCCGAGGATGAGGCGCTTGAGATGCTCGCGGGCCTGGAGCAGCAGGTGTCCCTGGCGGCCGTGAACGGTCCCCGCTCGGTGGTGCTCTCCGGCGATGAGGATGCGGTGCTGGAGTTGGCCGGGCGGTGGGAGGGCGAGGGGCGCAAGACGAAGCGGTTGCGTGTGAGCCATGCGTTTCACTCGCCGCGGATGGAGGGGATGTTGGAGGAGCTCGGGGAGGTTGTGGGAGCTCTGTCGTTTTCACAGCCGCGGATTCCGGTGGTGTCGAATGTGACGGGCGGCGTGGCTGGAGATGAGCTGTGCTCGGCGGAGTATTGGGTGCGTCACGTGCGCGAGACGGTGCGCTTCTACGATTGCGTGCGCTGCCTCGGTGCTCAGGGCGTGAGCAGCTTCCTCGAGCTGGGGCCGGATGGCGTGCTCAGCGCGATGGCCGACGACTGCCTCGCGGGCACGGGGGGGGACGAGGGCGCTGAGGAGCCATCTGAGGGCGCGAGCGCGACCGCGGTGGCGGTGCTGCGCGGCGAGCGGCCCGAGATGCAGTCGCTGATGGAGGCCCTGGCGCACGTGTTCGTGCGTGGCGCCGACGTCGATTGGGCCGCGCTGTTCCAGGGGTCAGGGGCGAGGCGTGTGGCGCTGCCGACCTACGCATTCCAACGCGAGCGCTACTGGCTGGATCTCCCTGCCCTATCGGGCGCTCCCCAGTCGACTGTCGAGGGCTGGCGGTATCGGATTGCGTGGAAGCCGCTGGCCGACGTGCCGCCGGCCGTGCTCTGCGGGGTGTGGTTGGTGGCGTCGATGGCCGCCGAGGCGCAGGACGAGTGGATTCGCACCGTGGCCGGAGCGCTGGAGGCGCATGGTGCGCGCGTCGTCAGGTTCGAGATGGACGAGGACTGCGCCGATCGTGGCGTGAGCGCTCGGCGCCTGGTGGAGTTGCTCGCCGAGCTGCCCGCGGAGGAGTCGCCTGTGGAGGGGCGATCCGTGAAGGGGCCGCCCGCGGAGGGCGCTCACGGAGATGGCCTGGCGCTCAGCGGCGTGCTGTCGTTGGTGGCGCTGACCGGGGGTGGACACGATGCCTTCGCGGGAGCTCCCGGCGCTGTGGCCGAGACGCTGGTGCTGGCTCAGGCGCTCGGCGACGCAGGCGTGCAGGCGCCTCTGTGGCTTGCCACCTCCGACGCGGTGTCGGTGGAGCCCTCGGATCGGCTGGAGAACCCGGCGCAGGCGGCGGTGTGGGGCCTGGGTCGGGTCATGGGCCTGGAGCACCCCGGGCGCTGGGGCGGACTGGTCGATCTGCCGCGCGTGCTCGACGAGCGGGCGGGGGCGCGACTGTGCGGCGTGCTGGCCGAAGCGGGCGCTGAGGACGAGCTGGCGGTGCGCTCGGCGGGAGTGTTTGCGCGGAGGCTGGTTCACGCCGCTGCGCCCAGCCCGAGCGGGGCCCCGAGCGCGGCCTGGAGACCGAGCGCGGAGGGCACGGTGCTGATCACCGGCGGAACCGGGGCTCTGGGGGCGACGATGGCGCGCTGGCTGGCGCGCAGCGGCGCCGGTCATCTCCTGCTTCTCAGCCGGGGCGGGTCCCAGGCCCAGGGGGCGAGCGAGCTCGAGGCTGAGCTGGCCGGGCTCGGCGCGCGCGTGACGGTGGCGGCGTGCGATGTGAGCGATCGCGAGCAGCTCGCGCGGCTGCTCGCATCCATACCAGACGAGTCTCCCCTGACCGCGGTGGTGCACGCGGCGGGGGCGCTCGAAGCGGACGCGATCGACTCGTTGACGCCCGAGCGGGTCTGCGCCGCGATGGCCGCGAAGGCGCAGGGCGCGCTGCACCTGCACGAGCTGACCGAGCATCTGGATCTGTCCGCGTTCGTGCTGGTCTCCTCGGCGGCGGGGACGATCGGGGGCCAGGGCAGCTATTCGGCGGCCAATGCGCTTCTGGACGGGTTGGCGGCGCATCGCCGGGCGCGAGGTCTCACCGGCACCGCGGTGGCGTGGGGTGTGTGGGCCGGTCCGAGCATGGCGAGCGGGCTGCTCGCGGGGCTGCGCGAGCGCGGAGTCGGCGAGCTGGCGCCCGAGTCGGCGATCGCCGCCCTGCAGCAGGCGCTGGATCGTGAGGAGACGTTCGTGTTCGTCGCGGACATCGACTGGGAGCGGTTTGCCGCGCTCCTGCCATCCGCGCGCGCGCGCTCGCTGATCGGCGATCTGCCGGTGCTCCAGCGCGGCTCGCGGATCGGCGCCGATCGGGAGGGCACGCCTGAGATGGGGGCCCTGGCGCGGCGCCTGGCCGCGCTGCCCGAGCGCGAGCGCGAGGTCGTGCTGCTGGATCTCGTGCGCGCGCACGCGGCGGATGTGCTGGGGCACGACTCGCCGGAGGTCGTGGAGGCGCAGCGGGCGTTCAAGGACATCGGCTTCAGCTCGCTGACCGCCGTGGAGCTGCGCAGGCGGCTCAGCGCGGCGACGGGCCTGCGTCTGCCGGCGACCCTGGCGTTCGACTACCCCACGCCCGCGGCGCTCGTCGAGTACCTGCTCGGTGAGCTTAGCGATGCGCGCGTGAGCGCCACGGCTGTGTCGGTGGTGGCCAGCGATGAGCCGGTGGCGATCGTGGGCATCGGCTGCCGCTACCCGGGCGGTGTGCGCTCTGCGGAGGATCTGTGGGAGCTGGTCGCGGCGGGTCGGGATGCCATGTCCGGTTTTCCCACGAATCGCGGGTGGGATCTGGAGGGTCTGTATGACCCCGATCCCGACCACTCGGGGACGAGCTATGTGCGCGAGGGCGGCTTTCTCTACGACGCGGGGGAGTTCGACGCCGCTTTCTTTGAGATCGGCCCGCGCGAGGCGCTGGCGATGGATCCGCAGCAGAGGCTTCTGCTGGAAGCCAGCTGGGAGGCGCTCGAGGACGCCGGCATCGACCCATCCTCGCTGCGCGGCAGCCAGACGGGCGTGTTCGCAGGGATCAACATCCAGGATTACCGCATGGGTCTGATCGGGTCCGCGCAGGACGACCTCGAAGGCTACAGCGCGATCGGCGGCGCGGCCAGCGTCGTGTCGGGACGGGTGTCATACACGTTTGGCCTGGAGGGGCCGGCCGTCACCGTGGACACCGCCTGCTCGTCCTCGCTGGTGGCCCTGCATCTGGCGTGCCAGGCGCTGCGTGGGGGCGAGTGCTCGCTGGCGCTGGCGGGAGGCGTGGCGGTGCTGGCCACGCCGACCGTGTTCACCGAGTTCAGCAGGCAGCGGGTGCTCGCTCCCGACGGGCGCTGCAAGTCCTTTGCGGCGGGCGCCGACGGGACGGGCTGGGGCGAGGGCGTGGGCGTGCTGCTCCTGGAGCGGCTCTCGGACGCTCGCCGCTCAGGACACCGGGTGTTGGCGCTCGTGCGCGGCAGCGCGGTGAATCAGGATGGCGCGAGCAACGGCCTGACGGCGCCCAACGGTCCCTCTCAGCAGCGGGTGATCCGGCAGGCGCTGGCGAATGCCGGACTCGCGGCCGGGGATGTCGATGTGGTGGAGGCGCATGGCACGGGCACGAAGCTCGGCGATCCGATCGAGGCGCAGGCGCTGCTGGCGACGTACGGGCAGGAGCGCGCGCAGGGACGGCCGCTGTGGCTTGGATCGATCAAGTCGAACATCGGTCACACGCAGGCGGCGGCGGGCGTGGCGGGAGTGATCAAGATGGTGAGCGCGATGCGTCACGGCGTGCTGCCGCGCACGCTGCACGCCGATGAGCCCTCCGGGGAGGTGGACTGGTCGGCCGGCGAGGTGTCGCTGCTGAGCAAGGAGGTGCCGTGGCCGGCGAATGGCGTTCCGCGCCGGGCCGGGGTCTCGTCCTTCGGTCTCAGCGGCACGAACGCGCACGTGATCGTCGAGGCTCCCGATGGGGAGGCCGTGGAGGGCGAGGCCGGCTCGGGCGGCGATGCCGATGGGAACGGCGCCGGTGGCAGCGTATTGACGGGTGGTGTGGTGCCGTGGGTGCTGTCGGGGAAGAGCGCCGGAGCGCTGCGAGCTCAGGCCGAGCGGTTGGCGGAGCTCGCCGGCGCGCAGCCTGAGCTGGATCTGGCGGATGTCGGTGTTTCGCTGGCGGGTCGGTCGGTGTTCGCGCATCGCGCGGTTGTGGTGGGCGGCGAGCGGGCCGGTCTGCTGGAGGGCCTGGGCGCCGTCGCGCGCGGGGAGTCTGCCGCGGGCGTGGTTGAGGGTGTGGCCGGCGGCGGTGCGGGTGGCGTTGTGTTCCTGTTCCCGGGTCAGGGTTCGCAGTGGGTGGGCATGGCGGTGGAGCTGCTGGATTCTTCGCCTATGTTCGCGGAGCGGATGCGGTGGTGTGGCGAGGCGTTGGCGCCCTATGTGGATTGGTCGCTTGAGGGTGTGCTGCGTGGTGAGGCGGGCGCGCCGGGGTTTGAGCGGATCGATGTGGTGCAGCCGGCTCTGTTCGCGGTGATGGTGTCGTTGGCGGGGTTGTGGCGGGCGTGCGGTGTGGAGCCGGCTGTGGTTGTGGGTCATTCGCAGGGTGAGATCGCGGCTGCGCATGTGGCGGGTGGTTTGTCGCTGGATGAGGCGGCGCGGATCGTGGCGTTGCGTAGTCGGGTGTTGTTGGGTCTTGTTGATCGGGGTGCGATTGTGTCGGTTGCGCTTGGTGTGGATGAGGTGCGTGGGCGGCTTGAGCGGTGGGGTGGGCGGCTTGTGGTTTCGGCGGTGAATGGGCCGTTGTCGGTGGGGGTGGCGGGGGATCTGGAGGCGCTGCAGGAGTTGTTGGGGGTGCTTGAGGGTGAGGGTGTGAGGGCGCGGTTGGTGGCGGGTACGGTTGCGACGCATTCGGCGCAGGCTGAGGGTGTGAGGGAGGAGTTGTTGGGGGTTCTTGGTTCGGTCGCGGTGGTGTCGGGCGATGTGCCGTTTTATTCGACGGTGACGGGTGGGTTGGTCGATACGGGGGAGTTGGGTGCGGAGTACTGGTATCGCAATATGCGCGAGCCGGTGCAGTTCGACGGGGTTGTGCGGGGGTTGCTGGATCAGGGGTATCGGGCGTTTGTCGAGGTCAGCTCGCACCCGGTGCTGACCGTCGGGGCGCAGGCGACCGTCGATGAGGCGCTTGACGACCCTCAATCCGCGGTGATCGCCGGCTCGCTGCGCCGCGA
>CAZOQI010000008.1:0-1984 GCA_964582105.1 uncultured Solirubrobacteraceae bacterium
GAAGATCATCTCCCTGGTGGCGGGTTGGCCCACGCTGCTGGACCCGGCGGTGATCGCCGCCGCCTTCCTCTTCTCCGCGGCGATCGGCGTGTTCTTCGGATGGTATCCCGCGCGGCAGGCGTCGCTGCTCAATCCCATCGACGCGCTTCGCTATGAGTGAGAGGCGGCGCGAGAGGCTGGCGCCGTTCGCGCTTCTCTGCGCCGCATGCGCCGTGGGCCCCGATTTCCAGAGGCCGGCGCCGCCCGAGGTGGGCGCCTACCTCCCTCCGGGCCCGCAGGGTCCCGGCGTTCCTGGCCAGCGCGTGGCCCTGGGAGAGAGGATTCCGGCGCAGTGGTGGACCCTCTTCCACTCCCAGCGGCTCGACGACGTGCTCCGCCAGGTGGTCTCGGCGAACCACTCGCTGGAGACGGCCAGGGCGACTCTGGCCCAGTCGCGGGAGGCGATCGTCCAGGCGCGCTCCGAGCTCTTTCCCCAGGTGGACCTGGCGGCGACGGCGCGCGGAGGGACGGCGGGGGCGGGGCCCAGCCTGTTTGCGGTGGGAGCCAACGCCAGCTATTCGGTCGACGCCTTCGGCGGGATGCGGCGCCACATCGAGCAGCAGCAGGCGCTGGCCGAGATGCAGCGCTACGAGCTCGCGGCGGCCTGGCTCGCGCTCACCGGCAGCTCGGTGGTCGAGGCGATCGCCATCGCCACCGCCAGGCTGCAGATCGCCACGGTGGAGGACCTGATCAAGAACGATCGCAAGAACCTCGACCTGGTGCAGCGCGAGTTCGACGCGGGCAAGGTGGCGAAGAGCGACGTGCTGACCGCCGCCGCGCAGCTCGCCAGCGATCGGACGCAGCTTCCCGCACTGCGCCAGCAGCTGAACGTCGCCCGCCACGCGCTCGCGGTCCTCAGCTCGCGGGCCCCGGGGCTCTGGACCCCGCCCGAATTCGATCTCTCGGAGTTCGCCCTGCCGATCGAGCTTCCGCTCAGCGTTCCCTCCGATCTCGTCCACCAGCGTCCCGACATCCTCGCAGCCGAGGCGCTCCTGCACGCGGACATGGCAGCCATCGGCGTCGCCGCCGCGCAGCTCTATCCCTCGATCACGCTCTCCGCATCGTTCACCCGCAGCAGCACGGCGCTGGGGGACCTCTCCGGGGCGGCGGCGAGCGACGTCCTGACCGGCGGCGGCGCCCTCCAGGTACCCCTCTTCCACGGCGGCGGCCTGACCGCGCAGCGCGACGCCGCCGTCGACGCCTACCGGGCGCAGCTCGCGACCTGGCAGCAGGTCGTGCTGCAGGCGTTCGGGCAGGTGGCAGACTCGCTCACCTCGCTCGAGGAGGACGCCGAGGCGGTGGCGACCTCGCGCGACGCGCTGGAGATCGCCGGGGAATCGCTGAAGCTTCAGCGGTTGAGCTTCGCGGCGGGAAAGACCAGCGCACTGCAGCTGATCGTCGCCGAGAACACGTATTCGAATGCCCGCCTGGGGTCGGTGAGGGCCCAGGCCCAGCAGATGACGGATACCGCGCAGCTCCTCGTCGCCGTGGGCGGGGGATGGTGGAATGGCACGGATCGGGCGGAGGGCGGGCCTTGAGGCAAGTCGTCCCCTCTCTTCATGATCCGGCGAGGTGCTGTATCCTCGCCCCGGCCATGGCCCCGCCGGCGACGCCCACGACTGACGAGGCCCCTGCCGCTCCCGTGGTCAGGCGCTGCTGGACTGGCCAGGGCGCGAGCCGGCTCATGCTCGACTATCACGACCGCGAGTGGGGAGTGCCCCTCCACGGCGATCGCCAGCTCTTCGGCAAGCTCGTGCTCGACGGGTTCCAGGCGGGGCTGTCCTGGTCGGTGATCCTCAACAAGCGGGCTCGCTTCCTCGAGGTCTTCGAAGGGTTCGATCCGGAGCGCATGGCGCGCTTCGACCGCCGCAGGATGGAGCAGCTCCTCAAGGACCCCGGGATCGTGCGGAACCGGCAGAAGGTCGAGGCCGCGGTGGGGAACGCG
>CAZOQI010000009.1:0-114672 GCA_964582105.1 uncultured Solirubrobacteraceae bacterium
GGCATGATCTGCATCAGGCGCGGGAACATGTGGGCGCGCGCGCCCATATTGCGCGGCTCCTCCTGCACCCACACGACCTCGCGCAGGTTCGGATAACTGTTCATCAGCGCCAGCACCTGGCCCTCGGGGAAGGGATACAGCAGCTCGATCCTGCCCACGGCCAGGCCGGGATTCTCCCGCCTTGCGGGGTGGCCCACGAGGTCGTAGTAGATCTTGCCCGTGCACAGCACAAGCCTTCGCACCTGCTCCGCGTCCACTCCCGGCTCGCTCAGCACCGGCTGAAAGCGCGTGTCCTCGGCGAGATCCGCCACGGCGCTCTGCGCCTGGGGCAAGCGCAGCAGCGACTTGGGGGTCATGATCACCAGCGGGCGCTCCTTGGCGATGCGCGCCTGGCGGCGCAGCAGGTGAAAGTACTGCGCAGGGGTCGTCACGTTGGCCACGCGGATGTTGCCCTCCGCCGCCAGCGCCAGGAAGCGCTCCAGGCGGGCGCTTGAGTGCTCGGGGCCCGAGCCCTCGTAGCCGTGGGGCAGCAATAGGGTCAATCTTGAGGTCTGTCCCCACTTGGCCAGCCCCGAGACGATGAACTGGTCCACGATCACCTGCGCGCTGTTCACGAAGTCGCCGAACTGCGCCTCCCACAGCACCAGCGTCTCCGGGGCTTCCTGGCTGTAGCCATACTCGAAGCCCAGGCATGCCAGCTCGGACAGGGGGCTGTTGTGCAGCTCCAAGGGGGCCAGCGCCTCGGGCAGGCTCTGGATCGGGCACACCGTCTGGCCCGTCTTCGCATCGTGCAGCACCATGTGGCGCTGGCTGAAGGTGCCGCGCTCGGTGTCCTGGCCGGTCAGGCGAATGGGGGTGCCCTCCGTCAAGAGCGACGCGAAGGCCAACGCCTCAGCGTGCGCCCAATCGATGCCCCCGCTGGCCGGGCCGCCGTCCTCGCCTGGGGTCACGGAGCCATTCACGTCTCCAGGGGCTGGGGCCAGCGCCTCGCGCCGTCGCTCCAGCTGCTTCACCAGCTTGGGGTGCACCGTGAAGCCCTCCGGCACCCTCAAGAGCTGCTCGCCCAGCGCGCGCAGCCGCGCCGCCGGCACCGCCGTGCTCACGTCCGGGCTCTGCCTGCGATCCAGCTGGTGTTCGCCCGTGCTCTGCTCGCCGCTCTCGTGCTCGGCCGCCTGCGCGATCTTGCTCTTCAAGCGCTGGTGCAGCAATGTCAGGTTGTCCCACACGCCCTGCGCCAGCGCATCCACCTGCTCCCTGCTCACCACCCCATCCGCGATCAACCGCTCGGCCCACAGCTCCGAGACCCGCTTCTTGCTCTTCACCTTCGCGTACATCTCCGGCTGCGTATACGCCGGCTCGTCGCTCTCGTTGTGGCCGAAGCGGCGATAGCCGATCAGATCGATCAGCACATCGTGGCCGAACTCCTGACGAAACGCGAACGCCAATCGCACCGAGCTCATGCACGCTTCCACGTCGTCCGCATTCACGTGGATGATCGGCACGTCGAAGCCCTTCGCCAGATCGCTGGCCCAACGGGTCGAGCGCGCGTCGTCGGGGTCGGTGGTGAAGCCGATCTGGTTGTTCGTTATCAGGTGCACCGTGCCGCCCACCTTGTAGCCGTCGAGCGCCTGCAGATTCAGCGTCTCCGCGACAACCCCCTGCGCGGGGAAGGAGGCGTCGCCGTGGATCGCGATCGGCACCGCAGCGTTGGTGTCCTGGTGGGCGTGCGGCCCCTGGCGCGTCGTCTGCGCCGCGCGCGTGGCCCCCACCACCACCGCGCTCACGTGCTCCAGATGGCTGGGGTTGGACTCCAGGTTCACTTTGATCGACCCCCCGTCCGGCAGCTCATAGTCGCCCTGGGTGCCGTGGTGGTACTTCACATCGCCCGTTCCCCCCTGCGGGATCGTCGTCACCGCCTCCAGCGTCGAGGCCCCCTCGAACTCGGCGAAGATCGTGTCGTAGCTGCGGCCGAGGTTGTGCGCCAGCACGTTCAGGCGGCCGCGGTGGGCCATGCCGATCACGACCTCGCGCCCGCCGTGCGCCGCCGAGAGCTGTATCAGCCCATCCAGCATCGGCACCGTCATGTCCACGCCCTCGATCGAGAACTGGTGCTGGCCCAGATACGCCTTGTGCATGAACCGCTCCAGCGCGTCCACCTCGATCAGCCGCTTCAGCAGCGTCGTGCGCTCGTTGCTCGTCAGCGGCTGGCGAAATGTCCCCGACTCGATCTGCTCGCGCAGCCACACTCGCTGGCGGTGGCTTGAGATGTGCTCGATCTCATACGCGATCGTCCCGCAGTACGTTTCGCGCAGATGCGGCAGCGCGTCGGCGAGCGTCGCCCCCGGCACGTGCATCCGCAATATCTTCGCCGGGATCTGGGCCATCAGCTCCGGCGTCAAGCCCAGCGGCTCGGGATCCAGCGTCGGGTCGCCCTCGGGCTCCACTCCCAGCGGGTCCAGGCGCGCGGCCAGGTGGCCGTGGGTGCGAAACGCTTTCAGCAGCGCCGTCGCGGCTTGCACCGCCTGCAGCAGCTCTTCGTCCACGGGGGCCCTTGGCGCCTCGCGCGCCGCCTTCGCCGCGGCGGCTGGCGCCGGCAATGCCGGTGTTGGGCCGAGCTCGACTCCGAGGGAGGCGAACACGCCGTCGTAGAAGCCCCGCTCGCCCTGCAGATACTCCTCCACACGCGCCAGAAAGCGCCCCGACTCCGCTCCCTGGATGATGCGATGGTCATACGTCGAGGTCATCGTCATCACCTTCTCCGCGCCGATCATCGAGCCCACGTTCGCCAATCCCGGCGGATAGGAGATCGCGCCCGTCGCCACGATCGTGCCCTGGCCGGCCATCAGCCTCGGCACCGAGGCCACCGTGCCCAGGCCGCCCGGGTTCGTAAGCGTGACATTCGCGCCAACCAGATCCTCGGCCGTCAGCGTGTTCGTGCGGGCCTTCTCCACCAGCGCGTCATACGCGCCCAGGAACTCCGCGAAGGGCAGCCGCCCCGCGTTGCGAATGACCGGCACCATCAGCGTCCGCGCGCCGTCCTTCTTCTCCACGTCGACGGCCAGGCCCAGATTCACCTCTCCATCCTCGATGCGATGGGGTCTCCCCTCGATCGCCTCGTAGTGGTTGGTCATCGCCGGCATGTCATCCGCCGCCCGCGCGATCGCATAGGCGATCAGATGGGTGAACGACACCCTCCTCTCCGCCGCCTTCAGCTCCCCGCGGCGGGCATCCAGGAAGCTCACCGTCAGCGTGCGAAAGCTCGTCGCCGTGGGGATCCCCAGCGACTGCTCCATGTACCTCGCCAGCGCCGCCGCGCCGCCCCTGAGCGGCTGCGCTCCGGTGGGCGTCTCGGGGGAAGCGCTTGCGCGCGCCTGCGCGCCGTCGCCGCCGGCGGCCTCCAGCACGTCCGCCTTCAGGATGCGTCCCGCCGGGCCGCTGCCGGACACATTCGCCAGATCCACTCCCTCCGCCGCGGCCACCCGGGCCGCGACCGGTGAGACCTTCGCGCCATTGCCCTCCAGCGGTGGCGCTGCCTGCGCCGGCGTCTGCGCCTCGGCCCTGCCGTTCCCGCTCGTCCCCGTCCCGCCATCGGGCGCCAGCCTGGCGATCACCTGGCCCACCGTCACCGTCTCGCCCTCCGGCGCCAGTATCTCCACCACAGTCCCGCTCGCGGGCGAGGGCAGCTCCACATCGACCTTATCGGTCGAGATCTCCACGATCGTGTCGTCAACCTTGATGAAGTCGCCCACCTCCACGTGCCATTCGAGGATCGTCCCCTCGGTGACCGACTCCCCCGCGGCCGGCGTCACGACATCTATCGTCTCCTGCGTCGTCGTGCCCGTGGCCATCGCTTCCCTTTACTCTAGCGTTCTCGCCGGGCAGACCTCGGTGCTCGTGCACGCCTCATTGCGCCGCCACGCGGCCAACACCGGACCCCTGTGGGGTCCTCCTTAAAATAAAACCGGCCTCACGCGCCTGCCCTCGTCCGTCGCCCTTCGCGCACGAACTCATAGCTGCCGAAGAAGGGGCCGATGCCGCCGAGCACCGCCACCGCCACGGCCAGGCGCAGGGAGACGATGTGCATGCGCGCCGCCGCGATGCACGCCAGCGACATCGCGATCCACAGGATCCCGTGGGTGAAGCCCAGCACCGTCGTCGCCGGCTCGGGCTTGCCCGCCGCGAACGCGCACACCAGCAGGGCCGTGTATATGCAGGAGTGAACGAACGACGTCCACTTCAGGGGCCCGAACGCGGGGCTCACTCCGCCAGCCAGCGCGCCATCCTGCGCAGGCTCTCCCCGGCCTGCGGCGGCCACTCCTCGATCTCGCTCGGCCACCATGCGTGCTCGTCGTGCTCGTGATCGCGCACCACCTCCGCGCCCGGCGGCAGCCACGCCTGGCCCACGAACATCACCATCCCGTGGGGAAGTCGTATCAGCGCCTCGCCGCGCGCGTGCGCGGGCGTCACCGACCACTCCTCCCACAGCTCCCGCACGAGCGTCTGCGCCGGGTTCTCGCCGAGATCGACCGCCCCGCCCGCGCCCAGCGCCCAGCGCCCCGCCCACGAGCTCAGCCACGGCGCGCGGCGTCCCGCCAGCCAGCGCCCGTCCGCCGATCGCGTCACGCACAGCGCCGCCACGCTGTAGGACGCATCGCCTTCCACCAGCCGCAGCGCCCAGCGCAACGGCTGCAGATCCAGCTCTATGCCCTCGGGGCCTTCGCGGTAGTCCACCAGGCGCGCCGACACCCCATCGTGGCTGGGGCTCCCGCGTTCGCGCAGCGCCGCGATCGCCGCGTCCGCCGCCTCCGCGTGCGCTTGCGGGGGCTCGAAGCGCTCATCCAGCCAGTTCGCGCTCACCTGCTCAAGCGGCCACGGGCCGCGCGCCAGTATCTCCGGCTGCTCGCCGGTCCCATCCGGCCGCTCGCCGGTCGCATTCTCCGCGGGGCGCTCTGTGGCAGACATATTTCTAAGGCTAGCCCAGCATAGACTCGCATCTGTGACCGACCGTCCGCACAAGCACTGGGGCTGGGGCTTCGCCGACCAGCAGCCCTCGGCTTCAGAGTTGCGCGCGGCCGCCTCCGGGATGGCCTCGCATCTGGGGTTTGGCGCGCTGGAGGTCGAGGATCCCGTGCCGCTGCAGGGGGTCCGGCTCGCCCCGCCGCGCGTGCCCATCCCTTCCGCGCTCGCGCAGTTCTGCGCCGATGACGTCCACGCGCGCGCCTCGCACGCCCTGGGGAAGTCCTATGCGGAGCTCATCCAGGGGTTTCGCGGGCGCTTCCCCCATCCTCCCGACTTCGTCGCGCGTCCGCGCTGCGACGCCGAGATCGAGCGCCTGTTGGAGTGGTGCGCCGCCGAGCGCATCGCCGTGATTGCATTCGGCGGGGGCACCAGCGTCGTGGGGGGCATCCGCCCGGAGGTCCCCTCCTATTGCAACGGCGCCATCTCGGTGGACACTCGCGCGCTCCAGCGCGTGCTCGAGGTCGATCCCGTCTCGCGCTGCGCGCGCATCCAGGCCGGCGCCACCGGGCCTCTGCTGGAGGGGCAGCTGGCCGAGCACGGGTTCACCCTGCGCCATTTTCCCCAGTCCTTCGAGTACTCCACGCTCGGCGGCTGGCTCGCCACGCGCGCCGCCGGGCACTTCGCCACCGTTTGGACTCACATCGAGGACATGGTCGAGTCCGTGCGCGCCATCACGCCCGCCGGGATCTGGGAGTCGCGGCGGCTCCCCGGCTCGGGCGCCGGGCCCAGCCCGGATCGCATGCTCTGCGGCTCGGAGGGGATCCTCGGGGTGATCCTCGACGCCTGGCTGCGCGTCCTGCCCCGGCCCACCTTTCGGCGCTCCGCGGCAGTTCATTTTGAGCGTTTCTCACTCGGGGTCGATTGCGTCCGCGCGCTCAGCCAGTCGGGCCTGCATCCCTCCAACTGCCGCCTCATCGATCCCCTGGAGGCGCGTCTTACGATGGCCGGGGACGGCTCCCGCGCGCTGCTCGTGCTCGGCTTCGAGTCCGCCGATCATCCCGTTGACTTCGCCATGCGACGGGCGCTTGCATTGTGCCGCGAGCATGGGGGGGAGGCGCCGGAGCAGAATGGCGATGGTGCAGACGCCGTCGGCTCCTGGCGCCAGGCCTTCCTCGGCGCCCCCTACGTGAGGGATCTCTTCGTCGCCACGGGCATCCTCAGCGAAACATTCGAGACGGCCATCACGTGGGAGCGCTTCCCCGCCTTCCACGAGCGCGTCATCGGCGCCGCGCGGGATGCCCTGGACGAGAACGGCCAGGTCTCATGCCGCTTCACCCACATCTACCCCGACGGTCCCGCTGCGTACTTCACCGTCCTCGCGCCCGCCCGCCGGGGCGAGGAGGTCGAGCAGTGGCAGGCCATCAAGCGCGCCGTCTCCGATGTCATCATCGAGGCCGGCGGCACCATCACCCACCACCATGCCGTCGGCCGCGACCACCGGCCCTGGTATGACCTGCAGCGGCCCGAGCCGTTCGCCGCGGCGTTGCGCGGGGCCAAGGCCGCGGTCGATCCCCGGGGGATCATGAACCCGGGGGTGCTCCTCGATCCGCTCGCCGATCGGCCGCCATCGATGATGGATCGGCCGCCATCGCCATGACCATCGCGGTGCTCGGGCCGGGGGGGGTGGGCGGGTTGATTGCGGGCGCGCTCGACCGCGCCGGCGCCTCCGATCACGCTCGCGCTCGCGCCTCCGGCGCTGCTGGCGCGTTCGTCACGATCGTCGCTCGGGAGTCCACGGTGGGGGCCATCGAGCAGCGGGGGCTGCGGGTCAGCAGTGTGCTCCTGGGTGAGCTCATCGCCCACCCACGCGCCGTGGCGCGCCTGGAGGAGCCGGTTGACGCGCTGATCGTGGCCACCAAGGCCATCGGCCTCCAGGAGGCGCTGGAGCGCATCGCCGCGCCGCCGCGGCTCGTCCTGCCGCTGCTCAACGGCCTCGACCACCTGCCGCTGTTGCGCGCGCGCTTCGGTGAGGACACGGTGGTGGCCGCCACCATCCGCGTCGAGGCCGACCGGCCCGAGCCGGGGGTCGTCGTGCACACCAGTCCCTTCCTGCGCATCGACATGGCCAGCCGGCACGCCGGCGCCCGGGAGGGGATGGAGGCGCTTGCGCAGACGCTCGACGATGCCGGCATCCCCGCGCGCGTGCGGGACTCCGAGGCGCAGGTCATGTGGTCCAAGCTCGTGCGCCTCAACGCCCTGGCCTGCACCACCAGCGCCTACGACAGGCTACTCGGGGAGATCCGCTCCACGCCCGAGCTGCGGGATGAGCTGATCGGGGCGATCCGGGAGGGCTGTGCGGTCGCGCTCGCCGAAGGGGCCCACATCGACTCCAGCGATCCCCTGGGCGAGCTCAACCAGGCCCACGCCACGCTCGGCAGCTCAATGCAGCGCGACATCGCCGCCGGACGCACGCCGGAGCTCGACGCCATCCCCGGGGCCGTCCTGCGGGCCGGGGCTCGTCACGGGGTGGCGTGTCCCACAATCGAGCGCCTTCTCGGCATGATCCTCGCGCGTACCGGGGGCGGGTGAGAACACCGGGATCGCCTGCGTGGCGATCGCCTCCACCGCCTGCTCCTCGGCCTCGCTCAGGCCCTCGTCGTGCTGACCATCGCACAGCACGCGGAAGTTGCCCGTCACGCCGCTGTCGGCGTGGATCGTTATGCCCGGCAGGATCTCCTCGCCCTCCTCGAAGCCCAGGCGCTCCATGTCGAAGTGCGCCAAGCCGATCCCGTACGCATTGTGCGTCGGGTTCTCGCGGTCGTGCGCCGCCACGGCCTGCGCGAAGCGCTCCAGGTTCTTGGCGATCTTGCCCGTGTCCGCCATCCTCGAGCTGGAGGGTAGCTGCCAGCCGCGCGCAGGCGTACCATGCATGCCCAGACCGCCACACCCGACCACCAGACTACACACGCCAACCAAGGGGGAACCCGCGATGGACATCTTCGACCTTCTCGATGCGGCGCGCCAGCGCATCAACGTGCTCGAGCACCCGTTCTACGAGCGCTGGAACGCGGGCGAGCTTGCCCCTGAAGAGCTGAGCTTCTATGCCGGTGAGTACCGCCACGCCGTGGTGGCTCTGGCCGATGCCTCGCAGCTGGCTGCCGCCAAGGCCGACCCCGAGCACGCCGCGGCGCTGCGCGGGCACGCCGAGGAGGAGGCCGGCCACGTCGAGCTGTGGGACGACTTCGCCCGCGCCGTGAATGGCGAGGCGCGCCGGGAGCCCCTGGGGGAGCCGCTGGCGCTGGGGGAGCCGCTGGCGCAGACGCGCGCGTGCGTGCGCGCGTGGACTGCCGGGGAGGACCTGCTCGAGCACCTCGCCGTGCTCTACACCATCGAGGCCTCCCAGCCCGCCATCTCCACCACCAAGCTCCACGGGCTCACCACGCACTACGGCCTCGCCCTGGACTCCAAGGGCCTTGACTACTTCAAGCTCCATGCCACGCTCGATGTGGAGCACGCTCGCCAGGCGCGCGCGTTGATCTCCGAGCTGGCTCGGGACAGCGACGCTGAGGAGCGCATGCTCGCCCGCGCGCAGGACGCGCTTGCAGGCAACTGGACGCTGCTCGACGGGGTGCGGGAGCGGGGGTTGGTGGCGGCCTGAGAGCCTGGATTACATCCCCAATATCTCGACGCGATACCCATCGAGCTACCGTACGGTTTGCGGCTCATCGCCGACGCGCCTGATGGGGTTTAGGCGTACACGAGCTCGGCGCTTGCGGTCGTCGCGACCGGCTCCGGGTGCAGGGGCGCCAGCGTCACGGTTGGTGGCGCCTCCCCTGGGCTGGCGAGGGCAAGTGCGATTCCTTCCTGGAGGCTCTCCCGCAGCTCGTCCAAGTTGTCGCCCGTGGCGAACACGCCAGGGTGCTCATCCACGGTGGCCCATAGCGACCCATCCTCGAGTCGTACGTTGACGTGCAGTTGCTGAGGCTCAGGCATCGTGCTCTCCTTTGAAGGATATCGGCTCAACCGCGCTTGTCCTCAAGACCTGCCTCCCGCCGCAGCTGTGCCTCGAAGCCCTTTGAGTATGCGCGCCGCTTGTTCTCGGGAAGCGTAATCGGCCTGTATCCGGGCTTCGTCATCTTGGCCTGGTGCTTGCCGCCACGGTCGAGAGTCCAGCCCTCCCGCTGGAGGCGCTTGATCCATTCCTTCTGAGTCGCCGGCATGACCGCATGATCGTGGCAGTCGGTCCGGCGTTTTCCCTACATCTCCAATATCTCGACCCTATAGCCATCGGGGTCCCTGACGAACGCGAGCCTGGACCCGCCCTCGCGCACGGAGTAGGGCGGCTTCTCGGGCTCGATGCCCTGGGCGGCGAGCCGCGCGAGCGTGGCGTCGAGGTCGGGGGAGGTGATCGCGATGTGGCCGTAGCCGGTGCCCAGGTCGTAGGAGTCCACGCCTAAGTTGTACGTCAGCTCCAGGCGCGGCATGTCGCCGTCGCCGGGCTGGTTCATGAAGACGTTGATGGCCTCGTCGCCGATCGGCATGCGCGCGAGCACCTCGAAGCCCAGCGCCTCATAGAAGGCCACGGAGCGGTCGATGTCGGTGATGCGGTAGCAGGTGTGGATGAGTGCCATCGATCCTCCAGTGCGGTTGTGAGGGACGAGCGCCGGCACCAGGGAGGGAGACGCAGCCACCCGCCAAGGCGTCAGTCGTGCAAGTATGGCGCGCATGATCGTCGAGCGCGCGATGCACCCGCAGTTCCTGTCGAACACCTACCTCGTGGCCGATGGCGAGGGCGGGCCGGCGTTCTTCGTGGATGCGGGCGGTCCGGTGGAGGGGCTGATCGAGTCGGCGCAGCGGCTGGGACTGGTGCCGACGCACGTGCTGCTCACCCATCATCACTTCGATCACGTGAGCGAGGTGGGCGCGCTGCGGGCGCGCTGGCCGGAGCTCGAGGTGCTGATCCATCCGCTGGAGCGCGAGCTGCTGGACGGCGGCGTGGAGGGCGGGGTGGCGAGCGGGACGATCGAGGCCGGGGAGACGCTGCGCATGGGGGCGCTGGAGGTGCGCCCGCTGCACACGCCCGGGCACACGGGGGGGATGCTCTCCTTCCTGGTGGGCACGCCCTCGGGCGGGGGCCGCCACGCCACGACCACGGCTCCCGGGGGGTTCACGGGGGGCGACGCGGTGGTGTTCACCGGCGACACGCTCTTCCGCGGGTCGGTGGGGGGCGTAAGGGCGCCGGGGCACACCAGCTACACCGATCTGCGCGACTCGATCATGGGCACGCTCATGGAGCTGCCGCCGGAGACCGTCATCCAGCCGGGGCACGCCGACCCCACGACGGTCGCGCGGGAGTGGGAGGACAACGCCTTCATTCGTGTCTGGCGGGGCCTCGATCCGGAGGGCTCGGGGCCGTGCATCGCCCTGAACGAGCCGGCCACGCTGGTGCTGCTCGGCGAAGACTACGACGGCGGCCGCAAGGCGTGGGTGCGCTGGGGGGACGGCACCGATGACATCGTGCCGGGCTCGCAGGTCAAGGCGAGCTGACGCGGATTGTCTGCGCCGCCCGAGCCGATCTTGCCCGAGACGCCATCTCCGCCGCGCCCGCAGCGGCGCGGCCCTTAAGATCGAGCTGTGGCCCGCGAGAAGAAGGAAAAGGACAGCATCCCCACCTCCCGGGTGCGGCGCACCGCGACCGTGGGCAGGCTCGCGGCGACGGAGGCGGTGAAGCAGTTCGGCACGCGCGCGGCCAACGTCACGCGCGGGGAGGAGAAGTCCGAAGAGGCGATGGCGCGGCGTCAGCTCCAGACCGCCAAGCAGATCGTCGCGGCGCTGGGGACGATGAAGGGGGCCGCGATGAAGCTCGGGCAGGTGATGAGCTTTCTCGACGTGGGCCTCGTGGGGGAGGAGCACCGCGAGGAGTTCCAGCACGAGCTGGCCAAGCTGCGGGACGCGGCGCCGACGGTGTCCTTCAAGCAGATGCGCAAGGTCATCGAGGACGACCTCGAAGAGCCCATCAGGCGCGTGTTCGCGCAGTTCGACGAGGAGCCCATCGCGGCGGCCTCGATCGGGCAGGTCTACCGGGCGCGCCTTGCGGAGGACAACCGCGAGGTGGCCGTGAAGGTGCAGTACCCGGGGGTCGCCGCGGCCGTGCGCGCGGACCTCCAGAACCTGGACATGATCATGCGCCTGCTCAAACGCATGACGCCTGGCCTCGACGTGAAGGCCCTCACCGAGGAGATCCAGGAGCGCATCGCCGAGGAGCTCGACTACGAGCTCGAGGCCCAGAACCAGCGCTCGCTGGCGCGCATCTATCGCGGCCACCCCTTCATCCTGGTGCCCGACGTTCTCACCAGCCTCTCGCGCGAGCACGTGCTCGTGAGCGAGTTCGTCAGCGGCACGGGCTTCGAGGAGCTCAAGGGCCACCCCCAGGAGCAGCGCGACCGCCTCGGCGAGATCGTCTTCCGCTTCTTCCTGGGCTGCCTCTACCGCCACCGCCAGTTCTCCGGCGACCCCCACCCCGGCAACTTCCTCCTGCTCGCCGACGGCCGCGTGGCCTTCCTGGACTTCGGCCTCTTCAAGCGCATGGGGAGCGAGCCGGTGGAGCTGGAGCTGGCCTGCCAGCGCGCCGTCAGCGAGGGCGACGCCGCCACCCTGCACCGGCTGCTGGCGCAGTCGGGCTTCCTGCCCGAGCCCGAGAAGGTGGACCCCGACCATCTGCTGGCCTTCATCGAGGACGCCATCTGGTGGTACACCACCGCCGACGAAGCGGTCGAGCTGACCCCCGAGATCGCCACGCAGGTGATGATCGAAAGCTCCGACCCGCGCAGCAGCCACTTCCGCGAGATGCGCCACCAGGACATGCGCCCCGAGCACCTCTTCGGGCGGCGCATGGAGATGCTCACGTTGGCCGTCCTCTCCCAGCTGCACGCCCGCAGCAACTGGCACCGCATCGCGCGCGAGTGGATGTACGGCGATGAGCCGGTGACCGAGCTGGGGCGCCAGGAGGCCGACTTCTACGCCCAGGGCGGGGCGATCGCCACCTCGTAGAGGGAGAGGGTTTTGAGGGGCCGGCCAGGAGGGCCGGCCAGGTGGCCGCGTTGTGGGTGCTCTCTGGTAGTGCGGGACTCCTTGTGAGGGCGCTGCTATTGCGCTTGACAGCGACGTGGCAGGGCGCTAGAGTGCGGAGACGGATCGGAGAAAACGTGCCAGAGACATCATTGAAGAACGTGACGATCGCCAAGCGGCGCTTCACGCTGCGCAGAGACCGAGTCGAGCGGTTGATGCTCCAGGTGCTGCCCGAGCCTCTCACCAGCCACTACGTGGTGATTGGCCGCCACCGCTACCCGCCCAAGCAGGCGATCGCGCTCGTCACGGGTCTTGATCGAGCCGACTTCACCTCCCACCAGGCCAGGCGTGTGCTGATGGGATTGGGCTTCCCTGTGGGTCGTCGTGAATCCTCGTCGCCCGATACGCGCGACGAGGGCCGGCTCGTAGAGGCGTCGCGGCGGACAGCCGCATCCGATACCGGCTCTCGGAAGGACCTCGAGCGAGAGCTCACCGAGACGCTGAGGTCGTTCCCGGGCCAGTGGGTGGCTGTCAGGGATAAGGAACTGCTTGTCGCGGCGAGCACCCCCAAGGAGGTCGTCGGCTGGCTGGCGCGCCACGATCAGCGCGCCGACAGCATGTTCCGCGTGCCCGAGGACGAGTTGGCCCTCGGCGGTCTCGCGCCGCTGTGAGGTTTGCCTTCAGGGACATCCCCGACCCTTCGGGCAGCAGCATCCGCCCGCGGCCGATCATCGATGTCGTGGTCGAGGGCTTGGAGCTGGCTCCCCAGGCGTGCCTGCTGGACAGCGGCGCCACGGCCGTGCGCGTGGGATCGCACGTAGCCGAGCTCGTCGGCCTCGATCTCACTGACGCGCCGCAGACAAAAATCGCCGTGGGCGGGGCGTTGGTGACCGCGCGTTCGGCCGAGGTGGTCCTCGAAGTCTCAGACGGAAACTCAAACCACAAGTGGACTGCGCCGGTGTGGTTCTGCGAGCCCTGGCATCCGGCTTTTGGTCTGCTCGGGCTGACGGGGTTCTTCGATCAGTTTGAGGTCACGGTGGCGGCTTATGAGGAGTGGGTCGAGCTTCGCTCTGTCAACTGAAAGAGCGAGGGGCCTACACCACCTGTATCTGCACCAGACTGGTCGTCCCCGGGCGGCCGCTGGGGAGGCCGGCGGTGATGCCCACGCGCTGGCCGGGCTGACACCAGCCCAGCTCGACCACGCGGCGGGCGGCGTCGGCGATCAGGGCCTCAGTGGTCTCGTGGCGGGGCATGGAGGCGGCCTTCACGCCCCACATCAGGCCGCAGCGGCGCACCGTCTCGCGGCCGGGGGAGAGGGCGTAGATGGGTACGTTGGGGCGGTGGGCGCTGACGAGGCGGGCGCTGCGGCCGGAGAGGGTGGGGACCACGAGGGCGTCCAGGCGCAGCTCGCGCGCGGCCACGCAGAGGGTGTGGGCGAGGGTGTAGGCGGGGTCGCTTTCGCCGCGCCGCACCCTTGTGGCGTTCCACTCCTCGTAGGGGGCGATCGCCTCGGCCTGCTCGGCCACGCTCGCCATCATCGCGATCGCCTCCACGGGATAGGCGCCGATCGCCGTCTCCTGGGAGAGCATCACCGCGTCGGTGCCATCGAGGATCGCGTTGGCCACGTCGGCCACCTCCGCGCGGGTGGGCCTCGTGGAGGTCACCATCGAGTCCAGCATCTGCGTGGCCGTGATCGAGGGGCGGGCGAGGTGGCCCGCCAGGCGCAGCAGCTCCTTCTGCACGATCGGCACGCGCTCGATCGGCAGCTCGATGCCCAGATCGCCGCGCGCCACCATCACGCAGTCGGCCACCCGGATGATCTCCTCGGCGCATTCCACGGCCTGGGGCTTCTCCATCTTGGCGATCAGCGGCAGGCGGGTGTGCTCGCGCACCTCTTCCACGTCCGCGGGACGGCGCACGAAGGACAGCGCCACCATGTCCACGCCGATCGACTCGCCGTGGCGCAGCAGCTCCAGGTCCTCCTCGCCGACCGCGGGCAGGCCGTCTGCCGGGCCGGGGATGTTCACGCCCTGGCGCGAGGCCACCGCGCCGCCGGCCTCCACGTCGGCGTCCACCTCGCAGGCGCCCGCGCGCACCGCCGCCACGCGCAGGCGCACCGAGCCGTCGGCCAGGTACAGCACCGCGCCGGCCTCCAGGGCGTCGGGCAGGCCCGCCCAGGAGATGTGCATGCGCCTCGCGTCGTCGCCCTCGCCGTTCTCCTCGCCGCCGCACACGAACGTCACGCGGTCGCCGGGCTTCAGCTCGACGATGTCCTCCTTCAGGGGGCCGATGCGCAGCTTGGGGCCGGGCAGGTCCTGCAGGATCGCCACGGGGCGCCCTGCGCGGCCGGCCGCGTCGCGCACACGCCGCACCGTCTCGGCGTGCTCTTCCAGGGTGCCGTGGGAGTAGTTCAGCCGCGCCACGTCCATCCCCGCCTGCACCATCGCCAGCAATGTCTCGGGCTCGCGCGAGGCCGGGCCGATGGTGGCGACTATCTTCGTGCGGCGCATACTCTCCTGATCGTATGTCACCGCTCGGCCCCTCCCGACCCATGCCCCGAGTTGGCGCCCGCGCGCGCGTGGCTCATTTCGGCGGGGGCTTCGAGGCGGCCGTCGTCGTGGTGGTTGAAGATGAGGGGCGGCGCCTGCAGGTGCGCTGCGAGGGGGGCGAGGTGGTCGAGTTCGCGCTCTCGCCCGCCACGGCGCGCTTCGTGGCTGCCGGCAGCTCGCATGGGGCGCGCCTTGAGCTGCTCGACTGACGACTCAGTCAGGGCGCCTGCACGTCCGGGAAGCGCTCTTCGCAGTGCTCCCTCAGCACCTCTCTTATCCACGCCCGCTCCTGCGGGTTGGTGACGCGAAAGCGCTGGAGCAGCTCGCGCTGGCGTTCGATCGGCACGCCGGCGATCTCCCAGCGCACCGCCAATCGCTCGAACAGGAACTCAACCGCCCGGTGCCAGGCATCCTCGCGGGAGAGCGGGTTGCCGGCCAGCACTGCCGCGTACTCTTGTCGTGTCGCCGGGGTCAGCGAGCCGCGCAGGGTCAGCACGTTGCCATCCGCGTCGCTGTAGTCGCTGGTTGGGGCAGCCAGCTTCTCTGGTCGCTTGCGGGCCTTGCGCCGGCTGCGCTTGCTCAACGCCGGGAGTCCGTCAGCTTTCCGCGGCGCCGCGCTCCAGCTGGCTGCGCACGTCGCCCGTCACCGGCTTTGCGTGGCCCGGCCACGCCGCGGCAGGCTCCAACGCGGCCAGCTTGAGCATGCTCTGGCGCGCCTGCTCGGTGTCGTAGTTGTAGACGGCCTCGGGCAGGTGCGGTGGGCAGTCGCGGCCCCACATTTCCAGCGTGTAGAAGCAGTCGCTCACGAGCGCCAGGCGATCGGACTCGCGCCACAGCGCGATCTGGCCCGGGGCGTGGCCGGGGATGTGCACCACGCGAAAGCCCGCCACGTCCTCGCCCTCCTGCACGGTGCCCGCGATCTTCACGGGGCCTCCATCCCAGGCCAGGCGGTGCAGCGCGCGGTGGATCTGGCGCTGGGGAATCGGCAGGCCCGACAGCGTCGGGTCCCAGTAACGCCAGCCGCCGCTGCCTTCCGCGTCCTGCACTTCATCGGGGTGGCACCACACGGGCGCGCCCAGCGCGGGCGCGCTGCCGCGGTGGTCGGTGTGGCCGTGGCCCAGCACGATCCGCTTGATGGCACCCAGCTTCGCGCCCGCCGAGGCGATCGCGCGCACCATCGTGCGCGCGCCTGCGTCGAACACCGTCACCCCATCCTGCTCCTCGATCAGATACACGTTGCAGCGGCCCGGCTGGCCCTGCACCACCCACACGCCCTCGGCCACGAGCTTGGCCTCGGCCGGGCCCGTCAGGCGCGTCTTGAGGTTGAAGGCGCCCATCAGGCGCTGCTCTGCGCCCGAGCCCAGCGGCGGCATCATGCCGATCTGCCGCGCCACTGCCATCGTGTCCATGAACACCTCGTTGCTGTGGATCAGGCCGTCCCTGATGCTCAGCAGATCGACGCCCTCCAGGGTCAGGGGGTGGCCGGTCGGGGCTACGCCGTTCAGCTTTCCCGGGCCGGCGAAGGTGCCCCTTATGCGCCACTGCACGCCGCAGCGCTCCCCCTCGCTGGTCGTGCTCACGATCTCAAAGCGCAGATCGGGCAGGGCGTCGAGCAGGCTCCCGATGAACTCGCGCACGCCCTCGCGGCCGCTGTACTGGCCCTGGCCGTGCACGCTCTCACAGCCGTCCGGCGCCCACATCGCCACGGCGGCCTCGAGCTCGCGCGCGCCGATCGCCTCGAAGTACTCACGCGCCAGCCTCTCCGCCTCGGGCGCATCCTTGTCCGAGCGGGTGATGCGTTGGCGCGCGGGCTGGTGGATGTTCGCCGCCGCCTCCTGCACCTTCGAGGCCGCGCTGCGGACGTTCGCCGCCTCCTCCTGCACCTCGGAGGCCGCGCTGCGGACGTTCGCCGCCTCCTCCTGCATCTTGGAGGGCGCGCTGCGGATGCTCGCCGCCTCCTCCTGCATCTTGGAGGCCGTGCTGCTGGGGGAACCAGTTTCCTCGGTCATCGATCTGCCTCCTCACATGCGCTTGGGAGCACTCCAGTCTAGGCCCTTGCGCGATCTCGCGCCAACTGGGCGGTGGACCAATAGGCTCCCTCTTCAGTGTCGGAGACGAACACCAAGCGCGAGCTCGGGCGCGGCGAGCGCGTCATGGCCGGCGTCCATCGCCTGCGCCTGCCCCTCCCCTGGCCGGGCGTGCCCCATTGCAACGCCTGGGCCGTCGCCGCCGGGGACGGGGTGGTGCTGTTCGACACCGGCATGCACCAGCCCGGCTCCATCGCGCACCTCGAACGGGCGCTTGAGATGTGCCACCTGCGCATCGAGGACATCCGCCTGGTCGTCTGCACCCACGCGCACTCCGACCACTACGGGCAGGCCGCCACCATTGTGCAGCGGGCAGGCTGCGAGCTGTGGATGAGCCCCAATTACCAGCACATGTCCCAGTGGGCGCAGGACACCGACGCCGCCATCGCCCGTCGCCTGGAGATCGCCCGCCAGAGCGGCGTGCCCGAGGAGCCCCTTCGCCGCTACGCCGAGCAGCGCAAGGATCACGACTCCGGCATCGCCGCGCTGGTCGAGCCCGATCGGCCGCTCCTTCAGGGGGTCACCGTAGCCACCGACCTCGGGCCCTGGACCGTGCACGAGACGCCCGGCCACGCGCCCTCGCACGTCTGCCTCTTCCAGCCCGAGCGCCGGCTTTTGATCTCGGGCGACCACCTGCTGGGGCGCATCTCGCTCTTCTTCGACTACGGCTACTCGCCCGATCCCGTGGGGGAGTTCGTCAACTCTCTGGGGGTCGTCGAGCGGCTCGGCGCGCGTCTGTGCCTGCCCGGGCACGGGCGCACCTTCACCGACGTCCACGCGCACATTCAGGGCAACCGCGCGCTCGTCGCCGAACGGTCGCAGCGCATCCTCGCGGCCATGACGCCCGAGCCCGCCACGGCGTTCGAGATCGTGCCCCAGATCTACGACGACGTGCCCTTCTCTCCCGCCACCGCTCCCTGGCTGTTGATGGAGACCCTCTCGTTCCTGCTCCACCTCGAGCTCACCCAGCGCGCCATCCGCATCCCCGGCGAGCCCGAGCGGTGGAAGCCCGCGTAGGCTCCGCTCATCCCGGGGAGCGCCAGTCACAGCTCGGTCGCCACAACGCGGCCATCACGCCGGCCTCAAGGCCGGCCCCTCCAAACAAATACCATCTCTGGATGCGCATCGACAAGCTCTTGGCTGCGCCCGATCCCGTCTTCTCCTTCGAGTTCTTTCCGCCCAAGACCGAGCAGGGGGAGCGCAACCTGTACGCCGCGCTGGGCGATCTGCGCGAGCTCGAGCCCTCCTTCGTGTCCGTCACCTACGGCGCGGGGGGCTCCACGCGGGCCAAGACCATCGAGATCGTCACGCGCATCAAACGCGACTTCGGGCTCGAGGCCATGGCGCACTTCACCTGCGTCTCCGCCACCGTGCCCGAGCTGCGCTCAACGCTCGATGAGATGCGCTCCTGCGGCATCGACAACGTGCTCGCGCTGCGCGGGGATCCGCCCAAGGGACAGGACGTCTGGACCAGAACCGAGGGGGGGCTCGAGTACTCGAGCGAGCTCGTGGCCCTCATCAAGGCCGACTATCCGTTCGCCATCGGCGCGGCCTGCTTTCCCGAGACGCACATCCATGCCGTCTCGCCCGAGGAGGATCTGCGCCATCTCGCCGAGAAGGTCCGCGCCGGGGTTGACTTCCTGATCACCCAGCTCTTCTTCGACAACGCGCTCTACTTCGACTTCGTCTCTCGCGCGCGCGCGGCCGGGATCGAGGTGCCCATCATCCCCGGCATCCTTCCCATCACGCACATCGGCCAGCTCCAGCGCATGACGGCCATGTGCGGGGCCTCCATTCCCGCGGGATTGCGCCGGGAGCTGCACCTGCGCGAGGGGCAGGAGGAGGCCGTGCGCGACTTCGGCGTCGCCTACGCCACGCTTCAGTGCGCCGAGCTGCTGGCTGCCGGGGCGCCCGGCGTGCACTTCTACACGCTCAACCGCTCGCCCGCCACGCGCGCGATTCTCAGCGCCTTGAAGCTCGCCAAGCCGTGGGAGGGCCGAAGGCCAGGTTAAGAGAGCCGGGACGGCCCCCCACGTTCTCATGGGGACGGCTGGATGCCGTTCCGAGCTGCCCATCTATGCCGGCTCGATCTCCAGGCCCTCCGCCACCCGCGGCGAGCCGTCCGGGGCCTCGTAGCGCACGTCCACCGAGTCGTTCTGGCGGTATGTGCCCACGCCCCACGCGCCCAGCAGCCAGCGCCAGCCGCTGATCCTGTCCTTGCGCAACTCCTGTTCGAACAGCAGCGCGCCCTCGCGCACTTCGTAATCGCGGCCCAGCTCCTGGGGGACGCCGTTGAGGTAGACCTCGTAGGGGGGGCGGACTTCGCGGGGGAGCCTTACCTTGGAGTGCGCCATCGCCGCTGGATTATGCACCCGCCGCCCCCCGCGCCTCCGCCCGGCGGGGCGCGTACTCTCACGGGTCACGTCACATGCTCCAGCCCACGCTCTCGCTTCCCGACTTCCCCTACACCATCCGCCGCTCCACCCGCGCGCGCCGCGTTCGCGTCAATGTGCACGCCCATACCGGGGTGGAAGTGGTCCTGCCCGCGCATGCTCCCGACCGCGCGGCTGCGGCCGCCATCGTCGAGTTGCGGCCCTGGATCGAGCGGCGCCTCTCGGATGTGCAGGGCGTGCTTGCGCAGATCGCCGAGCGGGGCGCCACGGTTCCCTACCTCGGCGGCACTCTGCAACTGCAGCCCCAGGCCGGGCGCCAGCGTGTGCACCGATGTGGGGAGCGCCTGCTCGTGCCC
The DNA here is from genome assembly GCA_964582105.1 of uncultured Solirubrobacteraceae bacterium. Classification (GTDB taxonomy): domain Bacteria; phylum Actinomycetota; class Thermoleophilia; order Solirubrobacterales; family Solirubrobacteraceae; genus Palsa-744. Next base: position 19,413 of record CAZOQI010000009.1, read on the forward strand.
CCCGGCGATTCGCGCCCCGCGCTTGAGCGCTGGTATCGGCGCATGGCCCGCCAGGAGGTCGCCGTGCGCTTGGATCGGGCCACGGCGCTCGCCGGCACCCCCTACCGCGATCTCATCATCCGCGCCCAGCGCACCCGCTGGGCCTCATGCTCGGCGACCGGGCGCATGAGCTTCAACTGGCGCCTCCTCCTCGCGCCCGAGCCCGTGCTCGACTACGTGGTCTGGCACGAGGTCTGCCACCTCCAGGTCCTCGACCACTCGCCCCGCTTCTGGGCGCTTCTTGAGCGCCGCTGGCCGCGCTACCGCCAGGATCGAGACTGGCTGCGCCGGCACGGGGCGACGCTGGTGCTGTGAGCTGTTCCACCGCTGTGAGCTGTCCACCTGTCTACGCGCACGCCGCAGCCGTCCGGCCCCTATGGCATCATGGTCTAGCTGCACCTGATGAGTTTTGGCCGGTTCTCGTATGGCGAAAGAGCCCCTGGGCTCTGCTTCGAGAGGAGCTAGCTGTGCGGGGGCCGGCCGCAGTCTTTCAGTAGTACCTGACCTGACCCACCTGCCAGACGTCGAACTCGCTATGGATCTTCGACGCGATCAGGACGTGTGATCGATCGTCTCCGCGCTCCCACTTGCGCTGAATCGCCCAGGTGCAGTAGTCGGCGACCTGGAGACACGGGTCGCTATCCGCTGGCCAGAACGCAACGCGGTGTGACTGGCACCGCGAGACCTGACGGACAACTTCGTCAACGGCGGTGTGGAGCGCACGGCGCTGCTTCTTCGTCCCGAGGCTCGACGCCGCCACAAACATCCGATCGGTTGGCCCCGCAACTTGCGGAGCCACGTGCTTGAAGTGCAGGTACCAGGCCATCTTGTAAAGCTGTGCTTCGTCTCTGAGGTGTGGTTGCGCCTTGCACTTTTCGAGGATCGTCGCGTCCACCCGAAAGTCCATCCCGGCCAGCAGGGCAAAGACTTCGTCTCGAATGGCTTGCGGATCCTCGGTGGCGTGGAACACCCGGTCGAGGTGGAGTCCCTTCCATCCGAGGTCGCGGCGAAGCCTGAGCAGGGCGTCCCCTACCTCGCAGTGGTCGGCCGTAACGGTGCAGAGGATGAAGTAGCGCGACGCATCTCGGTGGTTCGAGAAGTCGAAGTTGCCCGCCTCGTCGGCGAAGACGTACCGGTTCCCCATTACCGCGAGACTTGCCCGGGTCGCTGCGCGCTCACCACTCGGGCGCCGGAGCCTCGAACCCGACTTCGATTTCACGTGCCTCGTGCCGGTAGGCGGCGAGCGCCTCAGGGTCGCGCGCCAGCTTCTCGAAAGCCGCCTCCATGCCGGCGAGCAACTGCTCGTCGTCTGTTGGGTGATCGGAGAACATGTTGATCACCCAAATCTACCTGGATCCCGCCTCGCCGATCTCCAGCTCGATGCCGAATGTGCCGAGCGGGGTCTCGGCCGGCTCCCAGGCGCGTCGCAGCTCCAGCTCCAGCCTGCCTCTGCCCGCCGCGATCGCCTCATAGAGGAGGGTTCGGGTTCCGCCGCCGCCGATGCCGGCGTCCGCGGCCGGGGCGTATTCGTCGCCGACCGCCCCAAGCAGGAGGGTTGGGGAGCGCGGCTGCCAGCGATAGCCGGTGGTGGGGTTCTCGCTCAGCGCTATGCACAGGCGATCCCCGACGGCGGCTGCGATGCTCGCGCCGGAGTCCCTGGCGAGGAGGGGGATGACGGCCACCGCCTCATGCTATCGCCCAAGTCTCGTGCGGTCACTGGACTTGTAGTTGCCTAGTCGATAAAGTTTTGCTATGTTGCGTTTTAATGATTTGATGATGCACAATAAATCGACTTTTGGGCCGTCCGCGAGAGTTTTTGCAGATCCGGCTCGTTAGATCGATTGCAGACCCATCAGACCCACCTCAGATGAAGGGACGACCGTGGCACTAGATCCGTTGGATGTCGCGCAGCTTCAGGCTGCACTGGAACACTCGAGTGCGCGCTGGCAGGCCGGCGTCACCGAGCTCTCGCAGCTCAGCGAGGAGGAGAAGTCTCGTCGCCTGGGCTACGTGCCCGGCCCCGGCGAGGCCTCATTGGAGGAGCAGGAGAGGCTTGCCGCCGCTCAGCCCCATGCGCATGCGGCTGCGGCCGGCGCCGCGGAGGCAGACGGCGTGGCGGCGGCATTCGATCTGCGCAACGTCAACGGCAGCAACTACGTCACGCCCATCACCGACCAGGGAGGGTGCGGCTCGTGCGTGGCCTTCGGCACGGTCGCCACCGTCGAGAGCACGCTGCGCCTGCAGCGCGGCAACCCCAACCTGCAGGTCGACCTCTCCGAGGCGCAGCTCTTCTACTGCTACGCCGCCGCCGAAGGTCGCAACTGCGCCAACGGCTGGTGGGTGCCCCCGGCGATGAACGCCTTCAAGCACGGCGTCTGCGACGAGGCCTGCTTCCCGTATACCGCGGGCGATCAGGCCTGCAAGCTGTGCGCCGGCTGGGAAGGTCGCGCCGTCAAGATCGTCAACTGGCACGAAGTCAGGAGCACGACGGCCATGAAGGAATGGCTCTCCGGATGGCGCGGGCCCCTCACCGCCTGCTTCACGGTCTACCAGGACTTCTACAACTATCGCAGCGGCGTCTACCACCACGTCACCGGCGGCGTCGTTGGCGGGCACTGCGTCAGCATCGTCGGCTACAACGATCCCGGCCAGTACTGGATCTGCAAGAACAGCTGGGGCCCGAACTGGGGCGAAAGCGGCTTCTTCCGCATCGCCTACGGACAGTGCGGCATCGACTCCGGCATGTATGCCGTGGACTCGCTCGCCTCCTGGATCAACGGCACCAGGGTCAGGGGGCTGTGGACCACCGATCAGGATCGCAACGCCTGGGCCTATCTCGAAGGAGCGGGCTGGCGCAAGGTGGCTCCCGACAACCTCAACATCTTCATCGACATGCTCACACAGCTGGCAGCCGCGAAGAACACGGGCCGGCCGGTGAGCGTCTACGACAATGCTGGCGTCATCCAGCAGATCTACGTCCTATAGCGGAGAAAAGGAGAAGCCAAGATGACCGACCAGATCCCCACCCAGATCCCGCCGAGCTCCGGCGAGGCGCTCGCGGCCGGCACCGCCGGCGTCCTCGCGGCGCCCGGCGCCCCCTCGCACGTCCCCCCCGGCGCGGGCGCGGCAGCCGACCTCGTGTCCGCCGCCGCGGCAGCGGCTCCCGCGCTGAGCCCGGCCGAGGCGGAAGCGAAGGCGACCGGGGGCGCATCGGCGGCCTCGGATGCAGCGGCAGCCGGCGCGGCGGCAGCGGGGGGCGCAGCGGCAGCGGGGGGTGCAGCGGCTTCCGCGGGTGCATCGGCAGCGGCCGCTGCAGCGGCCTCGACCTGGCAGAGCTCCAAGAAGGTCTCGGCCCTGTGGAGCATCAACCAGAGCTGCAACTCCTGGGCCTGGATCGAAGGCATCGGCTGGAAGAAGCTCTACTACCAGCCCGAATCGGCGACAATGGCGCTGACGATCATCATGGCCAGCGCCTGGACCACGCAGGGGCCCACCACCTATCGCGAAGAGTCCGACACGATGATCCACGAGGTCTACGCCTTCTGAGCAGCCAGCGCCCGGCGCAGGCCGTCATAGGGCGTCTCGCCCGCGCGCAGCCCCACCAGCCTGCGGCGCAGACGCCCCGTGTACGCCTCGGTGGAGCCGTCGCCGCGCATGTCGATGCCCCCGCGCGCGCCGGCCAACCAGCCGCCGGGGCCGGCGACCTCGGCGCGAATCGCCACTTGGCGGGCGGCGTCGAAGCGCTTGCCCACCAGCTCGATCGCGCGGCGTCTGGTGGTGGGGGCCAGCTCGTCGAGCTCGTGCTCCATTGCGTCGATCGTCTCGGCCAGGGTCTCGAAGCGCTTGTGCGCCACGCGGGGGCCGTCGCGGATCGTCAGGGTCCACTTGCCGTTCATGCCGGGCGTCGGCGGCTACCCCCGCTGGGCCACCGGCACGTACTCGCGGTCGCGCTCGCCCGTGTATATCTGGCGGGGGCGCGCGATCTTCTGCTCGGGGTCTTTCACCAGCTCCAGCCACTGCGCGATCCAGCCGCTCGTGCGGCCGATGGCGAACATCACGGGGAACATCGCCACGGGGAGGCCCAGGGCCTCGTAGATCAGGCCCGAGTAGAAGTCCACGTTGGGGTAGAGCTTGCGCGAGGTGAAGTACTCGTCGTCCAGCGCTCGCTTCTCGAGCTCCGAGGCGATGTCCAGCAGCGGGCTCTTGCCGCGCACCGCGAACACCGCGTCCAGGTGCTCGCGGATGATCCGCGCGCGCGGGTCGTAGTTCTTGTACACGCGGTGGCCGAAGCCCATCAGGCGCTCTTTGCCGGCCTTCACGCCCTCCAGGAAGCCGGGGATGTTCTCGATCGACTCGATCCGGCGCAGCATCCGCAGCGCCTGCTCGTTGGCGCCCCCGTGCAGGGGTCCGTACAGCGCCGCCACACCTGCGGCCAGCGCCGAGTAGGGGTCCACCTGCGTGGAGCCCACCGAGCGCACCGCGCTGGTGGAGGCGTTCTGCTCGTGATCGGCGTGCAGGATGAACAGCACGTCCAGCGCGCGCGCCAGGCGCGCGTCGGGCTCGTAGGAGAGCTCCGTCATCTTGTACATCATGCTCAGGAAGTTGCCCGCGTAGTCCAGGTCGTTGTCGGGGTACACGTAGGGCTGGCCCATGTTGTGGCGGAAGGCAAACGCCGCCAGCGTCGGCATCTTGGCCAGCAGGCGGACGATCAGGATCGCGCGCACCCCCTCCTCCCGGACCGGGTTCGCGTCGGGGTAGAAGGTGGACAGCGCGCCCACCGAGGCCACCAGCATCCCCATCGGGTTCGCGTCGTAGCGGAAGCCCTGCATGAAGTCCTTCACGTTCTCGTGCACGAAGGTGTGAATCGTCACCTCGTGCACCCACTCGCTCAGCTGCGCCTCCGTGGGCAGCTCGCCGTGGATCAGCAGGTAGGCCACCTCCAGATAGGTCGAGTGCTCGCACAGCTCCTCGATCGAATAGCCCCGGTGCTGGAGGATGCCCCGCTCGCCGTCGATGTAGGTGATCGCGCTGCGGCACGACGCGGTGTTGGTGTACGCCGGGTCGTACGCCATCAGGCCGAAGTCCGACTCCTCCACCTTGATCTGGCGCAGATCCATCGCCCGCACCGTCCCGTCGGCGATCGGCAGCTCATACGTGCGGCCCGTGCGGCTGTCGGTCACCGTCAGGCGCTCCTGTGCGCCCGCGCCATTCCCGGATGTCTGCCCAGCGACGGCCTCCCCATGTGCGCTCGCGCGCGTCTTGGTGCTCATCTGTGTGTTCTCCTGTCAGGTCTCCTGAGCCGAGGGCCTAGCGAGATAGGTCCTCTACACCGTAGCGGCTCTCGGTGGCCTCCACCTGACCCTGGTAGTGGCTGTGAAGGTCGGCGTGTCCGTAGGGTCGCTGGGCGGGCGCGTCCAGCGTCATGAACGACAGCTGCGCGATCGGCAGACCCGGGTACAGCTTGATCGGCACGCGCGTGAGGTTGTTGAGCTCCAGCGTCAGCGTGCCCTTCCAGCCCGGGTCGCAGAAGCCCGCCGTGGCGTGCACGATCAGGCCCAGGCGACCCAGCGAGCTCTTGCCCTCGATCCGCGCCACCACATCGTCGGGCAGCTCCACGTGCTCCAGCGTTCTTCCCAGGCAGAACTCGCCCGGGTGGATCACGAACGGCTCGCCCTGCGCCGGGACCACCTGCTCGGTCAGCGCCCTGGGAGGGTCGCGCAGGTCGATCGCCGTGATGCGGTGGTTGCTGAACACGCGAAAGGAGCCGCCCAGGCGCAGATCCACGCTCGCCGGCTGCACCATGCCCTCATCCCACGGGTCGATCCGTATGCGCCCCGCGGACACCATGCGCACGATCGTCGCATCGGACAGCACCGAGCAGGGGGGGGGTTGGCTCATGCGCCGGACAGTACCGATGCCCGGGGCTCCGGCGCTGCGCCGAGCACGCGCGAAGCCATGTGTGCCCGCTGCTGTGCCCGCCGGTGCCCGGCAGTGTGCCCGCCGGCTCAGTGCCTCGTCAGGCGCGTGTGCGCCAGCACCCCGCGCACGCGCAGGGGCGCCAGCGGCGCGGGGGCCTCACGATGCGGGCCGCGCCGTGGGCTGCGCGGGAGGTGCGGCCGCGGATGGCTCGGGTGGCGTGGCCGCGGGTTGAACGAGATGCCGCCGTCCTCTTCGCCCAGGGGGTCTTCGGGCTCCTGTTTGATCGCCCATCGCACCAGCAGAAACAGCGCCACGACAGGGATCTTCAGGATCAACATCAACCAGATGAAGGTCCAGGCATCCACTCCGCTTCGATCGTATAACGGTTTTCCCGCAGTCGCAAGGGGCCGCAGGGCAATCGGCGGGGCGGAGGTGGCGTGGGCGGGACGCGGAGATGGCGTGGGCGGGACGCGGAGGTGGCGTGGGCGGGACGCGGAGGTGAAGGAGGGGCGCCGGTCTCAGTCGCGCAGCGGCAGTGCCGCGGCCGAGAACTGCGTGAACTCACGCAACTGCCGCACGCGCGCCACGATCTCGCCGCCCGAGAGCTTCTCGATGCGATCGGTGCCGAACTCTTCCACGTTGAAGGAGGCCAACGCTGTGCCGTGGGCCATCGCCTGGCGCAGCAGATCCTCCGAGAAGTCCTGGTCGGAGTGCGCCGCCAGGTAGCCCACGAAGCCACCCGCGAACGTGTCGCCCGCGCCGGTGGGGTCCATCACGGTCTCCAAGGGGAAGGCCGGCAGCGAGAAGAAGCCCTCGCCGGTCACCAGCGCGGCGCCGTACTCGCCCTGCTTGGCCACGATCACCCTGGGGTGGGGGGGGTTCCAGTCGAGGACCTCGCGCGCGGCCGCGTACAGGCTGGCCTTGCCCGTCAGCTGGCGCAGCTCGCTGTCGTTGAGGATCAGGCAGTCGCACTCCCTGATCGCCTTCACCAGCGACTCCCGCGCCGCTTCGATCCACAGGTTCATCGAGTCCAGCGCCACGAAGCGCGCATTGGGCAGCTGCGCGCGCACCTCGCGCTGCAGATCGGGCTGGATGTTGGCCAGGAACAGCACATCGCTTGCGCGCGAGGCCTCTGACAGCTTGGGCTTGAAGCCCTCGAACACGCCCAGCTGCGTATCGAGGGTCTCGCGCGAATTGAGATCCCAGCCGTACTTGCCGCGCCAGAAGAAGGTCTTTCCGCCCGGGATCCGCTCCACGTCGGACACGTCCACGCCGCGGTGGCGCATCACGTCGAGCTCGTGCTCGCCGAAGTCCTCGCCCACGGGGCCCACCACCCGCACCTCATCGAAGAAGGAGGCCGCCAGCGCGAAGTGCACGGCGGCGCCGCCCAGCATCCGGTTGCGCTCGCCGAAGGGCGTCGTCACCGTGTCATATGCGATCGATCCGACCACCGTGATGGGCATTGCGGCGGACCCTACAGCCTGGCTGCCGGGAAAGGCGCCCCAGCGATAGCCTCAGCGGCCGTGCGCGCGATTCAGATGAGCGAGTTCGGGGGTCCGGAGGTGCTCCAGTTGGTGGAGTTGCCCACCCCCGAGCCCGGCCCGGATGAGGTCTTGATCCGCGTGGCGCGCGCCGGCGTGAACTTCGCCGACGTCCACACCCGCACCAACGACTACGTGCAGAAGGCCACCCTGCCGCTGGTTCCGGGAAGCGAGGTCGCGGGGGTGCGCGAGGACACCGGCGAGCGCGTCATCGCGCTCACACGTACGGGCGGGTACGCGCAGTACGCCACGGCGCGCGAGGACCGCGTGTTCCCGATTCCCGAGGGCCTCGACGACGGCAGCGCCCTGGCGCTGATGGTCCAGGGTCTCACGGCCTGGCACCTATACCGCACGGCGGGCCGGGTCAGGGAGGGAGAGAGCGTCGTGGTGCACGCCGCGGCGGGCGGGGTCGGCTCGCTGGCGGTTCAGCTCGGCGGGCCCCTCGGCGCGGGGCGCGTCATCGCCACGGCCTCAAGCGTTGACAAGCGCCGGCTGGCGCTGGAGCTGGGGGCCCACGCGGCGATCGACCCTGAGCCGGAGCTGGGCCTGGCCGAGGGTCAGACCGAGGACCGGACCGGGCGCCATACCAATGGTTCGGCCAAGGGCCTGACGGAACGCCTGATCGAGGCCAACGACGGCCACGAGGTGGATGTCGTCTTCGACATGGCCGGCGGCGCGGTATTCGACGCCTCCTACCGCGCCCTCGCGCACTTCGGGCGCATCGTGGTGTGCGGCATCGCCACGCAGGAACCCAACCGGATCTCCACCGGCTCGCTCCTGCGCCACTCCCGCTCGGTCGTGGGCTTCTACCTGTTCCATTGCCTGCGTCATCCCGGGATGTTCGCCGAGCCGCTGCGCGAGCTCTTCGCGCGCGCCGCGCGTGGCGAGCTGAGGGCCGTGGTCGGACACACCTACCCTCTTTCGCAGGCCGCCCAGGCGCAGATCGACCTGCGCGAGCGGCGGACCACGGGCAAGCTGCTGCTCGATCCCGGCGCCTGAGCCGGCGGGGCACTGCCTCGGAGAGGCGGGGGAGGCGGGTGGGCCGCAGCGGCGGGGCCTGCCCGGGGGCGCGGAGGAGGCGGGTGGGCTCGATGGGGCGCACCGCGTAAGCTCCACTCGGTTCCATGAGCAAAACCTTCGCAGAGCTCGGCCTCTCCGAGCCCGCCCTCCACGCGCTGCGCGATGTGGGCTACGAGTCGCCCAGCCCCATCCAGGAGCAGGCCATCCCGCCGCTGCTCGAAGGCCGCGACGTGATCGGCCAGGCGCAGACGGGCACCGGCAAGACGGCCGCCTTCGGTCTGCCCATCGTGCAGTACGTGGACCCCTCCGAGCCCGAGGTGCAGGCTCTGGTCCTGACCCCCACGCGCGAGCTCTGCATCCAGGTCACGCAGGCGCTGCGCACATACGGCGCGCACAGCGGCGTCGATGTCGTGGCCGTCTTCGGGGGCGCTCCCATCCGCACGCAGCAGGCGCAGCTGCGGGCCGGCGGGCACATCGTCGTGGGGACGGTCGGGCGGGTGCTCGACCTGATCTCCCGCCATTCGCTCGTTCTGCACGACTGCCGCTTCGTGGTGCTCGACGAGGCGGATGAGATGCTCGACCTCGGCTTCCTCGAGGACGTCGAGCGCATCCTCTCGATGACTCCCTCCGGGCGCCAGACCGCATTGTTCTCGGCCACCATGCCCCCGCCGATCCGCCGGCTCGCCGACGGATATCTGTACGAACCGATCACCATCAGGGTCAAGGCCGCCACGCTCACGATCGACACCGTCGCGCAGTTCCAGCTTCCCGTCGACGCGCGCGAGAAGCCCGACAAGCTCGTGGAGGTCCTCAGCGCCGAGGTGGGGGCCGGGGCGCGGGACGGCGAGGACAACCAGTCGATCGTCTTCGTGCGCACCAAGATCCGCTGCGACCAGCTCTTCCGCACGCTGCGCGACCGCGGCATGAACGTGCGCGCGCTGCACGGCGACATGACCCAGGGCGCCCGCGACGGGGTCATGCTGGCCTTCAAAGGGGGCCGCGTGCCGATCCTCGTGGCGACAGACGTGGCTGCTCGGGGCCTGGACATCACCACCGTCACGCACGTCATCAACTACGACGTGCCCACCTCGCCCGACACCTACGTGCACCGCATCGGGCGCACCGGCCGCGTGGGGCGCTCCGGGCGCGCCATCACCTTCGTGGAGACCCGCCAGAAGCGCGAGCTCGAGGCCATCGAGCGCCACATCGGCACCTCGATCGACGCCTGGCGCAAGGGCGCGGTGGGCGCGCCCACGCTCGTGCGCGAGCGTCCTCGCCGGCACTCCAAGCCCCACATCACGCGCAACGGCGAGGAGCCCTACGTGAAGCTCCTCGTGGGCGGCGGCCGCGCCGCCGGCGTGCGCGTGGCCGACATCGTGGGCGCCCTCACCTCCGCCGCCGGCCTCGACGGGGAGGCCGTGCGCGACGTCATGGTGCTCGACCGCTTCTCCTTCGTCTCCGTGCCCGCCGCCGAGGCCGACCGCGTGATCGAGGCTCTGGACGGACACAGCGTGCGGGGGCGCTCGCTCAAGCTGGAGAAGGTAGGTTAAGGCAATGAGCACAGCCACGATGCAGACCACCGAAGGCGCCATCGTCTTCGAGCTCTTCGACGAGGACGCCCCCAAGACGGTCGCGAACTTCCGCAAGCTCGCCTCCGAGGGCTTCTACGACGGGCTCCTCTTTCACCGCGTCATCCCCGACTTCATGATCCAGGGAGGCTGCCCGCAGGGCACCGGCACCGGCGGCCCCGGCTACACCTTCGAGGACGAGCCCAACGACCACAGGATCGTGCGCGGCGCGCTGGCGATGGCCAACGCCGGGCCCGACACCAACGGCTCGCAGTTCTTCATCGTCACCGCGCAGAAGTGCCCCTGGCTTGATGGCAGGCACACCGTCTTCGGCCAGGTCACCGCGGGCATGGATGTCATCGACAGCCTCGAGGGCGTCAAGACCGGCGCCGGCGACCGCCCCGAGGAGCCCATCGGCATCGCCTCCATCGAGCTCTCGGAGTAGATCTCCTGGCCCGGCGGCCAAACGGGTGTAGCCTGTTCATACAGCGAAAGCGAAACCAGATTTGGGGAGGCCGCCAATGGCTACCGTCGAGCAGCACGCAACGTCCACCACCACCATCACCACCAACGGCGCCACCCACGCCGGCGCGGACATCCCTGTCGAGAACCCCGCCACGGGCCAGATCGTCGCCACCGTGCCCGACCTCGACGCCACGGCCGTAGCGGAGATGGCCCGCAGGGGCCGCGACGCTCAGCCGCAGTGGGAAGCCTTCGGCTTCGAGGCCCGCGCGCAGGTGCTCATGCGCGCGCAGAAGTGGCTCATGGACAACCAGGAGCGCATGATCGAGACGATCATCTCCGAGACCGGCAAGACCTACGAGGACGCCGAGTTCGCCGAGATCGGCTACGCCGCCAACGCCTTCGGCTTCTGGGCCAAGAACGCGCCCAGGTACCTCGAGGACGAGCGCGTGCGCTCCAGCCAGCTCCTGGTGAAGGGCAAGAAGCTGATCCTGCGCCACCGCCCGCTGGGGCTCATCGGCGTGATCGGCCCCTGGAACTACCCCCTCACGAACTCCTTCGGGGATTGCATCCCTGCGCTCATGGCCGGCAACAGCGTCATCCTCAAGCCCTCCGAGGTCACTCCCCTCACCTCCCTGCTCATGGCCGAGGGCCTGCGCGAGTCGGGGCTGCCCGAGGGCGTCTTTCAGGTCGCCACCGGCCGCGGCGAGACCGGCGCGGCGCTCATCGAGCACGTGGACATGATCATGTTCACCGGCTCCACTCGCACCGGGCGCAAGGTCGCCGAAGCCGCCGCGCGGCGCCTGATCCCCTGCTCGCTGGAGCTCGGCGGCAAGGACCCCATGATCGTCCTCTCCGACGCCGATCTGGAGCGCGCCGCCAACGTGGCCGTCTACTACTCCATGCAGAACGCCGGTCAGACCTGCATCTCGATCGAGCGCGTCTACGTCGAGGCGCCCGCCTACGACGAGTTCCTCGGCAAGGTCACCGAGAAGATGCGCGCCCTGCGGGTTGGCGCCCCCCACGGCCCCGGCAGCGTCGAGGTCGGCGCGATCACCTTCCCGCCGCAGCTGGCCACGATCGAAGACCACGTGCAGGACGCCATCGACAAGGGCGCACGCACGCTCACCGGCGGCCACGCCAAGCACGACGGACCCGGGCGATTCTACGAGCCCACCCTGCTCGTGGACGTCGATCACACGATGAAGATCATGACCGAGGAGACCTTCGGCCCCACCCTGCCGATCATGAAGGTCGCCGACGCCGAGGAGGCCGTGCGCCTGGCCAACGACTCGCCTTACGGCCTTGGCGCGTCGGTGTTCACGCGCGACACCGCGCGCGGCGAGGAGATCGCCAAGCGCATCCACGCCGGCGCGGCCAACGTCAACGACGCGCTCATCAACTACACCGCGCTTGAGCTGCCGATGGGCGGCGCCAAGGCATCGGGCCTGGGCTCCCGCCACGCGGCGGGCGGCATCCGCAAGTTCTGCGCGCAGCAGGCGATCGTCATCACGCCTCGCCTGGCGCTCAAGCGCGAGATGCACATGTTCCCCTACAAGGCCAAGACCACCCGCATGCTCTCGCGCTTCTTCAAGTTCATGTACGGGCGCGGGAAGGGGATCTCGCGGGAGTCCTGACACCGAGCGGGATGTTTTGAGGAGGACCCCTACCGGGGTCCGGCGGTTGCCGGTCTGTGGTGAGAGGACTCGTGGTGCCGGCTGACGCCGGCCTTGCGGGCTGCGGCATACGAGCGGGTTGTGAAGGCCAGGCGATTACGCGCTCAGCGATATGCCGAGCAGCCGCTCCAGCTCGGGGATCGTCGTCTCGGCGGCGGTGTGGTGCACCGTGGCCATGCCCAGCTTCTCCGCGGGCGCCAGGTTGAAGGGGATGTCGTCCACGTAAACGCACTCCACCGCGGCCACGCCCGCGCGCTGCGCCCCCAGCTCGTACATGCGTCTCGACGGCTTGCGCATGCCCTCCTGGCCGCTGATGACGATGCCGTCGAACAGCTCCGCGAAGAGGTCGTGCGGATAGCGGTGCGTGCCCCACGAGTTGCTGATCAGCCCCGTGCGCAGGCCCGCCCCGCGCGCGCGGCGCACCGCCTCGATCATGGCCTCGTCGGGTCCCACGCCCGCGAACAGGCCATCGACCAGCCCCTCGGGCTCCACGCCGAGGATCGCGGCGAAGCTCCGCTCGAAGGCCGCCTCCTCCAGCGTCCCCTTCTCCAGCGCTATGAGCAGCTCGCGGCCTTCGGCGTTCTCGCGGAAGCTCCTCACCATCGCCCCCGGGTCGATCCCGCTGCGCACGCAGTAGTCGCTGAAGGAGACCCAGAGGTTCGTCGTCAGCACGCCGCCCCAATCGATCAGCAGGCCCGTGCGCCCGTTGGCCAGGCGGCAGGGAGCGCTCCGCTCGGCACCCGCAGCGGGCGCCTGGCCATCCCGTTCGTCAATCGCCTCCATACGCCACCCCCTCCGCCTGCCGCGCCAGCTCCACCACGCCCTCGCCGAACTGCTTCAGATAGGGATCGTCCGTCGCGCCCGCGAGCGAGCGCCTGTAGTTGCCCTCCATGAACACCGCGCTCTTCCAGATCGCCAGCGTCGTGTACCAGCGCAGATCCCTCATCGAGCGCCCCGAGCGCTCCTCGTAGCGTGCGATCAGCTCCCCGCGCGTGAGGAAGCCATCGGCGCGCGTCACCCCGCCCAGGTACTCGCGCATACCGCCCTTGGGGTCGCCGCCCTCGGTCCACATCATGCACAGATAGCCGAGGTCCGCCAGGGGGTCGCCGATCGTGGCCATCTCCCAGTCCAGCACCGCCACCAGCCTCGCGGGAGGCTCCGCGGCGAACATCGTGTTGCCCAGGCGGTAGTCGCCGTGCACGATCGTGGCCTCGCCGGATTCGGGCAGGTTCCGCGACAGCCACTGCCCCACCCGCTCCACCTCGGGGATCTCGCGCGTCCTGTTGTGCTCCCACAGGCCCCCGAAGCGCCGCAGCTGGCGCTCCAGGTAGCCGCTCGGCTTGCCAAAGCCCTCCAGCCCCGCCGCGCGCCAGTCCACATCGTGGATCTCCACCAGCGCATCGATCAGCTCCCGCGCGATCAGCCTGCGCTCGTCGGGCAGATCCAGGTGCGGCGGAACGCTCGATACGATCACCTCACCGGCAACCCTGTTCATCAAAAAAAACGGGCTCCCGATCACCTCCTCGCTCTCGCCCACGGCCAGCACGCGCGGGACCCGAACGGGGGTGTCCGCCAGCGCCCTCAGCAGGCGCGCCTCGCGCAGGACGTCGTGTGCGCTGGGGGGCAATGGGGGGCGTGGCGGGCGGCGCAGCACCACCTCGCTCCCGTCCTCGCGCGTGAGCAGGTAGGTCACGTTGGAGTGGCCCTCGCCGATGGGCTCTGCCGCGAGGGCGCCCGCGCCGAGGCCGTGGCGATCCATGAGCTCGCGCAGGGGCTCCAGCACCAGCAGCGGCGCGCGCGTGTTCTCCGTGGCCTGCTCGTGGGTAAGTACTATGTCGTCCGGCGCGCTCACTGCAGTCATTGCCCGCACGCTACATCACGCACCGCAACCCCGGGTGCGCTGTCGTGTCCCAACCTTCATGCCCAAAGCCAAAGCTCTCCTCTCCCTGCCCCTTGCCTGCCTCGTTCTTGCTCTCCTGAGCGCCGGTCCCGTCTGGGCCTCGCACAATGAGACGGTCTACTTCGAGGCCAACTCGCAGCTGCTCAGCCCCTCCGCGCGCCCGCAGGCGCTCGCGCAGCTCCAGCGCCTGGGCGTGAACGCGTTGCGCGTCGAGCTCTACTGGGCCGACCTCGCGCCCGCCGCGAACAGCGCCCGCAAGCCCAACTTCGACGCCACCAATCCCTCAAGCTACAACTGGGGCCAGTACGACGCGCTCCTCGGTGAAGCCCAGCGGCTGCACTGGAAGGTGCTTCTGACGGTCACCTCGCCTGTGCCCAAGTGGGCCACCTCCACGCACCGCGACCAGCTCACGCACCCAAATGCGCAGTATTTCGAACAGTTCATGACCGCCGTGGGACGCCACTACGGCTCGCAGGTCGGGCTGTGGGCAATCTGGAACGAGCCCAACCACCCCGCCTTCCTGCGGCCCCAGTTCGACTCGCGCGGGCAGCCGGCCTCGCCGCGCGTCTACCGCGCGCTCTTTCAGGCCGGCTACAACGGGCTCGTGGCCGCGGGCATCTCCTCGCCCAAGGTGCTCATGGGCGAAACCGCCCCCACCGGCTCGGACTTCGTCACGCGCCGCGAAGGGCCCCTCCACGACGTCGCGCCGCTGGCCTTCCTGCGCGGCGTGCTCTGCCTCAATGCCCACTACCAGCGCTCCAGCAGCTGCGGATCGCTGCCGGCCTTCGGCTACGCCCATCACGCCTACACCACCGCCGCCGGCCCCGGCTACCGGCCCCCCGGCGTCGACGACGTCATGATCGGAGTGCTCTCGCGTCTGTCCCGCGCGCTGGACCTCTCCGCGCGGGCGCATGCGATCAGGGCGGGCATGCCCATCTTCCTCACCGAGTTCGGCGTGCAGAGCAAGCCCAACCGCTTCCTCGGCGTCCCCGTGGGGCAGCAGGCCGAATTCGATGCCCAGGCTGAGCGCATCGCCTGGTCGAACCCGCGCGTCGCCGCCTTCTCGCAGTACCTCCTGCGCGACGATCCCCTCGGCGGGGCGCCCGGGTCCAGCGTGCACGGGGGGGTCGTGCGCTTTCAGACCGGCCTGGAGTACGTCAACGGCCGCGCCAAGCCGCTCTACTTCGGCTGGCCCATCCCGCTGGTCGTCTCCGGGCGCGGGCGCAGCGTCTCGCTGTGGGGGCTCGTGCGGCCCACCCTCGGACCCACCAACGTCACGGTATTGGTGCTGCCCAGGGGGTCGCACAGGTGGCGCACCCTCAAGAGCGTCTCCACCGGCGCCCTCGGCGAATGGTCTTTGCGCTCCACCGGCTCGCCGGGGAGCGCCTGGCGCGTGCGCTGGGTGAGTCCGGCCGGCGTGAAGTACGAAGGGCCGCCGATCCACGCCTCGTGAGCCTACGATGAGTGGCCTATGCCGGAGCTGCCCGAGGTCGAGATCGTCGCGCGGCGACTGAACGACGCTCTGCGCGGCGCCACCATCGAGTCCGCCCTCGCTCCCGGCATCAACGCGCTCAAGACCTTCGATCCGCCGCTCGCGGTGCTGGCCGGCCGCGAGGTGGCCGGGGTCGGCAGGCGGGGGAAGAACCTCCTCGTGTGGATCGATGGGTCGCGCGGGGGCGAGCGGGCGAGCGGGGACGAGAGGCCGGCTGCAGGCCAGGGGTCTGCTCCACCCCTTGCGCTGCTGATCCACCTCATGTC
Source organism: uncultured Solirubrobacteraceae bacterium (assembly GCA_964582105.1). Lineage (GTDB taxonomy): Bacteria > Actinomycetota > Thermoleophilia > Solirubrobacterales > Solirubrobacteraceae > Palsa-744. Next base: position 35,296 of record CAZOQI010000009.1, read on the forward strand.
CGCGGGGCGCCTGCAGCTGTACCACAAGCGCGCGGGTCCCCGCGATCGCACCTCCAGGCTGCTCGTTCGTCTCGACGGTGGTCAGGAGCTGCGCCTGCGCGAGTTCGGCTCCAAGCAGGCCGCCTGGGTCAAGCTGCTCTGGGCGCAGGAGTTGGAGCAGGACGAGGCGCTCGCCAAGCTCGGGCCCGAAGCCTGGCCCGACCCGCCCGATCCATTGGGGTTGGGTGAGCTTCTGCGCGCGCCGCGCCCGCTGCACGCCCTCCTGCGCGACCAGCGCACCATCGCCGGCATCGGGCGCTCCTGGGTCGATGAGATCCTCTGGCACGCGCGCCTTTCGCCGTTCAAGCGCGGGGGGGACCTTCAGGAGCAGGAGCTGGGGCGCCTGCGTGAGGCGATCCTCACGACGCTCGGCGGGGCCATCGAGCACTACGAGCGCACCGTCTCGCTGCCCATTCCCGAGAAGCTGCCCATGCCTCTTTTGGTGCACCGCCACGAGGGGGAGCCCTGCCCGCGCTGTGATGCCAAGCTCCAGGCCGTCCACTTCGAGGACTACATCATCGCCTACTGTCCCCACTGTCAGACCGAAGGCCGCGTGCTCAAGGATCGCCGCATGTCCCGGCTCCTGAAGTAGGAAGAGAAGTCATTTCGATGTGTCGATTGCGGGGAAGGTTGTTCGTCATAGGAGATACAGCCAGACTCAAGCGAGGCTGGGAGCGTCCACGGGACAGGCTCCAAGACCCCAATCCAAAGGAGATACGACGATGCGCTTCATGATGATCATGCTCCCGAACATCCCCAAGCTGGAGTCCGACGCGGACTGGACCCCGAGCGCCGAGGCCGTTTCGGCGATGTCCAAGTACAACGAGCAGCTGCGGGAGGCCGGCGTGCTGCTCTCGCTCGACGGTCTTCAGCCCCCCGCCAAGGGCGCGCGCGTCTCCTTCGCCGGAGGGAAGCCCAGCGTGACCGACGGGCCCTTCATCGAGACCAAGGAGATCATCGGCGGCTACTGGATGATCGACGTGGCCTCCAAGGAGGAGGCGATCGAGTGGGCCACGCGCTGCCCCGGCGGCGAGCACGAGGTGATCGAGGTCCGCCAGGTCTTCGAGATGGCCGACTTCCCGCCCGAGGTCCAGGAGGCGGCGCGCTTGAGCTGAGGACTGATGCCAGACTACGCTTCATGATCAGGCCGGTTGAGGTGTGAACCCAGACGTCCCAGGCGCGGCGGCGGGGGAGGTGCGCTCGGCTCGCAAGCGCCAGGCGCTCGCGCTGTTCCGCGGCCTGCCGCGGCGATACGACCGGGTGGCCACTGTGCTCAGCTTCGGTCAGGATCCCCGCTGGCGCCGCGCGCTGGTGCGCGCGGTGGCGCCCGGGGCGCGGGACCGCGTGCTCGACGTCGCCACCGGAACGGGAATGGTCGCCGCCGAGCTGGTGGCGCGCGGGGGCTGCTCGGTCGTCGGCCTGGACCAGAGCGCCGAGATGCTCGCGGCTGCCCGCGAGCGCCTTGCTCTGCAGCCCGCGCTCGCCGAGCGTGTGGAGCTGATCGAGGGGCAGGCCGAGGAGCTGCCCTTCGCCGATGGCAGCTTCGATGCGCTCACCTTCACCTATCTGCTGCGCTACGTCGACGATCCGCGGGTCACCATGCGCGAGCTGGCTCGCGTGGTCGGGCCGGGAGGGCGCGTGGGCTCGCTGGAGTTCGGGGTGCCGCCACGCTGGTGGGCGCGCATCGCCTGGCGCCTGTACACGGCGATCGGCTTGCCCGTGCTGGGCCGCCTGGTCTCGCGCGAGTGGATGGAGGTGGGGCGGTTTCTCGGTCCCAGCATCAGCGGCTTCTACGCGCGTCACCCCGTGGAGCGGATCGTCGAGTACTGGCTCCAGGCGGGCCTCGAGGATGTCCAGGTGCGGCGCATGAGCCTCGGCGGGGGCATCGTGATGTCCGCGCGGCGATCGGCCGGCGATGGCCGTCAAGCGTGATGTCGGCCGCTCCTGAGCGCCCGGCGTTCTACGCGCTCTCCGGCGGCGGCTGGCGCGATCTGCTCACGCTGCTGCACCCGCCCTACACGGCCTGGCACCTGAGTTACTTTGCCCTGGGCGCGGCGGTCGCTCCGAAGGTGTACGTCGATCGCCTGCTCTGGGGCCTGGCGGCGTTCGCGCTCGCGGTGGGTGTGGCCGCGCACGCGCTCGATGAGCTCCACGACCGGCCGCTGCGCACCGGTCTCTCCGACCGAACGCTCATCGCTCTGGCGGGGGCGAGTCTGCTCGGGGCGCTCGCCATCGGCATCGGGGGCATCCTCACGGTGTCGCCTGCGCTGATCGGGCTGGTGCTCGCCGGATGCCTCTTCCTGCCGGCCTACAACCTCGAGCTCTGGGGCGGGCGCTTTCACAGCGATCTGTGGTTCGCCGTTGGTTGGGGCGCCTTTCCGGCCTTTACGGGTTACTTCGTCAACGCTCTTGAGGTCTCTCTCGCGGGGCTGCTCGTCTGCGCCGGCTGCCTGGCCATGAGCGTCGCCCAGCGGCGTTTGAGCGCGCCCGCCCGTGAGCTGCGCCGTCGCACGACATCCATCAGCGGCGTGCGCACCCTTGCCGATGGCCGCACGGAGCAGCTTTCGCTCGCCGGCCTGCTCACGCCGCTCGACGGAGCGCTGGCGGCGATGTCGCTGGCCATGATCGCTCTCGCCGGCGGCCTGCTCGCGGCACGCCTCTAGCGTCCCAGCGTGCGCACGAACTCGCGTGCCCGCCCGCGCAGGTGGTCCAGGAGCGTGCGCACCTCCTCCAGGCCCCCTCGCAGCTCCGCGTCGCCGACCTCGACCGGGAGCATCGAATCCTGCAGCGTCGCCAGCGCGCCATCGGCCCTGCCGATCGCCTCCATAGCGCTGTCGAGGAAGCCCTTCACGCCGTGCGAGGGGGCGCCCGGAGTCGCCGGCTGGAATGCGCGGCCAGGCAGGTCGTGGCGAGCGGCGAAGGCGGCGTGGGTGCGCTGCGCGCGGCCGTAGGCCATCTGCACAGGCCGGAAGAGCTCCTGCTCGAGCCGGTCGGCGTTGTTCTCGTCGAGCTGCTCGTATGCCTCGCCCAGCGCCGCCAGCGCCGATCCGATCTCCTGCGTCGCCTCCGCGATGGTGCTCAGCAGCTGCTGCCGGGCTTGGGCTGTGGTGTAGGTCACGAGGGCTAGGTTATTGGGAGTCCTCGACAAATGCGAAGGGCCATCGCAAATGAAAGGACCATCGCACTAGCGGATGAAGCGGGCCAGCCGCGCGTTGACGATCGTCTCGCGCAGCGTCCCCAGCGCGTCGTACTTTGGGCGCCAGCGAAGCTCGCGCCGCGCCTTGGCCGTGTCCATGATCACCGGCTCGCGGAAGGCCGCGATCCACTGCGCCTGCGCCGGCAGGAAGCCCAGGCGCCCGACCATCTCGGCGACCGCGTCCACGGCCAGCTCCGGCACCGGGATCGAGTACCAGCCGAGCTCCTGCGCGAGCTGTGAGACGGTCAGCTGGCCGGGCCCCGCGAGGTTGTAGACGCCGGGGGCGCCGCGGCCGAGCACCGCCGCGCGCATCGCGCTGGCCACATCGTCGTGGTGCACCAGCTGGAAGGGCACGCCCGGGTCGGGCAGCACCGGCTCCAGTATCGGCGCGCCATCCAGCAGGGTCCGCACCGCGCGCGGCAGGCGGTTGAAGATCTGCGTGTAGGGGAGGCTGTCGATCAACAGCGGCGCATCGCGGCCGCCCACGATGCATGGGCGAAAGACATAGGGCGCCGTGGCGCTGCCCTCGAGCGTCCGCGCCAGCAGCGCCTCCACCTCCGCCTTCTGGGCCGAGTAGTAGTGAGCGGCGGTCCCGCGCGCGGGAACATCCTCGGTGAGCGGCTGGGGATTCTCGCGGTGAAAGCCATAGGCGGCCACCGAGGAGGCGTAGACCAGGCGCTTGGCGCCCGCCGCCACGGCGGCCTCGAACACGTTGCGCGAGCCATCGAGGTTCACCGCCCGGCTCTCCCTGGCGCTGCCCATGATGATGAACGCCAGATGCACCACCACGTCGGCGTCCTTGACCAGATCCGCCACCGCCTTGCGATCGAGCACATCGCCGCGCCGGTATGAGACCTTCTTCCAGCCGCGCTCCGCAGGGTCAAAGGGGCGCCGGGCCATGCCCAGGATCCTTGCCACCTCGCGCGAGCGCTCCAGCGCCGCCACCACCGCCTGGCCGATCTCGCCGCTCGGGCCGGTCACGGCCACGGTGATGGGAGGCGAGCGAGGAGGGCGTGTTGCCATCACCCCCGTTGTAGCGGACTCAGACGGGGTTGAGACGGGATTGGGCACTCAGACGGGGTTCGGCTCAGACGGGGTTCGGCGCTCAGACGGGGTTCGGCACGTCGAGGAAGACGTGTCGCAGGCCGAAGCGCTCGCTCAGGTGCTCGCCCAGGCGCCTGATGCCCAGGGTCTCGGTGGCGTAGTGCCCGGCGGCGATGAAGTGCACATTGGCCTCCCTTGCCTGGGCCATCACCCGCTCGGCGGGCTCGCCCGTGAGGAAGGCATCGGCGCCCGCCGTTATGGCCTCGGCGAGGAAGTCCGCGCCCGCGCCCGAGACGATCCCGATACGGCGCACGTGGTTCGGGCCGGAGTCGAAGAGGAGCGGCTTGCGTTCGGTGATCCGCTCCACGCGCGCGAACAGCTCGCTCGCGGGCACGCCATCGCCGGGGAGGTCCGCGATGAAGCCGATCGCCCGGCCCTTGTGCAGCGCGAAGGGCTCGAGCTCGTGCGCCCCCAGCGCGCGGCCCAGCAGGGCATTGTTGCCAAGCTCAGGGTGGGCGTCGAGGGGCAGGTGGTAGGCGGCGAGGCTCATGTCGGCGTCGAACAGCAGCTTTAGGCGGCGCTTGAGCACCCGATCGATCGGGCTGGGCGGGTCCGAGTCCCCCGACGAGCCCCAGAAGATCCCGTGGTGGGCGAGGATCAGCTCCGCGCCCTCCGCCCGTGCGCGTTCGAACAGCTCCAGGTGAGCGCTCACGCCGCTCACCACCGTAGAGACCTGTTCGGCCCCTGGCACCTGCAGGCCGTTGGGGCAGTAGTCCTCGTAGGCCTCCAGGTTCAGCAGGCCGTCGAGCTCGCGCAGGATGTCATCGAGCCGGGCGGTCATTCGGCGGGGACGATAGCGGTGTGGGATACTCTGGAGCTTCATCGGGGCGTGGCGCAGCCTGGTAGCGCGCACCGTTCGGGTCGGTGAGGTCCCGAGTTCGAATCTCGGCGCCCCGATTGGTTAGTGTTTGGCGAAAGTCAGCAAACACGGGCGAAAACCCCCGAAACATGGGGGATCGACGTAAGTCGTTTCGTCCGTGTTCGCGGGCTTTCGGTGGTCGCGGCCCCCGCAAACACCCCGCAGAGGGGCACCGATCCCCCCGCAAATCCCCCGCAGCCGTTTCCGAGACCGAGCGGCCGTCGGCGCGCACAGCGACAGCGGGCAGCGTCAGCGTTGAGGCCATCAGCTCACCGTGGCGGGAGTCAGTACGGGTCGGAGTGTCGGTAGCGGTTGAGTGCCACGGCGCTCCAGATCGCCTCGACCACACCGAACGGCCAGGTGCCCGCCAAGAACCGGGTAGACGCTGGACAGCGCACAACCACAGACGAAGCGAGGATGTAGCGGCGGTGGCGCCGCTCCAAGGCGTACATGCACACCATGAGGTCACGGCCGCCGCTCCGAAGACGGTAAGCATCGCTGTTCAGTCTGCTCGATGAACGTCGTCGTTGCCGCGGCGACTGTGCTTCGTTCTCTGGTTTGGCTGGGGCCGGGGGGTGTAGTCTTTCTCTTGGTGTGCCGGGAAGTCTGGTCGGCGGATTCGCTGTCGGTCGTCCAGATAGGAGGCTCATGCGCCAACCGCACATCTCGCTGCCGGGCTCCGGGGAAGGGTCCGGTGCTCGACGGTTGTTGCGTCGGGGGAGCGCTAGGCCCGACCGGGGTGGGAGTGCTGCCCGCCCGTTCTCGTCGCTACGTGGACGCCCTGGTGTTGCGGTTGCCGTGTGGTTGCGTTCGGGGCGACTCGATCGCGCATTGGCCGATGGTGCTGATCCGGCGCAAGATCGGTTGCTTGCCTATCGGGCAAGCCAGTTGACGAGTGCTCGTGCGCGCCGCAGGCTCGCTGGGGCGCTCGCGGGTCATCTTGAGCAAGCCAACGCACCCCAAGCTCGTCGGAGGCGCAGCGCGGCGGTCCCGGTGCGCGGCCGTGCGCTGCGGGAAGCGTCCCCCGAGGCCCGTCGTGCAATAGACCTTCTGTGGGGGGAGGGCGAGGTGCAGGCGCAGGGAGTCGCCCGTATCAAGCTGCTGCTGACTGACGGTGCCAGCCCGCTCTACACGGAATCATCCAGTGCAGCGCAGGCGCTGGCGGAAGCTGTCCAGGCGCTCAGCGAAGAACGCGCTTGAGCGCAGGACCCCTCTTCCTGTTCGTCGTCTCGGCGACTGTGACGCTGCTCGCGGCGCGCTTGTTCGCTCGCCGGCTGGACACGCTAGGGGTGCGGTTTGGCTTTCCGGAGGCGTTGGTCGGCCTGTTGACGGCGCTCGCGGCAGACGGCCCCGAGATTTCATCGGCGCTGTTCGCGCTCGCCAAGGGCGAGCACAGCGTCAGCGTAGGCGTGCTGGTTGGCTCAAATGTGTTCAATCTCGCCGCGATGATCGGGGTCAGCGTGCTACTCGCTGGCCGGGTCACACTCGCGCGGTCAACACTCGCGCTTGAGGGGTTCATCGGCGCCGCGATCACGCTGATCGGGGGCGCGGTGCTATTGGGCTGGCTTTCCCCGCAGCTCGCGGTGCTGCTTACGATCTGCGTGGCCGCTCCCTATCTGCTGCTGATCCTCGACACGCGAAAGTGGCTGGCTTCTCGCGTGCGCCTGCTCGCGCCCCTCGCTCACGGGCGTGAGCAGCACGCCAGCGCGACGCCTCCACGAACGTCCTCACGCGAATCGCCGACGCATCACCTACTCGGGATGATCGTGCTCGACGTGACGCTGATCGTGGCCGGCAGCGCCGGCATGGTACAGGCAGCGTTGACACTAGGCGCCCGTTGGGGCATCTCGACCGCGATCCTCGGCACCCTGATCCTCGCGCCCCTTACCAGCCTCCCGAACGCCATCACCGCCATCCGGCTCGGCCTGGCACGGCGCGGCACAGCGCTTCTCGCAGAGACCTTCAACAGCAACTCGATCAACCTGGCAGCCGGCGTCATCGTCCCCTCTCTATTCGTCGTTGGTCTCAGTGCCGCGTCCGAGACGGCAAGACTGCAACTAGCCTGGCTGATCGGGATGACCGCACTGTGCCTCGCGGCGCTCGCTAAAAGACACGGAATGGGCCGCCCGGAAGCCACCTGCTTGATCGCCCTCTATCTCGGCTTTGTGGGATTGGAACTGCTCTAGGTTGTCGCGCGATGTGCATAAGGTGCCTCGCGTCGCTACGCCGACTTGACAACGTGTAGGCGGCGAGGCGTTGCGGGGGGCGCGGCTCGCTGCTCGTAGTCGTCCATCGCGCGCTGCGCACGCGCGAGCGCGCGGCGCCGGCCGAGCTTGGTGTAGACGGTGGCGATCAGGTAGCCGCCGTCATCGTGCCCGACCATTTCTGCGACCGTCGCGGGGTCGAGGCCGAGGCCGCCGTCCTCGACGGGATCGACCATCCATTGAATCGCGCGGTGCTTCAACTCGTAGAACTCCTGGCCCGGCATCCCTGCCGATGCACGTACCGAGTGCCAGAGGTTGCACCATGTACTTCGCAGCATGTAGCCGCCGCGCGTCGCCGGGAACACAATCTCGCCCCTGGTGCGGTCATGTACCGACAGCTACTCGGCCAGACATAACACCAGGTCGCAGGCCGGTGGTTCACCTGCGACATCCGTCATGTTAGCCCTGCGCCCTCACCTTCAGCTCGACGCCTTCCTCGACACATATCGCTCGCAGTGCTTGCATCGTGGGCTCGGGTCTGACGAGGGCAGAGATGCGGTTGCCCGCCCGTGCGTGGCCGATGGCGTCGCAGAGGCTCCATGCCGCCTCTTGGTCGGCCTCGGTGATACGGCGCAGATCGAGCAAAATCTCAGTGTCCGTTGTGGCCTTGCCGAGTTCGGTTTCGATTTCGAGCAGGGCGGGGTAGTCCAGTGGGCCGGTCACGGTGATCGTCGTGTTGCCGTGACGGTCGTGGGTCGTTGTGACGGTGGAGCGTTTGCCTGATTGGTCGGGTCCGTGATGTTGTTCGCGCCAGGTCTGGAGCTTGAGTGCGATCACGAGCAGCAGCACCGGCCCCATGAACACCGGCAGCGATACGTACCAGTGGCCGAGGTGTGCAAGGGGCGGTGCGGGCATCTGCTGCTCAGCCTACGCCGAGTGCGCGGCTCGTTATGCGGAGCCGTGTGTTCGCCGCGTAGCGGCCAGTGCGGCAAGGCCGGCGAGCAGGCCGAGCGCGCCGAGGATCAGCGCCGCGATACCGAGGCCCTTGCTCGCCCCGCTGCTCGTGGGTTTGGTGGCGACGGTCGGTGTCGGGGTGGATGTGGACTGGCCCGCCGGCGTCTGGCCGGCTGCTGGCCCTGCCTCGTCGCCTGCGATGTCCTCGATTACGCCTCCCTTAGCCGTGACGTTGATCCTCGGCGCTGGGTGTTCGGCTGTGAGCGATGGGTCGATCCAGTGCACGACTTGACCGTTGCTGTAGGTCTGGACGGTCTTGAATTCAAGCGCCTTGCCGCTCGCGTTGTCTGGGATCGCCAGCGACAGCGGGAAGTTGATGAACTGGCCGTTGTTTACCTTGCCGAGCGGCCCGACCCACGTCCAGACGATCTGAGATACCTCCGTGTCGATCGTTTCGCCGCCTTCTTTGATCGGCGTCGCGAGCTTGGTTTCGACGATCCTCGTGCTCCAGCCGGGCACGTTTTCATAGTTGACGCCCACGAACCCTTGCGGGAACAGCACATCGACCTTCTTGACGTAGGCGCCTTCCTGCTCGCCGGGGACTCGCACGTCGAGAGTCGCGAACGCTCCGGCGGGGATTGTGTTGGGGTGCAGGCTGATGTGTGCCTGCGCGGTTGCCGGCGCGACTAGCGCGCTTGCTGCCAGCAGAACCGCGACCTTCTTGGCTTTCATGTTTCGTGTTCCTCCTGAGTAGATGACTTGGCGGGACAGATCCGCTGTGTGCGACGCTCACTGGATGGGCACCTTGACCACGCGGCTGTACTGTTGAAATTCAGATACACGGTCGATGATTTCGATGTCCCATGTGCCACCGGGGCTGAGCACGGCTGAGTTGAGGACGTAGTGGCCTGGCCCTGCGAGGTTTGTCTTCAAGGACAGCGGACCGATGTTCTTGGCTGGCAGTCTGGCGGTGGCGGTGAGTTCATTGGTGGCGGTGAACTGCGCGCCCGTCTTGGCGTCAATCAGATAAAGATGGACGGTGTTGGGTCCGGCTCTGGCCGGTTCGACGGTCATCTCAAGCTCGGCCGGTCCGATCGTCGTGTTGGTCGAGAACGGTCCCGATGCGGCGTCGATCGGCGGCGCGTAACTGACCAGAGCAGCGGTTACACCGAATACGCAGAGCATCAGCGCCAACTCGCTTCGCATCGTGCGCCGCGCCACCATCCCTACACCGCCCGGCGAATGACCGTCGCCCACGATCCGTCGCAGCATGGGGATGACCCTTTCGCGGTTGACCCACCCCAAGCCGATCAACACGAGCAGGAGGATGATCTTCACGATGACGAGCGCACCGTAGGTCGTGTGGAACAGGCCGTTGAGGCTGCGCACGTCGATGTATGCCTGGATCGCGCCGGTCACGGCTATCGCGATCACCGAGCCCAGTGCGAGCGGCGAGAACCGTGCGAGCGTCGCCAGCAGCAACCGGCTTCGCTCTGGCCCCTGGAGCTGTCTGGTGGCGCCGGGCAGCGTGATCAGCAGGCACGCGATCCCGCCGACCCAAACGCTGGCGGCCAGTACGTGCAGCACGTCGGAGGAAAAGAACAAGCCGGTGGGACTCTCGATGCTGGCGTGACCGGCGAGCGCGGGTGTGATCGCCAGATACGCGCTGCCGAGGGCGACCAGCGCGACGAGGACGCCGGGCGGACGCCGAACGTGCGGCACCACCTCAGAATCGCTCGCGTGCGAGTCGAGCACCGGGATCACGGCTGCGCCCATCGCCCTCGATGCCGACAGCAGCACGCCGAGCAGAGTCCAGTCGATCGCGCGAGCGCCCCACACCTCGCCGAAACGGCTCTCCAGGGTGTTGTTGACGATCGAGCTTTTCAACGAGCTCCACAGCGACACCCCTGCTGCGCTCGCGCCCTGGAGCAGCACCCCGAGCACGCTCACGATCACACCGAGCACGATCGCTACCCAGAGCAGCCGCCACACCCGCAAGGCGAACGCCCGCGAGGCCACCGACCAGCGCCGCTCGAAACCCGCGAGCGCCGTCAGAGCCGGAAGCCAGGCCACGAACACAAACGCCAGCCCGCCGATCATCAGCGCGATAGCCAGATAGTCAAGGCCACGCACGACACCGAACGCGACCTCCGTGACCTTGCCGCTCTTGTTCTTGCCGATCAGCCCAGCGACCGTGAACTTGGGAGCGGCACCCGCATGGCCAATGTTGAACACCAGCCCGCCGTAGACGATGTGCGTGTCGGCCGAGATCACGCGGTAGGTGGACGTGTAGGTGCCGTCCGGCAGGTGCGGCTTCAAGCCGACGCCCATCCAGCGCTCATTGCCGTATGGGTGTGAGACGTTCAGATTGTCCACCTCGTTGCCCTGTGCGTCATAGACGCGCACCGCGCCGAGCGTTCCGCCGACAGCCTGGTTGAACTCGAAGATCACTTCCCGTGGCTGGACCGGCACCGTGGAGCCAGCGGCCGGAGAGGTGCCGAGCAACTGCGCGTGCGCCCACGCCACAGGCGCCTGGGCGAGCACGCAGGCACAGCCGAGCGCGAACGCGACCACTAGCCCCAGCCAGCGCCAGCCGCCGCGCTGCTTGCCGCCGCTGTGCAGGCCGTCGTCGCTCACCACGCCTCTTTGCGCGCCGATTGGTCACCGGCCTGGTTTGCGCCCCTCCCGGGTGGGGAGGAGCGTGCTCGGCGGCGTCGTACCACGAAGACGAGCACGGCGCCGAGCAGCACGATCACGATAAGCGCGACGATCGCACCGACCGGCGCTTTGGAGTTCTGCGGAACCCAGAACAGTTCCCCGTGGATCGTGCCCGTCTGCCCGCCGACCTTGATCGGGACGCTCCAGTTGAAAATCTTGGTGCGCTTGCCTTCGTTTGTGACCTCGGGCGGCTTGACGGGGCTCATCCAGTGGATGCGATGGTCGTGCCATTCAAGCTCCCCGGTGCGATCCACGACCGCCCACTTGGGTGGTGCGCTGGCGTTCGCCGACGAGGGCACAGTCACGTTTGCGAAGAAGTTGGTGTTCAGGTACACCGCCGGGGAGCGCACGTTCTGTTCGGTGGTGCCGTCGGCGTTGACGCGGGCATACGGCTCGCCGGAATACCCGTACACGGTGACGGTCTGCCCGGTGTGATTTCGCAACAGCAGCCGATCGGCGAACTCCAGCACTTCGACGTTCAACCCCGGCTCGTGCGGCGTGATCGCGGTTATGTAGGTGCGGTAGTGGTAGCTGCTCCCCTGATCGTTGATCGGGTTTCCGCTCTCGGCGGAGGACGTGCTCGACGCGGCCTCGCTGGCAACGGCGGCTGTGCTCGTAGCGAGCACTACTGCCACCAGCAGAACAATCACAAGACGAAGGGACATCGAGAACTCCTCGTTGAAGTGGGGTGACGGCGCGCGTTGGCGCGTGCATGTGCAAACTGGAGGCCAAGCGTCGCCCGCGCGTGCCCCGACCGCGACGGCTAGGGGGGAGCGCGCCTACTGAGGCGTCCTGCTCGCGTCTACGAACAGGCGCCCAGGCGGGCCTAGATGGCTGCTGCTACCGGCGGCGGCCGAACAGCCAGCGAAAGCGCCAGCAAGAGCCCGCCGCGCGCGACGGCGACCTCGACCGCCCTGCGCCGATACGGCCTGCTCGCACGGGGACGCGGCCAGCGCTGCCGACCCGCGCGCGACAGCACCACGATCAGCCGTTCGCCCGGATAGCGGCGCAGCAGCAGTGGCATGGCGAGCGCGAGCGCCGGCAGCAGGCACAACGCCGTTGGGTCCAGCGCGACGAGCGCAACGGCGGCGACCGCCACGCCGACGAGTGCCGCGAGCCAACGCTTTTGCGCAATGCCGGGAGCGCTCATGTTCGTTTGCTCGGACACGACGCGAGCAATCCTACTCCCCCCATTCCGCGATTCGCCGGCCGGCGTTCAGGTGCCGACCGCGGAGAGCAGCCACAGGCCGAAGCTCGTGAACGCGACCATCACCGCGAGCATCCAATACTGCGAGCGGATCGCCTCCTGGGGGTCGTGGTACATGCTTAGCGCGCGGTCGTGCGCGAGCGCGAGCCCGCCGACGTGACCGCTGACGAGCGCCGCGACTTGGACGTACCAGATCGCCGCGTAAGAGATGATCGCGTAGTCGATCTGGTAGGAGCTTGTACCGAGCAGGTTCGCTCCGTTGCCGAGCGGGTCGGACGCCAGATAACCGATCGCCTGGCCCTGCCAGATCAGCAGCGAGAAGTAGTGCGCCACCACATAGGCGAACCCGATCGGCGCAAGCGTATGCGCGAACGTCCGCGACAGATCACCCGTCTCGTAGCGGTCGCTGACGCTGCGCACCCCGGCGATCCCGAGCCGGTATATCCCGGCGACGAGCGCGACGCACCCGATGAGCCCTACCGAGTAAGCCAGCTCAAGCGCGGGAGTCTGATGAAAGCCGAGGTCCCCGAACAGGCTTTGCAGGTGCGGCTCGCTGGTGCGCCACACCCCGCCGTTGCTGAACCCGTCGAACGTCGTCGTGCCGATCACGGTGCAGACGAGCCCGATCGTTCCCGGTAGCACCGGCATGTCCGCGAGTCCGCTCAACGGCCGGCGCGCATAGACGACACCCTGCTCGTTCCGGCAGAGGACAGACATACGCGAGAGCAGGTTGAAATACACGCCGAACCCGTCCGCTCGTCCCGACCACTCCTCCACCCCGAACAGCGCCATCCCGGCGAGCATCACAAGGGCATAGCCGAGTGACAGCGCCGCGAGCGTGGAGGGTTGGTCGCGCGCGACATACACCAGCTCAAGCCACGCGAACCCGATCAGGCACGCCACCGCGGGCCACACGCCGAGCCTTGGCGGGTAGCGCAGCAGTGGGCGCGCGAACAATCCCGGCGCCACGCGACGCCCCACCCAGCGGATAGCGCGAGTGCACGACCGCCACGGGTTGAGGACGGCGAACACATCCCCGAACAGCACGCTCGCGACCGGCACCCCCACCCAGAACACGACGTAGACGAACGTCACGGAGAAGTTCGCGTTGGCTACCTGCGCCCCCGCGAAGCCGCTGTAGAGCACCAAGGCGAACAGGCCGACACCGATCGCGCTCGCCACCCACTCAAGCGCAGCGGGCAACCGAAACAGCCGCTTGCGATGCTCGCTCTGCAACTGCGGGCTGCGCCACAACGTGGACAACGCGACGAACGAGACGACCAGCACCACCGCGGCGGTCCAACTGAACAGCCACACCGGGATCGGCAGATCAGCCTTCCCGACGATCCCATGCGCCTGCGCCGCCGCCGGGAACACCAGCGCCGCAAGCCCTACACCACCGAGCGCCGGTGGCAGCAGACGACGCGGGAGAATCATGCGACCGGCCAGTCTATGCAACGACGATCCACCCAACGCCGCCGCCGCTCTCACCGCACGAGCATCCTCTTTGTGCAGTTCGCGCTCGCCTGGTTGAGCTGCCTGCTCGCGGGAGGCTGCGCAGTACAGGCAACCGGGCGCGACAGGTCGGCGTCGAGTCAGCCAAATATGTTCGCGCGGGACATCGAAAGCTCACGCCGGGCAGGTCGGGGACCGCGCTACCGGCCACCGGCGCGTGGCTTGCGCGCCGACCACGGCGCGAACATCGACGGCATGAGCTGCCGAGCCCGCCCGCCCGTCCTATCCGCCGCCCACGTCGAGCTGTTCGCCTACGACCGGGTCGTGATCGTGCCCGCCGGTATCGGACTGATGCCACCGTTGCGCACACAAGGCGCTTTCGTCCGCGGCTGGCACTGCGCATACCCTCTACGCACCCTGGATCCGACAGGCTTGGTGCTGCTTGGCCCCGGCGGGCCATATACGCTCGGTGATCTGTTCGACCTCTGGGGACAGTCCCTCAACCGCACCATCATGGCGGGATTCCGAACGGCGCCACGCCAAAGCGTCTCCGTCTTCATCGACGGTCAGCCTTGGACGGGCGTTCCCCGGAGGGCTCCGCTTGCCCGCCACTCACAGGTCACGATCGAGGTCGGCGCCCACGTGCGACCCCACTCCAGTTACGTGTTCCCCTCGCTCGCTTGGACCGGCTCTTGAACATAGACGTGGACGCGCCATCACAGCACGCCCTATCGGGTCGTTTCCTCACAGGTCGCCTCGCTTGGCGTGTCGCGATGGGCGCCCTGATCGCGATGGCGCTGCTAGGTGTCGTCGTCACAGCGGCGCGCGGGGACGCCGATCCAGCTAGCGATGTGCTGCTCACCCAAAATGCGTTCTACCCGTATCAGCCGCCGGTCCCGCCAAAGCTCGAAGCGGCCCTGAACGCGCTCCTGGCCTCAGCCTCGCACGAGCACATGCCGTTGAAGGTCGCGATCATCGGCTCACGCGAAGACCTCGGCGCGATCCCCACCTTCTTCGGGTATCCCCAGAAGTACGCCGAGTTTCTTGATCGCGAGATTTCCTACAACAGCCCCCAGCCGCTGCTCGTCGTGATGCCCGCCGGCTTTGGGCTCGTCGCCGTAGGCCCCGCCTCGGCGCTGGCCCACGTAATGATCGACACGCGCCAGCGCACATACGGCCTTACGCGCACAGCGATCCTCGCCGTAACCGCACTTGCCCGCGCGAACGGCCATGCGATCAGCTCTCGCCCGATACCCCCGGCCACCGGCGCCGCGCACCGCGGGCTTCCCACGGCGGTCCTGTTCGGCCTGCCAGTGGTGCTGCTGATCGTGGCCGGTATAGCGATCCGCAGAAGCGGCAAGCGGCGCGACCCGCCGCGGCGCACCGCAAGCGATCCGCCAGCCGCATGAGCGAGAGCTTCTTGGAAGGTATCTGGATGTGGTCATGCGCGGCAACTTATTATCAGATTCAGTCTTATTATCATCTCGGCCTCGCAAGCAGTATTGTTTGCGGCAGGAGCATCCACCGTCGGGCCGAACCCCTCATGGATGCCAAGCACAGACCTTGATCTGCTCGACCCGGACGAGTTCTTCGCCGACTATGATCGTCGCGCTCGCGAACGCCGCGAACGCCGTTCCCGCCACCGACTGCCCCGGCCGCGGGGCATGTCGGGACCGCTCACAAGCGCACCCGCAGGGCGTCTAATGATCGCGACGACCGCGCTGCTCGCCCTCGCCACAGCGATCGGCCTACTCGCGCTATGGCCATCAGGCCCCACTCGTCACAATGTCCACGGTCTGCCGCCAAGCGTCTCCGCGACGGCCGGCAGATCGTTCACGGCTCCCTGCGGTCCCAGTCAGTGTCGTGAACTTGAAATCTCCGTTCACGGCCAACGCTCGCGGGTGACCCTCGGTCCTCCCAGCACCGCTCCAACGATCACACCCGGCACACCGATCCGCGTGAGTCCCGTCCCGTTCCCGCGCGGCCAGGCAGCTCCACCCGGCTACCAGCCGTGGCAGTTCGCGGACATCGACCGTCACGGATCGCTCATGTGGCTAGGTCTGGCGCTACTGATCCTCGCCGTGGTAGTCATCCGGTTGCGCGGCCTGCTCGCCGCAATCGGCGTGGGACTCTCGCTGCTGTTGCTCACGACCTTCTTGGTTCCCGCGATCCTCGCGGGTGAGCCCGCGCTACCAGTCGCGCTCGTCTGCGCGTTGGCCGTCATGTTCATCACCCTCGTCCTCACCAACGGCGTCGGCCCGCAAATGTTCGCCGCAGCACTCGGGATCGGCTTGACACTATTGCTCATCTGCTTGCTCGCGCTGTTCGCGGTGCATTTCGCTCACATCGACGGACGCACCGACGAGCTCTCCGCATACCTCGCTGCGGTCAACCCGAACCTCTCCCTACAAGGCATCGTTCTCGCGGGCATGATCGTCGGTGCGCTCGGCGTGCTCGCCGACACCGCCGTCACTCAAGCCTCAGCGGTAATGGCGCTACGCCACGCCAACCCCAAGCTCGCGCCACGCCAGCTCTACCAAGGCGCATTCCGCGTCGGACGAGACCACCTCTCCGCCACCATCCACACGCTCGTCCTCGCTTACGTCGGCGCGTCGCTGCCACTGCTGCTCATCACCCGCTCCACGGGCGTGTCGCTCACCGACGCGCTCAGCACCCAAGACATCGCACAACCAGTAGTCGCGACGCTCGTCGGCTGCCTCGGACTCGTATGCGCAGTCCCGCTCACGACCGGCCTAGCCGCGCTACTGGTCTCGCGCGTACCATCCGACGCCCTCCACGGCGTACACGCGCACGCACACTGAGAAAGACAATTCTCGCTTGAGCGCGCTTCTCGCGCTGTTCCCTCGTCGTTCAACCTGACGCTAGCAGCGGCGCGTCGTGGACGATTTCCTGCGGCGCGAGGTTCGCCGCGTACAGCGTCGTGATCTTTCCGCTCGCGCTCACGCCATACACAAGCCCCGTGTGATTGACCAACTGTGGCTGCTGCGCATCCTGTTCAGAGCCAACGCTCCATGCCTTCCACACACGCGCGAGTTCGTGCGCGGAGCCGATCAGATACTGCATCCGTCCGGTCATGCCGTGGCGCGCTAGAAAGACTTCGACGGACTTGGGAGTGTCCCCACGCGGGTCCACCGACACCGCGATCACCTGCACCTTCGATGCCTTGGCGTGTCCCATCAAGTTCAGGGCGACCCCCAGGTTCGACGCGATGATCGGGCAAACGTCGGGGCATTTGGTGTAGAGGAACGTCACGAACACCGCCTTGCCGCGGTACTGCCTGATGTCCAACCGTTCGCCCTTGTAGTTGCGCAATTGGAGTGGTGGCTCCGGCTCAGGCGGCGAAGCGAGCGAGCCGCTAAAACGCGACGAGGCCACTCCATGAACAACCCCGGCGCCCGGGCGCGAGCTGCCGCCGCTCGTCGTCAGCAGCGCCACGCCGCCTGCGACCACCACGATCACAACCAGCGCAAGCAGCAACCGAGGGCTCAGCCCACTACCGGAACTCTGCTCTGGAGGATCGACCGGGGGAGACGACTGCGCTGCCATGACCAGCGAAACCTAGCAGCACGGAATAGCACCGATGCTCGTTAGGGCGCTCGCGCGAAGGTGTGGTTGGTGGCGGGCTGTGGGGGCCTAGACGAGCCGCTCAACCCAACAGATGCCACGAGCGTCGCAACGGCGAACAGGGCCAAGGTCATGGCACGCATCCGTTTGGGGGTGAGCCAGCCCATGTGGTGCGTCTGAAGCCAGGAGCGGACGCCGGAAGCTCCTGCCATTGCTGCCATCGCGCAGGCGGCACACATGGACTGATTGTATCGAGTTGGTACTCCAGAGCGGCGGCTTGCTTTCAGCTCGCGGCGCATGTCCGGCACGCTCCGCGCAGGATGATCTCGTGCTCAGCGACTCGCATTGGGAGGCGGCGGCTGAGCTTGCGGATCGCGTCCTCTAGGCCAGCATCGGAGAATGGGGTGACGGTGCCGCAGTTGTCGCAGACGAGATGGTGATGGTGGCCCTCGCCGATCCGTATTGGCTCGTAGCGGGTCATGTCCTGGCCGACTTGGACCCGCTGTACGAGTCGCAGGCGCTCAAGCTCGTCCAGAATGCGGTAGATGCTGGCGCGTGCGACGGGTCGTTTGCTCTTGCGCAGCTCGTCTTCGATCTCGATCACCGATAGTGCGCACGGCTGCGAGTCCAGCAGGTCCAAGAGCGCCCGGCGTGCCTGACCGGAGTGGTGGCCGCTCCGTGCGAGCACTTGCTGTGCGTGGTTGGCCCAGCTATTGGTCTGCGCGTTCGTCATTTTGAGTCTCAGTCTAGTTCTCGGTGCGCCGCGACTACACCTATACGGGGGACGAGTCGCCTTGCGGGTTGGCGGGCGGTGAGGGCGAAGGCGAGCAGGTAGTTGGTGGTGGCTACCGCGATGATTGCGGTGCTCGGGGGCAGGCTGGGTATGGCGTAGCTGAGCGCCAGGCCAAGCCACATCGCAATCAGGGCGAGGACCGTAGAGAGCGCGAGTGCGAGGTAGGGGTTAGGCGTGAGCCGGTGGGCGGCGCCGGCCGGCGCAGCGAGCAGGCCAAGCAGCAGCAGCGCACCGACGGCCTGGGTTGCCTCGGCGGTCGTGGCACCAACGAGCGCGAGGAATGTCAGTCCGAGCGCACTAACGGGTACGCCGCGCACGGCGGCGACTGTGGGGTCAAGGCTGGCGAACAGCAGCGGCCTTGCGATCAGCGCTACGACTATGACGATGAGCACGCCGACGAGAGCGGCGAGGCGTGCATCGGCCGTGCTGAGCCCAAAGATGGAGCCGAACAGAGCACGCGCGCCGAGCAGCCCGTTCCCGCCTCCCGATCCGGTGGCGAACAGCGCAAGGAAGAACACGCCGAGTCCGAGGACCCAGGCGAAGATGATCCCGATAGCTACATCGTCGCTGCTGGCGCGCTGGCCGATGGAGCCGAGCACGAGCGCGACCGCGATCGTCGCTGTGAACAGGCCGACGCGCGTGTCGATGCCAGCCGCGGCCGCCGCAAGCGCGCCGGTGAACGCGACGTGGCTGAGCGCGTCGCCCGCGAACACCTGCGCTCGCAGCACGACGAAGTAGCCGACCGCGCCGCACGCGAGCGCGATGAACGTACCGGCGAGTAGCGCGTTGCGGAAGAACTCGTGCGCGAACATTAGCTCCGAGCCTCCAAGGGCCGTACACGCACAAGCGCCGGATGGTCGGCGACGGCGCGGGCGGTGCGAACGGCCAGGTAGAGGGCGAACGCGACGGTGGTGATGTAGAAGCCGACCGGGTAGTTGTAGAAGTAGGCGAGCGCCAGCCCGACCCAGGTAATCAGCACGCCCAGGATCACGCTGAGCGCAAGGCTCGCGCCGATGCGCGTGGTGATGAGTTGTGCGGTCGCCGGGGGCGCCACGAGCAGCGCGAACACAAGCAGCGCCCCTGTGATCTGCGCAGTCTCCGCGACCGCCATTCCCAACAGCAGCAGGTAGGCAAGACTCAGCCCGCGGGTCGGTACGCCACGTGCGCGAGCCACGCCTTCGTCGAGCGACGCGAACAGCAGCGGACGCCCGGCGAGCGCAAGCAGAGCGAGCGCCGCGGCAGCGACAAGCAGGAGCGTCAGCACCTGCCCTGCGGTGATGCCGAGGAAGCTGCCGAACAGCAGGCTCTCGTAGTTGGCGAGCACACCCTGGTAAAGGCTCAGGAACAGGAACCCGCACGCCAGCCCGAATGCCTGCACGGCGCCTGTGATCGCGGACTCCTGTCCACGGTTTCCCCGCTGTGCCCTGGAGGCCATGCCAATGATTAGCGCTGCAAGGCCCGAGAACACGAAGAAGCCGGCCGCCGCCGACAGGCCGACCAGCAGAGCGGCGCTCGCGCCGGGAAACGCCATCACCGAGAGGGTGTGCCCGGCGAACGTCTGGCGACGCAAGACCATGAACCAGCCGACGACACCGGCCATTACGGCGACGATCGTGCCGGCCTCCAATGCGTTGACCATGAACGGGTAGGCCGTCAACTGGTTGAGGTCCGAGACCGGACTCAGGGACGGGGCGGTCGCTGTGAGGAGGGCGCTAGTGAGCATGGCGGTCGCTGTGGTGGGCCGGCGCTTCGGGCAGTCCGACAACGACGAGCTGTCCGTCGGCTGTTTGCAGCACTTCCACCGGCACGCCGTAGAGGCTGCTGAGCGTGGATGCGGTGATGACCTCGCGCGGCTCGCCGACGACCGCCTGCCCGGCGCCGAAGTAGACGACGCGATCGAGATAGGAGAGCAGCGGGTTTACGTCGTGCGCGACGAGCAGGATCGTCACCGCCCGCTCGCGGCAGATGTGCTCAAGCAGCGCAGCCACCGCACGCTGATTGGGCAGGTCGAGGCTGTCCAACGGCTCATCGAGGATCAACAGCCGTGGCTCGCTGACGAGCGCCTGGGCGATCAGCAGCCGCTGTTGCTCGCCGCCTGAGAGCGTGCTGATCGGCCGCGTCGCGTAATCGCTCGCGCCGACCAGCTTGATCGCCTCCGCCACGCGCCCGCTCCCGGAGCGGCGCAGCGGCAAGCCCCACCGTGTTCCGTCCAGCCCGAGCCGCACGAGGTCGATACCGCGGACCCATGTGCCCGCGTCGAAGTGCCGACGCTGCGGCAGATAGCCGATCTGTCCCTTCGACGCGCCCGCGGGGAGTCCGAGCACCAATGCGCTGCCCCGAGTCAGCTCAAGCTCCCCGAGCAGCACCCGCAGCAGCGTCGTCTTGCCTGACCCGTTCGGGCCGAGGATCGCCGCGAACTCACCCGCGGCGATCCCCACATCCACGTCGCTCCACACCACCCGCCCGCCGAGCTGCACCTGCCCATCCGCGACGCGCACCGCGGGAGCATCGGGGGCGGGCTGCGGGCTCGTGGCCGTCGAGCTAGGTTGTGTAGAGGGGGCCGTGCTCATCTAGAGATTGCGCTCATCTGCCGGTGGCCGTGTGCAGCGCCGCCATCAGATTCTTTAGCTGCGCGCTCTGCCATTGCTCGAAGGTAGCCGAGGCCGGTGAAAGCGTCTCGGTGATCGTCGTGATCGGGATGTGCGCTTCGCGCGCTAGCTGATTGACGCGCTGCACGTCAGGCGTCGCGTTCTGGCTGTTGTAGACCCAGACCTTGATCGCTCCTGTTTCGGCCTGGCGATCAACGGTCTGCTTGTCCTGCGCGCTTACGTCGGTGCCCTCCGCGATTGCCTTAGCGAAGCTGTACGGGGTCATCAGCTTCAGCCCCAGGCTCTGCCCCAGCGGCTGGAAGATACTCTCCGAGTAGCCGACCGGCACCCCGGCGTAGCGGGAGCGGATTTCGCTGCGCAGCCGGTCATATTCGGCGAGGGCCGTCGTCTCGAAGGTGTTGCGCTGCTGCTCGAAGTAGGCCGCGTCCTTGGGGTCCAGCCGCTTGTAGTCGGCGACGATCTGTCCGATCACCCTTTCCATGCTCTCGGGCGAGTACCACTGGTGAGGGTTATCGCCCTCGCTGAGCCCGAGCAGGTTCCCAACGTCGAGCACGACTCGGCTGCTCGATGGGTTCGCTGCGAGCAGCTTTGAGGCCCATGTGTCGTAGCCGATCCCGTTGACGATCGCCATCTGCGATCGCGCGATCGTCACTCCGTCCGCGGCGGTCGCTTCATAGGAGTGGGGGTCCGTGTTCGGGTTGACGATGATGCTGCTCACCGACACCTTCGACCCGCCGAGCTGAGCGGCGATGCTGCCCCAGAAGTTCTCCGCCGCCGCCACCTGGAGCTTTCCCGACGAGGAGCCCACGGCAGACGGTCCCGACCCTCCACAGCCAGCCGCAAGGACGGCAACGCCGAACAGCATCGCCGCCACTGAACCGATCCGCGCTCTCGTCATCAAGGCCTCCGTAAGTCGTTTGCGTGAGGCCGAGCACCATAACACACGAATAAGAATCAGTCTTGATCCTATGCGGCCACGGCGGCCGAGATCAACGTCGGCGTAGTCCTGACAGCGACGTTTGACCAGCAGGTGCGCGAGCAGGTACAGACTGGGACGACGCTCCGCGAGCGTGCCGGGGGCGCATCCGTCTTGACGGCCGGTGTCAGAGCATCATCTGATCGAGGCGCCTGGCTACCTCGGTGGCGATGACGTGCCCGGATCGGCGTTCGATCAGACCAGCCGCATGGAGGCTGATGAGCGCGTCGGTGATCGCGAGCTTGCGCTTGTTCTTTTTCGCGCCGAACGCGCGGTGGATCTTCAGTTCAGGCACCCACCGCCCGTGCTTCTCCGTGCGGGCCAGCACGCCTTCGAGGACGGCGTTCTCGGTGTGGTGCTCCTCGGCGCAGTCGGCGTCTGCGGACTGCGAGAGCTCGAAGAAGCGCACGGAGGGGTGCGAGGCTGTCGCAAGGTCGCCCCAACAGTGGATGAGCCCGGCGGTGCGCAGCCGCTCGACGCTCGCGGGGACGTGTCCGGGGGTGCTAATCATGCGGGCGATCTCGGTCGTAGACCACGGTCGTTGGCGCTCCGCGTCGAACATGAGATTGAGGACTGCCTGATCGAGAAGGGCGTGCGATTCGGATTCGATTGAGCTACGTTGGTCGAGCATGGGAGCTGTTACCTCCTGTGTCACGGTCTCGGGCGGGGTTACAGCCCCGCGCCGAGGCCATATTGGCGAATGGAATCTCAGCTATACAGCGCATTTATGGCGTTGTGGGCGCGGTACGCGAAGCTGACACAAAGGCGCTGCGATTATGCAACGCGCATCGCGGGATGCAGACGAAACGAGTCCGGGGCGAGGCGATAGCCGACGCCCCGCGTGGCGCGCACCCAGCCCCCGGCGCCTGCGCGAGCGAGCTTGCATCGCAGCCGCGAGGCGTGGGAGTCCAGGGTCCTCGTCATAACCGCCGAACGGATGCCCCAGACTGCCCGCAGGAGTTCGTCCTTGGTGTAGACGCGGGCAGGGTCCTGAGCAAGATGCACGAGCAGTTCGTACTCCAACCGGCGCAGATCGACACGGGCTGTCCCGATCGTGACCTCGTGCGCTGCGGTGTCGATCCGAAGCTCACCGTACTCGATCACGCTGGGAGCGTCCGCGAGGTCGCGGCGCGCGAGGGCTTGCACGCGGGCGCGAAGCTCGGGGTAAGCGAAGGGAGCGCGGAGCACGTCGTCGGCTCCGGCCTCAAATCCGCGTAGTACGTCGCCCAGCTTGCCGTTCGGGCTCATCCAGAGCGTGCGGAGCCTGGGCTTGACCTCGGGGGCGAACGCTCCCGCGCGTAGCTGGCGCAACACGTCGAGCCCAGACCCTCGGCGTGTTGCTCGGCCGAAGATGACGACTTCGATCTCATCGGTGTCACACGCCGCCCGCAGCATGGCGGGGTCGCTGGCGCGGCGTACCTCGTAGCCGTCGAGCGCCAGCTCGTCGGCCAGCGCCAGGTTCGTGTACTCCTCGCCGTAGAGAAGCAGCGCAAAAGGCGCGCTCGGGGTCGAGTCTCCACCTGATATTCGGACGGGTTCTGTGCTCATCTGACCTCCTTTCGGGCACTGAAAGGACCGCCAGCGAGCACGACAGCCAGTCCGTAGACAGCTACGGTTCGGCCGTGGCATCGAAGGGCATGATCCTGTCGGGTAGGCCGAGCGCATTGCTGCGCTCGGTCCCCCTCAGAACCGGACGTGCGGGTTTCCTCGCATCCGGCTCAAGCAAGCCCCTCGGGGTCGCGTGCGGGCAGAAGTGCCGGGTTACTGCGGTCGCCGCTGGTGGTGTGCCGGCGGTGGCAGTAGGCGTGTGCGAGACGGTGTTCGGGTTCGTCCGGCGTGCCGTCACCCCGCGTGGCGATGTGAATGATCGTCTTGCGGGTGGTGGCCTGCCACTGCTCCCACTCGCGTGGGGTTTGTGGCGTGTCCTCGGCGGGCAGGAGCCAGTCCCCGCAGAGCGGGCAGCGTTCGTGCTGGGCCTCATAGAGGCGCCAGCCGGCTCTGCCGATCGTTGGGGGTGGCGTCTTTGCTCGCCGTTCGGTCCAGTAGTCGGTAAGGGCGGGGTCGTCCGGAGAGGACGCGCCCTTGACTATCTGGTGTCGGACGATCCTCATCCAAGCGAACTTCGGTAGGTAGCGGCCGCTGTCGCGGTCGCCGAACACCCATCGGTTGCGCCTGGAGGGGTTGAACATGCCGAAGTACCGAGTCTTGACCCAGCGCTTTGACTTGTTCGCGTGGCTGTAGATGGCCCACTTGTAGGTGAGCTTCCACATGTAGTTATCCAGCGCGTTGAACGTCTCGCTGGACACCACGCTCCGGTAGTAGGCGGCCCAGCCCCGGATGATCGGGGCCAGGCGTTTGAGCACCGCGGCTGCGTTGGCTCCACGCAGCGAGCGCATCTCGGTGCGCAACCTCTCCCGGATTCGTCTCACGGCCGTCTTGCTCGGCTTGATCAGCAGCTTGCCGTGATAGCGGCGGGCGTTTATCCCCAGGAAGTCGAAGCCCTCATCGAGGGTGACGATGCGCGTCTTGTCCTCGTTGAAGCCCAGGCCCCTGGGTGCCAGCCACTCGGCGAGCCGTGCCTTGACCTGAAGCGCCTGCTCCTGTGAGTGGCACAGAGCGATCAGATCATCGGCGTACCTGATCAAAACCGGGGAGTCGCGCACCGTCTTGCCGGCCTCAACGCCGGACATGTAGTAGCGGACTCCGGCGGCCTTTTCCATCCCGTGCAGCGCGATGTTCAACAACAGCGGGCTGGCCACACCGCCCTGGGGAGCTCCCTCCCTGGTCGGGGTGAACCTCCCGTGCTCAACCACGCCCGCCCTCAACCACTGCTTGACCATGCCCCGTGCGGGGAACATGCCAAGCTGGCGAAGGATGTGGGAATGGTCGATCCGGTCGAACGCTGCCGCCAGGTCTGCGTCGAGCACCCACCGCCGCTTCGGGCTTTTGCCGTTGGCGACATGGTAGATGGCCTCGATCGCGTCGTGGCAGCCACGGCCGGGCCGAAACCCGTAGGACCTCGGCTCAAACCGCGCCTCCCACTCGGGCTCCAGCGCGTTGACGACCCGCGCTTGATGCACGCGATCAACGATCACGGGGATACCGAGCGGGCGGAGCTTCGCGCTGCCCTGCTTCTTCGGGATGTACACCCGCTTGACCGGACGGGCCACAGACGGTTTGTGGTCATGGTGCACCCGTTCGGCCAAATCCATCTTGGCCCTCGGGGTCAGCGCAACCTCGCCGTCGATGCCCGCGGTCTCGCGGCCGGCATTACGCTCGCTCACCCGCCGCACGCTCAACAGCGTGTTCGCGCGCGAGCGGAGCATCAACTTCTGCAGGTTGCGAACCCTTTTCAGGTCCCCCGCCTGCGACGCCGTGAAGATCCGTTGACGCAACCGCCGTACGCGCTCCTCGCAGGCACGCCAATCAACAGCGTCCCAGCCAAGGCTCGCGCCCTCCGGTCCGTTCGCGATAGGCTCACCGCCTGCGGCGCCTAACTTGCCCTTCGGTTCTGGTGCCATCGTCATCCTTGCTCTCCACAGGCTCACCTGACCGCGTCAGCACCCTTTCGAGTCCGGGCACAACACCCGGTATCCGGCCGGTTA
Organism: uncultured Solirubrobacteraceae bacterium; assembly: GCA_964582105.1. Lineage (GTDB taxonomy): Bacteria > Actinomycetota > Thermoleophilia > Solirubrobacterales > Solirubrobacteraceae > Palsa-744. Next base: position 60,600 of record CAZOQI010000009.1, read on the forward strand.
TCCAAGACGGTGGGCTGGAGGCGCCAACCATCAAGTCTTGGTTTCCCGCTGCCTTTCGGCCGCCGGCATTCGCTTCTCGGTCATCCGATTCCCGCCGAGGGATTGGGCGTCCCTTACGGTCGGCTTACCGGACACATGCTGCCCGGACCCCGACGGGGTTACCACGTTCCGCACGCACGAGCTGCGACCGGGGAGGGTGGCTCCTATACCCCGAGGACCAGGTGGTGCTCACCCGACCGGACACCGATCACCGGCCGGCACTCGCCGCCACTTCCAGCGGCCAGTCCCTACCACCCCGCTACAACCTCCCATCCACACGGGGCTCCTTTTGACGAGGCATCAACGGAGCTTCAAGCAATTCACCCGTCCGGTCTCCTTGCCTGCGGCCCCCGGATGGGACGGGCGCCCTTGGGCTTTCCCCCGAGCTTCGAACCCCGCCATTACCGGCGACGCACGTCAGGGGCGAAGACAGGCCGCTGAGCACGGGCCTGGAACTATGCGCTCGACATCAGCCGACCCTCCAATCCGCATCGTCCTCTCATTACGCGCGACCTCGTGTCGCACTCGGTTGTCCACAGGCCGGGCGAGTGCGTCAACACTTGCCCGGCCACACGATGTTTTGGGGGGCGGGAGAGCAGAGCAGAGCCCGCGTGGACCCGCAAGAGACAATTGGCTGCACCGAAGCCCTGCGCAAGCCCCACTGTTCTAGCCATCGTCGGGGTTCCCGGCCCAAAGATCGCCAAAGCCCATGCCGCCCGTGCTCCTGTCGTTGAGAGCGGGTGCGAGGTCTGCGGTAGGCTTCTTCTATGGCTGCTTCACGCCAGCAGATGAACGTCGATCTTGACGCAGAGGTCGCGTCGATCTTGCGCTCGCACGCCGCCGAGGCACACGTCAGCGAGGGCGAGATCGTTGATCGTGCGATCCGCGCGTATGACCTGCGCTCGCTGGTTGCCCGCATCCGCTCGCGCAGCGATCTGGACGAAGATGCCGCGATGGCGCTAGTGCGCGAGGAGCTGCACGCCGCTCGCGCCGAACGCGACGCTGCTTGATGCCGCGCGTCGTCGCGGACGCGAACGTACTCGTCTCCGCGGCCCTGGCTCGCTCTCCGCAGGCGCCTTCGGTGCTGACCCTCGACGCAGCGCTCGACGGTCGCGTCGAGCTGGTCACCTCGCCGCTGCTGCTGAGGGAGGTCACGGTGGTGCTCGCGCGACCGCGCTTGCAGAAGTATGTCTCGCCTGATGAGGCGGTTCGGTTCGTTGCGGACCTTGCGGCGCAGACGGTCCTGCTTGTCGATCCGCCTGGCCCTCACCCGGCCGTGTGCCGTGATCCCCGCGACGACTATCTCGTCGCGCTTGCCGAGGCCAGTGGAGCCGAGGCGATCATCAGCGGGGACCTCGACCTGCTTGCCATTGATCCCGCTCAGCTCGCCGTCGAGGTTGTCACGCCGCGGCAGTTCGCCGACCGGCTGGGCTAGTCAGCAGCATCGTACGGACGTTTGCTATGGCATACGCCGGGTCTTGGTGGACGCGAGGCCCGGTATGGGTGCGGTCTGGACCCCCGCAAATCCCCCCGCAGAAGCCCGAATCCCCTGTATTCAAGCCAACTCTAACCGTTCGCCCCGATTGTTTTGCTGTTGGAGTCAGGGGGCTGCTCGGGGCCTCCTGGGGAGTCGGGTTTGGCTCTGGGAGTGGGGTTTTGGAGGGGTTGAGCCAGCGGCGGCGGGTTGGCTGGGATGGGCGGTTTCCGAGCCAACCGCACACGGACCGCACACGGGCAATGGTCTCGACCGCACACGGGCTGGAGGGGGATCTGAAAAGTTTGTGGCCGGTTTCGGGTTTCGCGGTCAGTAAGGGGGTGAGCGAGCGCGATCTTCCCCAGACCCAGCCGGTGCGCCGCGGTGGCCGCTTGCGGGTGAGCGGTTTGTGTCACGCCGGGAGCTGGCGGCGCTCATGGGTGTGAGCTTTGGCGACGGTGGATCGGATGGTCGCGGCGGGGATGCCGTCGGTGACGTGGGGGCGGCGTACGCGGACGCTTCAGGGCCTCGCAGGCAATCCCCTGGGCGTCGGAGCGCAGGAGGGCAGCGTGAGCGTCACACGCCTCCCCTCGGGTCGCTGGCGAGCACAGGTCTACGACCCCGCCACTCGGAAGAACGTCAGCGTATCCGGGGTGCTGGGCGGCCCCGGTACGTTTGTGACGAAGACGGAGGCGAAGCAGGCGCGATCGTTACGGCGATGTTCCGATCGGCCGGGTGGGGGATGAAATTGTTGCGCAGTGGCTCGCGGGTGGTGGCCGCTCAAGCTCGGTGCAGGGGTTGTGTTCGATGTTCAACGATGCGGCGTCGATGAAGGCGGCCCGGTTGATCGACCGTAACCCGTTTCAGAAGCTCGGCATCTCAAGGGGAAAGGGCAGGCGCGACCAGCAGTCGCCGAACGAGCAGCAGGTCTGGAAGTTGGTCGCCCACGCGCGGCGGTTGTCGGGGCCGTCGTTCGCGGCGTGGCTTCAAGTCGCGGCGTTCACGGGCCTGCGACCGGGCGAGCTTGACGCACTGCGGTGGGAGCGGATCGACTTCGAGCGGGACAGGATCGTGGTCGCGGAGCAGTTCAGTGCGGCGACGCGGCGGTTTGACACGCCGAAGAACCATCTGCGCCGCGAGGCGCCGCTGACCACCCACGCCCGGACGGCCTTGCAGGGTCTTCCTCGTGAGGGGGAGTTCTGTTTCGTCTCGCTGCGCGGCGAGCACTGGACGCCGAGTTCCCGTGCGTGCCATTGGAAGGCCGTCAGGGCCGCCGCAGGGTGGGACGGGAGCCTCTACTTGGCGACGCGACACTTCGCGGGCTGGTACATGGTCAACGAGCTTGAGATGTCCTCCGAGGATGTCGCCATCGCCCTGGGCCACCAGGACGGTGGGAACCTCGTCCGTCGCCTCTACGGCCACCGCGACAAAGGCCGCGCCCTCGACCGCATCGTCGGCGCCTACACGAAGGCGGCCAGCGGACGCCCGGCCTGGAGGGAGACCGGTCCCGAACCGTGGAGAGAGTGGGAGGAGCGCTTCCCCTACAACATCGCTCATCCCGCCCGCGAGACCGCGCACGACCCTGCCGAACGCCTGCGGTGATGGCCGGGGTATGTCGGTGGCGGCCGTGAGAGTTCCGTCCTCGGTCGTGTGGATCATCAACGTGGGCCTGTTCTGGACTGCGGGCGACCCGCCTGTTGCCAACACAGGACCCTTTCGTTATGTCTGACAAAACTGATAAGCTCCCGAAGACAGGCGTGCGATTTGCGCGCGCTGCGACACGTCATCGCGTATCCAAAGACCGCATCAGCCATGTCATCGCCAACTTCAGGGTTCGCTTCGATGAGCCACCGCCAGCGGGCGGACGCTCACGCGCAACCCGCATCGTCTTCCTCGGGGAGGACCAGCAAGGGCAAGCCCTGGAGGTCATGGCGGTCGAAGGCGAACACGAGGAGCTGCTCGTGATCCACGCGATGAACCTGCGCGAGAAGTACCGCCAGCGCTACGAGGAGCCCGGAGATGACCAAGTTCAGAACCGCTAGCGGCGAGGTCCTTACCAACAAGGACATCGAGGCGCTGGCCGACGAGGCCGAGCGCGGCTACGACCTGGACAAGGCCACCAAGGTCACGATCGGAAGGCCCTCCCTCGGCGCCGAAGGCGTTTCGCCCCGCATCCAGGTACGCGTCGATCCCACACTCGCAACCGCGCTGCGCACGCGCGCACGGCGGGAGCGGCGCTCCGTCAGCGAGATCGCCCGCACCGCGCTGCGCGAATACCTCGACCGCGCAGCCTGAGCGCCCACCGGGCCGCCCGGCCGCCCACGAAACCGCACACGACCCCGCGAATCGCCAGCGGTAGAGCCAAGCACCGCCAATCGCCCCGATTGGTTCATGTTCTGCGAAGGCCAGCGGAACACGGGACGAAAGTCCCCTGACCCCACACCGGACGAAAGAGACCCGACTATTTCCGGGGAAATAGCTACGTGCCCAGGATCAACAGGCCGCTGGCGAGCGCGTCGTGGCGACGATTGCCCGCCCAGGTCGTCGTGGAGATCAGCGCGGCGATGCCGATCCCGACCGCTAGGCAGTCGCCGGCGACGAGCAGGTAGCCGCCGCTGCGGTGCGGGTTCACGAAGAAGTACGGGTACCAGTCCACGATCGCCCCGCGCGCCAGCGTGTAGATGATGTACAGCAGCGGGAAGGCCATCCACAGCACGACCGTCCGCGCTGGGTCGAGGCGCACGCGCGGCGGGTCGAGCAGCCAGTCGAGCGTCACTGCCAGCGGCATCAGATAGTGCAGGATCGCGTTCACCCACGGGTATGCCGGGGCGTGCCCGGAGAGCAGCAACAGGTACACGATCCCGGTCGTCAGGATGTAGACGACCGCGGCGCCTCTGAGCAGCTCGACTGTGCGAGAGCGCGCGTGCGCGGGGCGGAGCGTTCCGTGCAGAAGCATCGCCGCCGCGAACAGGTTGCTCAGGACGGTGAAATAGCTGAAGTAATCGCTGTCGCTGACCCCCGGTCCTGCCGCCACGTCGTAGCCGATCGCCGTGAGCGCCAGCAGCGCCAGCAGCGCACGGCAGACGCGCAGCACCGGCTCGCTCAGCGCGCCGCGCTGCGGGCTGCGCTCGACGGTCGCAGCCGAAGGAGATGGAGAGGGCATGACACTAGGCTAGCCGATGGCGCCGTCGGCGGTCAGGCGGGACGCTGAAGCGCGGAGGGATCGGCTGGCCGCTCCATGTCAGCTATATATCAAACTGATCTTTAGTTTATGCTGACACGCAGGCCGTGCTGCACGAGCACCAGCTTGACGCGCTGATGCCCTGGTGTCGGGCTGGAGGGCGGTCTGGGTGGCTTGGCGCGGGTCGATTTGGAAAGATCTCCTGGGCGTCGGGCGGGAGAGGGCGGCGTGAGCGTCACACGGCGTGGCAACCGCCTTGTCGCGCCGGGCCAGTTGCGGATCGCCAGCCGAATTCTCGGCGCGAGTTCCGCTGGCTACAACACCGGTACATGGAGATTGAGATGAAACTCCCGAACACAGCGCACACCTCCCGGCCCTGGCGGATCCACGAGATCGTCCCCGACTTTCGGCTCGAGGATGTCTGGGCGCTGCCGACGCCCGGTCGAGCCGACGAGTTCCCGATCCTCGTCGAGGGGTTCGCCTCAGCTGATCCGGCGAAGACCCCGTCCCGCGCGGCGCGGGCGCTGTGGTCGCTGCGCTGGAAGCTCGGCGACCTGTTTGGCCTGGACGACCCGGGCTCGGGACTCGGGTCGAGGGTGACGACGCTTCGCGAGCGGTTGCCCGATGACCTGCGCGCCGCGGCCGGGCCGGAGCTCGAGAGGCTCCCATTCACCTCGCTCTACCTGACCGACGACGAGTTCGCCGCCGAGATCGCAAACCAAACGATGCACGGCGTCCTGCACCTCGGCTGGGTCGCCGAGGGGAGCGGCGGCTACCGGGGCCAGATGGCGGTCTACGTGAGGCCGAACGGCTTCCTGGGGAACGCCTACATGGCCGCGATCAAGCCGTTCCGGCACCTGGTCGTCTACCCACAGATGCTCCGCGCGATGGAGCGGCGCTGGCACGAACGGCAGGACCGTGAATCGCCCTGACGGCGCGAGCGGCAGGGTGGCAGTCTGGGGTCACGGGGAGCACGGCCACTCCCACAGGCTCGTACAAGCTCAGCGGCTTCGGGCAACGCAAGCCGCGATAATGAGGGTGTGGGAGCCCTGCTGGAGCGATTGGGAGTGGAAATGCCTGTCGTGCAGGCCGGCATGGGCGGCGGCCTTGCGGGACACCGGCTCGCCGCGGCGGTTTCGGCGGCCGGTGGCTTGGGCACGATCGGCATTCTCGATCCCGGCGGGCTGCACCGAGAGATCGCTGCGGCCCGACGGCTGAGCGACAGGCCGCTGGCGGTCAACCTGCTCCTGCCGTTCGCTCGCCGCGGGCACTTCGAGGCGGCTTCGCAGGCCGATGTGGTCGTCACCTTCTGGGGCGTCCCGAGGCGGCGGACCTCCAAGGTCTGGATTCACCAGTGCGGCTCCGTCGAGGAGGCGCTGGCGGCCCGCGCGGCTGGGGCGGACGGGGTGATCGCTCAGGGCGTGGAGGCCGGTGGCCACGTTCGTGGGATGGTGCCGGCGGTAGAGCTGCTGGCCGGCATTCGTCGCGCGGTCGCCGAGGACTATCCCGTTCTCTCTGCCGGGGGCATCGCCGACGCCTCCGACGTAGCGGCCCGCCTCGATGCCGGGGCGCAGGCTGTGGTCTGCGGCACACGCTTTCTGCTGAGCGAAGAGAGCGGCGCCCACCCCGCCTACAAGGCGCGTCTGGTCGGGACCGGCGATACCGTCCTCACGGAGCTCTTCGGCGTCGGCTGGCCGGCCGTGCACCGTGTCGTTGCGAACGAAGCCACGGTCCGCTGGCTGGCGCGGGACACGCGCGGTCCAGGCTGGTTACGCGCGTTCCACAGGGCCACGGCTCCTGCCTTCTCCCGGGTTCCGGCGTCGATGCGCTCGCGTATGGCAGCGACGCAGAGACCGAGCCGGCCGCTGTTCGGCCCCGCCGCGGCGACTCTCGATGGGCCGGCGAACCTCATCGAGGCGGGACCGCTCTACGCGGGAGAGTGCGTCAGCCGGATCACCGGCATCCGGCCGGCCGGCGAGCTCGTCCGCGAACTCGCGCCATAGGCGGGGTTCCGATCCGCCCCGGAGCCGCCGCGCGTGGTCACGTCCACGCGGACGGTGAGTCATCCGACCAGGCCCGACGTCGTTCCAGACCGTCTCGACCGCCGAGAAGCTGCATGCGGGATCTGCATTAGGCGACGTCGGTGGACCGTGCGCTGGGCAATTCCGCGAGAGCCCTCTGGACCGCGGCGATGGCGCTTGCCCCGGCGACCTCGAGCGGCTCGGTGGTGCGCATCGCGCGGCAGAAGATGAACGCGCCCTCCAGCAGCGAGAGCATCGAGAGTGCCAGCTCTCGCGCCGTGTCACGAGGGATGTGAGCGGCCGCGAAGTACTCGCTCGCGCCGGCTATCCAGCTGTCGAAGACCTCGGCGGTCGCTTCGCGCAGCGGCTCGCTGGTGCTGGCCACCTCCAGGGCGACCGTCGCGATCGGACAGGCGTCGGCGTAGCCGGTTTCCTCGAGCGTCTCGGCGGCGCCCGAGAAGAAGTTGCCGACCGCGGTGATCACGTCCGGCGCCTGCGCGGCGATCGTGGCGAACAGCTCGATGTAGAGCTGGCCCGAGGAGCGGATCGTCTCCGCTCCCAGCTGCTCCTTGCCACCGGGGAAGAAGTGATACAGCGACCCGAACGGCGCGTTCGCTGCCGCCACGATCTGCTTCACGCCGGTGCCCGTATATCCCTGGCGGCGGAACAGCTCGGCGCTGGAGTGGATGATCCGGTCCTTGGTGGTGCTCGTCATGCTCTGCCCTCCTGCTCGCTCCTCGTGGACAGAATGATAGGCTCTTGCTCACTAGAGCGATCTATCAAATCAAGCATTGGAGGCGCCATGCCCGAAGTCGAGCTCTCCGCCGGGACGATCGAGTACCAGGACACCGGCGGTCCCGGTCCCGTGATCGTGTTCCTTCATGGGCTGGCGATGGACGGCCGGCAGTGGCGTCATGTTCTCCCCGGCCTGCGCGGGGATTGTCGCTGCGTGCTGCCCACGCTGCCCCTCGGCGCGCACCGCAAGCCGATGCGTCCCGACGCCGACCTCTCGCTGCGGGGCCTCGGAGTGATCCTGGCCGAGTTCCTGGAACGCCTGGACCTGCGTGATGTGACGCTCTGCTTCATCGACTGGGGCGGCGCGCAGACCATGATCGCCGAGGATCGCACCGAGCGGGTCGCACGGCTCGTGCTCTGCTCGTGCGAGGCGTTTGAGAACTACCCGCCCGGCATACCCGGACGCATGGCTGCGCTCTCGGCCAAAGTTCCGGGCGGCATCGCGATCATGCGACGCACACTGCTGAGCCGTCCCCTGCGGCGGCTGCCGTTCACGTTCGGCGCCATGTCCAAGCGTGGAGTCCCCGACGAGCTCATGCGCGACTGGCTCCAGCCGCTCGCCCGAGGCGAGATCAGACGCGACCTGGCCAAGTACGCCGGCGACGCCAAGCGGGGCAAGCGCGACATGCTTGCCGCCACCGCAAAGCTCCCCTCCTTCGATCGTCCCGTGCTTGTGATCTGGGCGATCGAAGATCGCCTGATGCCGCGCGAGCACGGACGGCGCCTCGCCGACGCATTTCCCCAGGGGCGCCTCGTCGAGATCCCCGACAGCTGGACGCTCATCACCGAGGACCAGCCCGCCCAGCTCACCCAGCACATCCGCGAGTTCCTCGTCGAGACGCAACCTACGCCTGATGACAGGATCACATGAGGCATTCATCGTCAGCGTGCAGTGTGATGGCCCACCGTGGCATCACGTCTGGTCGGACTCCGCCGATGCTCGGGCTTTAGCCCAATCTTCCGAGTATTACCATTAGTCGGGCTTCGAGCAAAACCAAAACTGTCCCAACAAGGGAGATCCGCTCCTGACATCTCGATAGCCGGAACGTAGCCGGAGCGCCTTCATCGCCCGTGGTGTCTTCGAGCGGCCGTTGCGCGGAAGGCAAGCAAAGCCGCATATCCGGTAGAGTCCCGCTCTGCGGCTCGATCCGTGCACGTATCATGTCATCCGCTGTCAAGTATCTTCTCGATCATCTCACCGAGGCAATCGGAGGTGTCTCGAGGCAGGGACGCTCGCTCGCGAACATCGCGGTCATCACCTTTCTCGTAGGACTTCTCTGGCAGGGCGCGGCTCTGCTTGCATGGGATCCTGGTTTTCACCAGAGGCGCGTTCAGCCGACACTCCAAAGCACGGACTGATGTCATCTGAGGTGAACAACGCGGAGGCCGCGCCGGCGACGCCGCGACCGTTGCTGAACTCGCGCGAGCCACCGCTTCCGTTCATCGCGTATGAGGAGAAGTCGACTCGTGACTACCTGCCGAGTCATGACTGGGGCGCCGACCTTCTGAGCGACCGACATGCCCGGATCGCGGATGCCGTCTGGCACATCCCTGGCTGGCTGGATCCGGAGGACGCATTGAAGCTCTATGAGCTCGCATTCTTATCCACAGGCCCGATACTCGAGATCGGAACCTACTGCGGACGGTCGGCTGTGATCCTCGCGACAGCAGCCGCGGATGCCGCCCGCGATGCTCGGATCGTCTCGCTCGACGTCGATCCGACGTGCATGGTCCAGGCGCGGCGTGCCGCCGAACGCCACGATGTCGATCAGCATCTCGTACTGGCCTGCGCCGACGCCTCGAGCTTCTTCGCACTGGCGCCGGCGTTCTCGCCGACGCTCGTGTTCGTGGACGGAGACCACTCGGCGGACGGCGTGGGGACGGATCTGGCCGCGCTCGAGGGACGCATCGCGCCAGGCGGACTGCTCCTTTTCCACGACTACCTCCCGCGCGATATCCCCGACACGAGCGGCTTTCCGATCTCGGCCGAGCCGATCGAGGTAGCCGAAGTGGTGAGCGGCAGCTGGGTCTCGGACACGTGTCAGTTTGCGGGCGTGTTTGGACGATGCGGCCTCTTCAAGCTCGTGTCGTGATCAAGCTCGTGTCGTGATCGGCCGGCACGTCAGCCACGCCAGGCTCAGGAGGCTGTCGATTTCCGTGCTCCCCGTTCGTCTCATAGGCGACAATTCCGCGAAGGACCGAGAAGGAGGAAGCGATGAAGTACATGCTTTTGATCCATCAGGGCACCACCCCGACGCCGCCCTCGCAGGAGTGGGAGAGCCTCTCAGGGGACGAGAAGGGGGCGATCCACGCTGCCTACAAGGCGATCGGCGAGACGCCCGGCGTCAGCCCCGGCCTGCAGCTGCAGCCCCCCGAGACGGCAACCACCGTGCGCGTGGCGGATGGCAGGACGCTCACCACCGACGGTCCCTTCGCCGAGATCAAGGAGGCGATCGGCGGCTACCTCCTGTTCGAGGCCGATGATCTCGACGCCGCGATCGAGCTGGCCTCGCGGATTCCGGCAGCTCGCCTGGGCGGCGCGATCGAGGTGCGCCCGATCGTGGAGCGGTAGCGATCCTCGAGCGGACATTTCGTGAGGAGTGGGGAGGAGTCCTCGCTGCGCTGATCGGCTTTCTCGGCGACTTCGACCTCGCCGAGGAGGCCTTGCAGGAGGCCTTCGTGATCGCCGCCGAGCGCTGGCCGCGCGACGGGACCCCCGCCAGCCCGCGCCACTGGCTCCTGACGGTGGCGCGCAACCGGGCCATCGATCGCATTCGCCGCGATCGCACGCTGGCCGCGAAGACCCGCCTGCTGCAGGTGCCCGAGGCAGCGCCGGAGACGGTGGACGCGACGGACGCGATGGACGCGATGGACGCGAGGACATTTCCAGACGAGCGGCTCGAGCTCATCTTCACCTGCTGCCATCCGGCGCTCGCCACCGACGCGCAGGTCGCTCTCACGCTGCGCACGCTCGGCGGCCTGCGCACCGGTGAGATCGCCCGCGCCTTCCTCGTTCCCGAGCCCACGATGGCGCAGCGGCTGGTGCGGGCCAAGCGCAAGATCAGGGCCGCCGGGATCCCCTTTCGGGTGCCTCCCGACCATCTCCTGCCCGATCGCCTTCTCGCCGTGCTCGCGGTCGTCTACCTGATCTTCAACGAGGGGTATTCGCTCCCACCCACCCGTGATGACCTCCCCGCGGAGGCGATCCGCCTCGGCCGCGCGCTCGCCGAGCTGATGCCGGACGAGCCCGAGGTGTCGGGCCTGCTCGCCCTCATGCTCCTGCACGACTCGCGCCGCGCGGCGCGCTTGCGCGACGGGGAGCTCGTCCTGCTCGCCGACCAGGACAGGACGCTGTGGGACGGCGAGCGCATCAGGGCCGGCCGGGCCGCGCTGCACCGCGCGCTGGCATTGCGTGGCCGCGCGCCGGGCGGGGTCTACCTGCTGCAGGCCGCGATCGCCTCGCTCCACGCCGAGGACACGTGCGACTGGCCGCAGATCGCCGCGCTCTATGGAGAGCTCGTGCGCCACACCCGCTCTCCCGTCGTGGAGCTCAATCGCGCCGTCGCGTTGGCCGAAGCGGAGGGCCCCAGGGCGGGACTGGCGGCCATCGACGGCCTCCACGAGCTGGACGCCTACCACTATTTCCATGCCGCCCGCGCCGATCTCCTGCGCCGTCTCGGCCGGCCGGACGAGGCCCGCGCGGCATACGAGCGCGCCTTGGAGCTCGCGCACTCCGAGCCCGAGCGGCGATTTCTTGCGCGCCGCCTTGCCGGGCTCTAGCCGCTCTTCGCGCGCACGCCGGCCATCGGATGGTTCCGCCAGCCCCATGAGCCATCGGATGGTTCCGCCAGGGTTGATCCAGTCGGAGACAAACGACTTCAACCGGTTCACGATCAATTCAATATGTTCTATCTTGTCCGAAAGACCAACGAGCATGTCGCGACGCGAGAGGAGCCAGGCATGCGGCAGGCGGGATGGAGCGACACGAGGAGGGCCAGGTTCAGGCGTCCGGGCAAAGGTCGCGCCGGCGGCGCGACCAGCGCGTTTCCACTCGGTGGGGACGGCGAGAACCTGGAGGAGATCTCCACGCGGGTCAGCGGCGCGAGGGTCAGGGGCGCCGCCCGGGCCGGCAACGGTGGCGGAAGGGTCTATCTGGACGGCGCGGGACGGGTCTCCGAAGACCGCTCCAGCCAGGAGCCCCGCAGCGACAGCCGCTACTCGCTCTCGCTCGGTCACGGCCTGTCGATCCTCGCCAGCTTCAGCGCCGAGCGCCCCACGATGGGCATCGCCGAGCTTGCCAGCGCGCTGAGCATGAGCCGCTCCACCACCCACCGCTACGCCGCCACGCTCGCGCAGCTGGGTTACCTGGAGCAGAACTCCGCGCGCCGCTACCGCCTGACTCCGCGCTGCGCCGACGTCGGGCTCGCGGCGCTGGGCTCCATGGCCCTGCACGAGTGCTCCCGTCCCTACCTGCAGGAGTTGCGCCGGGTGACAGGCTGGACGGTCTCGCTGGCGATCCTCGATGGCGCCGAGGTCATGCTCGTCGAGCGTCTGCGCGGGTGGCGGGGGCTGCAGGAGATCGACCTGCGCCTGGGCTCCTCCGCGCGGCTGCCCGTGCACTGCACGGCGATGGGAAAGGTGCTGCTGGCCGGCCTGCCCGAGGCCGAGCTGCGTGAGCTGCTTGCGGCCGTCAGCCTGCCGCGGCGCGGCCCCAACTGCATCACCGGCAAGCGCGCGCTGCGCGCCGAGGTCGATGGGGTGCGCGAGCAGGGCTTTGCGATCGACGACGAAGAGCTGATCGACGGCATGCGTTCGATCGCCGTGCCGGTGCCCGACGGGCGGGGCAGGATCCTGGGGGCGCTCGACCTCGCCGTCCCCGGCGCGCTTTTCGAGAGCGGCGATCTGAACGATGACTTCGGCGAGGAGCTCCTCGAGACCGCCGAGGGCATCACGGCGGAACTGGCGCGTTAAGAAGAGCCAGGGGCCGGTCGGGGGTCGAGGTCGGTTGGGAGGCGGGGTTGGCCGGGAGCCTGTGGCCGGTTGGGGTCGAGGTCGATTGGGAGGCGGGGTTGGCCGGGAGCCTGTGGCCGGTTGGGGTCGAGGTCGGTTGGGAGGCGGGCTGGCCGGGAGTCGGGGCCATTCAGCCGGCGAAGGACGGCGCCAGGTGCTCGCCCGCCATCGCCGAGGCCGGCGCATCGATTGCGATCGCGCTGGTGCCACCTGCCGCCACCACCCGATTGCGCCCGGCGCGCTTGGCGTCGTACAGGGCTGCGTCGGCGGCCCGGAACAGAGTGTCGTAGTCCACCTCCTCGCCGCTGCCCGCGCTCAGGCCCAGCGAGATGGTGATGTGGATGCCCTGCGGCCTGACCTGCTCGACGGACGCACGCAGCCGTTCCGCCACCTCCAGTCCGCCCTCGCCATTCACGCCGGGCAGCACGATCAGGAACTCCTCGCCCCCCAGGCGATAAACCAGCTCGAAGCTGCGCAGGCGCTTGCGCAGCTCATAGGCCACATCGCGCAGCACCGCGTCGCCGCGATCGTGGCCGTACTCGTCGTTGATCGCCTTGAAGCCATCCACGTCGCACAGCACCATGCACACCGGCTGCTCGCTGAGGCGGGCCTGGTGGGAGAGCTCGATGAAACGGGGCATCAGCGCATGGCGGTTGAGCAGCCCCGTGAGGGGATCCAGGATGGCCTCGTCGCGGTGGTGCAGCTCGGCTGCCTCCAGCGCCAATACGATCGACACCACCGCTCCCAGCAACGCCAGCGTGACGATCACCGGCACGGGGTTGCGCACCGTGGCGCCGGGGTTCACGGCGAGGGTGGCGAGGAGGATCGTGAAGACCGTTCCCACCAGTCCCACGATCACCACGCGCGGGCGGAAGCGCGCGGCGACCATCGCCGCCGGCAGCACCATCCACGGCAGCGCCGGCGAACGAGGGCCACCGCTGATCGCAACCCCTCCACCCAGCAGCAGCTCGGTGATGACGATGGCGAATACGCTCACGCGCTCGGGGTGCGCGCTGGTGCGCAGCCTGCGATCCACATTGAGGAAGTTGAGCGCCGAGAGCGCGAACAGGATCAGCGTCCACCAGCCGATCCACGGAGCGGAGATCACCAGCGCCACCCCCACCATGCTGGAGCCCACCATGCGGATGGTGCGCACGCGATCGTTGGCGTCGACGACGCGGCTGCGATCCAGCTCGGTGGGGCAAAGCCAAGATCCCTCGCTCATTTGCTCATCCCTTCGGTTGCCTTCGTGCAGGGCTTGAGAGAGTGCTCCGAGCGACAACACGTGTATCACGGCGATGAGCGCGAAGGCGCCTGCAAACGTCCTCTCAGCGCTGAGGATTGGCTTTACAGAGCCGATCTACCGGACGATGGCCGTGGGGAAGGCAGGATTTATCGATTATTCGGGCATTGTGAGGGTTCGCGCCGGCGCAGGCCACGAGGGCGGGAGCGCCGCTCGCGCGAGCGCAGGGCGGCGCGGAAGGGGGGACGGGGGGCAATGGATCCTCCGGAAGAGCTAAAACTACTCTGGATGGCTCCGCTGTTCCCATCCAGCTTCGAAGGTGGCCCTCGCGAGGACATCGAGGACGCCGGCGGCTGCGATCCCTCCGGCGGCTGCGATCCCGCCTGCGGCGGCGATCCCTCCGGCGGCTGCGATCCCGGCGATCCCGGCGATGACGCCGAGCGGCTTGCCGGCTACGACATCCTGCGGCTGCGTGCCGAGAACCCTGGACCGTTCACGCTCTCGGGCACCAACACCTGGATCGTCGGCGACCACCCCGCCTTCGTGGTGGACCCCGGTCCGGCGCTGCCCTCGCACCTGAATCGTCTGCTGGAGGCGATCGACGCCCGCGGCGGCCTCGGGGGGGTGGCCCTCACCCACGATCACACCGACCACTCCGAGGCCCTCAGGGCGCTGCTGCAAGCGCGCTCTGCGCCGCTGGCCGCCGCCCGCGGGGTGGGTGTGGACGTGGTGCTCCGCGAGGGCACCCGCTTCGGCCCTCTGCGGGCCGTGCCCACCCCCGGTCACGCGCCCGATCACTTCGCGCTGGCAACCGAGCGGGCATGCTTCACCGGCGATGCCGTCCTCGGCGAAGGCAGCGTCTTCGTCGACGCCTACCCGGGCGCCCTTTCGGGCTACATGCACGGCCTCGCCAGGCTGGCCACGCTGGAAGTCGACGTGCTCTGCCCCGGACACGGGCCGCCCATCTGGGAGCCCGAGAACAAGGTGGAGGAGTACATCGCCCACCGCTACGACCGCGAGCACAAAGTGATCCTCGCGCTGGGCATCGGCAAACGCTCCATCGCGGACCTGCTGGAGGAGGCCTGGTCCGACGTTCCCCCCGAGCTGCGCCCGGCTGCGGTGGTCATGCTGGCCGCGCACCTCGACAAGCTCGACGAAGAGGGCCTGCTTCCGCGCAATGTCGAGCGGCCCGAACTGGGTCCCTGGCAATGAACACCGAGGTTGGGGACGACGGCGATGCGTCCCCTGCAGTGACCAGGGACAGCGGCGATGATGCCGGCGTGTCTGCGACGACCACGGCGGCGATCCCCGAGGACTCGCCCTTTCCGCCCATCGCCGACTACGGCCTTCTCTCGGACTGCCACACCGGCGCGCTCCTCGCCTCCGACGGCTCCATCGAGTGGATGTGCCTTCCCCACTTCGACTCCCCCTCCATCTTTGCCGCCATGCTCGACCGCGGCGCCGGCAGCTTCCGCGTGGGTCCCTACGGCGTCTACGTCCCCGCCGGCCGCCGCTACATCCCCGGCACCAACGTCATCGAGACCACCTGGATGACGCCCCAGGGGTGGCTCAAGGTCATCGACGCCCTCACCATCAGCGATTGGCATGACGACGATCGCAACACCAGCCACACCCGCCCGCCAACGGACTTCGACGGCGACCATCTGCTGGTGAGGGTGGTCGAATGCATCCAGGGCCAGGTGCAGGTCGAGATGGTATGCGAGCCCATGCTCGACTACGGCGCCACCGCCGCCGTCTGGGAGTGGGTCTCAGACGAGCACGGCGAGGGCCTCCAGGCCAGCGACGGTAAGGCCAGCGACGGTAAGGCCGGAAGCGATCAGGCCGGCAGCGGTCAGGCCGGCGGCGGTCAGGCCGGCAGCGATCAGGCCGGCAGCGATCAGGCCAGCAGCGATCAGGCCAGCGGCGGTCAGGCCGGCAGCGACGCCGGCCCCGGCTCCAGCGGCCACACCCGCGGCGGCGCCACCGCCTTTCGCCTCTTCAGCGACACCCGCATGGGCATCGAGGGCAACCGCGCCCACTCCCGCCACACCATGAAGGAGGGCGAGCGGCGCTTCTGCGCGCTCTCCTGGACCGATGAGCTGCGCGGGCCGCGCACCGTCGAGCAGGCCCAGGCCCACATCCAGCGCACCGAGCACTTCTGGCGCACCTGGCTCGCCGAAGGCAGCTACCCTGACCACCCCTGGCGCTTTTACCTCGAGCGCTCCGCGCTCACCCTCAAGGCCCTCACCTTCATGCCCACCGGGGCCCTGGTCGCGGCTCCCACCACCTCCCTCCCCGAGACCCCCGGCGGCTCGCGCAACTGGGACTACCGCTACTGCTGGATGCGCGACGCCAGCTTCACCCTCTGGGGCCTGCATGCCCTGGGCCTGGACTGGGAGGCCGAGGACTTCATCCAGTACCTCGCTGACATGCAGCGCAACGACGACGGCTCGCTGCAGATCATGTACGGCATCAAGGGTCAGAAGGACCTTGCAGAGCAGACCCTCGATCACCTCAAGGGCTACGAGAACGCCCGCCCCGTGCGCATCGGCAACGGCGCCTACAACCAGCGCCAGAACGACGTCTATGGGGCCGTCCTCGACTCCGTCTACCTCCACTCCAAGCGCCGCGACCACATCCCCGAGCGCCTCTGGCCCGTGCTCACCGACCAGGTGCAGTGTGCCTGCCGCGTCTGGCGCGAACCCGACCAGGGCATCTGGGAGGCGCGCGGGCAGCCCCGCCACTACGTCTCATCCAAGCTCATGTGCTGGGTCGCCCTGGACCGCGGCGCGCGCTTGGCGCAGCGGCGCGGGCACGAGGACGTCGCCGGCCAGTGGCAGGCGCAGGCGGATGAGATCCGCGCCGACATCCTGGCGCGGGGGCTCGACGGCAGGGGCGTCTTTCGCCAGCACTACGACACCGACGCGCTCGACGCCTCCAACCTGCTCATCCCGCTCGTTCGCTTCCTGCCCCCTGAGGACGAGCGCGTCAGGGCCACCGTCATGGCCATCCGAGACGAGCTCACCCAGCACGGCCTCGTGCTGCGCTACCGCACCGATCAGACCGACGACGGCCAGAGCGGCGAGGAGGGCACCTTCCTCATCTGCTCCTTCTGGCTAGTCACCGCCCTATCGGAAATCGGCGAGCAGCGCGAGGCCCGCCACCTCTGCGAGCGCCTCCTCTCCTACGCCTCGCCCCTGGGGCTCTACGCGGAGGAGCTCGAGGCCTCCTCCGGGCGCCACCTCGGCAACTACCCCCAGGCCTTCACGCACCTCGCCCTCATCAACGCCGTCACCCATGTGATCGAAGCGCAGCAGAGATAGGCTCGCACTTCGCGTGCTACTCGTAACCCGGCTCTCCGGGCAGCACCACGCGGCCACCCCTCCCCTCCAAAACAACCCGCGGCTGCACGGGGAGGACCTTTCTTCCGGCGGCCTCGCGCAAGAGCTCCACCGCCGTCCCGAACTCGCTCAGCTGCTCCAGGTGCTTGATCGTGGGGAACACCAGCGCGATCTCCTCGCGGCCGTGGGCTTCCAGCGCCCCGCGGGGGGTGAACCAGCCGAGGTCCACACACTCCTCGCCATCCACCCTCGGCTCCTGCCCGGGGGGCAGGCTCGCCAGGAAGAAGTGCGTATCGAAGCGCACCCTCACCTCCGCGGGGGTGATCCAGCGGGAGAACTTCACCAGATCGCTGTGGTTCGCCAGCGCGATGCCGGCCTCCTCGCGCAGCTCGCGCACCGCCGCCCGCCGGTGGGCCTCGTCGTCCTCGCCCTCGCTCCGCTCCACGGCCCCGCCCGGGAACACCCACACGCCGCCCATGAATCGCGCCTTCGGGGTGCGCTTCACCAGCAGCACCTCCAGGTGCTCATCGTCACCGCGCAGCAGGATCACCGTTGCGGCCTGGCGCGCTTCGGTTGCCGGGCCCGGGTTGTACTCCTCTCCTGCTCCCGCCTGCTCCTGGGCCGATGGGGGCATTCCTGGACCCTACCTGCGGCGCAGGCCATCGGTAAACTTCCCCCCATGACCACCCAGACCCTCCAGCGCTGGATCTGCGAGTCCTGCGGCTACATCTACGACCCCGAGGAGGGCGACCCCGACGGGGGCATCCCCGCGGGCACCGCCTTCGAGGACATCCCCGACACCTGGTTCTGCCCCGTCTGCGGCGCGCGCAAGCGCGACTTCACGCTCTACGAGGATTGAGCTCCTGAGAGGATTGAGCTCCTGAGCGACTGGGGGCAGCTGCTGGCCTTCGATCGCCGGCACATCTGGCATCCCTACTCCGCGCTGCCCTCCGCGCTCGCGCCGCTGGCGGTCGTGGGGGCCGAGGGGGTGCGCCTGCGCTTGGCCGACGGCAGCGAGTTGGTGGACGGCATGTCCTCGTGGTGGTCCGCCATCCACGGCTATCGCCATCCGGTTCTGGACGGCGCCCTGCGCGAGCAGCTCGGGCGCATGGCTCACGTCATGTTCGGCGGGCTCACCCACGAGCCGGCGGTGCTCTTGGCGCAGCGGCTGGTGGCGATGACGCCGGCTCCTCTGGAGCGAGTCTTCTTCGCCGACTCCGGCTCGGTCTCCGTCGAGGTCGCCATCAAGATGGCCCTTCAGTACCAGCACGCGCTCGGCCATCCCCAGCGTCGGCGATTGCTGACGGTGCGCGGGGGCTATCACGGGGACACCTTCGGGGCCATGAGCGTGTGCGATCCGGTGAGCGGCATGCACGGCCTCTTCGCCGGCGCTCTTCCCGAGCAGGTCTTCGCCCCGCGCCCGCCCGATGGGTTTGAGCGGGGGTGCGACGAGGCCTGGGCGGCGGCCGTGGGTGAGCTTCTGGAGCGCCACGCCCACGAGCTCGCCGCGGTGATCGTCGAGCCCATCGTGCAAGGGGCCGGGGGCATGCGCTTTCACTCGCCCTCCTGTGTGGCGCTGCTGCGGCGGTTGTGCGACGAGCACGGCCTGCTGCTCGTGCTGGATGAGATCGCCACGGGCTTCGGGCGCACCGGCGCCCTCTTCGCCTGCGAGCACGCCGACGTCAGCCCGGACATCATGTGCGTGGGCAAGGCTCTCACGGGGGGGTACATCACGCTGGCCGCCACGCTCTGCACCGCCGAGGTCGCCTGCGTCATCTCCGCCGGCGAGGGGCACGCGCTCATGCACGGCCCCACCTACATGGCCAACCCGCTGGCCTGCGCCGTCGCGCTGGCCTCGCTGCAGGTGCTCGACGGGGGAGGGGAGGGTGCCGGAGAGGAGGAGGGAGGAGGGGAAGGAGGAGGAGGCTGGCGGGAGCGCGTCGCGCGCATCGAACAGGGTCTGCGCGAGGGTCTCGCGCCGGCGCGAGAGCTGCCGGGGGTCGCCGACGTGCGCGTCCTCGGCGCCATCGGGGTCGTGCAGATGGAGCGCGAGGTCGATGTTGGCGCTGCCATTGCCGCGGCCGTCTCGCGCGGGGTTTGGCTGCGGCCCTTCCGCGATCTCATCTACACCATGCCGCCCTATACCATCGGCGAAGAGGATCTGGCCACTGTGACGGAGGCTTTGGTGGATGCCTCGTGTACAATCTATCCCTGACGGTCGCCGGGGTCCTATCCGCTGCAACCGTCAGGTTCGACCTGAGACGCAACTCTCAGGCGTGAGCCAACGTCTCCACGGCAGCCCCGCGCCGGCCTGCGCCAGCTCGGCCCGATCGGGGTGTGCCACTGCTGCCAGACCCGCGACCTCGATCTTGCCCATGCGCGCGATCGTCTCGCGGTTGGACCGCTCCATGGCGGAGGGGTCCCGGGGCCACGGGGTGAGCACCACCGCGCGCACCTCCAGGTTGACGGCGCGCGCCGCCTGCAAGGTGAGCAGCGTGTGGTTGATCGTGCCAAGGCCCGGGCGCGCGGCGATCAGCAGCGGCAGCGCCAGCGCGACGGCGAGATCGCGCACCGCGAAGTTCTCGTTGAGGGGGACGAGCAGGCCACCGACGCCCTCCACGATCAGGATGCCCCTTCGGGCGAGGGCGTGGGCGTGCTCGATCAGCCGGGCCGGATCGATGGGCTCGCCGGCCATCGCCGCGGCGAGATGGGGGGACACTGCCGGGCCGTATCGCAGCGGGGCCACCTCCCGCGGGGCCATGCCCGCCATGCTCGCCAGCAGCTCGTGATCGTGCGGCCAGGGGTGCGATGGCTCATCCAGGCCGGATGGCTCATCCAGGCCGTCAACCAGGTCGTCATCCAGGCCGGTGACGACCGGCTTGCAGACGCCCACCGGCTCGCCCTCGGCGGCGATCGCCGCAACCAGCGCGGCGCTGAGGATCGTCTTGCCAACCCCCGTATCCGTGCCCGTTACGAAGAGGCCCCTCACGCGGGGCCGCCTTACGCGGCGCGGGCGATGCGCCGGGCGCTGCTCTCGGGGGTGCGCAATCCCATCGCCCGCGGGTCCAGGCCAACTGCGCGCGCCGCCTCGCCCAACGTTCTCGCGGCCATCCGCAGCTCCGCCGGGGTGTGCGAGGCCATCGCCGCCAGGCGCAGGCGCGAGGTGCCCGCGGGCACCGTGGGCGGACGGATGCCCTGCGCGAACACGCCCCCTTCCAGCGCCGCCCCGCACATGTGCATCGCATCGCGCTCCTCGCCGATCACGATCGGCACGATCGGCATCTCGTTCGGCTCCACAGGGAAGCCCTCCTTGGCCAATGCCCCGCGCAGCGCGCGCGCCGCGGCGTGCAGGCGCTCCACGCGATGGGGGCGCTCCCGCAGCAGATCCAGCGCCGCCAGCGCTCCTGCCACAGCCGGTGGGCCGGGCGCCGTGGAGAAGATCAGCGAGCGCGCGGTGTTGACCAGGTACTCGATCGTCTCCGCCGCTCCGCACACGTAGGCGCCGTAGCTGCCCAGAGCCTTGCTCAGGGTGCCCACCACCACGTCCACCTCGCCCTCCAGGCCTGCCTGCGCCACCGCGCCGCGTCCGCCGGGGCCGAGCAGGCCGATGGCGTGGGCCTCGTCCACCATCGTGCGCGCGCCGTACATCCGCGCGAGCTCCACGATCTCCGCCAGGGGCGCCACGTCGCCGTCCATCGAGAACACCGCATCGGTCACGATCAGCCGCCGGCCCGCGCCTCGGTGGCGGCGCAGCGACCACTCCAGGTGCTCATCATCGAGATGGCGATAGACAACCACCTCAGCTCTGCTCAGGCGGCAGCCATCGACGATCGAGGCGTGATTGAGCTCGTCGCTGAACACCACATCGCCGCTTCCCGCGAATGCTCCGATGACGCCGAGGTTGGCCAGGTAGCCCGAGCCGAACAAGACGCACGCCTCGCTTCCCTCCCACTCGGCGATGCGCTCCTCCAGGCGGCGGTGAATCGTCATCGTGCCCGACACCAGCCGCGAGGCCCCCGCGCCCACGCCCCAGCGCATCGCCGCCTCCGCGGCGGCCTCGCGCACGCGCGGGTGATCGGCCAGGCCCAGGTAGTTATTGCTGCACAGCAGCAGCACCGGCTTGCCATCCAGCAGCACCCTCGGACCCTGAGGGCCCGAGATCAGGCGCAGACGGCGGTGCAGACCCAGCTCCTCCAGCTCCGCCAAGCGCGCTTCGATGTCGCTCACGGCCCTGTCCGATGCGGCTCTGTTCGATGCCGTCTGGTTTCGCTCATCGCCTTGCCCATCCTCTGCGCTCGCCGTCAATCTCCCCAGCCGGCGGGGACCGCGTCGCGGGCGCCATCTGGGCGCGGGGGTACCAAGCGCTTGGCGCGATAGCGCAGCTGCGTGGAGGGGTCCCACAGCCGCACCTTCAGCTCCACCGCGGGCATGGCGCCATCCAGGTGCTCCTCCACCACATCCGGCGTCTCTCCATCCAGCCAACCCGAGCGGTTGTCGGGCCGTGGCTTGGAGCCGTTGTCGGGCTGGCGCGCCACGTTCAGGCCCAGCTCCTCGAACATCGCCCGGTCCTGCTCGGGTTCGTTGCCCAGCGTGGTCAGGAAGTTGCCCATCATCACGCCGTTGATCCCCGCCTTGACGGCCAGCGCCTGCAGCTCGCCGAGGTTCTCCACGCGCCCTCCGCAGAGGCGAAACAGCGCTTCGGGCAGGATCAGCCTGAAGATCGCGATCCACTTCACGGCCTCCCACGGGTCCATGTAGTCGCGCTCGCCGAACTTCGTTCCCGGGCGCGGGTTGAGCAGGTTGATGGGCACGCTCGTGGGGTCTATCTTCGCCAGCTCGAAGGCCATCTCCACGCGCTGCTCGCGGCTCTCGCCGAGGTTCAATATGCCTCCCACGCACGTCTCCAACCCGGCCTCGCGCACCGCCTCGATGGTGCGCAGACGGCCCTCGTAGCGCACCGTGCTGGAGACCTCGTCGTAGTAGCTCTGCGCGGTCTCCACGTTGTGGTGCACGCGCTGGATGCCCGCCTCCTTCAGCGCCTTCGCGCGTGCCGTGGACATGTGCCCCACCGAGGCGCAGCGCTTGAGGTTGGTGTGCTCGGCGACCAGCCTCGCGCCCTCGAGGATCTTCTCGAAGTCGCGCTTTGACAATCCCTGGCCCTGGGTGACCATGCAGAAGCGATGTGCTCCGGCCGCTTCGGCGGCGCGGGCGTGCTCGAGGATCTGCTCGGCATCCATCATCGCGTGCATCGGGGTTTCCGCCTCGGCGAAGCGCGACTGCGCGCAGAAGCCGCAGTCCTCCGCGCAGCCCCCCGACTTGGCGTTGACCAGCGAGCACATGTCGGTGGAGTCCGCGAAGCGCTCCACGCGCGCCTCCCAGGCGCGCTGCACGAGCGCCTCGATCTCGGCGTGGTCTTCGATCTCGCCGAGGCGCATGGCCTCTGCGCGGGTTATGAGCGAGGGCATATCACAACGCTAATGAGCGCTGCGGACGGCACTCCGCCGTTCCTCCATCGCACGCTCGGCCGGCATCGCGTCCCATGCTGTGCATCTCTGTATCCACCGCGCCCGAGGACCCTCTCAGCGGTGCCGTGCGGGCGGACAGGGCACGACGGTGGGCACCGTCAGCGCGACTCCGTCCTGGAAGCGCATATCCGCCACGAACAGGAAGCCTCCGCGCGGGCACTTCGCGGGCAGGGCGATCCCCCTGGGACGGTAGGCCACGTTCCTGTTGTGGACCCTCTTGTAGTAGGTCAGATGTTCAGGACCCACCTCGAGGCTCATGTTGGTCACGACCGCATCGGCAGCTCCGGGCAGCGTGGGCACGGGAGGGAAGTTGGTGTTGAGGCTCTCCGGCCCCGTGCCCACTTCCAGCGCTCCCGGGAAAACCAGCTGCGCAAACACCGGAGTGAGGCTTTCGGCGTACAGCAGCACTCCCACCTGTTCTCCCGCCGGCGGTCCCATCAGGACCTGGATCTGGGCCGTCTCGCTCACCTCTTCCGGGCCGAACGGCACCGCCACGGTGGCGCTTCCGGATCCGATGCGCGCGTTGGCCGAGCAGCTCCCCAGTCCAACCGCGAGCAGAGGTCCCGGCTGACAGATGGCCAGGCCCAGGGTGCTGCCGACGAGTTCCAGTTCGGCCGGTATGTGCAGGTCGAAGGCCGTCACCGGGCCGGGCAGGCCGCCGCCGCTATCGCCGAGGGTGAGATGGGTGCGGATCGTGACGTGCGCGCCAAGCCGATCGGGAAAGAAGCTGATCTTGAGCTTGGCCGTCTCGGATGCCTGGGCCGCGGCGCAGGGCAGCAGGCAGCAGAGGGCCAGGGCTGCCGGCAGGGCGGCGCCACGGGCTCGAAGCCTCCGCATCGCCCACCTCTGTGCAGGTGCCGGCATCAGTAGTGGATGCTGCCGCTGATGTGCTCTATGACGCGGTAATTCTGCCGGTCCATTGTGCCGCTGTACTGCAGGCTCGAGCTTGACACGTGCGCCCAGGTGCCGCTTCCTCCGGTGATTCTCGCCGTGCCCGAGAAGTACACGGTGGCTCCCACTACGCGAGCGTGGGTGGACGCCCGGCCGGAAAGGGAGCCCCCTTTCGGGTAGAAGGTGAACGTGCCCGTCCCCTGGATGGAGGAGATGGCCGTGCTGCGCGTGTACGCCGTGCCGGACAGCGTTCCGGTGAGGGTGCCCTGCTCGTTGAGGGTGCGCCCGGGACGGCCCACCAGATGCGTCTTGGCGCTCAGATTCAGCGACAGCGTCCTCGCCGCGACGGCGACGGGTACGCCACGCCCCGAGCTTGACGATGCGGCCCCGGATGGCGCCACGCCCGCGGCTGCTCCGAGCGCCACCGTCAAGAGCACCAGCAGGACCTGCGCGAACCCATGCTGCAAAGTACGCTTCGAAAGCAGGCCAACGCCCATACTCAACCCCTCCGATAAAAGAATGCCCGCAGACGCCGCTACCGTGACGCTGTGGGCAGCCCGTTGCCCATTGCAGGCTCCCCGTATCCGCCGGGCACCCTGCTGAAAGCATCAGGCTACAAGATATCGACGAGGCTTGTCAAGGTCCATCTGAAATGTCTCTATCTGGTATTTCTGGCAGCGAGGCGGGGTCTGCTGTCGCTGCGCTCGCGGCGGGCTCGACACGGACAGGCGCCCCATTGTGGCCGGACCTGTGATCGCTGTAAGCAGTCGCTCGGGACCTTTGATCGCTGTATCATCGCCGGCATGGCCATCCCTGGCGTCGCGGATGGAGCGCTGTTTGGCGTCAGCGACCTGCACGTTGGCCACCCCGAGAACCGCCGCGTGGTGGAGCGCCTGCGTCCTGAGTCGCAGGCGGACTGGCTGATCGTCTGCGGCGATGTCAGCGAGACGATCGAGGATGTCGAGTGGGCGTTGAATCTGCTCCGCGAGCGCTTCGCCACGGTGATCTGGGTCCCTGGCAATCACGAGCTTTGGACGCTGCCCGAGGACCGCATGCAACTGCGCGGCGAGCGGCGCTACCGGCATCTGGTGGAGATCTGCAGGCGCATCGGCGTCCTCACTCCCGAGGACCCCTACCCGGTCTGGGAGGGAGGCGGCGGCCCAGCGACGATCGCCCCTCTGTTCCTGCTCTACGACTACACGTTCGGGCGCAACATCGCTCCCACCAAGGAGGCTGCGCTCGCGCGTGCCCACGCGGCCGGAGTGGTCTGCGGCGACGAGTTCCTGCTGCATCCCGACCCCTACCCCAGCAGGGATGCGTGGTGCCGGGCCAGGGTGAAAAACGCGGAGCTTCGGCTTGGCGCTCGCGACACGGAGGTGCCAACCGTGCTGGTCAATCATTTTCCGCTGATTGACGCGCCCACACGAGTGCTCTGGCATCCGGAGTTCGCGCAGTGGTGCGGCACCAGGCTGACCGCCGATTGGCACCGCCGCTTCCAGGCCACGGCTGTGGTCTACGGACACCTCCACATCCCACGCACCACCTGGCACGACGGTGTCAGATTCGAGGAGGTCTCGCTCGGCTATCCGCGGGAGTGGGCCCGTCGCGGCCGCCCGGGCGGCGTGCTTCGCCGGATACTGCCCCTCGCCGGCGAAGATGCGGGGTTGCCCGCCGCCGGCAGATATGCGGGATTGCCCGCCGCCCGCAAGGATGTCGGGTTGCCCGCCGCCGGCAAAGAGGTGGGATGATCGCGGACATCCTGCCCGACGCGGTCGTCGCGGTGGAGGCATGGAGCGATCCCGCGGATGTGGTGCTGTTCGCGGAGGAGGAGGCCGTCCTCGGGCAGGCCGTGGAGAAGCGCCGCCTGGAGTTCACCACCGCGCGCGCCTGCGCACGCAGGGCGCTGGCGGGACTGGGTCTGCCGCCGCTGCCGATACCCAGCGGGGCCCGCGGCGAGCCCTGCTGGCCCGCGGGCATCGTGGGGAGCATCACGCACTGTCATGGCTATCGCGCGTGCGCGGTGGCCCGTGCGAGCGAGCTGCTCACGCTCGGCATCGACGCCGAGCCCAACGACGCGCTGCCGGAGGGCGTGCTTGGCGCGATCGCCAGGGCCGAGGAGCTGCCCCAGCTGCGCGCGCTGGCGCGCACGGCGCCCGCGGTGCACTGGGATCGTCTGCTGTTCAGCGCCAAGGAGTCCGTGTACAAGGCCTGGTTTCCGCTCGCCAGGCGCTCGCTGGGTTTCGAGGACGCCGTGCTCACCCTCGATGCACGCCGCGGCGAGTTCTCGGCCCGTCTGCTGGTCCCCGGACCGTTGTCTGCGGGCGGGCGTCTGGAGACGCTGCCGGGACGCTGGTTGGCTCGTGATGGGCTGGTGCTCACCGCGATCGCCCTCTCCGCGGCGCAAGTTTCAGATAAGTGAAACCAGCTTGTTCCAATTGCTCTCCGAGTTGACAAGGCGCCCACCTTGACCTAGAGTGCTGCCACTCAGGAGATAGAAACACTCTGAGGGGCTCAGCACACATGGGAATGGGAGGGGTCGACGCGCGGGGTACAGCAGCTATCGCGGTGGTGGGAATCTCCTGTCGCTTCCCAAAAGCGCCGAGTCCCGATGCGTTCTGGGGGCTCCTGCGCGACGGAGTGAGCGCCATCGCAGATACGCCCCGCGACCGCTGGGACCCCGACGATCTGTCTGCCTCGGAGCCCGGCTTGTCAGAGCCCGGCCTGCTGCGTGGCGGATTCCTTGACGGCATAGATCGCTTCGATCCGGCCTTCTTTGGCATCGCTCCACGCGAGGCGGCGATCATGGACCCGCAGCAGCGCCTGATCCTGGAGCTGAGCTGGGAGGCGTTCGAGGATGCCGGGATCGTGCCCGAGGAGCTCGCGGGCAGTCACACGGGCGTCTTCGTGGGGGCGATCTCCAGCGACTATGCCGATCTGCTGCGCCGCCGCGGAGCCGATGCCCTCACACGCCACGCGCTCACGGGGACTCATCGCGGCATGATCTCCAATCGCGTGTCCTACACGCTGGGTCTGCGCGGTCCCAGTCTGACGGTGGACGCGGCGCAGTCATCCGCGCTCCTGGCCGTTCACCTCGCGTGTGAGAGCCTGCGCAGAGGTGAGTCCTCGCTCGCTCTCGCCGGTGGCGTCAACCTGAACATCAGCGCCGCCGGCGCGATCGCCGCCTCGAGGTTCGGCGCCCTGTCCCCCGATGGGCGTTGTTACACATTCGATGCGCGCGCCAACGGCTATGTCCGGGGCGAGGGCGGAGGTGTGGTGGCGCTCAAGTCTCTATCGCGTGCGCTCGCCGATGGTGACTCGATCCACTGTGTGATTCGCGGCAGCGCTGTCAACAACGACGGCGCCGGCGACGGCGCTGGCCTGGCCGCCCCCGATCCGCTGGCCCAGGAGGAGGTCGTGCGACTTGCCTATCGCAGGGCCGGCGTCAGGCGAGCCGACGTTCAGTACGTGGAGCTTCACGGCAGCGCAACCGCGCTTGGCGACCAGGTCGAGGCCGCCGCCCTCGGTGCGGCGCTCGGCGCCGCCAGGACACCCGGGGACCCGCTGCTCGTGGGCTCGGCCAAGACCAATGTGGGTCACCTGGAGGGCGCAGCCGGGATTGTCGGGTTGATCAAGACCGTCTTGTGCATAAAGCATCGCGAAATTCCCCCCAGTCTTAATTTCCAGAAACCCAGCCCGCAGATTCCGTTGGACAAATTGCATTTGCGCGTTCAGCAGACCCTGGGTCCGTGGCCGGATCCCAATCGGCCGCTGCTGGCTGGTGTCAGCTCATTCGGGATGGGGGGGACGAACTGCCATGTCGTGCTCTCGCAGCCGCCATCGCCGAGTGAGGAGCGCGGAGGGCTGAGCGAGGAGCGCGTAGGGCCGAGCGGGGAGCGCGGAGAGAACCGAGAGACGACCGCGGGCGCCCCCGCTGTCGGGGTGGTGCCGTGGGCCCTCTCGGCCAAGGGCCGATCGGCGCTGCGCGGCCAGGCACAGCGTCTGCTGGCGCACGTCGAGGGCTCCCCGCCGGAGCTGGACATCGGCGATGTGGGGTATTCGCTGGCCGTGTCCCGGTCCGTGTTCGAGCATCGCGCGGTCGTGCTCGGGAGCGACCGCGCGAAATTGCTGGAGGGTCTCGGAATGCTGGCCGCGGGCGAGCCCGCGGCGAATGTGATCGAAGGCGCGGCCGGGAGTGGCGGGGGCGTGGTGTTCATGTTCCCGGGCCAGGGTTCGCAATGGCAGGGGATGGCGCTGGAGCTGCTGGAGGGCTCGCCGCTGTTCGCGGAGCGCATGCAGGCGTGCGAAGACGCGCTCGCGCCCTGTGTGAAGTGGTCGCTGATGGATGTGCTGCGGGGCGGGCGTCGCGCGCCGGGCTTGGAGCGCATCGATGTGCTGCAGCCGGTGCTGTTCGCGGTCAACGTGTCGCTCGCCATGTTGTGGCGTGCTTGCGGCGTGCAGCCAGACGCGGTCGTGGGCCACTCGCAGGGAGAGATCGCCGCTGCGCACGTGGCGAATGGGCTTTCGCTGCAAGACGCAGCGCGTGTGGTGGCGTTGCGCAGCCGGTTGTTGACCGGCCTTGTCGGACACGGTGCGATCGTGTCGGTCTCGCTGGGAGCTCAGGAGCTGCGCGCGCATCTGCGACCGTGGGGGGATCGGCTTTCGATCTCGGCGGTGAATGGGCCGTCCTCGACCGGAGTCGCGGGCGATCCACGGGCGCTCGAAGAGCTGCTTGAGGCGCTCGCGGGGGAGGGGGTCAAGGCGCGCATGGTCGCGGCGACGGTCGCCACTCACTCCCCGCAGGCCGAGGCGCTGCGCGAGGAGCTGTTGGATGAGCTGGGCGCGGTTGGCGCGTGTTCGGGCGACGTGCCGTTCTTCTCGACCGTTGCGGGTGGGCCGCTCGATACGGCCGAGCTGGATGCCGAGTACTGGTATCGCAACACACGCGAGATGGTGCGGTTCGAAGAGGCCATACGGGGACTGCTGCACCAGGGCTGTCGGACCTTCATCGAGGTCAGCCCGCATCCGGTGCTGACGGTGGGGGCGCAGGAGACCGTTGACACGGCGCTCGGCGATGCGGGTGAGGTCGTGATCACAGGTTCGCTGCGTCGTGGACAGGGTGGCCTGGAGCGTTTCATGACCGCGCTGGCAGAGGTGCACGTGCGTGGCGTGAATGTCGACTGGGGGGCGGTGGCGGCGGGGCCGGGCGTTCGCCGGCGGGTGGATCTGCCCACCTATGCCTTTCAGCGCCGGCGCTTCTGGCTGGAGCCCCGGGCGCCGCAGGCCCGCGATGACACCCGTGATGCCTCCGAAGCCGATCCGGGCGCGCGGGGCGCGCGGGGGGCGCGGGGTGGTGGAGCCGTCGGGGACGGGGACCGCGGGGAGGCCGGCGATGCGATCCTCCGCGACGACGGGTCCTTCGCGCAGCGCGTGGCGGGTATGCGCGAGGGCGAGCGCGATCGTACGGCGCTCGAGCTGGTGCGCGCCCAGGTGGCGATCGTCCTCGGCCACGACTCGCCCGAGGATGTGCCTCCGCGGCGGGCCTTCAAGGAGCTCGGCTTCGATTCGCCGGCCGCGGTGCAGTTGCGCAACCGGCTGCAGGCGACCACCGGGCTGAACCTGCCCACCACAGTTCTGTTCGATCATCCCACTCCGGCCGCGCTGGCCGATCGCCTGCTGAGGGAGATCGGCGGCGTTGACCGCCAAGGCGCCGTGGGGGCGCCGCTGCCGCCGCCGTGGCCATCCGCCGCCGAGCCGATCGCGATCGTGGGGATGGGCTGCCGGTATCCGGGAGGCGTGCGCTCGCCCGAGCAGCTGTGGGAGCTGATCGCCCGCGGCGGCGACGCGGTCGCTGGATTTCCGGTGGATCGCGGATGGGATCTGGAGCACCTCTACGACCCCGATCCCGACCATCCCGGCACCAGCTACGTGCGCGAGGGCGGCTTTCTCTACGACGCGGGCGAGTTCGACGCCGGGTTCTTCCAGATCAGCCCGCGGGAGGCGCTGGCGATGGACCCCCAGCAGCGGCTGCTGCTGGAAGTCGCGTGGGAGGCGTTCGAGGATGCCGGAATCGACCCGCACTCGCTGCGGGGCAGCGACGCCGGCGTGTTCGCCGGTGTGATGGCTCAGGACTATGGACCGCGCCTGCACGAGGCACGGGAGGGTGCGGAGGGCTACACGCTCACAGGCAACACGGCCAGTGTGGTGTCGGGCCGCCTGGCCTACGCATTCGGCCTGGAGGGACCCGCGGTCACGGTGGATACCGCGTGCTCCGCTTCGCTGGTGGCGCTGCATCTGGCGTGCCAGGCGCTGCGGCAGCGGGAATGCACGCTGGCGTTGACCGGCGGCGTGGCGGTGATGGCCGAGCCGGGCGTGTTCGTCGAGCTCAGCCGTCAGCGGGGGCTCGCGCCCGATGGGCGCTGCAAGTCCTTTGCGGATGCAGCCGATGGCACCGCCTGGGGTGAGGGTGTGGGCGTGCTGCTCCTGGAGCGGCTCTCCGATGCCCGTCGCCTGGGTCATCCGGTGCTGGCGACGGTGCGCGGCAGCGCGGTCAATCAGGACGGCGCCAGCAATGGTCTGACGGCGCCCAGCGGCCTCTCCCAGCAGCGGGTGATTCGCCGGGCGCTGGCCAACGCGGGGCTCTCCGCAGGCGAGGTCGACGTGGTGGAGGCGCACGGCACCGGCACAAAGCTCGGGGATCCGATCGAGGCGCAGGCGCTGCTGGCGACCTACGGGCAGGATCGCGCGGATGGGCATCCGCTGTGGCTGGGGTCGATCAAGTCGAACCTGGGTCACACGCAGGCCGCCGCCGGGGTGGCGGGAGTGATCAAGATGGCGCTGGCGATGCGCCACGGCGTGCTGCCCAGGACGCTGCACGTGGACGAGCCCTCCGGGCAGGTGGACTGGTCGGCCGGCGCCGTCTCGCTGCTGAGAGCACAGACGCCGTGGGCTCGGGATGGCAGGCCCCGCCGGGCGGGGGTGTCCTCGTTCGGGATCAGTGGCACCAACGCGCACGTGATCCTTGAGGAGGCCGAGGAGGCCGAGGAGGCTGAGGGGGCTGAGGAGGCCGAGGGGGTTGGGGGGGTTGGGGAGGTTGAGGAGGCCGAGGAGGTCTCGATGGCGGGTGGCGTGGTTGCCCTCAGTGGCGCTGGGGTCGATGGTCTGACGCCGTGGGCGATCTCGGCGAAGGACGGGGCCGCGTTGTCCGCTCAGGCACAGCGCCTGCTGGAGCACGTCGATGCTTCGGCGGAGTTGGCGGATGCCGATGTCGGGTATTCGCTGGCGAGCGGACGGTCGGCGTTCGCGCACCGCGCGGTCGTGCTCGGGAGCGAGCGGGAGGGTCTGCTCGCGGGGCTCGGAGCGCTGGCGCGCGGGGAGGTCGCGGCGAATGTGGTGAGGGGCGTGACCGGTCCTGGGGGTGCCGGGACGGTGTTCCTCTTCCCCGGCCAGGGCTCCCAGTGGGAGGGAATGGCGCTCGAGCTGCTGGACCGCTCGCCGCTGTTCGCCCACCACGTGGCGGCGTGTGCCGAGGCGCTCGACCCCCACCTGGACTGGTCGCTGATGGATGTGCTGCAGGGCGAGCCAGGTGCGCCGTCGCTGGAGCGGATCGAGGTGGTCCAGCCGGCCCTGTTTGCGGTGATGGTCTCGCTGGCCGCGTTGTGGCGTGCGTGCGGTGTGCATCCGGATGTGGCGATGGGCCATTCGCAGGGTGAGATCGCGGCCGCGTATGTGGCGGGTGGACTTTCGCTGCCCGACGCGGCGCGCCTGGTGGCGCTGCGCAGCCGCATGCTGAAGGGGTTGGCTGGGCAGGGCGGAGTCGTATCGGTCTCGCTCCCGGCCGAGCAGCTCGCTCCGCGTCTGGAGCGCTGGGGCGAGCGGCTTGTGATCGCCGCGGTGAACGGACCCTCCTCGGTGGGCGTCGCGGGCGACCGCGAGGCGCTGGATGAGCTTCTCCGGGAGTGCGCGGCCGAGGAGATTCGCGCGCGTGAGGTTCCCGCCACCGTCGCCTCGCACTCTCCGCGTGTAGAGGCGCTCCGTGCGGAGCTGCTCGATGCGCTGTCCTCGATCGCCCCGCGCTCGGGCGACGTCGCGTTCTACTCCACCGTGACCGGCGGGCCGCTCGACACGGCGGCCCTCGACGCGGAGTACTGGTATCGCAACCTGCGCCACACCGTCCGCTTCGAACAGACCACGCGCGTGCTGCTCGAGCAGGGGTACAGGACGTTCGTCGAGATCAGCCCCCACCCGGTGTTGACGATGGGCGTGCAGGAGACCGTCGATGCGGCGCTCGAGCATCCGGAGGATGTCGCGGTTGCGGGCTCGCTGCGCCGCGACGAGGGTGGCTTGAGGCGTCTCTCCACCTCGCTGGCCGAGCTGTGGGTGCGGGGCACGAAGGTTCAGTGGGGTGCGCTGTTCGCCGGCTCGGGTGCCAGGCGGGTGAGACTGCCCACCTATGCCTTCCAGCGCGAGCGCTACTGGCTTGAGGGCCCATCCGGGATTGGCGATATGGCCGGCGCCGGCCAGGCCCCTGCGGGCCATCCGCTGCTGGGCGCGGCGGTGGGACTGGCCGACGGCCAGGGGTGGCTGTTCACCGCTCGCCTGTCCTTGGCATCGCACCCCTGGCTGGCCGATCACGCCGCGATGGGCGTGGTGCTGCTGCCGGGCACGGCGTTCCTGGAGTTGGCGCTGCACGCCGGCGGCCGGCTCGGGTGCGATCTGGTGCGGGAGCTCACGCTGGAGGCTCCGCTCGTGCTGCCCCGGCAGGGTGCGGTTCAGCTGCAGCTCTTGGTGGGTGAGCGCGACGAGTCCGGGCAGCGGTCGCTGAGCGTATATGCCCGTTCGGAGGATTCCGCCCGGGGGGAGGATTTCGCCGGCGATGCCTCGCCGGATGGGGCTGGGTGGATCCGTCATGCCGGCGGGGTGCTCGCCTCCGCTGGGCCGGCTCTCGCGGCGGGGCGGGCTCCCGTCGCGGGGCGGGCCGCGGTGCGTCCCGGGGAGGCATGGCCGCCGGCGGATGCCGTCGCGGTGGGGGTCGATGACCTGTACGACCATCTCATCGAGCGGGGCTATGACTACGGGCCGGCGTTTCGCGGATTGCGGGCCGCATGGCGGCGGGGGCCGGAGGTGTTCGTCGAGGTGTCCCTGCCAGAGGAGCAGCGGGCGCAGGCGGGTCTCTTCGGCGTGCACCCGGCGCTGCTCGACGCCGCGCTGCATGCGGTTGGCGCGGGCATGCTCGGTGACGGGCAGGGCGGGGATGCCGGGGGTCCGCGGCAGGGCGGCGATTCCGGGGGCCTGCGGCTGCCGTTCTCGTGGAGCGGGGTGTCTCTGGATGCACCCGGCGCGTCCTGCCTGCGGGTTCGGATCTCGCCGGCTGGGGTCGATGCGGTGTCGCTGGTGATGCTCGACGACAGCGATCGGCTGGTCGGCTCGGTGGACACGCTGGTTCTGCGCGAGGCTTCTCCGGAGCAGCTTCGCGGCATCGAGAGAGGCTCCCAAGAGTCGCTGTTCTGCCTGGATTGGACCACGGTCGCGGTGGCGCCGCTCCCGGAGATCCCGGATTCAGATGCGCCTGTCGCGGATGCGGATGCGCAGGAGTGGGTGGTGGTGGGCAGCGAGGGCCGCGGGCTCGCCGGGGCGCTGCGGGCAACAGGGAGCGCCATCGCGGTTTACGCGGACCTGGCCTCCCTGGGCGAGGCTGTGGACGCAGGCGCTCCCCTCCCGGAGGCGGTGCTCGTGGATTGCGCCGCCGCCGCGGGGTCTGGCATCGCCGAGGGGGCGCATGCGACCGCGCAGCGCGCGCTGGAGATGACGCAGGCGTGGCTCGGCGACGAGCGGTTCGCCGCCGGCCGGCTGGTGCTGGTGACACGGCGGGCGGTGTCGGTGGAGCCCGGGGAGGATGTGCCGGGCTTGAGCGAAGCGCCCGTGTGGGGCCTGGCGCGCTCGGCCCAATCGGAGAATCCCGGGCGTTTCGTGCTGATCGACCTCGACGGGGAGGATGCCTCGTGGGAGGCGCTGGGCGCAGCGCTTGCCCTGGAGGAGCCGCAGCTGGCCGTGCGCAGGGGGGAGGTGTTCATCCCGGAGCTGGCGCGGATGGAGTCGGCCGGGATGTTGCCGGCGCCTGCCGATGCGCCCGCGTGGCGCTTGGCCATCTCGAGCAGGGGCGTGCTCGAGAGCCTTGCGCTCGTTGCCTATCCGGATGCGCTGAAGCCGCTCGCGCCGGGGGAGATTCGGGTTGCAGTGCGCGCGGCCGGCTTGAACTTCCGGGATGTCATGGTTGCTCTCGGTCTCGTCTCTCTGCGCGATCGCAACGAGGTCCTGGGCATCGAGGGCGCCGGCGTGGTCGCCGAGGTCGGCCCAGAGGTCGACGATCTCACGGTGGGCGATCGCGTGATGGGCCTGCTGCCGGACGGGATCGGTCCGATCGCCGTGACCGATCGCCGTGCGGTCGTGCGGGTGCCCGCGGGGTGGTCCTTCCCCGAGGCGGCATCGGTGTCCGCCGCGTTCCTGACCGCGTACCACGCGCTGGTGGACGTGGCGAGCGTGCAGGCGGGCGAGGCGGTGGTGATACACGCCGCCAGCGGCGGAGTCGGCATGGCGGCGGTGCAATTGGCGCGCCATCTGGGCGCCGAGGTGTTCGGCACCGCCAGTCCCGGAAAGTGGGACACGCTGAGGTCGTTGGGGTTGGACGAGTCGCGCATCGCCTCCTCCCGCACGCTGGAGTTCAGGGAGCGTTTCCTGCGGGCGAGCGACGGGCGAGGCGTCGATGTGGTGGTGGACTGCCTCGCCGGGGAGCTCGTGGACGCCTCGCTGGATCTGCTGCCCCGGGGCGGTCGCTTCGTCGAGATGGGCAAGACCGATATACGGGACCCCGATACGGTTGCCGCTGCGCATCCGGGTGTGTCCTATCGGGCATTCGACCTGCTGGAGGTCGGCCTGGAGCGGATGCACGAGATGCTCCTCGAGATCCTGAAGCTCTTCGAGCGCGGCGTGCTCGTGCCCCTGCCCGTGTCCGCGTGGGATGTGCGCCGCGCGCCGGAGGCATTCCGATTTCTGGGCCAGGCGCGTCATGTGGGCAAGGTCGTGCTGAGCCTGCCCGCTCCCGTGCACCCAGGCGGCACGGTGCTGATAACCGGCGGCACGGGCGGCCTGGGAGCCCTGCTGGCGCGGCACCTGGTGCGCGCGCATGGGGTGCGCAGCGTGGTGCTCGCCAGCCGGCGGGGCCCCGCGGCGCCGGGCGCGGCCGAGCTGGAGTCCGAGCTGGTGCAGCTGGGCGCGCGGGTGCACGTGGCCGCCTGCGATGTGAGCAGCCGCGAGGAGCTGGCGGCGCTGATCGAGGTGGTGCCGCAGGAGCACCCGCTGGACGCTGTGGTGCACGCCGCGGGGGTCCTGGATGACGGCGTGATCGACTCGTTGACCGCGGAGCAGCTGAGCCGGGTGCTGGCGCCGAAGGTCGATGCGGCGCTGCACCTGCACGAGCTCACCAGGCACCTCGACCTCTCGGCGTTCGTGCTGTTCTCCTCGGTATTGGGGATATTGGGCGGTCTCGGTCAGGGCAACTACGCGGCGGCGAACGCCTTTCTGGACGCGCTGGCGGCGCATCGCAGGGCGCAGGGCCTGGCCGCGACCTCGCTGGCGTGGGGGCTGTGGGCGCTGGCGAGCGACATGACCGGCCATCTGGACGGAGAGCACCTGAGGAGGCTGGCGCGCACGGGCCTTGCGCCGATGTCCGCGGATGAGGGCCTCGAGCTCTTCGACGCCGCCTGGCGCACGGGTGAGAGCCTGGCGATCCCCGCGCATCTCGATATCGCGGCGCTGCGCGCCCAGGCGGGAGCGGGAGCCTCCTCGCCGTTGCTGCGGGGCATCGCGCGCCCCCGCGCCCGGCGTCGAGGCGGCGATCTGCGCACGGGCCACGATCTGCCCGGGGGCAGCGATACGGATGGGACCCTGGCGCTGCGCTTGGCGAGGACCCCCGAGGGCGAGCGCGAAGAGGTGGTGCTCGATGTGGTGCGCGCGGCGGCGGCCGCCGTGCTGGGGCACGCTTCGCCGGAGGTGGTGGGTGCGCGGCGAACGTTCAAGGAGCTGGGGTTCGATTCGCTGACCGCGGTGGAGCTGCGCAACCGGTTGAGCGCGCTCACGGGATTGCGCCTGCCCACGACGATCGTGTTCGACTACCCCACTCCGCTGGAGATGGCGGCCCACCTGCGGGGTGAAGCCGAAGGTGTGCGGGTGTCGGCGTCGCGTGCGTCCTCGGCGGCTGGATCGGCTGCCGCCGTCGATGAGCCGGTGGCCATCGTGGGGATGAGCTGCAGGTATCCCGGCGGTGTCCGTTCGCCGGAGCAGCTGTGGGAGTTGATCGTCGCCCAGGGCGATGCGATCTCGCGCTTCCCCACCGACCGGGGATGGGATATCGACGGTCTGGCCGGCCACGATCCCGAGCGCCCGGGTGCGAGCTTTGCCGACGCGGGGGGTTTTCTCTCTGACGCGACTGAATTCGATGCCGCGTTCTTTGGCGTCGGCCCGGGCGAGGCCGTGACGATGGATCCACAGCAGCGACTGCTGCTGGAAGTGGCGTGGGAGGCGTTCGAAAGCGCCGGCATCGATCCGCTCTCGCTGCGAGGCAGCCCCACTGGAGTGTTCGTTGGAACCAGCGCCCAGGATTACGGCACTGCGCTCGAGTCGGCCTCGACGGAGCTCGCGGGCTACCGTCTGACCGGCGGCTTGGCGAGTGTGCTCTCGGGTCGTGTCGCCTACACGTTCGGCCTCGAGGGTCAGGCGGTGACGGTGGACACCGCGTGCTCCTCCTCGCTGGTGGCGCTGCACCTAGCGTGCCAGGCGGTGCGTCAGGGCGAGTGTTCGCTGGCGCTCGCGGGGGGCGTGACGATCATGACGACGCCCTCGGTGTTCGTGGAGTTCACTCGCCAGCAGGGCCTCGCGCGCGACGGCAGGTGCAAGTCCTTTGCGAATGCCGCCGACGGAACCGGGTTCTCCGAGGGTGTGGGCACGGTGCTGCTCGAGCGCCTGTCCGACGCGCGGCGCCTGGGTCATGCGGTGCTGGCCCTCGTGCGCGGGAGCGCGATCAACCAGGACGGCGCGAGCAATGGCCTGACCGCGCCCAACGGCCCCTCTCAGCAGCGGGTGATTCGCCGGGCCCTGGCGCAGGCGGGGCTCTCCGCGGATGAGGTCGACGCGGTGGAGGCCCACGGCACCGGGACGAAGCTCGGCGATCCGATCGAGGCGCAGGCGCTGCTGGCCACCTATGGGCAGGATCGTCCACGCGATCGACCGCTGTGGCTGGGGTCGATCAAGTCCAATATCGGCCATACCCAGGCCGCCGCGGGGATCGCCGGCGTGATCAAGATGGCGATGGCCATGCGACACGGCGTGCTGCCGAGGACGCTGCACGTCGACAGGCCCTCCGGGGAAGTGGATTGGGAGGCCGGCGCCGTGTCTCTGCTGACCGAGGAGGTGCGCTGGCCGGAGCGCGGCGAGCCCCGTCGCGTGGGGGTGTCCGCGTTTGGCATCAGCGGCACCAACGCGCACGTGATCCTCGAGCAGGCTCCTTCCTGCGAGCAGGCCCCCTCCCTTGGGCAGGCATCGACCACCCCGGTCGCGGCTGCCGGTGTGGGTGTGGGTGGTGCGGTGCCGTGGGTCCTGTCCGGACGTGGTGTGCGTGGCCTGCGGGGGCAGGCTGGGCGGCTGCGGGAGTTTGTGGCAGGCCATCCCGACGTGAGCGCGGGCGATGTGGGGTTCTCGCTGGCCGCGGGCCGGGCCGTATTCGAGGATCGGGCCGTGGTGGTTGGCCGCGAGCGCGAGGAGCTCCTGGGGGGCCTGGGTGAGCTGGCCGCCGGCGAGTCGGCGGCGAATGTGGTGGCGGGGGTCGCGGGGAGATGCGGCGGGGTTGTGTTCCTGTTCGGAGGCCAGGGTTCGCAGTGGCCCGGGATGGCCCGCGAGCTGATGGATTCCTCGCCGCTGTTCGCCGCGGGGATGCGGGCCTGCGGCGAGGCTCTTGGCGAGTTTGTGGACTGGTCGGCGGAGGATGTGCTGCGGGAGGTGGACGGCGCGCCGGGGTTGGATCGGGTGGATGTGGTGCAGCCCCTGCTGTTCTGCGTGATGGTGTCGCTGGCCGGCCTGTGGCGCGCCTGCGGCGTCGAGCCGGGTGTGGTGGTGGGTCATTCCCAGGGTGAGATCGCCGCGGCTCACGTCGCCGGTGGTCTGTCGCTTGTGGATGCGGCGCGCCTGGTGGCGTTGCGCAGCCGCGCGTTGGTGGGGTTGATGGGCCGGGGTGGGATGGTGTCGGTTGCGCTGCCCGAGGGGGAGCTTGAGGGGTGGCTTGAGCCTTGGCGTGGCCGCGTGTCGGTGGCGGCCGTGAACGGTCCTTCCTCGGTGGTGGTGTCGGGGGAGCGCGAGGCGCTGGAGGGGCTGTTGGGGGAGCTTGTGGATGGGGGTGTGAGGGCGCGCGAGATCGCGGTGGGCTATGCCTCGCATTCCGCGCAGATCGAGGAGATCCGGGAGGAGCTGCTGGCGGCATGCGCGGGCATCGTGCCGGTGTCCGGTGGTGTGCCGTTCTTTTCCACCGTCACCGGGGGGTTGGTCGATACGGCCGAGTTGGATGGCGACTACTGGTATCGCAACCTGCGTGAGACGGTGCGCTTTGAACAGGCCACGCGGGCTCTGCTGGG
Source organism: uncultured Solirubrobacteraceae bacterium (assembly GCA_964582105.1). Classification (GTDB taxonomy): domain Bacteria; phylum Actinomycetota; class Thermoleophilia; order Solirubrobacterales; family Solirubrobacteraceae; genus Palsa-744. The sequence continues at coordinate 98,795 of CAZOQI010000009.1, forward strand.
GGAGGGGCACCGGGCGTTCATCGAGATCAGCCCCCATCCGGTGCTGAGCATGGGCGTGCAGGAAACCGCCGATCGCGTGCTCGGCGACGATGCTCTGCTGATCACGGGATCGCTGCGCCGTGAGCAGGGCGGTCTGGAGCGCTTTCTGCTTTCGCTGGGCGAGGCGTGGGTGCACGGCGTGGATGTCGATTGGGAGCGGGTGTGGGCGGGGTCCGGGGCCGGCCGCGTGGCTCTGCCCAGCTATGCCTTCCAGCGCGAGCGCTACTGGCTGAGCGCCGCGGCGATGGGTGGGGGCGATGTCGCCTCCATCGGTCAGACGCCGGTGGATCACCCCCTGCTGGGCGCGATGGTGGGGTTGGCCGACGGCGAGGGCCCCGTGTTCACCGGCTGCCTCTCGCTGGACACCCACCCGTGGCTCGCCGATCACGCGGTGATGGGCACGGTGCTGCTGCCGGGCACCGCGTTCGTGGAGCTGGCCCTGCGGGCGGGCGGCGAGGTCGGGTGCGAGGCCGTGGCGGAGCTGACGTTGGAGGCGCCGCTGCTGCTGGACGAGCACGCCGCGGTCGAGATCCAGGTGAGCCTGGGCGAGCCCGAGGCGTCGGGGAGGCGGCCGCTGAGCATTCACTCCCGCGCGCGGAGCGCCGCCGGCGAGGCGGGCGAGCCGAAAGAGTCGTGGACGCGCAATGCCACGGGAGCGCTCGCCCCGCGCGCCCAGGCGCTTACCCTCGAGGCCGAGGGGCGCGTCGCTGCGCTGGTGGGGGAGACCTGGCCTCCGGTGGGCGCGGAGCAGGTGGAGGTCGATGGCCTGTATGACCGGCTGGCCGAGTGGGGCTATGACTACGGCCCGCTGTTTCGGGGGCTGCGCGAGGCGTGGCGGCGTGGGGAGGAGGTGTTCGTCGAGGTGTCGCTGCCGGAGCAGGAGCAGGCGGGCGCCGGCCATTTCCTGCTGCACCCGGCGCTGCTCGACGCCGCGCTTCACACCGTCGCGCTGAACCTGCTCGGCGAGAGTGGCGGGGAGGCGCAGGGCCGGGTGCGTCTGCCCTTCTCCTGGAGCGAGGTGGCGCTGCACCGCACGGGGGCCTCCACGTTGCGCGTGGCGCTCGCGCGGGTGGGGAACGACGCGGTGTCGCTGGTGGCGGTCGACGGCGACGGAGCGCTCACGGCCGCGATCGGCTCGCTGGCCCTGCGCGCGGCCCCCCCGCCGGAGCAGCTGGGCGGCGCTCACGGGAGCGATGCGCGCAGGTCGCTGCTGTGCGTGGATTGGACCCCGCTCGCGGTTGCCTCGGCGCCCGCGCCTTCCGCGGAGCGGTGGGCGGTGCTCGACTGTGGTGCCGGCCCGGCGGGGCTGGCGGATGCGTTGGCCGATGCGGGGGTGGCTGTGCAGGCGCACCCCGACCTGGGCGCGCTGCGCGGGGCCATCGACGGCGGCGGCGCGATTCCCGAGGTGGTGCTCGTGGACTGCGCGTCGCTGCCGGCGGGGGAAGGTGTGCCCGTAGAGGCGGCCGCGCGCGCGGGCGTCAAGCGGGTGCTGGAGACGATGCAGGGGTGGCTCGCCGACGAGCGCCTGGCGCAGGCGCGCCTGGTGCTGGTGACGCGCGGCGCGGTCGCCGTGGAAGCCGGCGAGGACCTGCCGGGCCTGCTGCAGGCGCCGCTGTGGGGTCTGCTGCGTTCGGGACAGTCCGAGCACCCCGACCGCTTCGTGCTGGTGGATCTGGACGGCGAGGGGGACTCGCTGGATGCCCTGCCCGCGGCGCTGGCCGCGGCGCTGGCCGGAGAGGAGCCGCAGCTGGCCATACGCGGGGGCGCCGCGTTGGTCCCGCGACTGGTGCGGGGCGGGACCGGCGGCGTGCTTGAGGCCCCCGCCGGCCGGCGGGACTGGCGCCTGGAGGTCGCCGGCGAGGGCGGCACGCTCGAGCGCCTCGCGCTTGTCCCTCACCCCGAGACGTTGGAGCCGCTGGCGCCCGGGCAGGTGCGGATCGCCGTGCGCGCCGCGGGCCTGAACTTCCGCGATGTGACGGTCGCCCTGGGTCTGGTGGCGCTGCGCGACGCCGGCGATGCGCTTGGCAGCGAGTGTGCGGGGATCGTGCTGGAGGCCGGCCCGGAGGTTGATCTCGTCCCCGGGGATCGGGTGATGGGTTTGGTTGCCGGTGGGTTTGGCCCCGTCGCGGTCGCCGATCGCCGTCTGCTCGTGCGCATATCGGGCGATTGGTCCTTCGCGCAGGCCGCGTCCGTGCCGGTCGTCTTCCTGACGGCCTACTACGCGCTGGTGGACCTGGCCAAGGCGCAGGCGGGCGAACGCCTGCTGGTGCACGCCGCGGCGGGCGGAGTGGGGATGGCCGCGGTGCAGCTGGCGGCGCACCTTGGGCTCGAGGTGTTCGCCACCGCCGGCCCCGGGAAGTGGGAGGCGCTGCGGGAGCTGGGATTGGATGAGGCGCACATCGCCTCCTCGCGCACGCTGGAGTTCGGGGAGGGCATCCTGCGCCAGACGGGCGGCGCGGGCGTGGACATCGTCCTGAACTCCCTCGCGCGCGAGTTCGTGGATGCCTCGCTGGGGCTGCTGCCGCGCGGCGGGCGCTTCCTGGAGATGGGCAAGACCGACATCCGCGACGCCGATCGCGTCGCCGGGGAGCACGCGGGCGTGTCCTATCGCGCCTTCGACCTCCTGCTGGATGCCGGTCCGCAGCGCCTGCAGGAGATGCTCGTGGAGGTGCTGGAGCTGTTCGAGCGGGGCGTGCTGCGGCCGCTGCCTCGCAGGACCTGGGATGTCCGGCGCGCACGCGAGGCCTTTCGCTTCCTCAGCCAGGCGCGCCACGTCGGCAAGATCGTGCTGAGCCTGCCCGCGGGCATCGACCCCGCGGGCACGGTGCTGATCACCGGCGGCAGCGGCGGTCTGGGCGCACTGCTCGCGCGCCACCTCGTGGTCGCGCACGGGGTCGCCAGCGTCGTGCTGGCCAGCCGCAGCGGGGGCGATGCGCAGGGCGCCGGCGAGTTGCGCGCGGAGCTGCAGGCGCACGGCGCGCGGGTCGCGGTGGAGGCCTGCGACGTGAGCGACCGGGCGGCGCTCGAAGAGCTGCTGGCGAGGGTGCCGGCGGAGCACCCGCTGACGGCGGTGGTGCACGCCGCCGGCGTGCTGGACGACGGGGTGATCGAGTCCCTGACGGCGGAGCGGATCGACCGGGCGATGGTCCCGAAGGTGGACGGCGCGTGGCATCTGCACGAGCTGACCGCGGACCTGGAGCTGTCGGCGTTCGTGCTGTACTCCTCGGCGGCGGGCATCCTGGGGACGCCCGGCCAGGGCAACTACGCCGCGGCCAACGCCTTCCTCGACGCGCTGGCCGCGTACCGCCGCGCGCGCGGGCTGCCCGGGACCGCGCTGGCGTGGGGCCACTGGGCGCAGGCCAGCGGCATGACCGGCCATCTCGGCGGCGTCGACCTGGCGCGGCTGCAGCGCGCGGGCATCGCCGCGATGTCCTCCGAGCAGGGCCTCGAGCTGTTCGACGCCGCCTGCGCGATGGACGAGGCGCTGGTGGCTCCGCTGCGCCTGCACGGCGCCGCCCTGCGCGCCCAGGCGCGCGCGGGCACGGTGCCGGCGCTGCTGCGCGGCCTGGTGCGCGCGCCCACCCAGACCGGGAGGCAGGATGCTGGCGCCGGGTCGCTGGCGCGGCGCCTGGCGGGCGTGCCCGAGCGCGAGCGTGAGCGGGTGGTGCTCGAGCTGGTGCGCGGCGAGGCGGCCAGGGTGCTGGGGCATGCGGCGGTGCGGGCGGCGCCGCCGGGGCGGGCGTTCAAGGAGATGGGCTTCGACTCGCTCGCGGCGGTCGAGCTGCGCAACCGGCTGGGCGCGCTCACCGGGCTGCGCCTGTCCACCACCGTCGTCTTCGACCATCCCTCGCCGGTGGCGCTGAGCGAGCACCTGCTGGCGCTGCTGGCGGGGCGCAGCCGGCGGGCGACCGGCGCGCTCTCAACGGTGGCCAGCAACGAGCCGATCGCGATCGTGGGGCTGAGCTGCCGCTTCCCCGGTGGCGTGCGCTCGGCCGAGGATCTGTGGGAGCTGGTGGCCGCCCGCGGGGATGCGATCGGCCCCTTCCCGGCCGATCGCGGGTGGGACCTGCAGGGGCTGTATGACCCCGATCCCGATCATCCCGGGACGAGCTGCGTGCGCGATGGGGGGTTTCTGTACGACGCGGGGGAGTTCGACGCGGCCTTCTTCGAGATCAGTCCGCGCGAGGCGCTGGCGATGGATCCCCAGCAGCGGCTGCTGCTCGAAACCGCGTGGGAGGCATTCGAGGATGCCGGCATCCCGCCGGCGTCGCTGCGTGGCAGCCGGACCGGAGTGTTCGCCGGCATGAGCTCCCAGGATTACGAGAGCCTGGAGGGCTACCGCCTGACGGGCAGCCTGAGCAGCGTCCTGTCGGGTCGCGTGGCTTATGTCTTCGGGTTCGAGGGGCCGGCTGTCACGGTGGACACGGCCTGCTCCTCCTCGCTGGTGGCCCTGCACATGGCCTCCCAGGCGTTGCGCGCGGGGGAATGCACGCTGGCGCTGGCCGGAGGGGTGACGGTGCTGAGCAGGCCCACCGCGTTCGTGGAGTTCAGCCGGCAGCGGGGGCTCGCTCGCGACGCGCGCTGCAAGCCGTTCGCGGCGGCGGCGGATGGCATCGGCATATCCGAGGGCGTCGGCATGGTGCTCGTGGAGCGCCTGTCCGATGCGCGTCGCCTGGGTCACGAGGTGCTGGCGCTGCTGCGCGGCAGCGCGATCAACCAGGATGGCGCAAGCAACGGCCTGGCGGCGCCCAACGGCCCCTCCCAGCAGCGTGTGATCGCTCAGGCGCTCGCCAACGCCGGGTGCTCGGCGGAGCAGATCGACGTAGTGGAGGCACATGGCACGGGCACCACGCTGGGAGACCCGATCGAGGCGCAGGCGCTGCTGGCCACCTACGGGCAGGGTCGTCGCGACGGGCGCCCGCTGCGGCTGGGATCGGTCAAGTCCAACATCGGCCACACGCAGGCGGCTGCCGGCGCCGCCGGGGTGATCAAGATGGTGATGGCGATGCGCCACGGCCTGCTGCCGCCGACGCTGGGCGTCGACGAGCCCTCACGAGAGGTGGATTGGTCGGCCGGCGCGGTGTCGCTTTTGACCGAGGAGGCGCCGTGGCCCGGGAATGGACGGCCGCGGCGGGCGGGGGTGTCCTCGTTCGGGATCAGCGGCACCAACGCGCACGTGATTCTCGAGGATGCTCCCGCGGCGGACGGGACTCCTGCGGCGGACGGCGAGCCCGCGGCGGACGGGACTCCCTCGGCGGGCGGGACCGCGGCGGCGGACGGGACCGCGGCCGGCGCGGGTAGCGGTCTGGCTGGTGTGGTGCCGTGGGTGGTCTCGGGCAGGAGCGCGGGGGCGTTGCGGGGACAGGCGGAGCGGCTGCGGGCGTTTGTGGATGGGGATGCCGGGCTTGGCCTGCTGGATGTGGGCCTGTCGCTGGCGGCGGGCCGTTCGCTGTTCGGGCATCGTGCGGTGGCGCTGGGTGCCGACCGTGACGGTCTGCTCGGCGGTCTTGGCGCCCTCGCGCGGGGCGAGTCCGTCGCGGGTGTGGTCGAGGGCGTGGTCGTCGGCGATGAGGTAGCGTTCCTGTTCACAGGTCAGGGAGCGCAGCGCGTGGGTATGGGTCGGGGGTCCTATGAGGTGTTCCCGGTGTTCGCGGGCGCCCTGGATGAGGTGTGCGGGTGTTTGGATGGTCTGCTGGGTTGTTCGTTGCGCGATGTGATGTTCGGGGTCGGAAGCGAGGATCAGAATGGGGACGGGTTGGGGTTGTTGGACCAGACGGTGTTCACGCAGGCTGGGCTGTTCGCGCTCGAGGTGGCGTTGTTCCGGCTGCTGGAGAGCTGGGGTGTGCGGGCGGATTGCGTGATGGGTCATTCGATCGGCGAGGTCGCCGCGGCCTGTGTCGCCGGAGTGTTCCCGCTCGAGGATGCGTGCGCGCTTGTGGCGGCTCGCGGGCGGCTGATGGGAGCGCTGCCCGAGGGTGGGGCGATGGTCTCGGTGCAGGCGTCCGAGGAGGAGGTGCTGGAGTCCTTGCGCGGTCGTGAGGACGAGGTGGCGCTGGCGGCGGTGAATGGTCCTCGGTCGGTGGTGTTCTCCGGCGACGAGGGCGCGGTGCTGGAGTTGGCGCAGCTGTGGGCGCAGCGGGGGCGCAAGACCCGGCGGTTGCGTGTGAGCCATGCGTTTCACTCGCCGCGGATGGACGGGATGCTCGAGGAGTTCGGGGAGGTCGTGGGGAGTCTGTCGTTCTCGGCGCCGCGGATCCCGCTCGTCTCGAATGTGACGGGCGAGGTGGCCGGCGAGGAGGTGTGTGAGGCCGGGTACTGGGTGCGTCACGTGCGCGAGCCGGTGCGGTTCTCCGCCGGCGTGCGTGTGCTCGGCGAGCGTGGTGTGAGGAGCTTCCTGGAGCTCGGTCCCGATGGCGTGTTGAGCGCGATGGCCGGGGATTGCCTGGCCGGCGAGGAGGACGACGGGGAGGATGTGGGGGTGGTGGCGGTGCCGCTGCTGCGTGGCGAGCGCCCTGAGCCCGAGGCCGTGATGGGTGCGTTGGCGGAGGTGTTCGTGCGTGGCGTGGGTGTGGATTGGAGCCGCGTGTTCGAGGGCTCGGGCGCGCGGCGGGTGAGGCTGCCGACGTACGCTTTCCAGCGCGAGCGCTACTGGCTGGCGCACTCGGCGCTGGGCGCGGGCGATATGGCCTCCGCCGGCCAGGCCCACATCGACCATCCGCTCCTGAGCGCCGCCGTGGCGCTGGCGGACGAGGGGTGGCTGTTCACGGGCCGCCTTTCGCTCGAGACCCACCCGTGGCTTGCCGATCACGCGGCGATGGGCGTGGTGCTGCTGCCGGGCACGGCGTTCCTGGAGCTGGCGCTGTGCGCCGCCGCGCAGGTCGGGTGCGAGCGGGTGCAGGAGCTCACGCTGGAGCGGCCGCTGGTGCTGGCCCCGCGGCGGGCGGTGCAGATTCAGGTGTCGGTGGGGGCGCCGGATGAGTCCGGCTCGCGGCCGGTGAGCGTTCACTCCCGCCCCGAGACGGTCGCTCGCCCCGAGACGCTCGCGGGGGATGGGCCGGCGGTCGACGATGCGTGGACCGCTCACGCCAGTGGCGTGCTGGCCGGCGCCGGTGGCGAGAGGGTGCTCGAGGAGCGGCTGGGGACCTTGGCCGGCGAGGTCTGGCCTCCCGCTGGCGCGGTGGCGGTCGAGGTCGATGGCCTGTATGAGCGCTTCGCGGAGTGGGGCATGGAGTATGGACCTGCGTTCCAGGGGCTGCGGGCGGTGTGGCGGCGTGGGGATGAGGTGTTCGCCGAGGTCTCGCTCCCGGCGGGCGAGGAGGCGACGGCGGGCTCGTTCGGAGTGCACCCAGCGCTGCTGGACGCCGCTCTGCAGGCGGCGGGCCTGCTTGCCGGCGGCTCGGAGCTGGGGGAGGATCTGGATGGGGAGGGGGTTGGCCGGGCGCGGCTGCCGTTTGCGTGGGGCGAGGTGGAGCTGCGCGCCGCGGGGGTGTCGCGCGCGGTGCGGGTTCGTGCGGCGCCGGCTGGAGCGGATGGGGTATCTGTGGTCCTCGCCGATGAGCGTGGCGCGCCGGTGGTGTCGGTGGGGTCGCTGGTGGTGCGCCCGGTCTCCGCGGAGCAGCTCGGCGGCGGGCAGGAAAGCCACCGCGAGTCGCTGTTCTGCCTGGATTGGGTCGCGGCGGAGGTCTCCGCGGATGCCTCCGCGGGTCGGCTGGCGGTGCTGGATGGCGATGGCGATGCAGTCGCCAGGGCGTTGCGGAGGGCTGGAGTCGATGCCGCGGTGTTCTCCGATCTGGATTCGCTCGCGGAGGGTGGAGCGGTCTCCGCCGCGGTCCTCGTCGATTGCGCCGGGGGTGAGAGGGATGCGGCCGCCGTTGGCGATGAGGAGGTCGTCGCCGGCGGAGCACGGTCTGGTGAGAGGGCTGTCAAGGCAACGGGCTCCGATGGGGTTGTGAAGACGGTGCACGGGGCTGTGCACAGGGTGTTGGGGTTGTTGCGGGGTTGGCTTGAGGACGATCGCTTCGCCGCCGGCCGCCTCGTGGTCCTGACGCGAGGGGCGGTGTCCGTCCGGCCGGGGGAGGACGTGACGGATCTGGCGGGCGGCGCCGTGTGGGGGTTGGTGCGTTCGGCTCAGCTGGAGAGTCCTGAGAGATTTGTGCTCGTCGACCTCGACGAGGACTCCGCGTCGTGGCGAGCGCTGGCAACTGCGCTTGCGCTGGAGGAGCCGCAGTTGGCCATTCGCGGGGGTGAGGTGCTGGCTCCTCGGCTTGGGTCGGCTGGTGGGGATGGAGGAGCGTTGAGGGCTCCCGAGGGGGTTGGGGAGTGGCGGCTCGATGCCGGTGCCGGGGGGACGCTGGAGAGCCTGGCGCTGGTTGAGCACTCCGAGGCGGGCCATGTGCTCGCGGCGGGGCAGGTTCGTGTCGCGGTGCGCGCCGCCGGTTTGAACTTCCGCGATGTCCTGATCGCGCTGGGCCTGTATCCCGGCGAGGCGGTCATGGGTGGCGAGGGCGCCGGGGTGGTCGTGGAGGTCGGGCCCGGCGTGGAGGGCCTTGCCGCCGGCGATCGCGTGATGGGGCTGCTGCCCGGATTCGGTCCGGTTGCCGTGGCCGATCGGCGCACGATCGCGAGGGTGCCGCAGGGGTGGTCCTTCACCCGGGCGGCCTCGATCCCGACGGTCTTCCTGACGGCCTTCTACGCGCTCGTGGATCTGGCGGGCGTGCGGAGGGGGGAGAGGCTGCTGGTGCACTCCGCGGCCGGCGGCGTCGGCATGGCCGCGGTGCAGCTGGCGCGGCATCTGGGCGTCGAGGTCTTTGGGACGGCGAGCCCGGGCAAGTGGGGTCGGCTCGAGTCGCTGGGGTTGGATGAGGCGCACATCGCCTCCTCCCGAACGCTGGAGTTCAGGGAGCGGTTTCTGGAGGCGACGGGTGGGCGGGGTGTCGATGTCGTGCTTGACTGCCTTGCCGGGGAGTTTGTGGATGCGTCGCTCCAGATGCTGCCCGGCGGCGGTCGTTTCATCGAGATGGGCAAGACCGATGTCCGCGACCCCGGGGAGATCGCGGAGGGCCATCCGGGCGTGTCCTACCGGGCGTTCGATCTCACCGAAGTGGGGCCGGAGCGTATCCAGGAGATGCTCGCGCAGCTGCTGGCGCTGTTCGAGAGCGGCGTGCTCGAGCCGCTGCCCGTCCGGGTGTGGGATGTTCGCCACGCGCCGGAGGCGTTTCGGTTCATGAGCCAGGCGCGGCACGTCGGCAAGATCGTCTTGCGCATGCCCGCGCCGATCGACCCCGCGGGCACCGTGCTGGTGACTGGCGGCACGGGCGGTTTGGGCGCTCTGGTGGCGCGGCATCTGGTGGTCGAGCATGGGGTGCGCAGCGTTGTGCTGGCGAGTCGCGGGGGACGCGAGGCGCGGGGCGCCGGCGAGCTCGAGGCCGAGTTGACCGGCCTGGGCGCGCTGGTGGTGCTCGCGGCGTGCGATGTCGCCGACCGGGGACAGTTGGCGGGGCTGCTTGACCTGGTCCCCGCGGAGTTTCCATTGGGGGCGGTGGTGCATGCCGCGGGGGTGGTCGACGACGGTGTGCTCGAGTCGCTCTCGGAGGAGCAGGTGGAGCGTGTGCTGGCGCCCAAGGTGGATGGGGCGTGGCATCTGCACGAGTTGACCGAGGGGATGGATCTGTCGGCGTTTGTGCTGTTCTCCTCGGCGGCGGGCACGTTTGGCAGCGCGGGTCAGGGCAATTACGCGGCGGGCAACGCGTTCCTGGACGGGTTGGCGGCTCACCGCCGCGCGCGCGGCCTTGTGGGCGTCTCGCTGGCGTGGGGGCCGTGGGAGTCGTGGGGGCCGGCTGGTGGGATGACCGCCCGTCTGGGTGAGCGCGATATGGGCCGGATCGCGCGTTCGGGGCTGCTCGCGCTGTCTTCGCAGGAAGGCCTTGAGCTGTTCGATGCGGCTCAGGGCAGCGGAGAGACGCTGCTCATCCCCGTGCGGCTCGATGGCGGGGCGCTGCGCGCGCAGGCCAGGGCGGGGGTGGTCCCGGCGCTGCTGCGGGGGTTGGTGCGGGGGTCTCCCCGCCGGGTGCGGGACGGCGCGGCGGAGTCGTTCTCACGGCGTCTGGCGGGGGTGGCCGAGGGCGAGCGCGAGCGTGTCGTGCTGGATCTCGTTCGCGGAGAGGTGGCGAGGGTGCTGGGGCACGCCTCGGCGGAGGCGATCGGGCCGCGAAGCACGTTCAAGGAGGTCGGCTTGGACTCCCTCTCCGCGGTCGAGCTGCGCAACCGCCTCAACGCCGCCACGGGACTGCGCCTGCCGGCCGCGGTGGTCTTCGACCACCCCACGCCGATCGCGCTGGCTGCACATCTCGCCCAGCTGCTGGGCGGGCTCGGCGCGGACGCGGCGACGGGCGCGGTTGCGATGGATGAGGAGCTGAACAGGCTGGAGCTGATGCTCGCGGCGGCGGCCGAGGATGGAGCGCAGCGAACGAAGATCGCGGCGCGCCTGCATGCGTTTCTGGCGCGATTGGACGACAGCGGTCAGTCCGGGAACGGCGTCGCCGTCATCGAGAAGATGCAGTCGGCCACGGCCGACGAGGTATTCGACTTCATCGATCGGGAGCTCGGGTCATAGCCGGCCGGCAGACAATGGGGAAGCGCATGCGTATTCACGCGAACGGGACTCGCTATGGCGGATGACGAGAAGATCCTCGACTATCTGAAGCGGGTCACGGTCGATCTGCACGATGCCCGTCGGCGCCTGCGCGAGGTGGAGGAGCGCAGCAGCGAGCCGATCGCGATCGTCGGCGTGGGCTGCCGCTATCCCGGGGGCGTGTGCTCCGGAGAGACATTGTGGGAGATGGTCAGCGCCGGCGTCGACGCGATCTCCGCCTTCCCGGAGGACCGCGGATGGGATCTGCGGGGACTCTACGATCCCGATCCCGATCGTCCCGGCAAGAGCTACGTGCGTGAGGGCGGCTTCGTCCATGACGCGGGCGAGTTCGACGCCGAGTTCTTCGGGATCAGCCCGCGCGAGGCGATGGCGATGGATCCCCAGCAGAAGCTGCTGCTGGAAGCCTCCTGGGAGGCGATCGAAGACGCGGGCATCGATCCGCTCTCGCTGCACGGCAGCCGGACCGGGGTGTTCGCGGGAGTCGGCTCGCTCGACTTCGGCGCCGGCCTGTGGTCGGCGCCAAGAGGCCTCGAGGGTCTTGCCGGCTACTGGTTGACGGGCAGCGCGACGAGCGTGGCGACCGGGAGGGTCGCCTATACGCTTGGCCTGGAGGGCCCCGCGGTCTCGGTCGACACGGCGTGCTCGGCGTCGCTGGTCGCGCTGCACCTCGGTTGTCAGGCCCTGCGCGCAGGCGAGTGCTCGCTCGCGCTCGTGGGGGGCGTGACGGTCCTGGACACGCCCGGTCTGTTCGTGGAGCTCAGCCGCCAGCGCGGCCTGGCCGCCGATGGGCGGTGCAAGTCCTTTGCGGCGGCCGCGGACGGCACCGGCTGGGGCGAGGGCGTTGGCATGCTGCTGGTGGAGCGGCTCTCCGACGCGCGCCGTCTGGGGCATGAGGTGCTGGCGGTGGTGCGGGGCAGCGCCGTCAACCAGGACGGCGCCAGCAACGGCCTGACCGCGCCCAACGGCCCCTCTCAGCAGCGTGTGATTCACCAGGCGCTCACGAACGCACGGCTGGCGGCTGCGGATGTCGATGTGGTGGAGGGCCACGGCACGGGCACGACGCTCGGCGATCCGATCGAGGCGCAGGCGCTGCTCGACACCTATGGAAGGGGCCGCGAGGAGGGGCCTCCGCTGTGGCTCGGGTCGATCAAGTCGAACATCGGTCACACGGGCGGCGCGGCGGGCGTGGCCGGGGTGATCAAGATGGCGATGGCGCTGCGCAACGGCGTGCTGCCGCGGACCCTGCACGTCGATCGGCCCTCCGAGCGCGTGGACTGGTCGGCCGGGGGAGTGTCGCTGCTGACCGAGGAGGTGCCCTGGCCGGGGAATGGGCGGCCCCGCCGGGCGGGGGTGTCTTCGTTCGGCATCAGTGGGACCAACGCGCACGTGATTCTCGAAGAGGCGCCGCTGGAGCCGGCAAAGGCGCCGCTGGAGCCCGCCGTGTCCCTCCCCGGGGTCGGCGTCGGCGAGCTGCTGCCTTGGGTGGTCTCGGGCCAGGGCGTGCAGGGTCTGCGCGCGCAGGCTGAGCGTCTGCGCGGGTACGTGGAGACTCATCGCCAGTCCAGTCCGCTGGACGTCGGATTGTCCCTGGCCGTGACTCGTGCGGCGCTCGAATGCCGCGCGGTGGTGGTCGGGAGCGGCCGGGACGAGCTGCTGGCGGGCCTCGGCGCGCTGGCGCGGGGGGAGCCCGCGGCGGATGTGATCGAGGGCGCGGCCAACGTCGGCGATCGCGCCGTCGTGTTCGTGTTTCCCGGCCAGGGCTCGCAGTGGGTGGGGATGGCGCGGGAGCTGCTCGACTGCTCGCCGGCGTTCGCCGAGCGGATGCGCGCCTGCGCGCAGGCGTTGACGCCGCTTGTGGATTGGTCGCTCGAGGGCGTCCTGCGCGAGGCCGGCGGTGAGCCCGGGCTGGAGCGGGTCGATGTCGTTCAGCCGGTGCTGTTCGCCGTGATGGTGGCGCTGGCGGGGTTGTGGGATGCGTGCGGCGTTCGTCCGAGTGCAGTGATGGGGCATTCCCAGGGCGAGATCGTCGCCGCTCACGTCGCGGGCGGCCTGTCGCTCGAGGACGCCACCCGTCTGGTGGTGGCGCGCAGCCGGGCTCTGGTCGGGTTGGTGGGGCGGGGCGGGATGGTGTCGGTCGCCCTCGGCGTCGCGCAGGTGGAGCCGTGGCTTGCGCGGTGGGGCGAGCGGATCTCGGTGGCGGCCGTGAACGGGCCCTCCGCGGTTGTCGTCTCGGGCGAGCGCGAGGCGCTCGACGGGCTGCTCGCGGAGCTTGTGCGGGACGGCGTGAGGGCGCGAGAGATCCCGGTGGGCTATGCGTCGCACTCCGCGCAGATCGAGTCGATTCGCGAGGAGCTGCTGGAGGCGTGCGCGGGGATCGCGCCACGGTCGTGCGGCGTGCCCCTCTTCTCGACGGTGACGGGCGGTCCGATCGATACCGCGGAGCTGGATGGCGAGTACTGGTATCGCAACCTGCGCGGAGTGGTGCGCTTCGAGGAGGCCACGCGGTCTCTGCTGAGTGAGGGCTATCGGGCGTTTGTCGAGGTCAGCCCGCATCCGGTGCTGACGGTTGGCGTGCAGGAGACGCTCGAGCAGGCGCTCACCGACCCGGGCGATGCGGTCGTGACGGGTTCGCTGCGGCGCGAACAGGGCGGTCTGGATCGCTTCCTGCGCTCGCTGGGAGGGTTGTGGGTGCGCGGAGTGGACGTGGACTGGAGGGGGGTGTTCGCGCAGTCGGGCGCCAGGCACGCGCGGCTGCCCACCTATGCCTTCCAGCGCGAACGCCACTGGCTGAAGGCTCCGGTGTTCGCCGGCGCAGACGTGGCCTCGGCCGGTTTGGAGGTGGCCGGCCATCCACTGCTGGGCGCCGCCGTGAGGCTGGCCGATCGCGAGGGATGGCTGTTCACAGGCCAGCTGTCGCTGCAGACCCATCCCTGGCTTGCCGAGCACACGGTGATGGGCGCCGCGCTGCTGGCCGGCACGGTGTTCGTGGAGCTGGCCCTGAGCGTCGGCGGCGAGGTTGGGTGCGGGCGCGTGCGGGAGCTCACGTTGGAGGCTCCGCTGGTCTTTCCCGAGAGCGGTGAGGTGCAGCTGCAGATCACGGTTGGCGAGAGCGACGCGGAGGGCAATCGCACGGTGGGCTTCCACTCCCGCCCGTGCGCATCCTCCGAGGATCCGGGCGAGGAGCCCTGGACGCGCAACGCCGGCGGTGTCGTGGCCGCGGACGGGGAGAGCGCCGCTCGGCGCGACGGGGATGCGAGCGCAGCGGCTCTCAGTGCAGGGGCTCTCAGCGCAGCGGCTCTCAGCGCAGGGGCATGGCCGCCGGCGGGCGCGGCGCCGGTCGCGCTCGAGGATCTCTACGACCGCGTGGCCGCGCGGGGCGTCGAATACGAGGCGGCCTTTCAGGGGCTGCGCGCGGTGTGGCGGCGCGGAGCCGAGGTGTTCGCCGAGGTGTCGCTTGCCGAGGACCAGCGTGAGCAGGCCGGCTCCTTCGGCGTGCATCCGATGCTGCTGGACGCCGCCCTGCTGGCGATCGGGGCGAGCCCGCTTGGCGGGGCCGGCGGTGGAGAGGCAGGGGAGCGGGTCGATGGGGAGGAAGGGGAGCGGGTCGACGGGGAGGCAGAGAAGCAGGTATCGCTGCCGTTCTCCTGGAGCGATGTGAGTCTGCACGCCGCGGGCGCGTCCTCGCTGCGGGTCGGCCTGTTCCCGGGCCAGGAGGGCGGGGTGTCGCTGCACGCGGTCGATGACAGCGGCGCGGCGGTCGCCTCGGTTGGCTCGCTCGTATTGCGCCCCGTCTCCCCGGAGCAGCTCGCGCGCGCCTCGGAGCTCGTGCGTGCTCGTGGAGATGGCGCCGTGACGGCTCCACGGCCTCGGGCCAGGCGCCCGGCCGGCGGGAGCTCGAGTGCGCGCGGCTCGCTGGCGGCGCGCCTGGCTGGCGTGGGAGAGGATGAGCGTGAGGGCGTCGTGCTCGAGCTGGTGCAGGCGCAGGCGGCGGCGGTCCTGGAGCACGCCTCGCCCGCGGCGATCGTGGCGCGGCGCTCGTTCAAGGATCTGGGCTTCGATTCGCTGACGGCGGTGGAGCTGCGCAACCGCCTGGGCGGCGCGACCGGGCTGCGTCTGCCGGTGACGCTGGTGTTCGACCATCCGACTCCGGTCTCACTCGCGCGGTATCTGCTGGAGACCTCGGAAGGTGTCCTGCGCGGCGCCTCCGCGGCGAGGCCGCTGGTGGCGGCTTTCGGCGAGCCGGTTGCGATCGTGGGGATGGCCTGCCGCTATCCGGGCGGTGTGAGCAGTGCGCGGGACCTGTGGGAGCTGGTCGCCTCCGGGGGCGATGCGATCTCCGGCTTTCCCACCGATCGCGGTTGGGACGTGGAGGGGTTGTTCGACCCCGATCGCGAGCGTCCGGCGACGAGCTGCTGGTGCGAGGGAGGGTTCGTCTATGACGCCGGAGCGTTCGACGCCGGGTTCTTCGGGATCGGTCCCAACGAGGCGCTGGCGATGGATCCGCAGCAGCGGCTGCTGCTGGAAGCGTGCTGGGAGGTCTTCGAGGATGCGGGCATCGACCCGCTCCTGCTGAGCGGGACCCCCACGGGGGTCTTCGCCGGGATCAACTTCAGGGATTACGCCCTGGGGCTGGGTCTGGGGCACGCGTCCGAGGAGCTCGAAGGCCACGTGATGACGGGCGCCGCGGGCAGCGTGGTGTCGGGCCGGGTGGCCTATACGTTCGGCCTGGAGGGGCCGGCGGTGACCGTCGACACGGCGTGCTCCTCCTCGCTCGTGGCCCTGCACATGGCGTGTCAGTCCCTGCGCCAGGGGGAGTGCTCGATGGCGCTGGCAAGCGGCGTGACCGTGATGGGCACGCCCAGGGTCTTCATCGAATTCAGCCGGCAGCGGGGCATGGCGCAGGACGGGCGGAGCAAGTCCTTCTCCGCGAGCGCGGACGGCGCGGGCTTCTCCGAGGGCGTCGGCGTGGTGCTGGTCGAGCGGCTCTCCGACGCGCGCCGTCTGGGGCATGAGGTGCTGGCGGTGGTGCGCGGCAGCGCGGTCAATCAGGACGGCGCGAGCAACGGCCTGACGGCGCCCAACGGGCCCTCGCAGCAGCGCGTGATCCGCCAGGCGCTCGCCAACGCGGGACTCTCGGCGGAGGCGGTGGACGCGGTGGAGGCCCACGGCACGGGCACCATGCTCGGCG
>CAZOQI010000010.1:0-22808 GCA_964582105.1 uncultured Solirubrobacteraceae bacterium
ACCTTCGTGGTGCTCAAGCGCCTGAAGTACCGCCGCCCGATCTACGAAAGCGACAGCGAGCACTTCCACCACCGCATGGCGCGCATCGGCTTCAGCCCGCGGCGCACGATCGCCTATCTATATGCCTGGACGCTGATGCTCGCCGGCCTGGCGCTGGCGCTGCGCTTCGTCCCCTACAGCGATCACCACGGCCATCTGCACACCGGCTGGGCGCTGGCGATGGGCGCGCTGGGGCTGGGCGTGGTGGCGGCGAGCATATATCTGGTGTACGTGCTGGAGATACTCAAGTTCCGCCGCCTGGATCCGCTGGGGCGGATTGTGGTTGCGCGGGGGGCTGAGCAGGGGCCTGGCGAGGGGCAGGTGGATGAGCAGGGCGTAGGCGCAGAAGAGAAGCGTGGCCGCGCGCAGGCGGCGGCTGGCGCTGAGGGCCGCTAGCGGCAGGGCCCAGATGGCATACCAGGGCAGCAGCCACGCGGTGGCGAGCAGCAGCGCGAGCGTGGCCCAGCCGGCCTGCGCGCGCCATTCCGCGCCGCGCGCGGTGCGCCAGAGCGTGAAGGCCAGCACCGCCGCGAAGCCGCCGATGTAGAGGTTGCGCCACCACGTGGGCGTGCCGCTGAGTCCCACCAGGCGCGCGCTCTCAGCGGGGATGCTGTGCGTGGCGACCATCTGCTGCTGTCCGTGCAGGGCGCCGAGGAACCCCAATGCGTGCCCGCCGAACCCGATCGCTCCGAGCAGCGCCAGCGCGGCGAGGCCGAGCAGCGCCACCACGCCCGCGCGCAGGCGCCCCCGCGCGTGAGGCGGCGAGAGCACGAGGTAGGGCAGCACCAGGCCCGCCGAGGCCTTGACGCCGACCGCCGCCACCAGCGAGACGGCCGCCCTGCTCGTGGCCGTCAGCGCGAGCGCCAGAGCCAGAAGGAGCATCACGAGCGTGTCGTTGTGGGCGCCGCCCACGGCCAGCTCCAGCAGCACGGGGTTGAGCCCCACGAAGGCCACGGCCCAGCGCGGCGAGCGGCCCAACCGCGCGGCGGCGAGGCCTACGAGCGCCACCGCCCCGAGGCTTGCGAGCATGGCCACGGCCTTGAAGGCCCACAGCGCGCCCGCCACCCCCAGCGGGGCCGTGGCATAGCTGCCCAGCGTGAACAGCGGCCCGTAGGGGGAGTGCTGATAGGGCCAGCCGAGGAAGCGGTAGACGGGGTCGGTGGGCGCCTGCGCGGCCCAGTGGGTGTAGGGGTCGAGGTGGTGCAGCGCGCCCAGGCGGGCGAAGCCGATGTAGCCGAAGACGTCCTGGGAGATCAACGGCGGCCCCAGCAGCAGGATGACGTGCGCGCCGATGATCGCCAGCGCCAGCGTCCACATGGGCAGCGCGCGCGTGGACGCCAGCACCGCGAGATAGCCCGCGGCCATGATCAGCGTGAGCGTCTGAAAGCCGTTCTGGTCGAGCTCCAAGCCGAGGTTGCGCAGGGGCCCGGCCATCCATCCGGGCCAGCCGCCGCTGCGGCCGGGCACGTAGATCCAGGGGGCCGAGGCCGCGCCGGCGCACAGCCAGAAGACGCTCACGAGCACGCCCGCGAGGCCCACTGCGCCCAGCGCGCGCAGCGCCGTACGCGACGATACGCCGCCGATGCGTCCGCCGGCCATGCAAGCGTTCGCTGTGCCGAGTACCCTTTCGCTCACCGCTGTGTCCGTCCGGAGATCCTTCCGTGGCCGCGCACGCGCCGATCGCTCTTGCGCGCCCCGCAGAGCTTGACGCACTCATGAGACGTCATCACAGCACACCCACCTCGCCCAGAGATCCCCGCCCCCAGCGCGTGCTGATCCTCTCCGCCGACGTGGGCGAGGGCCACGCCGCCGCCGCGCGCGCGCTGGCGCAGCAGATCGAAGCCTCCCCGCAGGACGCCGAGGTGACCGTCATCGATGGCCTCTCCGCGATGGGGCGCCCGGTGCGCCAGGTGGTGCAGGACGGCTATCGCGTGCAGCTGCGCTTCCTGCCCTGGACGTATTCGCTGGTGTATTGGCTGCTGGAGAAGGTGGCCCCGATCCGCTGGCTCTCGCGCCAGATGCTGTGCCTGTTCGGCTCGCGCTCGCTGGCGCGGCGCATCGCCGAGCACCGTCCCGACGTGGTCGTCTCCACCTACCCCGCGGTGACGGTGGTGCTGGCGCGGCTGCGCCGCACGCACCAGGTGGACTGCCCCACGGTGGCGACCATCACCGACCTCACGGGCCTGTTCTTCTGGGCGCAGCCGGGCATCGACATGCACCTCGTGATGTACGGAGAGTCGCTGGGGTCGGTGGAAAGCATCGCCGGAGAGGGCAGCGTGCGCCTCGTGCGCCCGCTGATATCGGCGGAGTTCCTGCAGCCGCACTGCCCGATCCAGGCCCGCCGGGCGCTGGGGCTGCCCGCGGAGGGCCGCTTGGTGGTCGTCTCCGGTGGCGGCTGGGGCGTGGGCGACATCGGCGGCGCCGTGCGGGAGCTGTGCAAGGTGCCGGAGATCTCCAGCATCGTCTGCCTCGCGGGGCGCAACGAGCAGCTGGCCGAGAGGCTGGGCGAGGTCTTCGCGCGCGAGCCGCGCGTGCATGTGTGGGGCTTCACCGGCGAGATGCCGCAGCTGCTGGCCGCGGCCGACGCGCTGGTGCACTCCACCGGCGGCGTCACCTGCCTGGAGGCGCAGGCGGCGGGCACCCCGGTGGTGTCCTACGGCCTGCCCGTGGGCCACGCCAGGTTGAACACGCGCGCGATGGCCGACCTGGACCTGCTGCGCCTGGCCAACGACACGCGCGAGCTGCTCGAGCACGTGCAGGCCTCGATGCGCGAGCCCTCGCCGCCGCGCGAGTCCATCTCCGAGGCCGAGCCCACGGCCGTGGACCTCGTGCTGCAGGCCCCGCGCCGCGTGCGCCCGATCCCCAGGTGGCGTCTGCGCGCCGTGGCGCTGGGCGCCCAACTCGTGCTGCTGCTGGGGGTGGGCATGTGGACGATGTCCACCGACGAGGTCACCGCGCTGGCCTCCGCGGTGCTGCGCGTGCACGCCGTCAAGCACGTCGCCACCGACGATCCCAACGTGGGCATCATCGTGCGCGCGCCCGCGGGCGATGTGACAGCCGTGGCCGCGCAGCTGGCCGCGCGCGGCATCCACGTGTCCTTCGCCGACGACGGCGGCGTGCCCTCGCTTGCGACCGTGGCCGCGATGCGCGGATTGCGCGACGAGCTGATGCCCGAAGCGCCGGGGAGCAATCTGCTGCGCTGGATGCGCACGCGCGCCGTGCTGCGCTCGCAGGCGCGCGCGCTGGGGCTGCAGAGGCACTTCTACTTCCTGCAGCCCGCGGGCGGCCTGAGCGTGGGTCAACTGGTGCTCGCGCGCACGGCGGGGGCCACGCCCGTGGCGGGACAGGCGCAGTGGAACGCCACCGGTCCCCTGCCTCAGCGCCCTCTGCGCGCCGGGGACGTGGTGGTGGTGAGCGTCGACGGCTCGCCCGCCTCGGTGGCGGGCGTGGAGCGCCTGGTGTCGTGGCTGGGCGCGGAGCGGCTCGGCGTGGAGTCGCTCGGCTCGCTGGTGCGCTGATCCGCCGGGCGCTCGTCCGCGTCGGGGGCATCGTCCGCGCCGGGGGCATCGTCCGCGCCGGGGTGCCCCTCCGCGCCGGGGGCATCGTCCGCGTGCAGATCCGAAGGCTCGCTCATCAGCGCCAGCAGCAGCGGCGAGCGCGCCAGCACGGCGGCGCCCGCGATCACCAGCCCCAGCGCGGCCACCAGCGGCACGCCGCCATAGGGCGTGGCGGCGAAGCTCTCCCCGAACAGCAGCGGCGCGAGGATCACCGGCACGATCGTCTGCGTGACGAACACCACCGGGGCCACGAGGATGGCGGGGCGCGACTGCAGCGCGCTCATCTCGCTGAGCGCCGCGATCGCGGAGGCCCCGGCCGTGGAGAGCGCCCAGGCGCCCGCCACCAGCAGGTAGCCGTGGGCGAGGTCATCGGAGGCCAGCTTGGTGGCCACCGCGCTCCAGGCGAAGGCCAGGCCCGCGCCGATCATCGTCACCGAGGCGAACGTGCGGTTCATGCGCAGCAGCAGATAGGGCAGCAGGCTGGCCAGCGCCAGCCAGGCCAGCACCAGCGCCAGCGTGCCCCAGCCGGCGTGGGTGTCCGAGCGCGGCGGCGCGCACAGGCCCGCGCCGATCACCCCCAGCACGATCGCGCCCACGGCCAGGTGCTCGCGCCGCCCGGCGCGCTCGCCGAGCATACGCTCGCCCAGCACCATCAGCACCGGCAGGCCCAGGGCCAGCGCGGGCTGCACGACGACCAGCGGCGCCAGGCTGAGGGCCAGCACCTGCAGGGGCCAGCCCAGCATCGACAGGCCCGTGCCGCTCAGCCAGCGCACCCGCCGGATGAGGCCCCGCGCGAGCGCCAGGCGCAGATACTCCTCAGGGGGCGCCTCGCGGGCGTCCATCGCCTGCAGCGCAAAGCCTAGGCTGTACAGGGTCGCGGAGGCAATCGCGGCCACAATGCCGAGAGAGAGTTCGAGCACGTGATGGACGATGATCGCAGTCCCGGCCCGCGCAGGCGGGAAAAAGCCCCCCCGCCTCCGGCGGGGGGCGGTGGTGGGGGAAGCCGTTTGGCTGGGGGAGTAGCCGCAATCGCCACCGCCAGCTACCTATTGCCCGGCCTGACCGGCGTCTGGCCGGCGCTGCGGGGGCCGCTGGGGGTCGAGGATCGCACCGCCGGCGGAGAGGGCTATGCGCTGACCTTCGACGATGGTCCCCACCGCGAGGGCACGCCCGCGGTGCTTGAGATCCTGGCCGCCGCCAACACCCGGGCCACCTTCTTCCTCGTGGGCGAGCAGCTGCAGCGCAACCCCGGCTTGGCGCAGGAGATCGTGGCCGCCGGCCACACGGTGGGCCTGCACTGCCACCGCCACCGCAACCTGCTGCGCCTGGCGCCGTGGCAGGTGCGCCGGGACATCGATCGCGCCCAGGCCCTGATCGAGGACGCCACGGGGGCGCCCATCCGGCTTTACCGCCCGCCCTACGGGGCGCTCAACGCGGCAGCGCTGCGCCTGGCCAATGGGCGCGGCTGGCGCACGCTGCTGTGGAGCCAGTGGGGCCGGGACTGGGAGAGGCGCGCCACGGCGGAGTCGATCGCGCGGCGCGTCACGGATGGCGCGGGGCCGGGGGCGGTGCTGCTGCTGCACGACGCCGACGACTACAGCGCCCCGGACTCCTGGCGGCGCACGGTGGCGGCGCTGCCGCAGGTGCTCGACTGCATGTCCGCGCGCGGCCTGCGCCCGGTGGCTCCGTAGAATCCCGGGATGTCCTCTCCCGGCTCGACCGACACGGGCGGCGAATGGGCCGTTGCGCTGCCCGACGCGCTGGTCGATCCTGCGCGCGCCAAGAGCCGTGCAATGGCAGCCGTGCGAGCGCGCCCGCGCTGGTGGCTCGAGCTGCTCTTCATCGTCTGGCTGCTGTGGGTGTACGACGCCATCAACAACCTCGCTCATCTGCGCTACCAGCTGGCGATCGGCCACGCGCTGGGGGTGTGGCACCTGGAGCAGGCGCTGCACCTGGATCCGGAATTGGCGCTCAACCGCTGGCTGGCCCCCCAGCACACGCTGGCCACGCTCTCCTCCTACTACTACGACAACGCCCACTTCGTCGTCACGCTCGGCCTGCTGGGCTGGCTGTGGTGGCGGCGCGCGGACATCTACCGGCCGCTGCGCTCCTCGCTGGTGCTGATGAACGTGCTGG
The DNA here is from genome assembly GCA_964582105.1 of uncultured Solirubrobacteraceae bacterium. Taxonomy (GTDB): domain Bacteria; phylum Actinomycetota; class Thermoleophilia; order Solirubrobacterales; family Solirubrobacteraceae; genus Palsa-744. Next base: position 5,733 of record CAZOQI010000010.1, read on the forward strand.
GCCTGGCCGTCTTCTGGCTGTATCCCGTGGCTCCGCCGCGGATGCTCAAGGGCTTCAGCGACACGGTCGCCAGCACCGGCGCCGTCGGCGAGTGGCACTCCGGGGTGCTGGCCAGCGCCGCCAACCAGCTCGCGGCGATGCCCTCGCTGCACATGGCCTGGGCGGCGTGGTGCGGGCTGGTCATCTGGCGCCTCTCAGAGCGTCCCTGGGCGAGGGCGCTGGCGCTGCTCTACCCGTGCGTGACCTGCCTGGCGGTGCTGGCCACCGGCAACCACTTCCTGCTTGACATCTTCGCCGGCCTGGCCACCGCGGCGCTGGCCGTGGCCCTGGTGGGGCCCCTCGCCAGGGCAGGTAGCGCATGTCACAAACTTGTTACGAAGTCCCGGATCGGGTAGAGTGGGCAGCGCTGCCGCACCACCGTCGGTGGCCATTTAGGCAAGTCCGCCGCGAGACAGCGCGCGGGCTTTCGCGTCTGTAGGGTCTTCACGACATGACCACCATCTTCCTGCGTTATCTCGACGTCTGCCTGGTCCTCGCCACGGCGCCCTTCGTGCTGGCCGCGGGCATGCCCCTCATGGGCTATGCGATCGGCGCCGCGGCCTGGCTGCTCACGCGCCTGGGGGCAGCCTGGATGCACGCGCGCTCGTTTCGCTCCACCGACGTGCGCGTGCGGGCGGGGCTGCAGGTGGGCACGATGATGGCGCGCGTGTGGATCGTCGCCGCCGCGGTGATCGCGGCCCGCTACGCGGGCGGCAAGGACGACGGGATCATGGCCGCCGTGGTCGTGCTGGCGGCCTTCACGGTGTACTTCGTGCTCAACATCCTCACCCGCGGCGGCCAGCTGCAGGGGAGGCCGAGCACGTCATGAGCGCGACCGCAGGGGGGGCGCCGCCGTCGCCGGAGGTCGCGCCCAAGGAGCCCCGCAGGGGGCTGAGCACCAAGCAGAAGGTCCTGCTGGGGCTCGCCATCTGGATCGGGGGGACGATCGTGGTCGCGCTGCTCACCGGCTCGCACGGCAAGAACACCGCCTTCGAACCGCAGAACGAGTTCAAGCTCGAAAACTGGGTCAGCCTCGGGGTCTTCTCGATCAACAAGGCCGTCATGTACCTCTTCATCGCGGCCATCCTCACGTGCATCACGATGATCTACATCGCGCGGCGCATGCAGCAGCGGCCCAACAGGGTGCAGACCCTCGTCGAGACCATCTACCAGCTGATGCGCACCAACATCACCGCGGGCAACCTCGACCCGAAGATGGCCGCGCGGTGGTTTCCCTTCATCGGCGCCCTCTTCCTGTTCATCCTCTTCTCCAACCTCATCGGCTACATCCCGCTGCCCACCAACACCGAGCACACGATCGAAGTCTTCGGCCTGCACATACCGGCCTTCTCGCTGTACGCGGCCACGGCCAACCTCTCGATCCCGCTGGCATTGGCGCTGGTGGTGTTCATCGCCTACACCACCGAAGGCATCCGCGCCAAGGGCCCCATCGGCTATCTCAAGGGCCTCGTGCCCGCGGGCGTGCACGGATGGATGGTGGGGCCCATCTTCGTGCTGGAGATCATCTCCAACCTGATGCGCCTGATATCGCTCTCCATCCGTCTGTTCGCCAACATCCTCGCCGGGCATCTGATCATCCTCTTCATGGCCGGCGCGCTGGCGGTGCTGCTGGGCGTCGCCGCGGTGGGCTGGTTCACGCTGCCCTTCGGCATTGCCCTGTTCGCCTTCGAGGTTGGCCTCGTGGCCGCGCTGCAGGCGTTCATCTTCGCCACCCTCACGGCCATCTACCTGGGCGGCGCGGTCGCCGAGCATCACTGATCCAAACAAGGAGTCGCAACCGTGCAGCTGACAACCAATCAACACAAGGAGTCGCAACTGTGCACCTCATAACTCTGCTGGCGGTGACCGAAGAAGTCGCCAAGGCGGGCAAGTCGATCGGCCTGGGCGTCGGTGGAGGCCTCGGCGCCGTGGGCGCCGGCGTGGGCATCGGCCTCATCTTCGGCAAGGTCATCGAGGGCATCACGCGCCAGCCCGAGATGCGCGACGAGATCACCGCCATCCAGTGGCTCGGCTTCGCGCTGACCGAGGCCTGCTTCTTCTACGGCCTCGTCGCCGGCCTGCTGGCGGCCTTCATCGTCTGATCCTCCGCTCGCCGGATCGTCCAACTCGCTCCCATGCTCCTCGCACTCCACACCCCACTGGCTCACACCCCACTGGCCTCCAGCGGCAACTTCCTCGTCAAGCCGGGGATCGGCCTGATGATCTGGACGCTGCTGGTGTTCGGCCTCACCATGCTGCTGCTCGCGCGCCTGGCCTTCCCGCGCATCTCCGCTGCGCTCGACAAGCGCCAGCAGGCGATCGAAGAGTCGATCGACTCCGCGGAGCGCACGCGCGAGGAGGCCGACCGGATCCTCGCCGAATACCGCCAGCGCCTGTTGGAGGCGCGCGCGCAGGCCGATGAGATCGTGCAGCGCGCCCGCCAGGTTGGCGAGGCGCACGAGCGCGAAGCCAAGGAGCACGCCGGCGAGCTGGCCGCCGAGACCGCGCAGCGCGCCCAGCGCGACATCGAGGCCGCCACGCGCAAGGCGCTGCAGGAACTGCGCCAGGAGGTGGCCGATCTGACGATCATGGCCACCGAGAAGGTCACGCGCAAGACGCTCGACGGGGCCGACCAGAAGCGTCTGGTGCAGGAGGCCCTGCACGAGCTGGACTTCTCCAATCTGGGGGCGAGTCAGAACTGATGCGCGCTCGCTGCACACACCACGCCGGGATCGTGCGCTGATGGAGGAGCTGGCCCAGGTATACGCCCGCTCCCTCTTCGAGGTGGCCCTTGAGCAGGGCAAGCTCGATCTGCTGCGCGAGCAGCTCGCTCAGTTCGCCGACGCGCTGCAGGGAAACCGCGATCTGCGCATCTTCTTCTTCTCTCCCTACTTCTCCACCAAGGAGAAGCAGGACGCGCTGCGCCGCCTGCTGGTGGACGCCGATCCGCGGTTCGTCAACTTCCTGGAGCTGCTCATCGAAAACCACCGCACGCCCGTGATCTTCCGCGTGCGCCGCGCCTTCGAGCACATGTGGGAGCAGGAGAACCGCCTGCTGCCCGTGGAGATCACCAGCGCCATCGAGCTCGACGAGGCCACCACCGGGAGCGTCGCGCAGCGCATCGGCGAGAGCGCCGGGCGGCGCGTCACGCTCACCACGCGCGTGGACCCCGCGATCATCGGCGGCATCGTCGTGCGCGTGGGCAACTCGATCCTCGACGCCTCAATCCGAAACCGACTGGAGCAGCTGCGCAGGCAGGTCGCCCACGGCGCCTCAGCTTGAGCAGTGTGCGATCCGACAAAGGAGCCTTCTAGGACATCGACATGCAGATCAACCCCGACGAGATAACCAGCATCCTCAAGAGCCGCATCGAGGGCCTCGGCGCCGGCGAGGCCGAGCTGACAGAGGTCGGCACCGTCCTCTCCGTGGCCGACGGCATCGCGCGCCTGCACGGCCTGGAGAACTGCATGTCCTTCGAGATGCTCGAGCTGCCCCACGGCGTCACGGGCCTCGCGCTCAACCTCGAGTCCGACAACGTCGGCGCCGTGCTCTTCGGCGAGTGGCAGCGCATCTCCGAGGGCGACACCGTCAAGCGCACCGGCCACCTCCTGGAGATCCCCGTGGGCGAGGCCCTCCTGGGCCGCATCGTGGATCCGCTCGGGCGGCCCCTGGATGGCAAGGGCGAGATCGCCACCAGCGAGCTGCGCCCAGCGGAGTTCAAGGCGCCCGGCGTGGTCCAGCGCCAGCCCGTCGTGGAACCGATGCAGATCGGGCTGAAGGCGATCGACGCCATGATCCCCATCGGCCGCGGCCAGCGCGAGCTGATCATCGGCGACCGCCAGACCGGCAAGACCGCCATCGCCATCGACGCCATCATCAACAACCGCGACACCGGCGTGGTCTCGGTGTACGTGGCCATCGGCCAGCGCATGTCCACGGTCGTGGCGCTCGCGCAGATCCTCGACGAGAACAACGCCTTGGACAACACCATCATCGTCGCCGCCGCCGCGGACGAGGCCGCGCCGATCAAGTTCATGGCCCCCTACGCGGGCTGCGCCATGGGCGAGCACTTCCTCTACAACGGTCGCCACGCGCTGTGCGTCTACGACGATTTGACCAAGCACGCCTACGCCTACCGGCAGATGTCGCTGCTGCTGCGCCGCCCCCCCGGCCGCGAGGCATATCCCGGGGATGTCTTCTATCTGCACTCGCGCCTGCTCGAGCGCGCGGTCAAGCTCAACGAGCACCTCGGCGGCGGCTCGCTCACCGCGCTGCCCATCATCGAGACGCAGGCGGGCGACGTATCCGCCTACATCCCCACCAACGTCATCTCCATCACCGACGGGCAGATCTTCCTGGAGCCCAAGCTCTTCTACTCCGGCGTGCGCCCCGCCATCAACGTCGGCATCTCCGTCTCGCGCGTGGGCGGCAACGCGCAGATCGGACCCATGAAGAAGGTCGCGGGCAGGATCAAGCTCGAGCTCTCGCAGTACCGCGATCTGGAGGCCTTCGCGCAGTTCGGCTCGGACCTCGACCTCGACACCCAGCGCACGCTCGCGCGCGGCGAGCGCCTCGTCAAGACCCTCAACCAGGGCGAGCGCCAGCCGCTGGCCGTGCAGGACCAGGTGGCGCAGATCTACGCCGCCACCAACGGCTTCATCGATCGCATCCTCGTCGAGCGCGTGCCGGAGCTCATGCGCGAGCTGGTGGAACGCATGCACGCCCAGCACGAGGACATCCGCGCCGCGATCGCCGCCGGCGACTGGTCCGAGCAGACGCAGAAGGGCCTCCACGACGCCGTCGCGCAGTTCGCCTCGGACTTCGGCTATGACCTCGACGATGAGGGCCAGCCGCTGGACGAGGACGCTCCGCTGCCTGCAGCCGGGGACGAGGCGCCCGTCGCAGGGAACGACGCGGCTTCCGGCGGGGACGACGCGCCGGCGCCCGGGGACGATGCGTCCGCGTCCGGCGAGACCAGGGAGCCCGCGGCTCAGGCCCTCTGAGGCCACGAGCACGCCCCCGGCGCAGAACCCATCTCATGGCCAGCCAGCGCGACGTCAAGAACCGCATCTCCTCGGTGAAGAACATCCAGAAGATCACCCGCGCCATGGAGATGGTCGCGGCCGCGCGCCTGCGCCGCGCCGAGCAGCGCATAGCCGCCCTGCGTCCCTACGCGAAGGCATTGCGCCGCATGACCCATCAGGCCGCCGCCGCGGCCGGCGCGGAGGTCGCCTCGCTGCCGCTGCTCCAGGAGCACGACCCCCAGCGCAACGTCGGCCTGCTGCTCGTCACCGGCGACCGCGGCCTCGCGGGCGGCTTCAACTCGCAGGTCATCCGCGCCGGCGTCCGCGCCGGCGCCGACCTCACCGAGCGCGGCCTTGCGCCCGTGTGGTTCGCCACCGGGCGGCGCGGTGTCTCCTCGCTCACCTTCCGCGGCCGCGACCTCTCAGGCAGCTACACCGGCTTCACCGACCGCCCCGCCTACGCCGACGCGCGCGCCATCGCCGAGGACCTCATCGAGGGCTTCATCGGCGGCCAACTCGATCGCGTGGACGTCCTCTACAACGCCTACATCTCCCCGCTCACCCAGCTCCTCACGCGCGAGACGCTCCTGCCGCTCTCGCAGGCCGCCTTCGAGGGGGAGGATGACGAACCCCAGGACACCGCCCCATCCGGCCCCAAGGCCCTGGTCGAGTACGAGCCCGAGCCGGAGGAACTGCTCCAGCACCTCGTGCCAAACTACGTCGAGATCTCCATCTACCGCGCCCTGATCGAGTCCGCCGCGGGCTTCTTCGGCGCGCAGATGACGGCCATGCGCAACGCCTCCGAGAACGCGGGTACGCTGATCGACGAATACACATTGCAGATGAACCGCGCGCGGCAGGCCGAGATCACGCAGGAGATCATGGAGGTCGTCGCCGGCGCGGAGGGGCTGAGCTGATGCGTGGATGTGACAGGCGGCGCCCAGGGCTGAGCCGATGCGCTATCAAGGCCACAACGCGGCCAACACGGCGGAGCGTCAGCGGAGCCTCTTAAAATTGCCTTAACTGCTTTAAAAACAAGGAGACCCAGGAATTAACATGCCACCCAGCGCCATCACACAGCCCGCCGCTTCCGGCGGCGCCTCCTCCACGCGCAACGTGGGGCGCATCGAGGAGATCCAGGGCGTCGTCATCGAGGCCGCCTTCCCCGAGCGCCTGCCCGAGATCAATCACGCCATCACCATCGTTCGGCCCTCGGCGGCCGCCGAGGAGGAGCCGCCCGACGTCAGCCCCGTCGCCGGCGACGGCCTGCTCGTGTGCGAGGTCCAGCAGCACCTCGGCGACGATCGCGTGCGCGCCGTGGCGATGGACACGACCGACGGCCTCGCGCGCGGGGTCGAGGTGCTCGACACCGGCGGCCCCATCACCGTGCCCGTGGGCGAGGCCACGCTGGGGCGCATCTTCAACCTGCTCGGCGAGCCCATCGACCTCGGCGAGGACCTTCCCAAGGACACGCCCCGCCGCGGCATCCACCAGCCAGCCCCGCAGGTCGAGGATCTCACGCCCACCACGGAGATGTTCGAGACCGGCATCAAGGTCGTGGACCTGCTCGCTCCCTACGCCAAGGGGGGGAAGGTCGGCCTCTTCGGCGGCGCCGGCGTGGGCAAGACGGTGCTCATCCAGGAGCTCATCCACAACCTCGCCAAGGAGCACGGCGGGCTCTCCGCCTTCTGCGGCGTCGGCGAGCGCTCGCGCGAGGGCAACGACCTGTGGCTGGAGATGAAGGAGTCGGGGGTGCTGGAGAAGACCATGCTCGTCTTCGGGCAGATGAACGAGCCGCCCGGCGCGCGCATGCGCGTGGCGCTCTCGGGCCTGACGATGGCCGAGCACTTCCGCGATCAGGGTCAGGACGTGCTGCTCTTCATCGACAACATCTTCCGCTTCGTGCAGGCCGGCTCCGAGGTCTCCGCGCTTTTGGGGCGCATGCCCTCGCAGGTGGGCTATCAGCCCACGCTCGAGACCGAGATGGGCCAGCTGCAGGAGCGCATCACCTCTACGCGCACGGGATCCGTCACATCGGTGCAGGCCATCTACGTGCCCGCCGACGACTTGACAGACCCCGCGCCGGCTTCGGTGTTCGCGCACCTCAATGCGACCACCGTGCTCTCGCGGGCGATCTCCGAGAAGGGCATCTACCCGGCCGTCGATCCGCTCGATTCGACCTCGACCATCTTGAAGCCCGACATTCTCGGCGAGGACCACTTCCGCGTGGCCAACCGCGTCAAGGAGATCCTCCAGCGCTACAAGGAGCTCCAGGACATCATCGCCATCCTCGGCATCGACGAGCTCTCCGACGAGGACAAGGTGATCGTGCAGCGCGCGCGCAAGGTCGAGCGCTTCCTCTCCCAGCCCTTCTTCGTGGCCGAACAGTTCACCGGCACCCCCGGCGCCTACGTGCCCATCGCCGAGACCATCAGGGGCTTCCAGGAGATCATCGAGGGCAGGCACGACGAGGTCCCCGAGCGCGCCTTCTTCCTCAAGGGGACCATCGAGCAGGTCCTCGAGGACGCCCGCTAGAGATGGCTCGGTCCTGACGATGGCTCGCACCACGTTCGCAGTGGAGGTCCTCACCCCCGAGGGGGAGCTGTTCAGCGGTGACGTCGAGATGCTCTCCACGCGCACCGCCGTGGGCTCCATCGGCATCCTCGCGCAGCACGAGCCGGTGCTCGCCATGCTCGCGCCCGCGGAGCTGCGCCTGTATCGCTCGGAGAGCGACGTCGTGCGCTTCGCCCAGGACGAGGGCTACCTGCAGTTCGCCGACAACCGCGCCCTTTTGCTGCTCAAGGAAGCCACTCCCCTAGATGGCGCCGCCTGAGCCGCAGCGCGAGCCGATCGCGGCGCCGACGGCCGGCCGCGAGCCCGTGGGCGTCATCGGCACCGGCTACGTGGGCCTCGTCACTGCCGCCGGCTTCGCCGAGCTGGGCAGCCACGTGTGGTGCGTGGACATCGACGCGGAGAAGATCGCCCGCCTGCGGCGCGGCGAGGTGCCGATCTGGGAGCCCGGTCTGGAGGAGCTGCTCGCGCGCAACTCGCAGCGCCTGCGCTTCTCCACCGAGCTGGGCGATGCGCTGGAGCACTGCCGGCTGCTGTTCGTCGCCGTCGGCACTCCGCCGACGCACTCCGGCGACGCCGACCTCTCCGCCGTGCACCAGGTGGTCGACTCGATGCCCGCCTCCGATCGCCACGCGCTCGTGATGAAGTCCACCGTGCCCTGCGGCACCGGCGCGAACGTCAAGCGCATCTTCCGCGAGCGGGGCCGAGGGGGCTTCAGCTACGTCTCCTGCCCCGAGTTCCTCAAGGAGGGCTCCGCCGTCAGGGACTTCATGAGTCCCGACCGGGTCGTCATCGGCGACGACGGCGACTGGGCGGGCGATGCGGTCCTGCGCCTGTATGAGCCCCTGCACGCGCCGCTCGTGCGCACCGACATCGCCAGCGCCGAGATGATCAAGCTGGCGGCCAACGCCTTCCTGGCGACCAAGATCTCCTTCATCAACGAGATCGCCAATGTCTGCGAGCACCTCGGCGCCGATGTCGTGGAGGTCTCGCGGGGGATGGGGCTGGATGGGAGGATCGGCCCCAAGTTCCTCCAGGCGGGCCTGGGCTATGGCGGCAGCTGCTTCACCAAGGATGTGAGCGCCCTGAAGCTCCTGGCCGGCAACTCCGGCTACCACTTCCAGCTGCTCAACGCCGTGATCGAGGTCAACGAGATGCAGAAGCGCAGGGTCGTGGCCAAGCTCGAGCGTCACCTCGGCGAGCTTGCCGGCAGGCACGTCGGGCTGCTGGGGCTCGCCTTCAAGCCCAACACCGATGACATGCGCGGGGCCTCCTCGCTGGTGCTGGCCGCACGCCTGCAGGCCGAGGGCGCGCACGTGCGCGCGTTCGATCCAATCGCGGAGGCGCAGGCGCGCAAGCTGATGCCGCAGCTCGACTATGCCGACAGCGCGATGGACACGGTGGAAGGCGCCGACGCGCTGATCCTCGTCACCGAGTGGCCCGAGTTTCTGGAGCTCGACTGGGGGGCGGTCGCCGCGGCGATGAAAGGAGACCTCGTGATCGACGGGCGCAACGCTCTGGATCCCGACGCGGTTCGCGCCGCGGGGCTCGTCTATGAGGGGATCGGGAGAGGGTGATGGCCGCGCACGGTGAGATGTCTGTCCGGGGCGGGGCAGGGAGGGGTTTGCGGGTCGTGCGCGCGATCGCCGCCGGTTCCATGCGAAGGGTGGTGTCCGCTCGATGCAGGCCGTGATCCTGGTCGGCGGCGAGGGCACGCGCCTGCGCCCGCTCACCTCCACCGTGCCCAAGCCCGTCGTGCCATTGGTGGACCGGCCCTTCATCGTCTTCATGCTCGAATGGCTGCGCCAGCACGGCATCGACGACGTGATCATGTCCTGCGGCTTCCTCGCCACCAGCGTACGCAACGTGCTCGGCGACGGCTCCGGGGTGGGGGTGCGGCTGCGCTTCGTGGAGGAGCCCGACCCGCGCGGCACCGCGGGGGCGCTCAAGTACGCCGAGTCGATGCTCGACGAGCGCTTTCTGATGCTCAACGGCGACGTGCTCACCGACATCGATTTGTCCTCGCAGATCGCCCAGCACGAGCGTACGGGGGCGCAGGCCACGCTGGCCCTGGTGCCCGTGCCCGACCCCACCGCCTACGGCCTCGTGCACCTCGCGCCGGACAACTCCGTCAAGGACTTCGTGGAGAAGCCCTCCTCGGATCACATAGGGGGTGGCGCAGCCAGCCAAAGGCTGGCGAGCCGGGCCCCTCTTATTCAGTCCCGCACCAACATGATCAGCGCCGGCGCCTACGTGCTCGAGCGCGACGTCCTCGAGCTGGTCCCGCCCGATCGCAACGTCTCGATCGAGCGCGAGGTGTGGCCGCTCTTGATCGGCAACGGCCTCTACGGCCATCCCTCCGAGAGCTACTGGCTTGACATCGGCACGCCGGGGCGCTACCTCCAGGGCACCTTCGACATCATCGAGGGCAACGTGAAGACGGCGGTGCAGGAGCGCCTGGGCAGCGGCTATCTGGCCATCGCCGAGCGAGATGGGATACAGGGCCGCGTGATCCCGCCCGCGGTGATCGAGCGCGGCGTGAAGATCGCCTCTGGCGCCCACGTGGGCAGCCTGGTGGTGCTTGGGCAGGGCGTGGAGATCGGCGCCAACGCCACCGTTGAGCGTGCGGTGCTGTGGGGCGGAGTGGACATCGGCGCGGGCTGCACGCTGCGCAACTGCATCGTCGCCGCCGGCTGCCACGTGGGCGAGGGCACGCAGATCCTCGGCGGAGCCGTCCTGGGCGAGGGGGTCACGGTGGGCTCTGAGAACATCATCGACCACGGTGCGCGTATCTTTCCTGGCGTGACCCTTCCCGACGGAGCGCTGCGCTTTTGACTGGGATAAGCGAGGGGCCCAGCTCGCCGGCATCCGGCCGGCTGCGCCACCCGCTTGTGCCTGAGGACACGATGACCCTCTCGCGCGAGGCCATCGCCCAGATCGACCGCTCCGGACAGCTGGAGGAGGTCCTGGGCCTGCCCGAGCACCTGCGCGACGCGCTCTGGCGCGTGGAGTCCGCGATCATGAACGAGTGGGACACGCCCGGCGGCCTCGTCGTGGCCGGCATGGGCGGCTCGGCGATCGGCGGCGCCCTGGCGCGCGCGGCGCTGGGCGATCACTCCTCGCGGCCCATCTTCGTCACGCGCGCCTACGGCCTGCCGCCGTGGACGACCCCCGATACGACCGTGCTGTGCGCCTCCTACTCGGGCAACACCGAGGAGACGCTCGCCTGCTACGAGTCCGCCGGGGCGCTCGGCGCGCAACGCATGGTGGTCACCACCGGCGGGCGCCTGGCGGAGATGGCGCGCGAGGATGGCGTGCCCGTGATCCCGCTCCCCGGCGGCTTTCAACCGCGCGCCGCCGTGGCCTACATGACCGTGGCCGCGCTGGAGGTCGCCGCGCTGTGCGGCTCCGGACCGCGCCTGACATCGGAGATCGACGTGGCCGCCTCGCACGCCGAGCAGCTGGTGGCCGAGTGGGGGCCCGACGCCCCCGAGGACTCGCTCGCCAAGGAGATCGCGCGCGGCCTGTTGGGCACCGCTCCGGTGATCGCCGGCGCCGGCCTCACCGTGCCGATCGCCTATCGCTGGAAGACGCAGATCAACGAGAACGCCAAGCAGCCCTGCTTCTTCCACGAACTGCCCGAGCTCGACCACAACGAGCTCGTGGGCTGGGAGGGCGCCCCCGACGTCGGGCGCTTCTCCGCGGTGTTCCTCGACGACTGCGACGCCCACCCGCGCGTGAAGGCGCGCATGGAGCTCACCGAGCGCCTGATCGCCGACTCCGCCGCCGCCAGCTTCCGGTTGGAGACACGCGGGGAGACCACGGTCGAGCGGGTCTTCTCGCTTGTATTGCTGGGGGATCTGGTGTCTATCTACCTCGCCGCGCTGCGCGGGGTGGACCCGGGGCCCGTCAGGCTCCTCGAGCAGCTCAAGGCGGAACTGGCCGCGCGATAGACTGCCGCGCATGACCCCAACCGCCACCGCCATCAAAGACGACTTCAAGGTCGCCGACCTCTCGCTCGCCGGCTTCGGGCGCAAGGAGATCACGCTCGCCGAGCACGAGATGCCCGGCCTGATGTCGATCCGCGCCGAGTACGCCGCGCAGCAGCCTCTGAAGGGCGCGCGCATCACCGGCTCGCTGCACATGACCATCCAGACCGCCGTCCTGATCGAGACGCTCACGGCGCTCGGCGCGGAGGTGCGCTGGTGCAGCTGCAACATCTTCTCCACGCAGGACCATGCCGCGGCGGCGGTCGCGGTCGGACCGGACGGCACGGCGCAGGAACCGCGGGGGGTGCCGGTGTATGCCTGGAAGGGGGAGACCCTGGAGGAGTACTGGTGGTGCACCGAGCAGGCTCTGCGCTGGCCCGGAGAGGATGGGACGCCTGGAGCCTCGGGCCCCAACATGATCCTCGACGACGGCGGCGACGCCACGCTGCTCGTGCACAAGGGCACCGAGTACGAGGCCGCGGGCGTGGTGCCCGAGGTGGACGAAGACGGGATGGACGAAGACGGCCTCATCCACTCCGAGGAGTTCCAGGTCGTACTGGCGCTGCTGCGGCGCTCGCTCGCCGAGGACCCCCAGCGCTGGACGCGCATCGGCCAGGGCATCATGGGCGTCACCGAGGAGACCACCACGGGGGTGCACCGCCTGTATGAGATGACCGAGGCGGGCACGCTCCTGTTCCCGGCCATCAACGTCAACGACTCCGTGACGAAGTCCAAGTTCGACAACCTCTACGGCTGCCGCCACTCGCTCGTGGACGGCATCAACCGCGCCACCGACGTCATGATCGCCGGCAAGCTGGCCGTCATCTGCGGCTTCGGCGACGTCGGCAAGGGCTGCGCCGAGTCCCTCCGCGGCCAGGGCGCGCGCGTGACCATCACCGAGATCGATCCCATCTGCGCGCTGCAGGCGGCGATGCAGGGCTACAGCGTGCGCACGCTGGAGGAAGTCGTGGCCGACGCCGACATCTTCGTCACCGCCACCGGCAACCGCGACATCATCCGCGCCGAGCACATGGCGCAGATGAAGCACCAGGCGATCGTCGGCAACATCGGCCACTTCGACAACGAGATCGACATCGCCGGCCTGGCGCGGACCCCGGGGATCGAGAAGATCAACATCAAGCCGCAGGTGGACGAGTGGGTCTTCCCCGACGGCCACGCCATCATCCTGCTCTCCGAGGGGCGCCTGTTGAACCTCGGCAACGCCACCGGGCACCCCTCGTTCGTGATGAGCAACTCCTTCAGCAACCAGACGATCGCGCAGATCGAGCTCTTCAGCAAGAACGACGAGTACGAGAAGCGCGTCTACGTGCTGCCCAAGCACCTCGACGAGAAGGTCGCGCGCCTGCACCTCGACGCGCTGCAGGTCAGGCTCACCACGCTCTCAGCGGAGCAGGCCGCCTACATCGGCGTCCCCGTCGCCGGGCCCTACAAGCCCGATCACTACCGCTACTGATCGCATGAAGGCGATGGTCCTCGCGGCCGGCCTCGGCACGCGCCTGCGCCCGCTCACCTACGAGATCACCAAACCGATGGTGCCGGTGCTCGACCGGCCGGTGATGGCGCACATCCTCGATCTGCTCGATCGCCACGGCTTCGAGGACGTGATCGCCAACCTGCACCACTTCCCCGATTCGATCCGCGAGCACTTCGGCGATCGCCTGGAGTACAGCTGCGAGGAGGAGCTTCTGGGCACAGCGGGGGGCGTGCGCGCCTGCCGGGACTTCTTCGGCGAGGAGGCATTCCTCGTCATCTCCGGCGACGCGCTCACCGACATCGACCTCGGCGCCTTCGTCGCGCGCCACCGGGCGGCCGGGGGGATCGCCACGCTGGCGGTCAAGCAGGTCTCCGACACGCGCGAGTACGGCGTGGTGCTGCACGACCACGAGGGGCGCATCACCGGCTTTCAGGAGAAGCCCGAGCCCGACGAAGCGCTCTCGGATCTGGGCAATTGCGGCATCTACATCTTCGAGCCCGCCATCTTCGACTACTTCCCCCAGCGCCCCTTCGCCGACTGGGCGCAGGATGTCTTCCCGGCGCTGTTGGCCAACGACGTCCCCTTTCACATCCACCAGATCCGCGACTACTGGAACGACGTCGGCTCGCTGGCCGAGCTGCGCCAAGGCACCTTCGACGCGCTGCGCGGGGAGCTGCACCTGCAGGTCGATGGGCACGAAGCGCGCCCGGGTGTGATCCTTGCGGGGGAGCAGCGGGTTCTGCCGGAGGACCTGGAGATCGACGGGCAGGCTTGGATCGGCCACGACGTGCAGATAGGCAAGGGCGTGCGCCTCATGGGGCCGCTCGTGCTCGGCGACGGAGCCCGCGTCGGCGATGGCGCGCAGCTGCGCGACTCGATCGTCTTCCCCGGCACCAACGTCGTCCCTGGGGCCATCCTGATCGGAGCGATAGCCGGGCACGCGGGGATCCTTCAGAGCCTGCGGGTGCGCCAAGGGTAGAAAAAAGGAGGGCCCGCCAAAGCGGACCCTCCAAAGTGCTGTGTGGACTCGCAGCACTCGGGCTTCGGTCCAGCTCAGCGAACACTCCTATCGCATTCCCCATGCTACAGCAAAGTCCCGGCGGAAAAGACAAATGCCCCCGCCGGGACTCGAACCCGGGACCTCTACCCTGCGATAGGAGCGCTCTATCCACTGAGCTACGGGGGCAGCGCCTGCCACTGGCAGGCGGGCTCGACCCTACTCACGAGCTGAGACGAAACTCTCAGGAAAGCGTTCTATGCGCTGCTGCTCGCGCTCGGACTCCGTGAGCATCTTCATGAAGAGGATGGCCAAAGCGAGGCCCATCACGATCGACTGCTCGACGGCCATGATCACGCCGGCGATCGCCTGGTCGTCGTGGGCGCTGAGGCCCCACACGCGGGCGTGGTGGATGTAGTAGGGGTAGAGGGCGGCGGGGGCGAAGGCCAGGCCCATGCCCAGGGCGCCCACGAGCAGTTTCGTGCTGCCCATGTACACGACCGGCCCCATGCCGCCCAGGCGCATGCGCGCGCGGATCGGCGAGAGCAGGTGCCACCAGTAGAGCGAGCCCACGGCGAGGAAGCTCACGTGCTCCAGCACATGCACCGCCGGGTGGCGCAGGGCCAGGTCGTAGGCGGCGGGGACGTGCCACGTCCAGATCACCGCCACGTAGGCCGTCACCGCGAAGGCGGGGTGCGCCAGGGGGCCGGCGCGGCGCTCCAGGTCCGAGACCGCGCGTGTGATCGGGCGCAGCATCACCTTGCTCAGGCCCAGGATCGCCAGGATCGGGACGAGGTCGAGCAGCAGCATGTGCTGGAGCATGTGCATCGAGAAGAGGTCGTCGGCGAGGGAGTCCACGGGGGAGACCAGCGCGACCAGCGCCATCAGCAGCGAGCCCGCGAAGCAGCACAGCCGCCACGCCGGTGCGTCCTTGGCGGGGTGGTCGGAAACACGGCGCACCGCAAGCCAGCGGCGCAGGTAGACACCGCCCGCGAGCGCCGATCCGATCAGCACCCCGGGCTCCAGCGTCCACACGACGGGCGTGGCCATTCGCCGAGAAGGGTAGACAACCGCCGGGTGCAGGCGTAGGATCGCAGGAGCCTGAGAGGGGCAGGGGGAAAGTCATGACCACGAAAGGAGTGTCCTGATGCAGATCGACATCAAGGGCCGCAACGTCCCGGTCAGCGACGATTTCAGGAGCCACGCCGAGCGGCGCCTGGGCAAGGTCTCACGCCAGGTGTCGCCCTTGGCCCGCCTGGAGCTTGAGATCTTCGCCGAGCGCAACCCGCGCGTCGCCGACTCGCAGGTGGCCGAGGCCACGCTGTATCTCAAGGGGATCACGCTGCGCGCGCGCGACGCCTCGCCGGACATGCTCCACTCGCTCAATCTCGTCGTCGAGGAGCTCTCCAGGCAGGTCAAGCGCCACCGCGACAAGCGGCGCAAGCGGCGGGAGTCCCGCGCTGCGGCGGCCAGGACCCTGCCGCGGTCCTCGCCCGGGCTGTCGGCGACGGGCTGAGGCGTTCCGGGCGACGTCGAGGTTGCTTGGAGCTCGGCGGGAGGCGATACCCTGAGGGCATGTCCCTCCTGGATCGCGCACTGAACGTCGGCGAGGCGAAGAAGTTCAAGTCCTATGAGAAGCGCGTCGCGCTGATCGGGGCCTTCGAGGCCGAGCTGGAGCACGACAGCGACGCGGAGCTGGGCGAGCGCATGGACGCCCTGCGCGAACGCGCCCGCCAGGGGGAGTCGCTGGACGCGCTGCTGCCGGAGTGCTTCGCGATCGTGCGCGAGACCGGCAGGCGCACAATGGGCATGCGCCACTTCGACGTGCAGCTGATCGGCGGCATGGCGCTCAACGACGGCTGCATCGCGGAGATGAAGACGGGCGAGGGCAAGACGCTCACGGCGACCCTCGCGGTCGTGCTCAACTCGCTCGCGGTGAGGGATAAGAACCCCATCCACCCCGGCGAACGCAAGGGCGTGCACCTGGTGACGGTCAACGACTACCTCGCCCGCCGCGACGCGGAATGGATGAGCCCCATCTACAACGCGCTGGGCGTCTCCGTGGGGGTGCTCCAGAACATGCAGCCCTACGAGGACAAGCAGCAGGCCTACGCCTGCGACGTGGTCTACGGGACCAACTCCGAGTTCGGCTTCGACTATCTGCGCGACAACATGGCCAAGGAGCTCTCCGAAAAAGTCCAGCGCGGGCATCCCTTCGCGGTGGTGGACGAGGTCGACAACATCCTCATCGACGAGGCGCGCACGCCGCTGATCATCTCCGGCGCGCCCGAACAGGCGGCCGACCTGTACGCGCAGTTCGCGCGCCTGGCCCCGCGGATGGTGGCGGGCAAGACGCCCGAAGGCATGGACCCGCGCTCCAAGAAGGAGTTCATGGCGGACTTCGACTTCGAGTTCGACGAGAAGCACAAGACGGTGTCCGTCAGCGAGCAGGGCGTGGCCAAGGCCGAGCGCTTCCTCGGCGTCGACCACCTCTACCGCGCCGAGAACGGCCATCTGGTCAACCACCTCAACCAGGCCCTGCGCGCGGAGTCGCTGTACAAGCGCGACGTGGACTATGCGGTGATCGAAGGCGAGGTGAAGATCATCGACGAGTTCACCGGGCGCATCCTCGACGGGCGGCGCTGGTCGGAGGGCCTGCATCAGGCGGTCGAGGCCAAGGAGGGCGTGCGCGTGCAGGAGGAGAACCAGACGCTGGCCACGATCACCTACCAGAACTACTTCCGCCTCTACGACAAGCTCTCGGGCATGACCGGCACGGCGCTGACCGAGGCCACCGAGTTCATGAAGATCTACGAGCTGCCGGTGGTGCAGATCCCCACCAACATGCCGATGGTCCGCGACGATCGCAACGATCAGGTCTACAAGACCAAAGAGGGCAAGTGGAGCGCCGTCGTGCGCGAGATCGCCGAGCGCCACGCGGGTGGCCAGCCGGTGCTGGTG
>CAZOQI010000011.1:0-282395 GCA_964582105.1 uncultured Solirubrobacteraceae bacterium
TCAACAGCGACATCAGGCTCGCCCCCGACCCCGGCGAACGGACGATTCCTGTTGTGACGAGTGTGCAGGATGTCAGGGACATAGTGGTGGATCTCCCGTTGGGTGTGCTCGGCAGCGCGGTCGCGGCGCCTGAGTGCACGCTCGCGCAGCTCGCCTCTGAAGCGCATTGTCCTGCCGATACTGTGGTGGGGCACATTCATACGTATCCCAGGGAGGAAGGGTCGATAGCGTCGACGCCTGCTGATTCGCTCGATGTTCCGCTCTACAGCATGGTGCCTGAGCACGGCGTCGCGGCGGAGTTCGGCTTCTATGATTTCCTGCGGGGGTCGCACGTGTTGTATGGGAGTGTCGTGCCGACCCCTGGGGGTTATGTGCTGCGGACCACGACGCGGGAAATCCCGCAGGTCCAGCTGACGGGTGTCCTGGCGACGTTCTTCGGCAATCCGGCGGAAAGGGATGGCACCGGGAACACCCCGGTCGCGTTCTTCACGAACCCCTCGGACTGCTCGGGCGAACCGCTGGTAACGAGCATCCATATGGATTCGTGGCAGAACCCGGGTCGCTATAGCGCGGATGGCTCCCCGGACTTCAGCGACCCCGCGTGGGTCGGGACCGCCGCGCAGTCCCCGCCGGTGACGGGTTGTAATGAGCTGCGCTTCGCTCCGTCGTTGAGTGTTCAGCCGGAAACGGCGGTGGCGGACAGTCCGACGGGCCTGGAAGTCGAGCTGAGGGTCCCGCAGAGCGAGGATCCGGGTTCCTTGGCGACGCCGCCGTTGCGTGATGCGGTGGTGAGGTTGCCGGCGGGGTTGACGATCAACCCGTCCGCGGCGGGTGGCCTGGGGGTCTGCACGGAAGCACAGATCGGATTGGGCAGCGCCTTGGCGCCGACCTGTCCGGAATCCTCGCGGATCGGGACGGTGGAAGTGAGCACTCCGGCGCTGCCGGGCACGCTTGTCGGCTCGATCTATCTGGCGGCGCAGAACGAAAACCCGTTTCATTCGCTGCTGGCGGGTTATGTCGTGATCGACGATCCCGCGACGGGTGTGGTGGTGAAGGTCCCGGGGGAGCTGACCCTGGATCCTGTGTCGGGCCAGGTCACGGGGGTGTTCGAAGATGCTCCGCAGTTCCCCTTCAGCGACCTGAAGCTCCATTTCTTCGGTGGTCCCCGCAGTGCCCTTGCGACCCCCGAGGGCTGCGGGACGTACACCACGACGAGTGATCTGATGCCGTGGTCCGCACCGGACTCCGGGCCCGACGCCACGCCCTCAAGCAGCTTCCCGATCACCTCGGGTTGCGTGACAGGCTTCGCGCCCATGTTCACGGCTGGTACGGAGAACCCGCAGGCGGGGGGGTTCTCCCCGTTCACGCTGTCTCTCTCAAGGAGCGATGGGGAACAGAACTTCGCGGGTGTGTCGGCGAGCCTGCCGCCGGGGTTGTTGGGGAAGATCGCGGGGATCCCCCTGTGCCCGGATGCCCAGGCGAATGCGGGTACGTGCCCGGAAGCCTCGCGGGTGGGGAGCGTCACGGCGGGTGCGGGTGTCGGCCCGGACCCATACTTCGTCTCCGGCAAGGCGTATCTGACCGGTCCGTATAACGGTGGGCCCTACGGGTTGGTGGTGGAGGTCCCGGCGGTCGCGGGTCCGTTTGACCTGGGTACGGTGGTGGTGCGTCAGTCGATCCGGATCGATCCGCATACCGCGCAGGTCACGGCGGTCTCGGATCCGCTGCCGACGATCCTCGATGGCATCCCGCTGCGGGTGCGCAGGGTGGATGTGGTCCTGGATCGTCCGGGGTTCACTTTCAACCCGACGAACTGCACTCCGATGGCGATCACGGGTGTCCTGTCCTCTACCGCGGGCGCGAGCGCGAGCGTCTCCTCGCGTTTCCAGGTCGGTGGGTGCGGCGAACTCCCGTTTCACCCCGTCTTCACCGTCTCCACGCAGGCGAGGACGAGCAAGCACGGTGGTGCGAGCCTGACGGTGAAGACCACCTATCCCAAGGGGGCGCAGGCGAACATCAAGTCTGTGGGGGTGGTCTTGCCCAAGCAGTTGCCCTCGCGTTTGACGACGATCCAGCAGGCGTGCACGGAAACGGCGTTCGCTGTGAACCCCGCGAGTTGCCCCGCGGGCTCGAACATCGGGATCGCCACCGCGACCACGCCGGTCCTGGCCTCCCCGGCGACGGGCCCGGTGTACCTCGTCTCCCACGGTGGCGCGGCGTTCCCGGACGTGGTGATCGTCTTCCAGGACGAAGGCGTTACGCTCGACTTGGTCGGCAGCGTCAACATCAGGCACGGGATCACGAGCAGCAAGTTCGCCAGCGTCCCCGACGCCCCGATCAGCTCCTTCCAGTTGAGTCTCCCCGAGGGTCCGCACTCCGCGCTGGCGACCGTCCTGCCCGCCAAGGCCAGGGGCAGCCTCTGCGGCACGTCGCTTTCGATGCCCTTCACGATCACTGGTCAGAACGGCGCGGTCATCAAGCAGAACGTGAAGATCGCCGTCACGGGCTGCGGCAAGGCGAAGCCGAAGAAGAAGGCGAAGCGCCGGAAGGCAGGGAAGTAGGGATGGCGGTCGCGCTCGTGAGCGCTCGTGGCAGCCGCAGCGGAGCACGGCAGCGTTCCGGCCGGACGGGGGCGGCGCGGCCGGGGTCGGAGTCGGCGCGGCCGGAGTCGAAGTCGGCGCGGCCGGGGTTGGCGCGGCCGGGGTCCTCATCCCGCCCCGGCTCGGGGCGGCGGGACAGCGGACAGGAGCGCGTGTCCGCGATCCAGCGCACGAGGATGCTCAACGCGATGGTCGAGGTCGCCTCCGAGCGGGGGGCGCCGCGGGCGTCGGTCGCGCACATCGTGGACCGGGCGGGGATCTCGCGCCGCACGTTCTACGAACACTTCGAGGACCGCGAGGACTGCTTCCTGGCGGCGTTCGACTACGCCCTCGCGCGGGCAAGGGAGGCCGTGCTGCCGGCGTACGGGATAGAGCGCGCGTGGCGTGAGCGGGTCCGTGCGGGGCTCGCCGCGCTGCTGGGATTCTTCGACGAGCAGCCCGGGCTGGGGGCGCTGCTGGTCGTCGACGCGCTCGGCGCCGGTCCGCGCGCGCTCGAGCGGCGCATGGAGCTGATGGACGCGCTCGTCGCCGCTGTGGACGAGGGGCGCCTAGAGGGCAGGGCGGGGCGGGAGCCGCCGCCGCTCGCGGCGGACGGGGTCGTCGGCGCGGTCTTCAACGTCGTGCACGCGCGCATGCTGGAGCGGCGCACGTGGCAGGGAGGCGGTGTCCCGCGGGCGGTCTCCTCGCCTGCGGAGAGTGGGGGCGGGGGCGCCTCTTTGCGCAGAGAGCCGGGGGCCGGCGCGTCCGCGCGAAGGGTGCCGGGGCCGCTGTTGGCGTTGGTCAATCCCTTCATGAGCATGATCGTCATGCCCTACCTCGGCACCGCCGCTGCGCGCAGGGAGCTCGAGCGGCCCGCGCCCGCACCGCGCGCCATCACGCGGCCGGCCGTCGATCCGCTGCGCGATCTGGACATGCGCCTCACCTACCGCACGATCAGGGTGCTGGTGGCGATCGCCGCCGCGCCCGGGGCGAGCAACCGCCAGATCGCGGACAGCGCCGGGGTGTCCGACCAGGGGCAGATCTCCAAGCTGCTCGCGCGCTTGGAGCACCTGGGGCTGATCGCCAACGTGGGGGAGGGGCCCGCCAAGGGCGAGCCCAACTCCTGGACGCTCACGGCCAAGGGCCGGGACGTGGAGCGCGCGATCGAAGCCGAGGCCGGCGGCGCGGGGTAGCGGTTCAGGCGGGCCAGGCGCCAGTCACACGCGCCCCCACGCGCTACGCAGCATGCCGCTCCGCGTCGCGCAGCAGGTCGGTGACGACATCGTCGACGCGCTGCCCGCGCTCCGTGGCGATCCGCTCTAGGCGCTTTGCATCCTCGCGCTTGACGCCAACGAGGATCGTCAACCGGGCATCTGGGCGCCCCTCTTGGACCTCGACGCAGCTGGGCTCAATCGTGGCCAGGTCGGCATCGAAGTCACCTGGCTGGGGGTCTGGATCTGTCCAGGGATTCTTGCTCATCGCTCAATCCTTGAGGATTCTACGCTCAATATCCGTCGCAGACCAGGCCGTGACAATCAGCCAGGTGCTCGGATCGATGGTTCGCTCGACCACGAGCGTCAGGATACGGTCGCCGTCGGTGCGCCCAATCAGCAGGCGGCGCTGTGCGCCTCGGCTGGCCTTGCGTGGATTGCGGACCATGACATGCCGGTTTTGCGGCAGCTACTCAGCTTCCTTGGTGGATATGCCTCGTGCTCCGAGCTTTTCGACCGCCGCTGCGGTCGCGAGCAGCGCGCCGACCGCCGGGCCCTTCGCGCCGGGCCGGTTCATGGGTGCAGAGATGTCAGCGAGCCCATGCGGGCCACATTACGCCGCTCCGAGGATGGTTCTCTCGGGCGCTCAGGCCGGCCAGGCGGCGTCGCCGGTCACGGCGCCGCGCACCACCTTGAGGTTCAGCAGCGCGCACTTGCGCCGCGTCGCCGATACGGGGATGCCCAGCAGGTCGATCATCCAGTCGGCGCCCAGCTCGCCGATCTCCTCGACGGACATGCCCTTCAGCTCCTCGCTGGCGATCGAGGCCGCGGCCTGGCTGATGGCGCAGCCGTGGCCGTGGAAGCGCAGATCGGCGACCTTTCCGTCCTGCACGCGGATGTGCACGCCCAGCTCGTCGCCGCACAGCGGGTTGTGCTCCACCGCCTCGAGGTCGTGGGGGTCCAGCTCGCCGAAGTTCCTCGGGCGCTTGTAGTGGTCGAGGATGTAATCGCGGTAGAGGTCGTCCATCAGCGTGCTCGCGCGCGGGAGGCTGGGGTGGGTTTGAGATGGCGGCGCCTGCGCATCACAGGCCGAACACCTTGCGGCCGGCGGCCAGGGCCGCCACGAGGGCATCGATGTCCTGCGGCGTGCTGTAGACGCCCACGCTCGCTCTCGCCGTCGCGCTCATGCCCAGGCGGCGCATCAGGGGCTGGGCGCAGTGGTGTCCCGCGCGGATGCACACTCCCCCGCGATCGGCCAGCTCGGCCACGTCGTGGGGGTGCATGCCCTCGATCGCAAACGAGGCCAGGCCGCCGCGGCGCGCCGCCTCGGGGGGGCCCACGACGCGCAGTCCCGGGACCTCGCCCAGGCGCCTCAGCATGTGGGCGGTCAGCGCCCGCTCGTGCTCGCGCACGCGCTCCATGCCGAGGGTCGAGAGGTACTCCACGGCCGCGCCCAATCCCACGGCCTCGGCCACGGGGGGGGTTCCCGCCTCGAACTTGTACGGCAGCTCGTTCCAGGTCGCGCTCTGGAAGTCCACCGAGGCGATCATGTCGCCGCCCGTCAGGAAGGGGGGCATCTCCTCCAGCAGCTCGCGGCGGCCGTGCAGCACTCCGATGCCCGTCGGGCCCAGCGCCTTGTGGCCCGTCCAGGCGTAGAAGTCCGCGCCCACGGCTCCGATATCGACAGGCATGTGCGGGACCGCCTGGGCGCCATCCACCAGCGACACCGCGCCCGCCGCGCGCACCCTCGCCGTCATCTCCGCCACGGGGTTGATCGTGCCCAGCACATTCGACACGTGCGTGAAGGCCGCCAGGCGCACGTCTCCGCGTTCCAGCTCGGCATCCAGCTGCGCGGGGTCCAGCACGCCGTGCTCGTCCACCTCCAGGTAACGCAGCTCCGCGCCAGTCTCGCGGCACAGCACCTGCCACGGCACGATGTTCGCGTGGTGCTCCATCGTGGTGATCAGGACCGCATCGCCCGCGCCCACGTTCGCCCGGCCCCACGCATAGGCCACGAGGTTGATCGCCTCGGTCACGTTCTTGGTGAAGATCGTCGTAGCCGGCTCGCCGCGCACGAACCCTGCCACCCGCCGCCGCGCGCCGTCGTATGCCGCGTCGGCCTCCTGCGCCAGCGCATACACGCCGCGATGCACGTTCGCATTGTGCCTTTCCAGGTGCCCCGCGACGGCCTCGATCACCGCGCGCGGCTTCTGGCTCGTCGCGGCCGAATCGAGGTAGATCAGCGGCCTTCCGTCCCACTCGCGCTCCAATATCGGGAAGTCCGCGCGTACGCCAAGGTCCACGGCCGCGATCGCGCTCTCAGCAGCCATCTTCACGACCACCGCTCTTTCGCAACGACGCGGCCATCGCGGGACCCCTGTGGGGTCCCTCTTAAAAAAATGCCTTCACCTGGTCTGCGCATACTCCCGTATGTCCTCGCTCGCGCGCGCGAGCTTCGCCGCCACCTTCGCGCGCACCAGCTCTTCCAGGGGCGCATCCTGAAGCTCGCTCACCAGCGGCTCGAAGAAGCCGTCCACGATCACGCGCACCGCGCTCGCGCGATCCAGGCCGCGCGTCTGCATGTAGAAGATCGCGCTCTCGTCCAGCTCGCCCACGGTGCCGCCGTGGCTTGCGCTCACGTCGTCCGCGCTCACCAGCACGCTCGGGATCGCGTCGATGCGCGCCTTCGGGGAGAGCATCATCGTGTGGATCTGCAGATAGGTGTGGGTGCGCTGGGCGCCCGGGTCTATCTGGATCAGGCCCTCGCAGCTCGCGCGCGCCTCGCCCGTCGCCGCGCCGCGCCAGTGCACGTCGCCGCCGCTCGGGCCCGTCTCGTGGAGATCCACCGCGAACACGTCCAGCAGCTCGTGGGCCTCGGCGAAGAACACGCCGCGGAAGGCCATGTCGCCGCCGGGCTCGCCCACCGCCAGCTCCAGGTGCTCGCGCACGACGTGGCCGCCCAGGAGGGCCGGCAGCCAGTGGCAGAATGCGTCGCGGCCCACCTCCACCACGCGCGTGGACACGTCAAACACCTCGCCGCTGCCCCAATCGTGCACATGCGCCAGGCGGCACCTTGCGCCGTCGCGCAGGTACAGCTCGAACGCTCCCGCGTGCAGGGCCTGGCCCGTGGTGAAGTCCGCGGCCGTGCCGTATTCGTGCACCCTGAAGTCGCTGCCCCTATCGCCGATCACGAGCGTGCGCGCGTACTGCGCCACGCCGGCGCCGTCGATCGCGTACACGATCTCGAACGGATCCTCCATCGCCACGCCGGGGGGGACGTACAGGAACGCTCCGCCGGTCCACAGCGCCGCGTTCGCGGCCTCCAGCTTGTGGCGGTCGCTCCTCAGGCGCTTGGAGTAGTAACTGCTGAACAGCGCCTCGTGCTCCTGCGCGGCCTGCTCCAGTGGGCACAGCACGACGCCCTTCTCCGCCAGCTCCGGATCGAGCTCCACGGCCACCACGCTGCCATCGCGCGCTACGATGCGCCCCGCGCGGGGGCGCTCGGGGACGCCTCTCAGCGCCTCGCCGAGATCGCCGGGGGCGTGCCGGCGCACCTCCAGCCGCTCGAGCTCAAGCTCCTGGAGGGTCGTCGTCCAGAAGCCCGAGCGGCGCCACACCGGCAGCGGCTCGCGCTCGTACACCTCCAGGGCGCCTTCGCGCAGCTCGGCGAGCGGGCGACCCTCGCCGCCCGCGCCCCTGCCCGCGAGCGCGTGGTTCAGCGCCGCCTCGCGGTGCCTTCCCGGCTTGACCGCCGCCGCGGGCGCCGCTGCGCCGTTTCCGCTCGCGCTCTCGCTCGCGCTTCTGCTCCCGCTTTCGCGCTCGCGCTCAGACACCTGCGCCGTACTCCTGGCGGATCTCGTCGTAGCCCTCGCGCTCGAGGCGCTCCACCAGCTCCACGCCGCCCTCCAGCACGATCCTTCCGTCGAGCATGATGTGCACGAACTCGGGTTTTATGTAGTGCAATATGCGCTGGTAGTGGGTGATGATCAGCGCGCCCAGGCCCTGCTCTTCGTGCAGCCGCGCCACGCCCTCGGCGACCGTGCGCAGGGCGTCGATGTCAAGGCCCGAGTCGGTCTCGTCGAGGATCGCCACGTCGGGGGCCAGCATCGCCATCTGCAATATCTCCGCGCGCTTCTTCTCGCCGCCGCTGAAGCCGTCGTTGAGGTGCCTTGAGGTGAACGCCCGATCGACGTCCAGCAGCTCGACGGCGTGCTGCAGCTGGGTGCGGAACTCCTTCACCTCGATCGGCTCCTCGCGCTTGGCGTTGATCGCCATACGCAGGAAGTTCGCCACCGACACGCCGGGGATTGACACCGGGTACTGGAAGGCCAGGAACAAGCCCGCGCGGGCCCGCTCGTGGGGCTCGGCCGCCGTTATGTCCTCGCCCTTGAAGAGGATTCTGCCTTCGGTGACCTCGTAGGAGGGGTGGCCCAGGAGGGTATTCGCCAGCGTGCTCTTGCCCGAGCCGTTGGGGCCCATCAGGGCGTGTATCTCGCCCTTGTCGATATTCAGGTTCACGCCCTTGAGGATCTCGCGGTCCTCCGTGCGCACGTGCAGATCCGTGATCTCCAGTTCGGCCATATCGCTCTCTCAGGCTCCAGTTCTCAGGGGTTCGGGTTTTGCGGCGCTCACGCGGCCGTTCGGGGTCATCGCGGGCGCTGCTGCCGGCGCCGGGTGGGTGGGACTCAATAAATCGGCCAGGGTCGTCTGCGTCAGCGTGCTCACGATCGAGCCCCTCACGCGCGTCCACAGCAGCTTCGTCGGGCACACGTGCGCAGGGTCGCTCTCGCGCGCGCACACCACCTCGCCGTCCGCGCCCAGGGAGATGCACTCGATCGGGGCGATCGAGCCCTCCAGGGCCTCCACGACCTCGGCCATCGTGATCTCCCGCGCGGGCCGCGCCAGCATGTACCCGCCGCGCGCGCCGCGGCGGCTGTCGATCAATCCCGCCTTGCGCAGGCGGGCGACCAGGTGCTCGAGGTATGCGAGCGGCAGCCCCTCGCGCTCGGCGATCTCCGCCAGGGGGAGCACCGGGTCCAGCTCCTCGTCGGCCATCCGCGCTCGCCGCGCCAGCGCCACCATCACGCGCACGCCATACTCGGCCTTGGTCGAGAACATCATTCGGGTGCCCGCCGTGCGCTGTCGCCGGCCTGCGCCGGGAGCGGGAGCGCCTCGTCGCAGCGCTCCAGGGTCTGAATACCTACCACGGGGGTAGGGTATAGCAGGCGCTGCTCATGCGGTCGGCACGGCGCTCAGGCCGCGTAACCCTCCGGGCAGGGCGAGACGCCCAGGCCGGGAAGGTCCCGCGCGGGAGCCGCGCGCGCGGGCCTCGCCCATTGCCATTCCCAGCGGGCGGCGAGCAGCGCGATGGGCTCCAGGCGGCGGGCGGCGGGGCTCAGCGCGTAGCGCACCTCGCCGTCTTTCTCGCCGCGGGTGAGGATGCCGCCCAGTACGAGCGGGCCGAGCCTGCGCCGGATGGCCGAGCGGCCCACGCCGGGGAGGCGCTCGAGGTCCAGCGGGGACAGGGGCGTGGTGGCGAGCGCGCGCATGATCGCGCGTGCGCGTTCGTCCGCGAGCAGGCGCAGGGGCCACGCGCCGGGGGGGTCGCGGCGTGTGCCCGGCGCGCCCGAAGACCATCGTCGCTCCCAGCGCTCGGATGCCTCGGGGATCCGCAGCAGGGCATGACCGGCGCCGGTCAGGGAGTAGTGCGCGCGGGGCGGCAGACCCGGGGTGCGCTCGTGCGTCACGGCGCCGTGTTGTGCGAGCTCGGCCAGGTGGCGCATCAGGGCGGAGTGGGCGACGTCCGGGAGTTGGTGCTCCAGGTCTTTGGGACGCAGCGGGCCGCCGGACGGCTCCTTCACCGCGGCCAACTCCTTCAGGATCTGGATCGTCGATCCCTCGGCAAGCAGCCGCAGGGTTGGAGCTCCCGGTTGACCGCCTATCGTGGTCATCGACCCCGGCTCCCCATTGGCTTCATGCGAGCTGTTCGACCCATCAGAAGCGAAGAATAGCGCCAGGAGGCCTGCTTTGGGGCTTCAATTGTGTCTCAAACGATGCGAAATCTAAAAGTTTTCTAAATCTTGATATCTGGCAGGGGGTGCGTGGTCTGGTTCGCTTACGGTCATCCCTCTATGTGGACTTACTTCCGCTGAAGGCGTCTAGGGGGACCTGGTGCGGATGTGCACATATAAAGACCGTCGAAATCCCGGATAGCGGGACGTTTAGGGTCTTGCTAAGCGCTTGAGGCCGTGTTATAACGTGCTCTGTCCCGCTCATCGGGGCGAATCCAGAGCCAACCGAGACCCAAGGAGGACACCAACCACACCAGATACGACAGCGCCAGGGGAACCCGCAGGAGGCGGGTTCCGAGACCCCCACAGGACGGCCGCGTGCAACGGAGTGCAGGCGATCGACTCGTGGTCGCGGCTCTTTGATCGGGCTGCACCGCGTGCCGAAGCCGACTTGGACGGCAGCATCCGCAGCATCTCAATCCAAACGATCATCCCGGCTCGGGCCGGGGGAAAGGAAGCGCAGCAGCATGTTCAAAACGAGAGTCGCCTTGCTGGGCGTCTTGGCTCTCTTCATCGCCAGCGGGATCGCGACGTCGACGGCGTCGGCGGCCGGTCCGTACTGGCACGTGAATGGGTCAAGGCTTCCGCAAGGCAAAGCAGTGCAAGTCAAAACCCAAGCCAAATTGATCCCTATTCTCGTAGGGCATCTCGGTTCAGACACCATAGCAATCATATGCCATAACAGCTATTCGGAAGGCGCAACAATCGAAGGCCAAGGCAATTTCCAAGGCCAAGACAAAGGTCGTTTCGTCTTCGAACAATGCAAAGCAGAATCCAAACCCATTAACGTCTGTAACAAAGTTGAAGAACCCATCCAAACTACTCAAACAAAATCGTATTTGGCGTATAATCCTCAAGCCAAAGGCACGCAACAAAAATTCGTAGATGTATTTGAACCACAGCAAGGAAATACTTTCGTCGTTATCAAAATACTCAATGAATTGTGTCCTGTGCGCGAAGCGGCAGTCGAAGGTGCTGTTGCTGCCGAGATCGTACCAATAGAAAAGGAATCTCAAGAAGGTCTGCTTAACTTCCCCGAAGAACCCATCGAAGAAATCGAACACGAACAACAAAAGAGAAAAATCGGACTCAAATTCAACAATGAAGTGGCGATATTCAATGCCATCTATGGTGCAAGACTCGCAACCAACGAACGGTGGGGAGTGTTTGGGCAATAAAATAGACCTATAGTGTGACAAAGGTTGGGGGGTCGCTGAGTGCGGCTCCCCAACTGCTTGTGCATGAGATGCTTGTGGGCATTATGGTGGTGTGTACTAATCTTCAGTATTGCATCTGCGTGCGCCCAGCTAATTGGAGACATACCTTGTGGAGGGCGATATGGAGCCGTATGCTAGTTAGCAGTCACATGCGTGATTCCACTTCAAACCTCAGAAGGTTGCGTGAAAGCAGGAGGTTGCGTGAAAGAGAAGCCTGCTTTTACGCGGCTTTGCTTGCCATCTTGGTTGCCGTATCGGCCCTCCTGCTCGCGCCTGATGTCGGCAGTGCGAGTGTCGCGGGTTGTCGGTCTGCGAGGTCGTCTGGGATCGCTTCAGGCCTTTTTGACTGCCGGACATATGAGTTGGTCTCTCCTGTATATAAGGAGGGATATCAGGTGGGCATCGTAGGGGTCGCTGAAGACGGCTCACGGGTGCTTGCTCAGTCCAGTGGCAGCATCTCGGATCCTGAAGATATATCTCCCATTGAGGCGCAATATGAGTTCGTGCGAGGGCGCACAGGTTGGGAAGCGACGACGACTTCGGTAGACGCCCCGTTTTCGGAGTTCCCAGCATATAGTGTAAACGGTATCAGTCCAGATTTTCAAAGCACCCTCGTGTTCGCCGCTACGCCAGGCCAGGCCGAAGCTAGTGGGGTGTATCTTCGTCCGCCAGGAGGCTCTCCGGTGCCCGTGGGTCCGCTTATACCGTCAGAAGGAGCGGAGGGACTGGCGGTTATTGGTGCCTCGGATGATCTGCATCGTTCCCTGTACCTCACGCACTCGCCCCAGGGACGAGAAATAAGCTCTCTGTGGCCGGGTGATACAACGGCTGCTGGGGTTCTGCCGTCGCTCTATGAATATGAATACACGGGCGAATATGCCAAGGAACCGCGGCTTGTGGGCATCAAGAATGAAGGTGCGCCAAAGACAGTTGGAGAAGGTGAACTGATCAGTAATTGCGGTACATATCTTGGTAGCTTTTCGGAAGCCGAAGGCGACATGTATAACGCGGTCGCGGCGAGCGGCGCGGCAACCTTCTTTACGGCTGCGAAATGCGGTAAACCCGGGCCGCCGGTCAACGAAGTGTATGCACGTTTTGAGGGGACGTTGACTATGGCCGCTCATACCGTGGCGGTTTCCGAGCCACCCCTGTCCGTGCCGGAGAGGAAATGCACAGGGGCGTGTGAAAACGCTGAGACGAACCTCCTTGGACGCAATGAAGGTCCAGGAGAACGCCAGGAAGCGTCCTTTGTCGGCGCGTCGCTGGATGGTTCGCGGGTATTCTTCCTGACGAGACAGTCGCTTGTCAACGGCGATGAAAACGGCGAAGGCACGGGCCGGGATCTCTATGAGGCCGACATTGGCAATGGCGCTGTGACACGCCTGATTCAGGTTTCACACGGTGGTGAAGGTGACCTGTCCCCCGGGTCGGGTGCCGGCGTGCTGGGTGTCGCCAGGGTCTCGCAGGACGGATCGCATGTGTACTTCGTGGCAGAAGGTGCTTTGACGGGCGCGAACAAGGAAGGGAAGACGCCGGCCCCTCTGGCCCAGCACAGGCCCAACCTGTATGTGTCCTCGAGGGAATGCCCTGGTGGCGAAAACGTCTGCACGAACCCCGCGGAACACACCTCGTTCGTCGCGATACTGTCTACCGGGGATGGATCTGATTGGAGCTCGAACGACAGTCGGCCTGTGCAGGCGACGCCCGACGGGCAGTTCCTGGTTTTTCAGAGCACGGCTGATCTGACGCCCGATCAGGAAGGACGGCCGGAGGCAGGGCAGGTGTTCGAGTACGACGCGGCAACGGAAACGCTTGTGCGCGTGTCCAGGGGTCAAGGGGGCTATAACGGAGACGGTAATTCAAACGAATACAGCGCGACTATTCCTGTTCAGAACTATGAACGGGAAATACCTGTCGGGATTGGGCGCATCACGGGTCTGGCGGTGTCCGCCGATGGCTCTCGCGTGTTCTTCTCCAGCATGGACGCCCTTGCACCACAGGCACTGAATGGCGTCATGAACGTGTACGAGTATCACAACCGACAGGTGGGTCTGATCTCAGACGGCCACGACACCGGGATGGTCAGGGGAAAGCCCGTCGTCAAGTTGATTGGCACCGACGAGTCTGGGCTTGATGTGTTCTTCACCACTGTGGATCAGCTCGTGCCACAAGACACCGACGCTCAGGTGGACGTTTACGACGCACGTGTCGAAGGCGGATTCGCGCCTCCAGCGGTAGCGGCGCCCTGTTCCGGGGATTCTTGCCAGACCACTCCGAGCGTGCCGCCCACTCTGCTTCTGCCCGGATCACTCTCGATGGCGGAAACGCCTGGGCCGGTCTCAAAGCCAAAGGCGGCATCCAAGACCAGGCCAGGGAAGCGTAAGCGCAAAGCGAGGCGTGGAGGGAAGTTGCGGAAGAGCAGAGGTGTGCATAGAGGCAGGAAGACGACCACAACGGTAGGTAAGCGGTAGGGCGATGCGGTTGAGAGTGACGACCGTGGGTTTGCGCTTATTGTGCATGGCTGTGATGGTGCTCACGGCGGGTGTGGTGTTCGCGGATGTGGGGTTTGCTGCCTCGGCCGGTCCCGCGTGGGAAATCTCGTCGGTGGCACACCCGCTCAACTTCTCAATGGAAGACAATGCGAAGTGTGCCAGAGCGCACCTGCGGCTATGTGACCAGTATCTTGTGACGCTGACAAATGTGGGGGCACGCCCGACAAGTGGCGGTCTTGTCACCATCGACGACGCCCTGCCCGTGGGTTTAAAGTTGGTTGGTGTCAGTATCGAAAATATGACCAGCAAAGAACGTTTCGGTTGCGGCATGCCGTGCGAGTATGGGAACTCGGTTCAGCCGGGCACTACCCTTGCTGTCTTCGTGGAAGTGGAGGTGGAAGAAACTGCGCCGATTGGTGAGGGCACCGTCACCAATAAAGTGATCGTCTCGGGCGGCGGCGCTCCGTCGGTCGCCACGAGCGCGCCGCTCACACTGGCCAATACCATTGGAGGATCGCCAGCTGCATTTGGGATCTCCGCGTTCGGCTTTGCTGCACACGACGAAAGTGGCTCGATAGACATGCAAGCTGGCGATCATCCGCTTGGTGTGACAGGAACGGTGAGTCTGAATACGTTTCTAGAAAACCATCCGCTCGCGGAAATACCATTTGCTATCAACAATGTTGAGCCTGTGCGCGATGTGGTGACATATCTGCCCCTAGGCATGGTGGGCACTCCACTTGCCACCACGCGGTGCACTGAGTTGCAGTTCGATCAGGCAGGATCAGCTGGATGCCCACCGGCCAGTCGAGTTGGCCAGGTTGCGACGTTCGACAATGTTGGCGTGATCAGCAGCACCAGCAATAGCACGGGCACAACTAGTATTTACAACATGGTCCCGGATGCGGGCTATGCCGCGCAGTTCGGGTTTAAGACGGCCAGCGTTGCTGTGCCGCTGTATGCGAGCGTCGTGTACACGCCAGCCGGCTATCGGGTGCGCGTGGCCACCCCAGGCGTCCCGCGCGGCCTCAGGACCGAGGGTGCTGCCCTGTCGTTCTTCGGCGATCCGAGGACCGCCGACGGGGAACCGAACTCTTCCTCTCAGGCCTTCTTCACGAACCCGGACGACTGCAGCGCCGGCCCGCTGATGGCTGAGGCCCAGGTCGACTCGTGGGCAAACCCTGGCCAATGGGTGACTGAGGAAGCCACCGCGTACCCAGGTATCGCCGGCTGCGGCCTCCTGCAGTTCGAACCGACGGTCGAAATGCACCCGGAAGTGACGCAGGCCGAAGCGCCCTCGGGTTATGAAATCAAGATCAAGGTGCCGCAGAGCCCCGATCAGTTCCCCATCCTGGCGACGCCGCAGCTGAAGAACGTGACGATGACACTCCCGGAAGGCATGACGATATCTCCCGGCGGGGGCGACGGGTTGGTGGGCTGCGAAGCGAGCGGGCCGAATGGAATAGATATGCCGACGAACCTGCCGGGGGGGGGCAGACTGCGCACGCCCACGGAAGCCGGCGAAGGCGAAGAAATTGGCCCCGACGGCATGACGCACCTCGTTCCCGGCCACTGCCCGCGGGCGTCGCAGATCGGCACCGTGAGGATCACGACTCCGGTGCTCGAGCAGCCCCTCGAAGGCCGCGTGTACGTGGCGCAGCCCCGGTGCGGCGGGCCGGGCCAGCCGATCTGCACCGACGCGGATGCCACGAATGGGAATCTGTACGGCCTGTACCTGGAAGCCGGGGACCCGCGCGCGGGCGTTGTCATCAAGCTCGCGGCGAGCGCGTCGGTGGACCCGGCGACGGGCCGCTTGACCGCGCGGTTCCTGGAAAACCCGCAGTTCCCGGTGAGCGAAGTGGCGGTGCAGCTGAAGGGCGGCCCAAGGGCGCCGCTGGCGAACCCGCGGCAGTGCGGCGCAGCGTCGGTCAACGCCGACCTGACGCCCTGGAGCTCTCCGATGACGCCCGATGCGATCATCGGCAGCCCGCCGTTCACGGTCGATTGGGATGGCAGCGGCGGCCCGTGCCCGGCGACGCTGTCGTTCGCGCCGAGCCTCGTCGCCGGCCCCACCAGGCTGGCCGCGGGCGGCTTCAGCCCGTTGACCCTCACGCTGACGCGCGGCGACCGTCAGCAGGACCTGAGGAGGCTGCAGGTGAAGCTGCCGTCGGGTCTGCTGGGGATGCTCTCGAAGGTGTCGCTGTGCGGGGAACCGCAGGCGGCGCAGGGCGCGTGCGGGCAGGCGAGCGAAGTCGGGAGCACCTGGGTGGCGGCGGGCTCGGGCTCGCGCCCGCTGTGGGTGAGGGGCAGGGTGTACCTCACGGGTCCCTATGGCGGCGCGCCGTTCGGTCTGTCGGTCGTGGTGCCGGCGGTGACGGGGCCGTTCAACCTCGGCAATGTGGTGGTGCGCTCGCGCATCGACATCGACCCGCACACCAGCGCGATCACGATCACCAGCGCCCCGCTGCCGCAGTTCCTGGATGGCGTGCCGCTGCGGATCCAGACCGTGAACGTCGCGGTGCAGCGGGAAGGGTTCACGTTCAACCCCACCAACTGCGAACCGAAGCAGATCGCCACCACGCTGGAAGCCGAGCAGGGCGCGACGGCGAGCCCGAGCGCGTCGTTCGCGGCCGAAGGCTGCCGGGGGCTGCCGTTCAAGCCGACGTTCAGCGTGTCCACGCAGGGCCACACGAGCAAGAAGAGCGGCGCCAGCCTGGACGTCAGGGTCACCTCGGGTCCGGGGCAGACGAACATCGCGGGGACCGTCGTGTCGCTGCCCAAGCAGCTGCCCGCCCGACTGACGACGCTGCAGCAGGCGTGCCCGGAAGCGACCTTCGCCGCGAACCCGGCCGCGTGTCCCGCCGGCTCGGACGTCGGGACCGCCAAGGCCGTCACGCCGGTGCTGAACGAACCGCTGAGCGGCCCCGCCTATCTGGTCTCCCACGGCGGCGCGGCGTTCCCGGACCTCGTGATCGTCCTTGAGGGTCAGGGCATACGCCTGGACCTGACCGGAGGCACGAGCATCAGGAAGGGCATCACCACCAGCACGTTCAAGTCGGTGCCCGACGCCCCGATCACTAGCTTCGAGGTGAAGCTCCCCGAGGGGCCGCACTCCGCCCTCACGGCGACCCTGCCCGCGAAGGCCAGGGGCAGCCTGTGCGGCGCCAAGCTCGTGGTGCCCACCACGCTCACCGGTCAGAACGGCGCGCAGATCAAACAGAGCACGAAGGTCGCCGTCAGCGGCTGCCCCAAGGCCCGCGCCCGCAGGGCGAGGGGCCGACGCGCTGCGAAGTAGAGGGGCGGGGGCCGCACCCTCATCGCCGTCGCACGCCAGGAGGGACTGCAGGTCAGGGAGCTGCCGCGGCGCGCATGAGCGCACAGGGCGCGCAGAGCGGTCCAGCGTGCTCATCGGGTCGCTACTGTTCGGTCTGCAGCTTCCGGATGTCGTGCGCCAGCGCCTCGGGCGTCAGCCCTTCCACGCCGAACAGCACCCGCTCGCGCCCGCGCGCGTCGATCAGCAACACCGTGGCCGCGCGTTCGAACCGCGCGCGTCCCGCGCTCGCCGGGGTTATGCGGTAGGAGCGCCAGAGCGGGCGCAGCTGCTCCGCCGTGCCCGTCAGGTACTCCATGCGCCCGCTCAAAGACGCCGCCGCGAGGAACGCGCGCACACGTGAGGGCGTGTCCGCCGCCGGATCCGCGCTGATAGCGATCGCCGCCGCCGGCCGCGGCAGCTCGTCCAGCGCGCCGCGAATCTGCTGCGCCACCAGCGGGCTCGTGCCGGTCTGGGTGGCCGACAGGAAGGTCAGGATCAGCACCTGCCCGCGGTAGCCGCTCAGCGCCGCGCGCCGGCCGTTCTGGTCGGTCAACGTCCAGCCGGGGGCCGTGATGCCGGGGGGGAGAGCTGCGCCGTCGAAGCCCAGCGGGGACCGCGCCCCGGTCTGGATTGATTGGGGGGAGGGGGATGGGCCGCGCGTGGTGCTCCCGGGGGTGGTGGCGAGGACGACCGCCAGGGCCAGCCCGAGCGCGAGCAGCAGTGGCAGTGCCAGCACGAGCGTGCGAGGGCGCAGGGGTGAGCGCATCGCCGCTCAGGGTAGCCGTCAGTTCTGCTCGGGAGACTGCTTGCGATTGCCTTCCGCGGTCACGATGAGCTCGCCGGGGGTGATCTCAAGGGCATTTGCGATCCGCACCAGCGTGGTCCACGCCGGATTGCTCAGCCCCCGTTCGATGCGCGCGAGGGCGGACACGGTGACGCCCGCATGGAACGCCAGCGCTTCCTGGGTGAGCCCACGCTCCAGGCGTAGGCGCCTGAGAGTTGACGCCAGGGTCTGGTCTGGGGCGATCACACTGCAATTCATCGTCTACTTTCCCTCGTAAAGTCCAGAGTCTCGGCCCTGAGTAGCGCACCACAGGGCGCAGACAACTGTATGCTTCTCCGGCACGGGCGATCGTCCTTCAGCGCCGCCCCACAAATAATGAGTTCAGCGAGACACGGGAGGGAGCAGCAGTCATGACAACGATGAGCTTGCGGATTCCGGACGATCAGGCAAGGGTGCTCAAGGCGCTCGCGCTGGCGCAGGACACCTCGGCTTCCGAGATCGTCAGGACGGCGATCGGAGAGCACATCGATAGGCGTCGCGCGGAGAGGAGGTCTCAGCGGCGGCTGCGGGGCGCGAGCGAACGCAGCTGGGAAGTCTTCGACCTCGTCGCCGGGTAGCCGCGGCCGAGTGAGATAGGGGACTGGACCACAGGGCGCCCAGGACGCCCCTCGCTCGCTATACTTTGTGAAGTCCCCATGAAAGCCGACCGAGGTTTAGGAGTTTTCAGATGAGCCCGTCCGGTGCGGAGCTTCTCCGCCAGGTCAAGAGCCGCATCGAGGAGGTCGATCCCTCCCTCGTCCATAGGTCGCTGAACAATGGTTTGGCGATCGTCGACGTGCGCGAGGTGGAGGAGTTCGCGGCGGGGCACATACCTGGGGCAAGGCACGTGCCCAAGAGCTATCTGGAGACGCGCATCGAGGCTGCCGTGCCCGATCGCGACGCGCAGGTGGTGCTCTACTGCCAGTCCGGCAACCGCTCGGCGTGGGCGGCCAGGACGCTGGCCGAGGACCTGGGGTACACCAACGTGGCCTCCATGACGGGTGGCATCACGCTGTGGAAGGACCGCGGCTATGAGGTCGTGGTGCCGCGCGCGCTCAGCTCCCTGCAGCGCGAGCGCTATTCGCGGCATCTGCTGATGTCCGAGGTGGGGGTGGAGGGGCAGATCAAGCTGCTCGACGCCAGGGTGCTTCTGCTGGGCGCCGGGGGGCTGGGGTCGCCCACCGCGCTCTACCTCGCCGCCGCCGGTGTGGGCACGCTCGGGATCGTCGACGACGACGAGGTCGACTTATCGAACCTCCAGCGCCAGGTGATCCACTCCACGGCGCGCATCGGCATCCCCAAGGTGGACAGCGCCGAGGAGAGCATTCACGCGCTCAATCCCGACGTGCAGGTGGTCAAGTTTCCCCTCCGCCTGAACGCCGAGAACATCATGGAGACCATCGCCGGCTGGGACGTGATCGTGGACGGGGTCGACAACTTCCCCACGCGCTACCTCCTCAACGACGCCTCCGTGCGCCTGCGCATCCCCGTCGTCTCGGCCTCCATCCTCGGCTTCGACGGGCAGCTCTCGATCTTCAAGCCGTATGAGGGTCCCTGCTACCGCTGCCTCTTCCCGCAGCCCCCGCCCGCGGAGCTCGCGCCCTCCTGCGGGGCCAACGGGGTGCTGGGCGTGCTCCCGGGCACGATGGGGCTGCTCCAGGCCACCGAGGTCGTCAAGCTGATCCTCGGCATCGGCGATCCGGCGATCGGGCGGCTTCTGCTGTACGACGCGCTGGCGGCCACGCTCGGGGAGGTCAAGGTGCGCCGCGACCCCGACTGCCCCATCTGCTCGCGCCCGCCGGACTCGATCTCCGACGAGGAGATGGGCGTCTTCCCCGACTACGAGGCGTTCTGCGCGGCGGCCGGGTGATGAAAGACGGCCGGACGAAGTCCTACGGCATCACGGGCGAGCGCGGGATGCGCTCGGCGTGCTATTGATTCGGGCCGTATGGCCACGATCAAGATCCCACCGGTCCTGCGCGCCTCCGTCGGCGGCGAGCGCGAGGTGAGCGCATCCGGGGGCAACGTCGGCGAGATCCTGCGCGACCTCGCCTCCAGCCATCCCGCGACCGAGAGTCAGCTCTTCTCAACCGCGGGCGAGCTCAACCGCTACGTCAACGTCTACCTCAACGACGAGGACGTGCGCGTGCTGCAGGGGCTCGACACCGCCGTCGGCGACGGCGACACCCTGGTCATCCTGCCGGCCATGGCCGGCGGCTGCGGATAGCGTCCAGCGGCCGGACACGGCGCTCGGTGGCCGGGATACAGCGTCCAACGGCCGCGCACAGCGCTTAACGGCCGCGCACTCAATGGCCGCGCATAGCGTCCAAGATCGCGCCCACAGCTAAATGTTTTGGCTGGCTGAACGATCAGGTGGTCATGCCCACGAGAGCCATTCGCCTGCCCATCCCTGCCTCGATTCGCCTGCCCATCCCTGCCTCGGCGCGCGCCGCGTGCCTGACGCTGCTGTTCGCGCTCGGCGCCCTCGCGCCGGCCGCCGCCCCCGCTTTGGCCAACTCCGGCCACGAAGGACCCGAATACTCGCTCTCGATCGTCGAGGGCGAGAGCACGCAGCCCGAATACGCGATCGTCCACACCAGCGCGCACGTGCACCCCAGCGCCTCGCTGGCGGTGTCGATCGTGCGCGCCGGCATCGTCGTGGCCCGCGACACCGGCAATGAAGGCGTCTGGCTCTCGCAGGTGCCCCAGGTGGGCGATGTGGTCACGATGGAGTCCCCCATCGGCAGCGTCGTGGGCTCGGTCGTCTACGACGGCCTGCCCTCGATCGACCCCACGGTCTGCGCGGGCTCCGTCAACTTCTCCGGGCAGCGCTCGGCCGGGCAGATCGTCGAAGGCGGCTTCTACTCGCTCGTGCTCCTCACCGACCCCTATGGCCATTCCAGCCTGCACCAGACGAGCTCCGGCCAGGCGCAGGTCACGGTGCTCTCCGGCCCCTCCTACTCCGGCGCCTTCCTCGCGCCGCTGGCCGGCGGGCAGACCGTCTGGGCCGCCGAGTCCCTGCAGACGCCCCTCGCCGGCAACGCCACCTTCACCTACTCCAGCGAGAACGACCGCCCCGTGGGCGCCTGCCCGCTGCCGCCCGCCCCGCCGGCACCCCCCCCGCCGCCGCCGGCGCTCGTGGGCGGGTTCGCCAAGCTCCTGCACACCACCCTGCACCGGCTGCTCGCCTCCGGCTGGCTCAACCGGGTCACGATCAACCAGCCCGGCACGATCGTCGAGGACCTCTTCCAGCAGGGTGGCGCCATGCCTGCGTTCGCCTCCGCCGCCAAGAGCTCGCGCCACAGGCACCGGCCTCCGGCCGTGCTCTTGGCCAGGGGGTCGGCCACGGCCGGCGCGGCCGGCACCGTCTCCGTCGTGCTGCACCCGACCCCCCAGGGCCGCCGTGCGCTCAGGCATGCCAGGCGCGTCAAGGCCGTGCTCCTCACCACGCTGCGCAGCGCAGGCGGGGCCACGCTCACGCTCGAACGCCGCCCGGTCACGCTGCACAACTGAAGCGGAGCCTGGCGGATGCGGGCACGAGCCGCGCTCACGCTGCTCTCGGCGCTCGTCTGGCTGGCGCCCCCGTCGGTCCTGCCGCAGCCCTCGCGCAGCGGTCCCAACGGGCCGCCGCGGCCCTTCGGCTTCGAGCCCGCGCCGGGACCCGCGCCGCCGCACACTCCCCCTGCCACCGTGCGGGCCCAGGATCGCGCGCTGCTCTACGGCCCCTTTCCGGGCGACGGGCTGGTGCGGGGGACATCCGACGGCGGGCTCATGCTCAGCGAAGACCCCTCCATCCGCGCCGTGGCGATGGCCAAGAGCGTTGCCGCCAACGCCTCCCTCGTGCGCATTCCGGTCAACTGGCGCGATCTCGTCCAGGCCAACCCGCCCGCCGGCTTTCAGGCCGCCGATCCCGCCAGCCCCGCCTACCGCTTCGCACGCATCGACGCCGCCGTCTCCAGCGTCTCCGCCGCCGGCCTGCAGGCGCTGCTGGTGGTCTCCCACGCCCCCGCCTTCGCCGAAGCCCCCAACCGCTGGCCCTACGCCTTCCCCGGCAGCTGGGCGCCAAGTCCCGCCGCGCTGCGCGACTTCGCCGCGGCCCTCGCGCGCCGCTACGACGGCACGTTTCCCGACCCCCTCGATCCGGGGCGCGCGCTGCCGCGGGTGCATCTGTTCCAGGCGTGGAACGAGCCCAACCTCGCCCGCTATCTGGAGCCGCAGTGGATCGCCCGGGGCCGGCGCTGGAGCGCCTTCTCGCCGCTGCTCTACCGGCAGCTGCTGAACGCCTTCTACGCCGGCGTGAAGTCGGTCGCGCCCACGGACACCGTGGTCGCCGCGGGCATCGCTCCCGAGGGCGAAGCGGAAGGCGTGGGGGCGATGGCGCCGGTCACCTTCCTGCGGGATCTGCTCTGCCTGGAGGGCTGCTCAGAACGGCCGCACTTCGACGTCCTCGCCTTCCACCCCCTCTCGGTCTGGGACCCCAACGTCCCCGCCGCCTCCGCGCTGGATGCCGGGATCTCGGACATCGCCAAGATCACCGGGCTGCTGCACCGGGCCGAGCGCCGGCACACCATCCTGCCCGCCGGCCCCAAGCCGCTGTGGGTGACGGAGATCAACTGGGAGAGCGCTCCGCAGTCGCCCCACGGCGTGCCACCCAGCCTCCAGGCTCCGTGGGTCTCGCGCGCCCTGCACCGCCTCTGGACCGCCGGCGTCGGGCTGGCGAGCTGGGAGTTCCTGATCGACCCCTACCCCGACCTGCTCCTCAGCAACCCCACCGGCGCCGATCTCGGGTACGCTCGCCCCGCCGGCCTCTATTACGCCGGCCTGAACGGCAACCCCGCGCTGGCGCAACCCAAGCCCTTCCTCAGCGGCTTCGCCTTCCCCTTCGATCCGCTGCGCCTCGACCGCCACCGCATCCGCGTCTGGGCGCTGCTCGCCGGACCCGGGCAGCTCGTTCAACTGCAACGCCACACACGCACCGGCATCTGGCGCACCATCGCGCGCCTGCGCGGCGACAGCCACGGCGTGCTCAACGCGCTTGTCCCGCTCGCCGGGCCGGCCAGGCTGCGGCTGCTGAGCGGAGAGCTCATCTCTGCATCCGGGTCGATCGGCCTGGGGCGGGGCGTATAGAGGCGCTCTATATGTACACCAGATGGTGTAGGATGGTGTCCGTGGGCAGAACGAACATCGAGATCGATGATGAGCTTATGGAGCGTGCGATGCGTATCTATCGGCTGCACAGCAAGCGCGAGGCGGTCGATCTGGCGTTGCGGCGATTGGTCGGCGAACCGATGAGCCGCCGCGAGGCGCTCGCCATGGAGGGCCACGGGTGGGGGGGAGACATGGTCGAGATCCGCCGGCCCGATGAGATTCCCCAGCTATGATCCTGGTAGACACCTCGGCATGGGTGGAGTTTCTGCGCACCACCGGCAGTCCCACTAATCTCCATTTGCGGGCCATATTTGAGGGGAATGACAAGCTGGCGACAACGGATGTCGTCTTGATGGAGGTTCTCGCCGGCGCCCGCGATGACGCGGATCGGGATGAGCTTCGTCGTCTGCTCTACGGCTGTGTCTTCCTCGCCGTCGAAGGGCCCGCGGACTACGAGCAGGCCGCAGAGCTGTATCGCGCGTGCCGCCGCCGGGGGGAGACGGTGCGCAAGCTCACCGACTGCCTGATTGCCGCCGTCGCGATACGCAACGACACCGAGCTGCTCCACAACGATGCGGACTACCTTTCGCTGGCTCGTCACGCGCCGCTGCGGATCGCCGTCCCGGCGCCAGACGGGGTCGATTCTGAGGCGCAGCGCACCGATGATCGCGGATGATGCACGGGTCGCTCACGACTCGGGTGGTTGATTCGTCACCGTAGGGTGATTGATTAAGCACTTTTGGGCGATATCTTTTTGGGCTATATAGATGTCACCGCACAGTGCCGGGATGCTCACGCATGATCTCGCGGCAGTAATCCCGGCGGCGCGCGGCAGTGATCCCGGCGGCGGCTACGCCGTCACGCGCGCGCGGGGTTCGGCGGGGGTCTCCTCGCCGGCGGCGGGGATGTGGCTCATCGCGTGCTCGGCCAGGGCGGTGATCGTCAGGCTGGGGTTCACGCCCACGTTGGCGGGGATCGCCGCGCCGTCGCAGACGAGCAGGTTCTCGTAGCCGAACACGCGCTGGTGGGCATCCACCACGCCGCGCGAGGGGTCGGAGGCGATCACCGCGCCGCCCAGGATGTGGGCCGTGGTGGGGATGTTGAAGAGGGCCTCCGTGAGCGAGCTCTGGGGGATGCCGCCGGTGCGCTCGGCCAGCCATTCGGCCGCCTGGTTGGCGACGGGGATGAATGTGGGGATCGGGCGCTCGGGGTCCTGTTCGGTGCGCAGCCACAACGTGCCGAAGGGTCCCCGCTTGGGGCGCAGCGCCATCGCGTTGTCCAGCGTCTGCATCACCAGCAGGATGATCGTGCGCCGCGACCAGTGCTTGGCGAAGATCAGCGCCATCAGGCGCCGGGGGTGCAGGATCATCTGGCCCAGCAGCTTCAGCGGGCGCGTCAGGCGCGTGCCGTCGCCCACCAGCATCGTGTACAGCATCCGCATCGAGTCGCCGTCCTTGCCGTAGCTCACCGTCTCGATGTGCGTGTGCGGGTCGGGGTAGATGCTCGAGGTGATCGCCACGCGCTTTGTCAAATCGTCGGGGTAGTCCTCGGGGACCGTCACCGTCAGGATCGCCTCGCTGTTGGTCCGCACCAGCTCGCCCAGGCGGGTTGAGATAGCCGGCAGCGAGCCACCCAGGCGGCAGCGCTGCAAGAGGGTGTTCGTGCCCAATGGGCCCGCCGCCACGACCACGCCGCGCGCGCGCGCCACCATGCGGTCCCTGCGCAGCCACGATCCGCTGCGCACGCTTTCGACCTCATAGCCCTCGCCCCCGTCGCCCCCGCCCAGCGGGCGCACGTCGATCACCGTGCGTTCGGGCATCACCTTCGCGCCGCGGCGCTCGGCCAGGTGCAGGTAGTTCTTGACCAATGTGTTCTTGGCGCCGTGAGGGCAGCCGACCATGCAGCGCCCGCACAGCTCACAGGCCGTGCGCTCGGGGCCCTCGCCGCCGAAGAAGGGGTCGGGCACGGTCTTTCCGGCCTCGCCGGGCTCGCCGAAGAAGATCCCCACCGGCGTCTTCTGGTAGGTCTCGGAGACGCCCAGCTCCTCGCCCAGCTCGCGCAGCAGCTGATCGGCGGGATCGTCGTGGGGGTTGCGCACAACCCCCAGCATGCGCTGGGCCTCGGCGTAGTGGGGGGCCAGCGCCTGCTCCCAATCGGCGAGATCCGACCACTGGCGATCCTCGAAGAAGGCCTTCGGCGGCACGTACAGCGTGTTCGCGTAGCCCAGGCTCCCGCCGCCCACGCCGCAGCCCGACACCACCGTCACGTCGCGGAACGTCGTCAGGCGGAAGATGCCCTTCATACCCAGCTTCGGGCGCCAGAAGTAGCGGCGGAAGTCGCTCGTGCTCTTCGGGAACTCATGATCGGCGAAGCGCCTGCCGCACTCCAGCACGCCCACGCCATAGCCCTTCTCGGACAGCCGCAGGGCGGACACGCTCCCGCCGAAGCCGCTGCCGATCACCAGCCAGTCGAAGTCGTAGCCGTCCCGCATCACGCCCGACCCATATTACTGGCCAGCGAGCCAGGAGAGATGGGCGCGGATGAGCCTGCGCCCGCTCGATCGCGGTCGGTGGGGGTTGGATGGGTTTCCCACGACTCGCCCAGACCTCGCTATATTCCGTGAAGTAATGGCCGTTGAGCGCTTGGGGAACAAGCCTTGCGGGGGTCGCTACGGCGACGTCGTGCAGTCCATCGGCAACACGCCCCTGGTGGAGCTCCCGCGGCTCTCGCCCAAGCCCGGCGTGCGCATCTGGGCCAAGCTGGAGTCGCGCAACCCCACCGGCTCGGTCAAGGACCGCGTCGCCAGGGCGCTCATCGAAGACGCCGAGGAGAAGGGGGCGATCGCGCCCGGGCAGACCATCCTCGAGCCCACCTCCGGCAACACCGGCATCTCGCTGGCGATGATCTGCTCGCGCCGCGGCTATCCCCTGAAGGTCGTCATGCCCGAGAACGTCACGCCCGAGCGCACGCAGCTTCTGGAGATGTACGGCGCGCAGATCGTCTACTCCGAGGGCGCCAAGGGGTCCAACGGCGCCGTCGAGCTGGCGCTCGACATGGCTGGAGCCGACGCCTCCTACTACATGCCCTACCAGTACGGCAACCCCGCAAACCCTGAAGCCCACTACAACGGCACCGCCCTGGAGATCCTCGAGGAGCTCGACGAGGTATCCGCCTTCGTCGCCGGCCTGGGCACCGGGGGCACGCTCATGGGCAACGGCCGCCGCCTGAAGGAGACCTTCGGCGATCACTGCAGGATCGTCGCCGCCGAGCCCATGCAGGGCGAGCCCGTGCAGGGCCTGCGCTCGCTCGACGATGGCTTCATCCCGCCGATCATCGATTTATCGTTGCTCGATCGCAAGATCTTCGTCACCAACAGCGACGCCATCCTCTGGACGCGCAAGCTCCTGGACGAGGAGTGCATCTTCGCCGGCGTCTCCTCCGGGGCGATCGCGCGCGTCGCCGTGCGCATCGCCGGCGAGCTGGAGGAGGGCAACGTCGTCTTCATCGTCGCCGACGACGGCTGGAAGTACCTATCGAGCGGCATCTACACCAAGCCCCTCCAGGAGATCGAGAACCTCGACTCCACCGTCTGGTGGTGAGGAGATGGTCATCTCCCAGGCCCTGCTGGACGAGCTGATCGAGCACGCCCTCGCCGATCCCGCCAACGAGGTCTGCGGCGTGCTCTCCGTCGAGCCCGGGCCGCCCCCGCGGGCGCTGCGCTCCTACCGCGCCACCAACAAACACCACAGCCCGCTCAGGTTCGAGATCGACTCGCTGGAACTGTTGGAGCTTTGGCAGACGATCGAGGGGGAGGGCCTGCAGCTGGGGGCGGTCTACCACTCGCACGTGCGCTCCGCGCCCTATCCCTCGCAGACCGACATCAACTTCGCCGCCTCCTGGCCCGGGGTGGAGTGGATCATCGTCGGGCTCAGCCAGGGGCAGGAGCCGCAGGTGCGCTCCTATCTGATCGACGGCAGCGAGGTCGCCGAAGCGCCGCTCGACGTGGTTGCGCAGGAGGCCCGAGCGTGAAGCTCGTCAAGGTCGCCTACGCGCAGCACCTGCCCGAGGCCGAGCTCCTGCAGAGCTTCCTCCGCGACGAGGGCATCCCCTGCATGGCCCGCCGCGCCGCGGGCTTCGACGTCCCCGACTTCCTCGCGGCCGGCCCGCGCGAAATCCTCGTCGCCGCGGACAACGAGGAGTGGGCGCGGCGGGTGCTCGACGGGCGCCGACCGGAGCCCGAGCCGGGAGGCGGGGGAGATGGTCCTGCGGAGGCGCGGCCGCAGGCCGTGCCCGGTGGACGGGGCGGGCAGGTGGGTCCTGATCAGGCGCGGCCGCAGGCCGTGCCCGGTGGACGGGGGCGCTAGACCAGCGCCGGCTGACCGGCTTCGCGCGTGATCGCCTCGATTTCATCCGAGGCTCTTTCGAACTCCCCATCCGACAGCACGGGCGTGCCCTCGAAGGGCAGTTCGCGCGAGAGCTCAACCCACGAGCGGCAGCCCGCGTATTCCTCCTTGACCTTCACCGTCACCGGGCGGGGGATCCTGTACGTGCGCAGCAGCAGCACGTGCAGCGGGTGCCTGCGCTTCCACGCCAAGCGCTTCTCGGCGTAGTCGGTCGTCCACACGTAGAACGGCGACAGCGCATCCACGCAACGCGGGTCGGTGATCGTGAAGTGGCCCGCCACCTCCGCCCACGCGCGGATGCGCACCCGGTCGGGCTGCTGCACCGTGCCCGCCGCGAGCTCGTGCAGGCCCGGCTCGCCATCGCTCCACACGCCCTCCTCGAGCGCCCTG
Organism: uncultured Solirubrobacteraceae bacterium; assembly: GCA_964582105.1. GTDB lineage: Bacteria > Actinomycetota > Thermoleophilia > Solirubrobacterales > Solirubrobacteraceae > Palsa-744. Next base: position 27,648 of record CAZOQI010000011.1, read on the forward strand.
CGCAGCTCGGGCTGATGGGATTCGCGCACGAGATCGTTGCGCTGGTGGTCGAACGTCGGATACAGGAAGAAGCGCTCGTGCTCCAGCGCGAAGCGCTTTTCGGTCTCGCGTATGCCGCCCTTGCGCAGGGTCAGCAGCTGCTCGCCTTCGGCGAGGGCGCGGACGGTGACCGCCCATTCCTTGAGAGCAATTGGCATAGCTTGATCAGGACAGAAAGCAGGGGGGTACGGACTACTGAGGCCCACACAACTGCCAGGGTGGCCGGCGGGCTCAGCGTTAAAGATACGAAATCTGGGCGGAAATCCCAAATTGCCTGCAAATGCAGGGATTTTATGAGCCGAATCCGCCTCCGCCCGGGGTTTCGATGCGCAGCCGCTCGCCTTTTCGTAGCCGCCCGGTGAACTTCGCGGGCAGTTCGTGCGCCGCCTCTGGGAGGAGAGGGGGAGCCTGGCGGCCGGCTGGGTGGGGAGCGCCTGGTGAGCGGGTAGCGGTCCCTCCCTTGGGGGGGATCAGCAGGTTGCGCCCCGGTGTTCCCGACTCGCCCCCCGCCGCGCCCGGCGCTCCATGTCGGCGGCGCTCCGTTATCAGCGACAGCTCCATGTCCCGCAGCGCCTCGATCTCGCGCACCACGCCATCGCCGCCCCTCCACCGGCCCCCTCCGCCCGAGCCGCACCGCACCGAGTACTCCCACACGCGCAGCGGGAACTCGCGCTCGAGCGCCTCGATCGGGGTGTTCAGCGTATTGCTCATCGCCACGTGCACCGCGCTCGGGCCATCCGCGTCCGGGCACGCGCCCTGGCCTCCGCCCAGCGTCTCGTAGTAGCTGAACTCGCCATCCCCGAGCGTCAGGTTGTTCATCGTGCCCTGGCCCACGGCCCTCCCGAACGCCTCCAGCACCACATCCGCCACCCGCGAGCTCGTCTCCACGTTTCCCGCCACCACGGCCGCCCCGGGTCTCGCGTTCAGCAGACTCCCCTCCGGGGCCCGCACCTCGATCGGGCGATACGCGCCCGCGCAGGGGGGGACGTCGGGGTCCGTCAGCACCCTCACGGCGAAGTAGCATGCCGAGCGCGTCACCGCCAGCGGACAGTTGAGGTTGCCCTCGTGCTGCTCCGCGCTGCCCGTGAAGTCCAGCAGCAGCCGCTCGCCGCGCACCTGCGCGCGCACGCGCACCATGAGGTCGCCCTCACGCGCCTCCAGCACGTCCTCGGCTTCGTACACCCCATCCTCCATCGCGCCCAGGCACGCGCGGGTGCGTCGCTCGGCGTACCCCAGCACGGCGTCCGTGGCCTCGCGCAGGCGCTCCACGCCCACGCGCCCGCTCAGCTCCAGCAGGCGTCTCGCGCCCACGCGGTTGGCCGCGATCTGCGCGCGCAGATCGGCTCTGCGCTCGGCCGGCTGGCGCATCCCCGACACGATCCGCGCGATCGTCTCCTCGCTCACCGGCTGCGGCGAGATCACCACGCCCTCTTCCGCGAGGCTCCTGCTGTCGGCGGGCATCGACCCCGGTACGCGCCCGCCCACGTCGGCGTGGTGCGCGCGGCTGACCGCGAAGCCCAGCAGGGCGGGCCGGGGGCCGCCGGAGGTGGGGAGGGATGAGTGGCCGGCGTGAAGCGAGGAACCATTGCCGCCGGTAGGAGGGCCGGGGTTGGGGAAGGGCGCCAGCACGGGCGTCAGCACCGTGATGTCGGGCAGGTGCGTCCCGCCTGCAAACGGATCGTTGAGGATCCACGACCGGCCTTCGCGGTGGTCCTCGTGCAGCACCGCCGCCACCGCCGCCGGCATCGCTCCCAGGTGCACCGGTATGTGCTCGGCCTGCATCGTCATCTGGCCCTCGGCGTCGAACAGCGCCGTCGAGGCGTCGCGCCGCTCCTTGATGTTCGCCGAGTGCGCCGAGCGCACCAGCACCGCGCCCATCTCCTCGCACGCCGCGCGCAACGCGCCCACGATCACCTGCAGCTCGATCGGATCGATCATGCGCCCGGGGGCCTCTCGCGGGGGGTCCGCCGCCCCGCGTCCTTGTCGGCGTCCCTGCCGGCGTCCTTGGCCTGGGAGCGCAAGCGCACGCTTCCCTGCGCATCGACCTCGCCCCGCCACCCCGGCGGCACCCACAGCGTCGCCTCTCCCAGCGCGCACACCGCCGGGCCCTCCACGTGCGTGCCCGGGCCCAGCTCGCCGCGCAGATATTCGGCCCTCAGCTCCCTCCCCTCGAACACCACCCCGCGCGTCTCGCGCACGGGCTCCGCGCCGGCACCCACGGTCAGCTCCAGCTCGGGCGCCTCGCCCCAGGCCGACACGCGAATCGTCACCAGCTCCACCTCGGATCGCTCGTCGCGGTAGCCATAGCGCTCCTCGTGGCGCCGCGCGAATGCCTCGCACAGCGCCTTCGGATCGATCTCCTCGCACAGCGCCGCGGGATCGACCTCCTCGCTCTCTTCCACAGCCAACTCGAATGACTGGCCCACATAGCGCATTTCCCACACGACGCGGCAACCGCCGGACCCCCTGTGGGGGTCCCCCTCAAAACCCTCCCCCGCGAGCTCCGCGCGCACACGGCTGATCAGCTCCTCGCGCTCGCTTCGAATCCTCTCTGCGCTGAACGCCCCTCCCCTCAGCATCACCGTGCGGGCCGCATCGCGTCTCGGGGTCCCCGCGGCCAGGCCCAGCGCGCACAGCACGCCCGACGCCCGCGGGCAGACGATGCGCCCCATGCCCATCTCGCGCGCCAATGCCGCCGCGTGCAGCGGGCCCGCGCCGCCGAAGGGCATCAGCGCCATGCCCCGCGGGTCCACGCCGCGCGCCACCGTCATCACGCGCATCGCGCCCGCCATCTCCGCCTCGGCCACCCTCACGATGCCCTCCGCGCAGGCGATCCTCTCCAGGCCCAGTTCGCCGGCCAGCCTTGCCACGGCGCGCTCCGCCGCCTCGCGCTCGAGCGCCACCCCGCCCGCCAGCGGCTCATCGTCCGGCAGCCTTCCCAGCAGCAGATTCGCGTCGGTCACCGTCGCCCGCTCGCCGCCGCGGCCGTAGCACGCCGGTCCCGGCTCCGCCCCCGCCGACTCGGGGCCCACCCGCAGCGCGCCCCCCGCGTCGCGCCACGCGATCGAGCCGCCGCCCGCGCCCACGGTGTGGATGTCCAGCGCCGGCAGCGCGATCGGCCTGCCCGCCACCTTGCGCGAGGCGGTCTCCGCCACCCTTCCCCGCTCGATCACGCACACGTCGCACGAGGTCCCGCCCATGTCCACGCACACCACATCCTCCTCGCCCGCCGCCGCCGCGATCGCCCGCGCGCCGCCCACGCCCCCGGCCGGGCCCGAGAGCACCGTCAGCGCCGCGTGCCTCGCCGCCCGCTCCGCGTCGATCGTCCCGCCGGAGGACGCCATGATCTCGGGCGCCGGCAGGCCCAGCCCGCGGGTCCTCCTCGACAGCCGCTCCAGATATCCCCTCAGCAGGGGTCCCAGCGCCGCGTCCACCTCCGTCGTCGCCGCGCGCTCGTACTCCCGGAACGTGCCCACGACCTCGCTTGACAGCGACACCTGCGCGCCCGGCAGCCGCGCCCGCAGCATCTCTCCCAGCAGCCGCTCGTGCGCGGGGTTGGCGTAGGAGTGCAGCAGCGCCACCGCCACCGCCTCCGGCCGCGCGCTCGCCACCCGCTCCACCAGCGCCGCCGCGCGCTCTGGGTCCAGCGCCCGCAGCACCACGCCCTCCGGGCCCATGCGCTGCGGCGCCCCGAAACGCATCTCCGGCTCCGCCAGAGGTCTCGGGCCGCGCTCGCACAGCCGATACAGGTGCGCCCGCGCCTGCCTTCCCAACTCGATCACGTCGCTCATGCCCTCGCTCGCGATCAGCGCCGTCCTTGCGACCCTCTCCTGCAGCAGCGCATTGGTCGCCACCGTCATGCCGTGGGCCAGCCTCTCCACCTGGCCCGGCTCCGCGCCCGCGCGCTCCAGCACCGCCTCGATCGCCGCCATGACGCCCTGCGCCTGGTCGTGGGGGGTGCTCGGCACCTTCGCGCTGAACACCATCCCGGTGTCCGCCGCCACCGCCACCGCATCGGTGAACGTCCCGCCCACATCCACTCCGAGGAGCACCCGCGGAGTCTATGCAGCCAGCCGCTCGCGGTCCTCGGTGTCCGCCAGGTGCTGATGCGACGGGCAGTAGCCGTTGTGCGGCAGCGGCACGCGCTGGCACGCCGAGCCCTTGCGCGTCGTCGCGCGGCACATCATCGGCTTGCCGCTGATCGACGCATACCCCGCCGCCGGGTTCTCGGCCATGTACTGCTGCGCGAGGCCCATATAGCCGCACACCACCTGATACACGCGCTCCTGCGCATTGATCGGGAAGTAGCCGCGAATGTCCCCGAACAGGCTCCGTTCGGGCTTGGCGAAGTAGTAGCGATCCGTGGCCAGCCGCTCGATCGCCGCCTCACAGGCGTGCAGCACGTGTTCGCGATTGCTTCGCGGAGCGTTGATCCGGGGAGCCAACTCCCGGTATATGGCCCTGCTGAACTGATACATGGCGACCCCCGCGCCTCCTTCATTCTCGACCAAACATTGATCGCACCTCCGCCGATCCCAGGGACTCCAAGCGTCTCCGAGACCTTCCTTCTCCCCTAACACGCCATCCCCGCAAAAGGACCGTTGTCCCCCGCGCGGCGTGCTCCTCCCCGCGCCCCATGATCCTCGCCTTCCTAAGGCCTGCTTAAGCGCTGCCTAATTCACTCCCACGTCTCCCAGGCCACCCGCTCGTCCCCGGCGACCGTCACGTGGCGATGGTCCAGCGCCGGGTTGCGCTCGGGGCGATCGCTGCGGTGGTGCGCCCCGCGGCTCTCGGCTCGCTCCAGCGCGCACCTTGCGATCAGCCTTGCCAGGGGGTGCGCGTCGTGGGCCAGGCGCTCCAGGCCCTCCGCGCTGCGCTCGATGCCCGCGTCCCGCCACAGCGCCGCGCGCGTGGACTCCCCCGCCATCGGCGGGGCCGGGAGCGCCGACGGCGCCATCGTCTCGCTCTCTTCGGCGGACCTGCCGGCCGGCTCCTGGAGCGCCGCCCGCGCCGCGCGCCGCCCCCACACGAAGCACTCGCTCAGCGAGTTGCTCGCCAGGCGATTGGCGCCATGCAGGCCCGTGCACGAGGTCTCGCCCACCGCATACAGACCCGCCACGGTGCTCCTTCCGTGCAGATCGCTCACCACCCCGCCCATCATGTAGTGCGCCGCGGGGGCGACGGGCACCAGCTCGCGCGTCACATCCAGGCCCGCCTCGCGCAGGGCCCCCACCACGTTGGGGAACAGCGCCGGGTCCACCCCGCGCATGTCCAGGCCCACGGAGCTCGCCCCCGTCCGGTCCAGGCTCGCCTGAATCGCCCGCGAGACCTCGTCGCGCGGGGCCAGCTCGTCCACGAAGCGCTCGCCATCGGCGTCGTGCAGGGTCGCGCCCTCGCCGCGAATCGCCTCGGTGATCAAAAATCCCTCGCGGCCCCTCACGCCCGTCACCGCCGTGGGGTGGAACTGCATCAGCTCCAGATCCGCGAGCTGCGCGCCCGCGTCGTGCGCCAGCAGCAATCCCACGCCCTGCGAGCCCGGCGGGTTGGTGGTGCGCGCCCACATCGCCGCCGCGCCCCCCGTCGCCAGCACCACCGCGCGCGCTCCCAGCGTGCGGCCGTCGTCGCAGGCCACGCCGCGGCAGCGCCGCTCGTCGTCCAGCCGCTCGTCCATCCACAGGGCGCGCGCGCGCACGTTCTCCCACACGCTCACGCGCGGCGCTTCCACCACCAGCGCCGAGAGCTGCCGCAGCAGGCGCCGGCCCGTAGCGCTGCCGCCCGCGTGCACCACGCGCCTGACCGAGTGACCGCCCTCCAGGCCCAGCGCCAGGCGTCCGAAGCGATCGGCGTCGAAGCGCACGCCCAGGCTCTGAAGGTCGCCCACGCACTCCGGCGCCTCCGCCACCAGCACCTCCGCCGCCGAGCGTCTCACGGCGCCGCGCCCCGCACGCTCGGTGTCGCTCAGGTGCAGCTCCGCGCTGTCATCCGCCGCGAGCGCCGCCGCGAGGCCCCCCTGCGCCCAGTAGCTCGCCGTCTGCGCCAGCGGAGCGGCCGAGATGAGCGCCACGCGCGCCCCCTCCCGCGCCGCGCACAGGGCCGTGTAGAGCCCCGCGGCGCCGGCCCCCACCACGGCCACGTCCACCTCGCTGTGCGCGCCCCTCACTTCTTGCGATGCGGCAGCAGGAGCGAGGGGACCGTCACGCCGGGGGGGGTCGTGATGGTCTGCCCGGCGGGGGTGGTCACGGTGCCGCCGGCGCTCTGCGTGGTCGTTCCCCCCGTGGTCGTCTGGGTGGGGGAGCCGCCCGTGGTGGACGGCTTCGAGCCCCCGGCTCCGCTCCCGCTCCCGGTCCTGCTCCCAGGCGCGAGCGCTCCGCCCGGGTTGACCGATCCCGGCGCCGTGCCGGCGCCGGGGGTGCCCAGCGCCCCCGGGGTGGTGGCGCTCGCCGTCGAGGTTTCCGCGCCCGGCGCAGTGGCGCCGGGGGTGGTGGCGCCGGGCGTCGTGGTGCCGGGCGCGACAGGAGCGCCCGGGGTGGACGCCGCCGGGGCCGTGACCGTGCGCGTGATCGTCGTGGCCGCCGTCGTGCCCGGCCCTCCCGCCAGCTTCGCCAGCGCCGCCGTGAGCACCCCCAGCGCCAGCACGATCGTCAGCCCCAGCGCGATCAGCGGCTTGCGCCAGCTGGGCGTGGAGGCCAGGCGCGTGCGCGCGGCCGCCCCGCAGCGCAGGCACCACTCCTGCTCGGCTCCCAGCGGCGAGGAGCACAGCGGGCACGTCTCATCGGCCTGCCCGCCAGGTCCCGTGGGTGCGCCCGCGACGCTCACGCCCCGTTTGACTTCCCGTCCAGAGACTCGCCGGGACGCACGATCTGCGTCGGCGGCTCGACGATCTCGGTCGGCTGATCGGTCTTGGGCGGCGTGACCGGGACACGGTGTGCCGAGACCGGCGCCGCGGCGGGGGCCGCCGGAGGTGGCCTGATCGGTGGAGGTGAGGGTGGGGAGGGGTTGGGCCGCGGCGTGGCGGGCAGGGGCGGCGTGGGGGGTGCCTGGGCGGGCGTGCCAACCGGCGCGGCCACCGGATTGGCGGCGATCGGCCGCTCCGCGCGACCCATCGAGAACCCGCAGGCCGGGCAGAAGCGATCCTCGCTGCCGTGAATAGCCGCGCAGCGGGGGCAGGCGGTGACGCCGGCCTCGCGCAGCACCGTCACGCCGCGGCGCTCGTGCAGGGCGTCTTCGATCGCGCGCAGCTCGGAGTCGATGCGCCCCAGCGTCACCAGCTTGCCTTGCACCAGATCGTCGCGCTGCTGGCCCAGGCGGTGCAGCTCGAACAGCAGTCCGCCGAGGTCGCGATAGGCCAGCTCGCGCGTCTTGCGCAGAAAGCGCAGACGGCGGCGCAGACCCCCTCGCTCCAGGAAGCCGGGGTCGGCGGGCGGCTCTGTGGCGGGGGCGCCCGCGGGCAGCTCAGTGGCGGCTGCGCCCGCGGGCAGCTCGGTGGCCGCCGCGCCCGGGGGCAGCGCATGGGCCTGCGTCGGGGGCGTCTCGCCTGTGGCGAGGGCTGGCGCCTGCGCCGGGGGCGCAGGGGTGTTCTGGGTCTGCGCCGGGGCTGCGGGCGTGTTGTGGGTCTGCGCCGGGGGCGCAGGCGCGCTCTTCACCGGGCTCGACTCGGGCTCGCCCTGGCTGGTGGCGGGCGTACTGTGGGCAGATCTGCTCTCTTCCACCATCGAACCATGCTATCCAGCTTTAAACAAGCAGCGCGCGCCATGCCGCGGCCACGCGCTCGGCCATGCGCTCCGCCGAGAAGGGCTCAGCGCGCGCGCGGCCGGCCACGCGCGGATCGCGCGCCTGCAGAAGGGGCGCCAACGCTTCGCCCCAGCGGGGCAGGTCGAAGGGGGCGCACAGCGTGCCCTGCAGCCCCTGCAGAACCTCGGCGTGCACCCCCACGGGGGTCGCCAGCACGGGCACGTCGCAGGCCAGCGCCTCGAGCACCGCCAAGCCGAAGCCCTCGCGCTCGGAGGGCACGACCACGGCGTTGGCCGCATTGATCCACAGCGGCACCCGCTCGGGATCCACGCCCCCGAGGGTGAGCAGCCGCAGCGATGCGTCCCCCCGCGGCGACGTACCTCCCGGCGGCGATGCGTCCTGCGGCAGCAATGCCCCCCCCGGCGGCGACGCCTCCGTGGCCAGCGCCTGCGCGCGGTCGAAGCGCTTGCCCGCGCGCGCCGGATCCGCGGGGAAGAGCAGGTGGGGGCCATCCGGATCCAGCCCCAGCTCGGCGCGCGCCTGCGCGCGGGGCAGCGGGCGGAAGCGCTCGAGGTCCACGCCGCACGGCAATACCTGCGCGCGCCCGCGCGCTCTCGCGCCCGGTATGTCGGTTGCCAGCTCCGCCGAGGCCGCGGCCACGAGGTCCATCAGGGGCAGCACCGCGCGCGTGGCCTGGCGCGTGCGAGGGTGATGGACGTCGGTGCCGTGCACCGTCAGCGCGCGCACGCGCGCTCGCACCGCCAGCGCCGGCCACGCCGCCAGGCCGAAGTGGGCGTGCACCACGTCCAGGCGCTCGCCCCGATGGCGGCCTTGCAGCTCGCGCGCGGCTCGCAGCAGCGCCGGGGCGCCCGGCGGGAACTCGTACAGCTCCACCTCGACATCCGCCAGGCGCCGCAGCGCCCGCGCCTGATCGCGCACGAAGCGCCCGCGCTCGGGACGATCGGCGTCGGGGAGCATGTTGGAGACCACCAGCGCGCGCACCACCGCGCAACGTAGCGCTCTGGAATGATGGCCTGCGTGGCGAACGCTCCGGCGGGTAGGACCAGAACAGATCACCGCGCGCGCCCCATCGGCGTGTTCGACTCCGGCGTGGGCGGCCTGACGGTCCTGCACGAGCTGCTGGTGCGACTGCCCCACGAGGACTTCCTCTACCTCGGCGACACCGCGCGCTTCCCCTACGGGGAACGCTCGCCCGCGGAGATCGAGCGCTTCGCCGCGGAGATCGCCGAGGAGCTGCTGCGCCGCGGCGCCAAGCTGCTGGTCGTCGCCTGCAACTCTGTCACCTCCGCCGCATTGCCCAGCCTCAGCCGGCGCATGATGCAGACCACGCTCGGCCTCGACGTCCTGGGGGTCGTGCGCCCGGAGGCGCTGCGCGCGGTGGCCGCCACGCGCAGCGGGCGCATCGGCCTGCTCGCCACGCCCACCACCGTCACCAGCCGCGCGTATGAGGAGGCGGTGCTGGCGATCGACCCGCACGTCACGCTGCGCGCGGTCCCCTGCCCGGGGCTGGCCGCGATCATCCAGGCGGGCGAGCAGTTCGACGAGCGCGTGGTCGAGGCCGTGCGCGAGGTGTGCGTGCCCCTGCGCGAATCCGCGTGCGACACGGTGATCCTCGGCTGCACCCACTACCCGCTGATCCAGCCCATGCTCCAGCGCATGCTCGGCCCCGCGGTGACCCTCGTCAGCTCCGGGGCCGCCCTGGCCAGGCAGGTCGAGCACGCATTGAGCACGCGCGACCTGCGCAACCCGGGGGAGGGCGAGGGCGACTATCGCTTCCTCTGCACGGGGGATGCCGCCGCGTTCCACGAGCTCGGCACGCGCTTTCTGCAGATGCCTCTGGGCGAGGTCGAGCGGGTGCAGCTGTTCGGGGTGCAGGCGCCGGCATGAGTGGGGAGGCCGCTGCGCGCAGCTGCGGGCGGGCCGCCGATGGGCTGCGCCCCACCACGATCGAGCCGGGCTTCATGCGCACCGCCACCGGCTCCGCGCTGATATCGATGGGGGAGACGCGCGTCATCTGCACGGCCTCCGCCCAGGAGAGCGTGCCGCGCTGGATGAACGGCAAGGGCCGTGGCTGGCTCACGGCCGAGTACGGCATGCTGCCCGCCTCCACGGGGGAGCGCAAGCAGCGCGACGCCACCAGAGGCCGCCTGGACGGGCGTTCGGTGGAGATCCAGCGCCTGATCGGGCGCTCTCTGCGCGGGGTCGTCGACTTCACCGCTCTGGGCGAACGCACGATCTATCTCGACTGCGACGTCCTGCAGGCCGATGGGGGTACGCGCTGCGCCTCGATCACAGGGGCCTACGTGGCGCTGGCGCTGGCCTGTGCGCGCCTGCGGGATGCCGGCCGGCTCGAGCGCTCGCCGCTGACCGGCTCGGTGGCGGCGGTGTCCTGCGGGATGGTGGAGGGCAGGGCGCTGTTGGATCTCGACTACTCCGAGGACTCCACGGCCGAGGTCGACGCCAACGTGGTCATGACTGGCGACGGCGGACTGGTCGAGGTGCAGGCCACGGCCGAGCGCACCCCCCTCTCGCGCGCCCACCTGGATGAGCTGCTCGCGCTGGCGGGGGTGGGCATCGCCGAGCTGCGCGCGGTGCAGGAGCGGGCCATCGCCGACGGCGCGTGAGACTCCTGCTCGCCACCCACAACGAGCACAAGCGCCGCGAGCTCGCCCGGCTGCTCGTGGGGCACGAGGTGTGCGTGCTGCTGGAGGAGGTGCAACTGCCGCCGGAGGACGGCGAGACGTTTGCCGAGAACGCGCTCGGCAAGGCTCGCGCGGCGGCCCGGGCGACCGGGAGCGTTGCCATCGCCGATGACTCCGGGATCGAGGCCGCCGCGCTCGGGGGTGCGCCCGGGGTTCGCTCCGCGCGCTATGCGACAGAGGAAGGGGAGGCGGTTGGGGATCCCGACGCTGCCAACCTCCAGAAGCTGCTGCGTGAAGCGCCCGTGGGGAGCGGGCTGGAGTATGTGTGCGTCATCGCCTATGTGGACCCTGTGGAGGGGGTCGAGCGGGTGTTCGAGGGGCGCTGCGCTGGTCGCCTTGCCGCAGAGCCGCGGGGGGATGGGGGGTTCGGCTACGACCCCGCCTTCCTGGCCGACGACGGGCCGCCGGGGGCGACTATGGCTGAGCTCTCAGATGAGCAGAAGGACGCCATCAGCCACCGGGGGAAGGCCGCGCGGGCGCTGCTTGTGTGGTTGGCGGGAGGCTGACCACGCGCGGCGGGCAGTGCGGGGTGCAATGCGAGGGCGGGGAGCTTGGTGTTGCGGCTCCCCGCCCTCTGTGGTCATGCTCGCCAACGCGCAGGCGGCGCCACGGTGCGTGTCCGGCGACCTGCTCACGTCGTCTTGATACGCCTGCGCCGTTTGGCTTCAAGAGCTGCCTGCGCAAGTCGGGGAGGAGCGTCATCTGGCTCATCGAGGGAGGCGACCAGCTGGTCGAGTAGGCCGCCCCTCAAAACCTCTTCCTGCCTTCCTCGCTCAAAACAGGTTGATCGCCGCTGAGGCCCCCACGGCGACCGACAGGACCGCATAGCCGGTGTAGCCCTCCAGGGCGACGAGCACGGCGGTCGCCAAGGCGATGAGCACGGTCGTGAGCCAGGCTGCGCGTTCGAGGGGCATCCGCTCGTATTGTGGCGCTCGGGCGCGCGGTTCGCCTGCAGGTGGTGCGGGGCGGCCCCAGGCCGGGGGTCCGCCTCCCGCGCGCGCCTCCGTCCGCGTAGGCTGTTAGCGTCAATCAGCCGGTTTCATGAGCTAGAAACGAGGAGGACGAAGTGACGAAGTCCGAGCTGGTCGATCAGGTGGCCGACCGCGCCGAATTGGCCCGGCAGGATGCCGCGCGAGCGGTCGATGCGGTGCTGGCCACGGTCAAGGAGACGCTGGGCCGCGGCAGCGAGATCACCCTTTCGGGGTTCGGCAAGTTCCACGTGGGTCAGCGCGGCGCGCGCCAGGGGGTCAATCCCCGCACCGGCGAGCGCATCCAGATCGCCGCCACGCGCATTCCCCGCTTCACCGCGGGCAGCGGGCTCAAGAGCGCCGTCAAGGAGCGCTGATCGGCGGCTTCGGCGACACCCTCGCCGCGCGGGTGGCTGAGCGCGAGTCTCAGATCGTGCTCGGCCTGGATCCCGATCCCTCGGCGCTCTGGCCGGGGGCGCTTGAAGGTCGCGCCGGCTCAGCGGCGGGCGTGGCGCCGGTTCAGCGGGCGGGCATGGCGATCCTCGGCCACTGTCTGGCGCTGATCGACGCGGTGGCGCCGGCCTGCGTCGCCGTCAAGCTCCAGATGGCCTGCTTCGAGCGTCTGGGGGCGCCGGGACGGGAGGCGCTCGCGGCGGTCGCCGGGCATGCGCGGGAGGCGGGGCTGCTGGTGATCGCCGACGGCAAGCGGGGCGACATCGACGTCACCGCGCGCGCCTATGCCGAGTCGCTCTTCGGCGGCCTCAGCACGCCGTTCGGGGCGCTCGATGGGCTCGGCGCGGACGCGATCACCGTCAACCCCCTCATGGGCCGCGACGCCATCGAGCCCTTTGTGGCCGCGGCGCGCGCCGCGGGCGCGGGAGTGCTGGTGCTGGTGCGCACCTCCAACCCGGGCGCCGCCGACATCGAGGACCTGGAGCTGGCTCGCGGAGGCACGCTTTGGGAACGCCTCGCGGGCCTCGTCGATGAGCTGGGCCGCCCGGGAGTGGGGGAGTCCTCCGGACTCAGCGACATCGGCGCCGTCGTCGGGGCCACCGTGCCCGCGCACCTCGTGCGAGCGCGTGAGCTGATGCCCCACGCCGTCCTGCTGCTCCCCGGCGTGGGCGCGCAGGGCGGGCGCGTCGAGGACCTCGCCCCGGCCTTCGCCCCCGGCTGCGCCGGCGGCCTCATCGCCGCCTCGCGCTCGATCGCGGGGGCGCACCTCCTTGGCGGCGGAGACCCGGCGGCGGCCGCGCGTGCCGAGGCCGAGCGCCTGCGCGCGGCGGCCTGGGGGCTGGGGGTGGGATAGCAGAGAGCGGAGCGGATCGCGTCATAGGCCAGCGTGCCGCCTGGCTGCCCGCGCCGCCCTGCGGCGCGCCTCCCCGCTTCCGCTACCCTCTGCCGTGGTCTCAAGGACGCCGCTGGCGCCCGCGGCCGGGAAGATGGGTGCCGAGCTCGGAATGATCATCACGGTTACGCTCAACGCGGCGATCGACAAGTCGCTGTCGGTGCCCAACTTCCGCCTCGGGCGGCGCCACCGCACCGTCGAGCAGCGCACGATGGCGGGAGGCAAGGGGGTCAACATCGCGCGTGCGCTGAAGGCCCTGGGCCAGCCGGTGATCGCCACGGGCATGGCCGGCGGGGCGACCGGCACGCGCATCGTCGAAGAGCTCACGGGGGAAGCGATCCTCAACGACTTCGTGCGCATCCGCGAGGAGTCGCGCACGAACACTTCCGTGCTCGACCCCACCGACGGGCAGCAGACGGAGATCAACGAGCGCGGGCCGACGGTGTCCGAGCGCGAGGTCGAGCTGTTCCGCGACAAGCTCCTCTATCTGGCGCGCGGCGCGGCGATCGTGGTGTTCGCGGGGTCGATCCCGCGCGGTGTGGACCCCGACATCTATGCCACCCTCATCCGTGAGCTGCAGCGCACCGGCATCACCACCGTGATCGACGCCGACGGCGATCCGCTGCGTCAATCGGTCAGGGCCGAGCCGGACGTCGTCTCGCCCAATGTGCTCGAGGCCGAGGAGCTCGTCGGCCACGAGTTCAACGACGATGTCGAGCGCTCGCTGGCGGTGCGCGAGATCGTCGCGTTGGGCGCGCGCGAGGCGATCATGACGCTGCCCGACGGCTGCTTCGCGCAGGTGCTCATCGACGGACAGCCGCAGCTGTGCCGCGCGCGCGTAGAGCCGCGCGAGCCCGTGGCCAAGCGCGGTTCGGGCGACGCCTTCCTGGCGGGCTACGTCGCCGCGCGCTACAGCGGCAGCTCGCCGGAGGAGTGCCTGCGTTTCGGCGTGGCCTGCGGCGCGGAGTCCACGGGGCGCCTCGGCGCGGGGCTGATCGACGCGCGCGAGGTCAAGCGCCTGGCGGGGGAGGTGCGGATCGACGCGGTGGAGCTGCCCGCTGAGGTAAGCTGACCGATTGATGCCGGTCAGCCGAATCGCCTCCACCCTTGCCTCCGCGCCTGCAACCCTTGCCTCCGCGCCAGCCACCATCGCCTCCGCGCCTGCAACCGTCGCATCCGTGCTTGCTGCGCTCGCCGCGGCCACACTGCTGAGCGCCTGCGGAGGCGGCTCCACCGCCACCCAGTCCGCCGGAGTCTCATCGCTCACGACCACCTCCAGCGTCACTGCGGCGACGACGACTTCGAGCGCCTCGACATCCACATCGACCACCGCCTCGACCATCACCAGCTCATCGTCGGCGCAGCCCTCCAAGTCCGTCAAACCCGGGAGCACCGGGGGCACCGCGGCGGGCAGCCACGGCAACAGCAGCGCCGCCAAGCTGCCGGCCGGCAAGCTCGCCATCGTCAGCGCCGCCTTCCCGCGCGGGGGCCTGATCCCCGCGCGCTACACCTGCGACGGCGGCAACGTCTCGCCCCCGCTGCAGTGGAGCAACGTGCCCCCCGGCGCCTCGCAGCTGTTCCTGCTCGCGCTCAGCCTCACTGCCGGGGCGCAGGGCGCCGTGCGCTGGGCCGTCGGCGGGATCGACCCGAGCCTGGGCGGCTTCGCCGCCGGCCAGCTCCCGCCCGGGGCGGTCGTGGGGCGCAGCAGCAATGGTCAGAACAGCTGGGCGGGGATCTGCCCGGTGAAGGGCAGGCCGCAGGCGATCATCGTGCTCGTGTATGCCCTGCGCCATCCGCTCCACCTCAGCTCCGGCTTCAATCCCACCACTGTGCAGGCTCAGCTCAGCGGCGACACGATCGGCAGGGGGATCGTGTACGGGGCCTACCGCAGGCCCTGAGGCGTCTCAGCCGCCGGCCACGTCGCGGCGCAGGAACACCAGGTAGGCGCCGAACAGCGCCGGCGCCGCATACAGCGCGCACACCCACAGCGAGTGCCAGATCGGAGCCCAGTCGGTGGGGGTGCGCAGCAGGCCGTGCCAGTTCTCGAACTGTTCGGTCAGCAGATAGGGCTTGGCGCCTTCCAGACCCGGGATCCCCGCGACGATGAACAGCAGTATCACGAAGCCGATCGTGCCCACCACCGCCGCGGCGCTGTTGTGCGTGGCGGTGGACAGCAGCACGCCGATGGCGGCCACGGTCAGCAGCGGGATCAGGTACACCGCGTTGGCGGCGAACACCAGCAGCAGGCCTTCCGGGGCGGACACGATGGTTCCGGAGTAGGTCGTCACGTGGTTGAAGCCCCACGAGATGACTCCGGCGACGGTCGCCACGGCGGCCGACAGAAACACTGCGATCGTGGCGTAGGTGACAGCCGCCAGCGCCTTTGCGGCGAACACCTGGCCGCGGTTGACCGAGCGCGTGAGGATCGTCTTCAGGGTGCCGTTGCCATCCTCGGCGGCGACGATGTCCCCGGCGACCAGCGCGGCGGCCAAGGGCAGCATGAACACCGACAGGAAGAGGAGCATCAGCACCGGCGTCGCCAGGCCGGACTGGGTGATCTGCGCGGCGAAGATGTTGTCCTGCCCGCGATCGTGGCGCTGGTGCACGTTCTGGAAGATCACGAAGAACAGCGGCAGCACGATCACCAGCCCCAGACCCAGGTAGGTGCGCTTCTGCGAGATCAGCTTGCGCAGCTCCCAGCGGTAGGCCGTGAGCGTCGAGGGGCGCCGCGCGTGCACGGCGCCGGGGGCCGGCAGGGCCGGGGCGGGAGTGGCGGCGAGGCTGCTCATGGCACCCCCGCCGTGTCGGGAATGGACGCGCGCTGGGCCTGGCCGTCACCGTCGGGGGCGGCGCCATTGTCCTCCGTCAAGCGGAAGAACAGGTCCTCGAGCGTCGCCAGTTCGGGGGTGAGCGCAAGGATCCCCACGCCGGCCTGCGCCAGCGCCAGCGAGAGCGCGCCCACGTCCTTCTCCTGCGCCTGGAAGCTCACGCCGTGCTCGCCGCTCAGGGCGTGCTCGATCGCGGGCTGCGCGCGCGCCACCTCCAGCGCCTTTGTGTCATCGCTCGTGCGCAGGCGGTAGCCCGCCCCGCCCTGGCGGCGCAGGTCGCTGAGGGCGCCCTCGTAGACCACGCGCCCCTTATCCACGATCGCCACGCGATCGCACAGTTCCTGCACCTCGGGGAGCTGGTGGCTGGAGAGCAGCACCGTGATGCCTTCGCCCGCGAGGCGGCGGATCAGCTCGCGCATGTCGCGCATGCCCGCCGGGTCCAGGCCCGTGGCGGGCTCGTCCAGGATCAGAAGGCGCGGGCGGCGCAGCAGCGCGGCGGCGATGCCCAGGCGCTGGCGCATGCCATGCGAGTAGCCGCCCACCCTGTGCTTGGCGCGCGGGGCCAGCTCGACGACCGCCAGCACCTCCTCGATGCGCTCACCGATCGAAGATCGGCCAGCACCGTCGCCGTCGAGCGCCGCCAGCAGCTCGAGGTTCTTGCGCCCCGTCAGGTAGGGGTAGAAGCGCGGCGACTCCACGAACCCCGCCACGCCCTCCAGGGCGCGTGCGCCCTGGCGCAGCGGATCGCGCCCGAACAGCTCCACCGTGCCCTCCGTGGGCGTGATCAGGCCGAGCGCCATGCGCAGCGTGGTCGTCTTGCCCGCGCCGTTGGGGCCGAGGAAGCCGTACACGTCGCCGGCGCGCACGTTGAGGTCGATGTGATCGACCGCCAGCACCTCCTTGTAGCGCTTGACCAAGCCACGCGCCTTGACGGGTGGCGCGACTTCGGCCTCGCTCACGCTACATGCCCCGCGCGAAAGCCTCGATGGCGGCCGGCGTGACCGAGCCCACGAGCAGATATCTGACGCTGTTGCGCTCGAAGCTCAGCAGGGTGCCCAGCGGCGTGGCCAGCTCGGTGGCGGTGGCGCCGTTGATCTTCACCTGCGGCAGGCCTTCGGGCAGGGAGGACGATGACTTCGCGCCTGCCTTGGCCTGGCCTTCGATCACCCTGATCGCCGCGAGGCCTTCGCCGTGGGTGCTCACCGTCGGGGCGTTGGCATCCGAGCCGCTCCCGCCGCTTGTGCCGCCGGGCGCGGGCTGGCCCGAGGGCTGGGATTCGTGCTTGCCGGGCAGGGTGACTTCTTCCACCTTCGCGTTCGCGGGCGGGGTGAAGTCGACCGTCGCGCTGTCCACCGGGCCGTAGGAGATTTCGGTGGCCGCCAGTTCGATCGCCGGGGCGGAGCTGGTGCTCGAGTAGATCGCCGCGCGCAGCGGCACGCCGTTGCCGGCGTCCCAGGAGAGCTCGGCGCCGCCGACCAGGCCGCCGTTGCGGCTGGGGGAGATGCGCACCGTGTAGGCGGGCTGCCCGGCCACATCCGTGGGCGTCGCGGCGGAGAAGGTCGCGTCAGGCGCGGCCTTGGCGATCGCTTCCTGGACTTCCTGGGCCGTGGGGATGGCGTGGTGGTGGGTCGCGTCCGTGCCCGCAGAGCCCGCCGCAGCACCGGAAGAGCCCGTCGCGGTGCCCGAAGAGCCATCCGTGGCACCGCCCGCGCCCGCTTCCTGCTGGGGGGTATAGCGGTAGAGCGTGTTGGTGGAGGCGTCATACAGCGACACGGTGTGCCCGTCATAGAGGATCTGGCTGTCGCCCTTTTCGGACTGCAGTTCCAGGCGCGTCCTGCCGTCCGCGGCGATCCACAGCCGCCCGGAGGCGCCCGTGAGCAGTGGACTTGCGGCAAGCCCGCCGGCCGCGCCGCTCCCGCCGCCCGCCAGGTTGGCGCCTTCGATCAGGTGGTTCGAGAACTGGATCCTCGCGCTCACCCCCGCCGGCGCCGGCGCCGCGAGAGCGTCGTGGATGGCTTCAGGGAGCGGCTTGGGGGGCGGTGTGGGGCCTGCCCCGAGGGCCGTCGCCAGTGCGGTCGCGCCGATGCCGATCGCCACCACCAGTCCGCACAGCAGCAGCAGACGAGAGAGGGGGAGGCGGCGCAGGATGTTCACTGGGGGCTCATTTCCTCGACAAAGACCTACCCCCAGGCTAGCGCGCAAGATCAAGGGAACCTGAAGGGATTCTAAGACGGCTCCCATCGGCGAGCGGCCGGCCACGCCGGCCTTCCGGGCTGCCCTCAGGTATCTTCCCGGCGCACATGGTCATCGTCGTCGCCTTCGTGCTCTTCTGGGTCCTTGCGGGCCTCACCGTGTTCTTCCTGGCGATGCGCGGCGGTCCGCGCGGGGCCAGACGGTCGCTGCACACCGAATCCAAGGCCGGCCAGCGCCTGGTGCTGGCGGGAGTGGCCCTGCTGTTCGCCTTCGGGCTGGTCGTGCCCGTGCTGGTGCTCGCCGCCAACGGGGCCAACAAGGACAGCGTGGGGGCCGGCGGCGTGCACCTGGACGCCGAGCAGCAGCACGGCCGGGTGCTCTTCGGAGAGTCCTGCGCCAGCTGCCACACGCTCGCCGGAGCCGACGCGGTCGGTCGCATCGGCCCCAACCTCGATGTGCGCCTGGGCAGCCAGATCGCCACCGAAGCGGGGCGCAGGGCGCTCGTGCTCAACGCCATCGCCGAAGGCCGCGCGCGCGGGCTGGGGCAGATGCCGGCGCTGCTCTACCAGGGCCGCGACGCCGAATCGATCGCCGCCTTCGTGGCCGCCGTCGCCGGGCACTGAGCATCGACCGCGAGTCGTCCGCTGCTGTGGTTAGCATCGCCGGCAATGCCAAACCGGACGATCTCGTCCACTCGGCGCAGGCCGCGCCGCAGGCCGATTGAACGTGTTGGACCCCGCCCCGACCGGGTGGCGGAGTGGGCGGTGTGGCTCGGGTTCCTGCTGGTGCTGGTCGCGCTCATCAGCGCTCACGGATAGGCGCTAAGGTCCGGCAGCATGGCCGACCTGCCGAAGACCGCGGATGACGTGAAGGCGCTGGTACAGGAGCGCGACATCCGCTTCATCCGCTTCTGGTTCACGGATGTGCTTGGGCAGCTGAAGTCCTTCTCGATCAACTCCCAGGAACTGGACGACGCCTTCGAGGCGGGGATGGGCTTCGACGGCTCCTCCATCACCGGGTTCAACGCGATCGAGGAGTCCGACATGATCGCCATGCCCGATGCGAGCACCTTCGCGGTGCTGCCCTGGCGGCCCGCGGAGCAGGGGGTGGGGCGGATGTTCTGCGACATCATCACGCCCGAGCGCACCCCCTACGAGGGGGATCCCCGGCACGTGCTTCGCCGCGCGCTGGAGCGCGCGCAGGGGATGGGCTTCGACACCTTCAACGTCGGACCCGAGCTCGAGTACTTCCTCTTCCGCGACAGCCGCTCCACGGAGGTGCTCGATCGGGGCGGCTACTTCGACCTGACGACGCTCGACGCGGGATCGGACGTGCGCCGCGAGACGGTCCTGGCGCTGGAGCAGCTGGGCATCCACGTGGAGTACACCCACCACGAGGTCGGCCCCAGCCAGCACGAGATCGACATGCGCTACGCCGACGCCCTGCAGATGGCCGACGACTGCATGACCTATCGCATCACCGTGAAGGAGTACGCGATGAAGTACGGCTGGCACGCCACCTTCATGCCCAAGCCCCTCTTCGGCGAGAACGGCTCGGGGATGCACACGCACCAGTCGCTCTTCAGCGAGGGGCGCAACGTGTTCTTCGACGCCGAGGATCAGTACTTCCTCTCCGACGTGGGCAAGGCCTTCATCGCCGGCCAGCTCAAGCACGCGCGCGAGATCTGCTCGATCTTCGCGCAGTGGGTCAACTCCTACAAGCGCCTCGTGCCCGGCTTCGAGGCGCCCGTCTACGTAGCCTGGTCGCGGCGCAACCGCTCGGCGCTCGTGCGCGTGCCGCTGTACCACCCGGGCAGGGAGCGGGCCACGCGCATGGAGCTGCGCTGCCCGGACCCGGCCTGCAATCCCTATCTGACATTCGCGGTGCTCCTGCAGGCGGGCCTGGAGGGCATCGAGAAGGGCTATGAGCTGCCCGAGCCGATGGAGAAGAACCTTTACCACTTATCTGGAGAGGAGCGGCGCCGGCTGGGGGTCGAGCAGCTACCCGAGACGCTCGGCGAGGCGATCGAGCTCACGGCGGAGTCAGAGCTGGTGCTCAGGACCCTGGGTGAGCACATGTTCAACCGTTACGTCGAGATCAAGCGCCAGGAGTGGGACGACTACCGCGTGCAGGTCACGCAGTGGGAGCTCGATCGCTACCTGTCGGTCCTGTAGACGCCGCGGGAACCGCACAGGCGATCCACTGCGCGGGGAAGAGGTAGAGCTGCATCGCCTGCAGCAGGTGGCCGAACGAGGTCGGGTGCCGCGGCGCGATCTCGTGCAGCAGCCGCAGCACACCGACGGCATGGCGTCCGCAGTTCTGCTCCCCCGTCGCCCTGGCCAGGCGCAGCAGGCCCAGCGCCGCCGCCGAGGCGCCCGAGGGGATGGGGGAGTCCTCCAGATCCTTGCGCCGTGCGATCAGCGGCTCGCCATCTGAGGCGGTCGAGAAGAAGCCGCCGTGCTCGGGGTCGGCGAAGCGGGCGATCGTCTCGTCTGCCAGCGCGCGCGCCTCGCCCAGCCAACGCTCCTCGCAGGTCGCTTCGAAGAGGGTCATGAGGGCTTCCAGCAGGAAGGCGTGATCCTCCAGATATGCGCCCAGGCGGGCCTCGCCCTCGCTGTAGGTGCGCAGGAGACGGCCCGACCCAGCCCGGCCCGACCCGGCCCCCTGCGTGGGCAGTCCCTCGCGCAGCTCGCGCAGGATGAAGTCCGCGCAGCGCTTTGCCGCGTCCAGATAGCGCTGCTCGCCCAGCACGGCGCCCGCGTCGGCCAGCGCGGAGATGGCCAGGGCGTTCCACGAAGTCAGGCGCTTGTCGTCGAGGCCGGGCATGACTCGCTGCGCACGTGCCTTCCGGAGTCGG
The DNA here is from genome assembly GCA_964582105.1 of uncultured Solirubrobacteraceae bacterium. GTDB lineage: Bacteria > Actinomycetota > Thermoleophilia > Solirubrobacterales > Solirubrobacteraceae > Palsa-744. The sequence goes on from CAZOQI010000011.1 coordinate 48,332, forward strand.
GCAACGATGCGCTCGCGGGTGTCGTCCTCGGGCCGGGGACCGCGATCCTCCAGCACGTTCCAGCCCGGCTGGGGGTGATGCGGATCGACGAAGTTCCCCTTCTCGCTCGCGCCCAGCCAGCGGATCGCAACGTCCGCGTCCCTGCCCAGCGCGTCCTGGAGCTCGGCGACGGTCCACACGTAGCACCTGCCCTCGACCCCCTCGGAATCGGCGTCCAGCGCCGAGTAGAAGCCGCCCTCGGGCCCCTGCATCTCGCGCAGCAGCCAATCGAGCGTGTCGCGGCACACGCCGGCCAGCTCCGCATCCTCAGTCAACCGGTATCCGTGCAGGTACGCCCGCGCCAGCAGCGCGTTGTCGTAAAGCATCTTCTCGAAGTGCGGCACCGTCCAGGTCTCATCCACCGCGTAGCGGTGAAAGCCGCCGCCCACCTGATCGTGAATGCCGCCCGAGGCCATCGCGCGCAGGGTGAAGAGCGCCATCTGCGCCTCTGTGCTCGTGGGCTCCCCCTCGCCCGGCGCCCTGGCCATAGCCCGCGCCAGCAGGAACTCCAGCACCGGAGCCTGTGGGAACTTCGGCGCGTGGGTGGGCGGGCTCCCAAACCCTCCCTGCACGGAGTCGAAGGACTCCCGCAACCTCGCCACCGCGGCGTCCAGCGCGCCGGCCTGGATCGGCTCGTGCGACGGTCTCAGCAGCGCTCCTCCGCCGAGGCGCTCGCGCAACTGCTCACCGCCCGCACGGATCTCGTCCTTGCGCTCGCGCCAGGTCTCCGCGATCGCCTGCAGCACCTGCGTCCACGCCGGCATCCCCGGCCGCGCCTCGGGCGGGAAGTACGTGCCGCCGTAGAAGGGCACCTGCTCGGGCGTCAGGAACACGTTCAGCGGCCACCCCCCGTGCCCCGTCAGCCCCTGCACCGCCTCCATGTAAAGGGCATCCACGTCCGGACGCTCCTCGCGGTCCACCTTCACGCACACGAACTCCTCGTTCATCACCGCGGCCACCCGCTCGTCCTCGAAGGACTCGTGCTCCATCACGTGGCACCAGTGACACGACGAGTACCCGATCGACACCAGCAGCGGCACGTCGCGCTCGCGCGCCTTCTCCAGCGCCTCGGGACCCCACGGCAGCCAATCCACCGGGTTCTGAGCGTGCTGGCGCAGGTAGGGAGAGGTCTCCCGGGCGAGGGCGTTGGGCACCCGTTCAGGGTAGCCGCGCCAATCCCGGCAGCGGGAAGGCCGACGGGGCGGCGGGCCATTCGCGCTCGGGGGCGCTCGCGCGGGAGAGCTTGATCCTGGCGATGCTCACGTCAAAGCGCGTGCCGCCGAGGTCGCCGCTCACGCGGCTGCCCGAGCCGACTCGCACGGAACCGGCCGCGGCCTGGGAGCCGCTCACCAGCACTGTGGCGCTCTGCAGCTTGCCTTCCTTGACGGGGAAGCGGCCGCTGCACTCGACGCCCGGAACGAAGGCGAGGCGGTGCAGGAGGACCGAGCTGCGTTCCAGGCGGGCGTAGCCTCCGCGCAGGCCGCCGAAGCTCGTGCCGCTGGGGAGTTTCTGGTTGGCCTGCAGGGTGGCGCTGATCACCTGGCGGTTGAGGTCCAGGATCGTGTCCAGCACCGCGGTCAGCGTTCTGCCGGCTTTGCCGGGCACGCCCGGGGCGGGGTGCACGGCGGCCAGGCGGGTGGGGGTGATCGGGGTGGGGGTGAAGATGTTGGCGGCGGGGGGGCACACCTGCACCGGCTGGCCGCCGAAGAAGGCCTTCACGGCGCTCAGCGCGCAGCCGCTGAAGTCGGTGCCCAGGACGGAGTGGCCGGTGTAGGGGACCACCAGCAGCTGCGCGTCGGGGATCGTGGCCGCCACCCTGCGCGCGCCGCTCGTGGGGGTGCGCAGATCCTGGGCGCCGGAGAGGATCAGGGTGGGGACGTTCGGCTCCGGGGCGGCCGCGGGGGGCGCCGGGGCGACGTTCGGCCAATCCAGGCAGCCGGGGATCGTTCCGTCCTGGAGGGCCAGCTTGGCGTCGAAGGGGTAGAACGCGCTGCTCGGCAGCGCCCTCGCCGCGGCGGCTGCCTCCGCGGGCCGTGCGGACAGCGGATCGCCGCGGCCCCACGGGAAGGGGGCCTCTTCGCAGATCGTCGTGGCGTTCAGCGCGTTGTCGATGCCCTCGCTGCTTTCGATCGGCGTGGGCAGCGGCACCGTCGGTATCAACCCCTCCGCCAGCAGGGTCAGGCGCAGCAGCGGGCCGGCGTCGCCCGCCAGCGCCGAGCGCACCGCCGCGGGCAGCAGCGCGCGCAGCGCGGGGTTCAGATCGCCCGCTCCCAGCACGCCCAGCAGATCGCTCTCGCTCGTGCTCACGCCGTGGCGGACGCCCGACCCGTCGTACACCGTCCCGCGCTGGGGATGGCGGCGCAGCCTCGTGGCCAGGCGCGCCAGATCCGTCAATGGCGTGCCGGTTATGCCCGCGCACGCGCCTTCCGAGCACAGCTCTTCCAGCACCGGGCGAATCGCCCGCAGTGTGCTCAGCTCGAAGGGTTCCGGGCCGTCGGTCGGCTCCACCGAGTCCAGCACGAGCGCGCTCACGTTCTGGGGGTAGCGGGCGGCGTACTCCAGCGCCACCTTGGTCCCGTATGACACGCCGTACAGCACCAGCTTTTCGTAGCCCAGCGCCTGGCGGATGGACTCGATGTCTTCCACCGAGGTCTGCGTCGTGTATGAGCCGCGCGCCGCGCCGATCTGCAGCGCGCAGCTTTCGAACAGCCTGCCGATCGTGTTTATTCCCGCCGCGCCGCCGCGGCTGTCAAGCGCCGGGCAGCTCAAGGGACCCGATTCGCCCGTGCCGCGCTGGTCGAACACGACCAGATCGCGCGTGGTCAGACCCGGCGCGAGCGCCTTGGACATGAAGCTCGCCAGCGGCAATGCGGCCTGGCCGGGGCCGCCCGCCAGGGCGATCACGGCTTCGTTGCTCGGCGCGCCGCCGGCCTGCAGGCGCTCCACCTTCAGCCCGATCGCGCCGGGCACCGCGCCGCTGCGATCCACGGGCACGCTCACCGTCGTGCAGCCGAAGCCCTGATTCTCGGCGCAGGGGAGGAAGTTGAGCGCGCCGGCGCCAAGCGTGGAGGGGCTCAGCGTGGGGGGGCTGAGCGGAGGGCTGAGCGGAGGGCTGAGCGGCGGGCTGAGCGGCGGGGGGCTGAGCGCCCGGGAGCTGAGCGGGAGGCTAAAGGCCGGGGAGCCAGGCGAGGATGCCGGCCAGACGGCGATCGGCAGCGCCAGCAGCAGCACGGTTGCGAATGAAATAGAGACCCGACCCCGCATCTGCGCCGACAATAGCGGCACTCGCGCTCGGCTTCCGGGCCAGCCGCACGCGCTGCCCGCCCAGCGTTCCCACCAGCGAGCGGTGCGGACCCAGGCGCAGCACTCCCCGCGCCGCCGCCGGTCCGCCGATGCGCAGCACGATCTTCTTGGCGGTGACTCTGCCCGACAGCGTCACACCGGGCACGAAGGTGTAGTCGTGGAACACGATCGCGCCGCCCGTCACCGCATAGAAGCCCGCGCGCAGTCCGCCTCCGCGCAGCGAGGGCGATCTCTGCGTCAGCAGGCTCAGCGAGCGCAGCTCGTCCAGCACCCGCCAGAGCAGATCGTGGGCGAAATCGTCCAGCGTCAGCGCCACCGCGTTCAGCGTGCGCCCCGGGCGCCCGCCATAGCCCCTGCGCGGGGGCACCTGCGCAAGGCGCCGCGGCGGCAGCGGTGGGAGCTTGATGATCGGCGGCGGGGGCATCGTCCTGCAGGGCTTGATCGGCTTCTCCGCGAACATCGCCTGCAGCGCGTCGCGGCCGCAGGCGCTCGGCTCGTTCTCGATCGCCGAGTGGCCCCCATAGGGAACCACCAGCAGGTGCGCATCGGGGATCTGCGCCGCCACTTCCTGCGCCCCCGAGGTCGGTGTGCGCAGATCCGCCGCGCCGCTCACGATCAACGTCGGCACGTTGGGCAGGGGGGCGTCGTCCACCGGAGGCGCCGGGGTCGCGAACGGCCAGAACGAGCACGTCTTCAGGTCGCTCAGGGCCAGCGCGCTGCGCTGCGTGAAGGGGGCGAAGGCGCTCGCCGGCAGGGCATTCAGCTGCGCCTGCGCCTGCGCCAGGCGCGCCGCCGGGCTCGCGCCGCGACTCCACGGGAACGCCTGCTCTTCGCAGCTCGTCGCCAGGTACAGGGGGAGGTCGACGTCCGCGCTCCCTTCTTCTTCGGGGCCTTCCGCGCGTTCCAGCAGGCGCGCCAGCTCGGCCGGGTCGCTCTGCGCCGCCGCTCTCACGGCGGGCACGAATTCCGCGCGCAGCAGCGCGTTGAAGTCGCCCTCCAGGAGGATGCCCACGAGGTCGTTGGCGGACACTCGCACCGGATGTGCGTGGCCGTGGCCGTCCACCACGCGCCCCACCACCGGACCGCGGCCCAGGTGCCTCACCAGCCGCGCCAGATCCGCCACCGGTTCGGGGGTGATGTGCGCGCATTCGCGATACGCGCACAGCTGGCGCAGCACGCGCGGCACCGCCGCGAAGGTCGGGCGGTCGAACGGATCGGGGCCGTTCGGAGGCACCACCGAGTCCAGCACCAGCGCTTCCACGTGTTCGGGGTGATCCTGCGCGTACTGCTCCGCCACCTTCGTGCCATAGGAGGTCCCGTACAGCACCAGCTTTTCGTAGCCCCCCGCGCGGCGGATCGCCTCGATGTCGGCCACGCTGTCGGGCGTCGTGTAGAAGGCGCGCGCCGGACCGATCTCATCGGCGCAGCGCACGATCGCTTCGCCCGGCTTGTGCAGGATGAGCGCGGGGTGCTTGGACAGCTTGGAAGGCTTGGGCGGCGGGCACTTCAGCTGCTGCGATTCGCCCGTGCCGCGCTGATCGAACACGATCAGATCGCGCGTGGCGAGAATCGTGCCCAGCAGCGTCGCGAAGCTGCTCGCCAGCGGGATCGCCTCCTGCCCGGGTCCGCCCGCCAGCGCGATCACCGCCGAGCCCGAGCTTTCGACCGTCGCGCGGTGGCGCCGCAGCGCCAGCGTCAACGTGCCGGAGGTGGCGCCCGTAGGGTCCAGCGGGACATTCAGGCGGGCGCACGCGAAGTTGTTGTCTTCCCTGCAGGGCGTATACGCGATCTGGGCGCCCGCGGATATGGCCAGGGCGCCCGACAAGGCGAATGCCGCGAGCAGGGCGACGGCGAGCTTCCCGGCGGTCGGTCGCACCAGTCGGAATCTAGCCGATCGGAGGAGACGGCGCATCGGAAGGGACGGGAGGGCTGGGAGGTGCGGCAGGCTGGGAGGCGCATCAGGGGGATCGTGCCGGTGTAGGGTCCTGCTGTGGGCCTCGCTCGCCAGACCGTCACCGCCAGCGGAGCTCCAGCCGCCATCGGGCCCTACAGCCAGGCCGTCTGCTGCGGGGGCCTGCTCTTCTGTTCGGGGCAGATACCGCTCGATCCCGCGACGGGCGAGCTGGTGGAAGAGGCCGCGGGGGAGCAGGCGCGGCGCTGCCTGGAGAACCTGCGAGCGGTCTGCGATGCGGCTGAAACCTCGCTCGATCGGGCCGTGCGACTCACCATCCACCTGACCGACATGGGGAGCTTCGCCGAAGTGAACGAGGTGTACGCCGGCTTCTTTCCCGCGGACCCGCCCGCGCGGGTCACCGTGGGCGTCAACGCGCTGCCCAAGGGCGCGCTGGTCGAGATCGACGCCATCGTGGCGCTCTGAGGAGCGCATTCGGCTGAGGCTCCGTATGTCGGCACAGGCGGGCGTGCGGCTGGGGTTCGCGCCCTAACTCTCTCGCAGCAGCGCCCTTCTGATCTTTCCGCTCGCCGTTTTCGGCAGCTCCTTTGTGAACTCCACCACGCGCGGGTACTTATACGGGGCCGTCTCGCGCTTGCAGTGCTCCTGCAGCTCCCGCGCCAGCGCGCGCGAGGGCGCGTGCCCCTCGCGCAGCACCACCACGGCCTTCACCACCGCGCCGCGCTCCTCATCGGGCGTCGCCACCGCCGCGGCCTCCGCCACCGCCGTGTGGCTCACCAGCGCGCTCTCCACCTCGAACGGGCCGATCCGGTAGCCCGCGCTCACGATCACATCGTCATTGCGGCCCTCGAAGCGCAGGAAGCCCTCCTCGTCTTCGCTCACCCGATCGCCCGTGCGCCACATCTCGCCATCGGCGCGGTCCGCGATCGTCCAGCCTCCGTCCTCGCGGTGCATTGCGCCCTCGCCCAGATAGCCCAGGAAGAATGTCCCCACGCTTCCCGGCGCCACCACCAGCTCGCCATCCTCGATCGCCAGTCCCATTCCCGGCAGCGCCCGTCCCATCGAGCCCGCCCGCACGGGCTCGTGCAAGGGGGCGCCCGTCAGCTGACCCGTCTCGGTCTGGCCATATCCATCGCGGATCTCCAGGCCCGTCGCGTCCCTCCACACGCGCAGCACCTCCGGATTCAACGCCTCGCCCGCCGCCACCAGGCCGCGCAGGGAATGCCGCTCCGGCGCCAGCCGCTTGGCGATCACGCGGTACTCCGTCGGGGCCATGCACAGCACGTTCACCCGCTCTCTTTCCAGCACCTCCAAGCGCTCCTCGGGGTCAAAGCGCGCGTCGTGCAGCACCGCGCTCGCCCCGCGCAGCCACGGCGCGATGAACACGTTCCGCGCGCTCTTGCTCCAGCCGCTCGCCGCCGTGCACCACACCACATCTCCTGCCCGCGCGTCCAGCCAGTGCTCGGCCTGCACCATCTGGCCCCACAGGTATCGCTGGCCGTGCACCACCCCCTTCGGCTCGCCCGCCGTTCCGCTCGTGAACGCGATCAGGCAGGGGTCCTCCGGGGACAGCTCCACGCAGGGCGCTGGCTCGGCGCCGAACAGGCTCTCGTCGGGCACCCCCCACACCGGGCAGCCGGGCTTGGCCTCCCTCAGATCCTCCAGATCGCGCTCGTCGGCCAGCACCAGCGCCGGCTCCGCCGCCGCCAGGCGCAGACGCAGGTCCTTCGCCCGCAGCTGCTCCGTGCACGGCAGCGCCACAGCGCCGATACGAAAACACGCCACCATCGCCAGCACCCACTCCGGGCGGTTGCCGATCACCGTCATCACCACATCGCCCCTGCCCACCCCCAGCCGGGTCAGGGTGCCGGCCAGCCCTGCGCTGCGCTCCTGCACATCGCCGAACGTCCACTCGCGCCGGCTCCCGTCGCGCGCCAGCTCCACCAGCGCCAGCCCCTGCGGGGGCAGCCGATCCACCACGTCGCGCGCGAAGTTCATTCCCGCCGCAGTCTGCCAGCCCGGGGCGGCGCCTTCATCTCCGGTCGGGCGGTGCGTTTGTCTTCCCCCCACGCGGCCCCGCGCCCCATCGCCCCACTGCACCCCCGCTGCTCCTTTGCGCGACATCCCATCACTGCGCGGCCCTCCCTATCCTTAAAAAAAATCCCAAACCCCCGGAGCGCACAAAGACATGGCCGTAGCCACCCCCTCTTTCGAGCAGACCGACGAGCAGAGGGCCATCGTCGAGATGGTCCGTCAGTTCGCCGACGAGCAGATCATCCCCAACGCCGAGCACTACGACGCCCACGACGAGTATCCCGAGGCGATCGTCGAGCAGATGAAGGAGCTCGGGCTGTTCGGCATCACCATTCCCGAGGCCTACGGGGGGCTCGGTCTTGATTTGACCACCTACTGCATGGTCGTCGAGGAGCTCTCGCGGGGGTGGATCTCGATCTCCGGCGTCATCAACACGCACTTCATCGGCTCCTACCTGCTCATGAAGTACGGCTCCCCCGAGCAGCGCGACAGGTATCTCCCGCGCATGGCCACCGGGGAGATTCGCGCGGCCTTCTCGCTCTCCGAGCCCGAGCTGGGGTCCGACGTGCAGGCCATCAAGACCTCCGCCAAGAGGGGCGAGGATGGGTCGTGGGAGATCAACGGGCAGAAGATGTGGGTCACGAATGGGCTTATGTCCGCGCTCGTCTTCGTGCTCGTCAAGACCGATCCCGACGCGCAGCCGCGGCACAAGGGATTCACGTGCTTCATCGCCGAGAAGGAGCCCGGCGTCGGCGAGAACACGGGGGCGTATGCCGGCTTGAACGTGCCGCCCAAGATCAGGAAGATGGGCTACAAGGGGGTCGAGTCCACCGAGCTCGTCTTCGATGGGTATCGCTGTCCGGCCGAGAACGTGCTCGGGGGAGAGGACGCGGGGCTCAACAAGGGCTTCGCGCAGATGATGGACGCGCTGGAGGTCGGGCGCGCCAACGTCGCCGCGCGCGGCGTCGGGCTCGCGCAGCGCTCGCTGGAGCTGGCCCTGCGCTATTCGCAGGAGCGCAAGGCCTTCGGCAAGCCCATCGCCCAGCACCAGGCGATCGAGTTCAAGCTCGCCGACATGGCCACGCAGGTCGACGCCGCGCGCATGCTCACGCGCCGCGCCGCGCAGATGAAGGACGCCGGGCAGCGCTCGGACCTGGAGGCCGGCATGGCCAAGCTCTTCGCCTCCGAGGCCGCGCACTTCTGCGCCACCGAATGCCTGCGCATCCACGGCGGCTACGGCTACTCCAAGGAGTACGAGATCGAGCGCATCTACCGCGACGCGCCGCTTCTGCTCATCGGCGAGGGGACCTCTGAGATCCAGCGCATGGTCATCGGGCGCAAGCTGCTTCAGCGGCATAAGATCTAGGCCACATGGCCGAGGACGCCAAGGCGCTCATCGAGCTCGCCGTGCGCAGGTTCCTCAAGGAGGTCCCCGCGCTTGAGCCGCTCAAACTGGTCGTCGCCGTCGAACTGCGCGGGCGCGGCGACGTTCAGCACTTCCGCCTGGAGATGCCGGGGTTGAAGGTCACCAAGGGGCCCGCCGCCGACGCCCGCATGCGCGTGGAAATGCGCCGCGAGTTCTTCAACATCATGGCCAGGGAAGCCAAGGTTCCCGATTGGATCGAGGCCTTCTCCTACGGACAGGCCAAGGCCTCCGGGCCGGAGCAGTTCATCAAGCTCATCGCCAACGTCGTCGAGCGCCAGCAGGAGCGCGACCGCACGCGCCGGGCCAGGCAGCACTGAGCCGCACGGCGGCGAGGGTCAGTGATAGGCGCTGATCTGCTGGGCCAGGAAGGCCAGGGACGCCAGCAGGAAGAAGCACATCACGTACAGCGAGAAGTTCTCGTTCTTGTTCTTCACGATCGCTCTCCTGAGAGGATACCGCTGGCCGCGGTCAGGGGGGTGGGCTCATGCCAGCACGGCTTCGCCGTCATACAGCTTGAGCACCTTCACGGCGCCCGGAGCCGCGTCCATGCACAGGCGGCACAGCACGCACTCGTCGAGGTTCCCCTCCACGAGTCTCAGCCCATCGCCGCCGTCCGCGGCGAAGATGTCCACGGGGCACGCCTCCGCCAGCTTCGCCCCCAGCGCGGGGTCCGCGGCGGCCTTCTCGTCCACCTCCACCGCTATGAACGTGCCATCGGCGCGCATCAGGCCGCGCTCCTTGCCTGGATCTTGTCCCCGATCAGGCCGGGGATGTCCTCGATCCGCTCGGCCACCGCGATGCCGGCCTGGGCCAGACGGGCGATCTTCTCGCTCGCCGTATCCTGTATGCCTTCCACGATCGTGCCCGCGTGGCCGAAGCTCATGCCCGGCATCTCATCCATGAAGCGGCCCGCCATGAAGGCCACGATGGGAAGGCGGGAGCTGTGCTCGGTCACCCATCTGGCCAGCTCGGCCTCCATGCGCCCGCCCGGCTCCGTGTAGATCACGATGCCCTGCGTCTGCTCATCGGCCTCGAACAGCCCCATCAGCTCGGCGTAGCTTGAGCCGATGATCGCATCGCCGCCGATCGACACCGCCGTGGACTGGCCCAGGCCGGCGGCGCTCAGGGTTGAGCTCATCTCCGTCGTCATCCCGCCGCTGCGCGAGATCACGCCGATCGGGCCAGGGGTGTACGCCTGCGCCGCGTTTCTCGCCGGGCCGCCGATGCCGCCCATCTTCACAACGTCCGGCACGATGATGCCCAGGCAGTTCGGGCCGATGATCCGCGCGCCGCGCAATGTGGCCAGCTCCACCATCTCCGCCACATCGCGGCGGGGGATCCGCTCGGTCACGATCACCACCAGCTTCACGCCATTCTCGATCGCCTCGAACACCGCGTCCTTGGTGAAGGCCGGGGGGACCGTCACGACCGAGCCGTCGATCGGCGCTCCGTGGTGCTCCACGGCTCCGGCCACCGTGTCGAAGACCCTCACGCCGTGCACCTCGCGGCCCAGGCGGCCCGGGGTCACGCCGCCCACCACCTTCGCGCCCGCGCCGTAGTCCAGGCACTCGCGCGTCAAGTTGACCGCCTCGCGGCCGGTGATGCCCTGCACGATGAACGTCGTCTGTGCGTCGATCAGGATGCTCATCAGGCCGTCGCTCCCGTCTCGGAAGCGCCGGGGGCGGGGGCAGCATTGGCAGGGGCAGCGGGGGTTGGGACGGGGGCGCCCTGGATCTTCTCGACCGCCCTACGGGCGGCCTCGTTCAGCGACACGCCGCGGTCGGCGTAGTCCACGCCGTACTTCTGGAGGATCTTGAAGCCCTCCTCCTCCCACGCGCCCGGGATGCGGAAGATCGCGATCTTCTCCGCCGGGTCGCAGCCCAGCTCCAGGCAGGCCTTGATCACGCCCCGCGCCACGATGTCCACGCGCGTGTTCGACACGATCGACATCATCACCGCGATCCTCTCCACGCCCGGCTTCTGCAGGACGAGCTTCGCCAGGCCGCACGTCTTCGCCACGGACGGGTTCCCGCCGATCTCGCAGTAGTTGGCGGGCTTCCCGCCGTGGGCTCGCACCGCGTCGAACAGCGTCAGCGAGCCGCCGCCCGCGCCGATCACCAGGCCCAGGTTCCCATCGAACTCCGTCACGTTTCCCGCCACGCCGCGATGATCCTGGGCGTCGACAGCCTCGCCCGCCAGCTCGAAGGGGGTCGCCTCGCGCGCCTGCCTCGTCTCCTCCTCGCCCACGCCCAGCTCCTTCAGCAGCTTCCTGTGCCTGCCGCGCGCCTCGTTCTCCATGTCCATGTGCGCATCCAGGGCGACGAACGAGCCGTCCTTCAGCTCGCCCAGGGGGTTGATCTCCGCGAGCGTCATATCGTTCTCCACGAACAGCTTCGCCAGGCGGGCGACGATCGGCGTCAGCTTGTTCAGGGCGCTGCCGGTGACGCCTGTGGACGCGATCACCTCCTTGGCCTGGAAGTCGCCGAAGGGCAGGATGTTCGAGAAGTGCCGCCGGCCCACCTTCTCCGGCTGCTCCTCGGCCACCTGCTCGATGTCGATCCCGCCCACGGGCGAGAAGATCATCACCGGCTGCTTGCGCGTCCCATCCCAGACAACGCCCGCGTAGTACTCCTGCGCAACCTCCGCCTTGGGGTCCACCAGCACGCCGCGGGGCACGTGGCCGTTGATCTCCAGGGCCAATATGTCGCGCGCGTGCGCTTGCGCCTCCTCGGGGGTGTCCGCGAACTTCACGCCGCCGGCCTTCATCCGCCCGCCGCTCAGCACCTGCGACTTGATCACGGTCGGGCCGCCGATCCGCTTGGCGATCTCGCCTGCCTCCGCGGGGTCCTTCGTGAAGCCGTAGTCGGTCACCGGGATGCCCGCGCGCTTTACGATCTCCCTTGCCTCGTACTCGAAGAATCTCATTTCGGCGCGGAACCCTACACGGACCAGGCGCAGGGCGTGAGCGTCAGTGCTCGCAGCCGGGCGGTCGTCAGACCCCAGCCGGCGTGAAGCCGTAGGCCTCCGCCAGCTCCGGATCCTTGCGCGCGAGCATCTCAGCCAGGCCCACCATCACCTGGCACTGCTTCCAGGTGGCGTCGTCCTGCATCTTGCCGTCGATCATGTGCACGCCGCGGCCGTCGGGGATCGCCTCGATCACCTTCTTGGCGAAGGCCACCTCCTCGGGGTCGGGCGAGAAGACCCGCTTGGCGATCGCGATCTGGGCGGGGTGCAGCGACCAGGCGCCTACGCAGCCCAGCAGGAAGGCGGCGCGGAACTGCGTCTCGCAGCCCTCCTCGTCGCGGATGTCGCCGTAGGGGCCGTAGAAGGGCAGCGCGCCGACTGACGTGCAGGCGTCCACCATGCGCGCGATCGAGTAGTGCCAGGGGTCCTGCTGGTAGCTGGGACGGGGGGCCTCGGGGTGCTCGGGGTCGGGGTCGGCGATCGTGCGGTAGCCGGGGTGCCCGCCGCCCACGCGCGTCGTCTTCATGCGCCTGCTGGCCGCCAGGTCGGCGGGGCCGAAGCTCATGCCCTGGATGCGCGGGCTCGAGGCGGCGATCTCCTCCAGGTTGCTCACGCCCAGGGCCGTCTCCAGGATGGCGTGCAGCAGGATCGGGCGCTCCAGGCCCGCTTTGGCCTCCAGCTGCGCCAGCAGGCGATCCACGTAGTGGATGTCCTCCGCGCCCTCCACCTTGGGGATCATGATGACCTCCAGCTTGTCTCCGATCTTGCTCACCAGTTCGCTGATGTCGTCGAGCATCCACGGCGAGGCCAGCTCGTTCACGCGCGTCCACAGGGCCGTCTCGCCGAGATCCATCTCGCGGCCCACCTTGATCAGACCGGCGCGCGCGGCCAGCTTGCTTTCGACTGGCACCGCGTCCTCCAGGTTGCCCAGCAGGATGTCCACCTTGGGCGCCAGATCGGGCACCTTGGCGAGCATCTTCTCGTTCGAGCAGTCGAGGAAGTGGATCATCCGGGAGGGCTTGAAGGGGATCTCGCGCGCCGGCTCCGGGGCGCCGATGGCGAGGGGCTTGTAGAAGGCTCTTGGATTGCGCATAGGGTGATGGAGAATAAGGGACCCGGCTCGCCGGCCTCTGGCCGGCTGCGCCACCCTCTGCCACCCTCTTAATCCTATTGACTTCCTTCGTAGGGGATGATTCGCCGCCCGAGATCCAGCCAACCAGGAGAGTGCCTTGAGTACCCAGACGACCACCTTCGAGACCGACCAGGCCGCGCGCGAGGCGAGCGGCGCCCACCCCTACGGCCGCTACCTGGAGGAGTTCGAGGTCGGCGCCGTCTACAAGCACTGGCCCGCCAAGACCGTCACAGAGGCCGACGACCACCTCTTCTGCCTGATCACGATGAACCACCACCCGCTGCACATCAACGACATCTACGCTCACCGCTCGCAGCAGGGCCGCAACGTGGTCGTGGGGCCGCTCGTGTACTCGCTCGCGCTGGGTATGAGCGTCAGCGACGTCAGCGGCAAGGCCATCGCCAATCTCGCCACCGAAGAGCTCAAGCACCCCGCGCCGGTGTTCCACGGCGACACGCTCTTCTGCGAGTCCGAGGTGCTCGAGAAGAAGGAGTCCCAGTCCAAGCCAGACCGCGGCACCGTCAAGGTGCACACGCGCGTGCTCAACCAGGACGGCGTGCTCGTGGCCGAGTTCAAGCGGCTGGTGCTCGTGCCGCGCAGGCCGGAGGCACGATAGGCTCACGTGATGGAAACCACAGCCACCACAGCCCCAAACACCGTCAACAAGCGCCTTCTGGCCTGGGTCGAGGAGATCGCCGCACTGAGCGAACCGCAGGAGATCCACTGGTGCGACGGCTCCGTCCGGGAGTACGAGCGCCTCTGCCAGACGCTCGTGGACGCCGGCACCTTCCGCCGGCTCTCGCACGCCAAGCGCCCGGGCTCGCACCTGGCGCTCTCGGACCCGGGGGATGTGGCGCGCGTGGAGGACCGCACCTTCATCTGCTCGCCCACGGAGGTCGAAGCGGGGCCCACCAACAACTGGCGCGAGCCGGGGGAGATGCGCGAGGCGCTCAACGAGCTCTTCCAAGGCGCCATGCGCGGGCGCACGCTGTACGTGGTGCCCTTCTCGATGGGACCCATCGGCTCGGACAAGAGCCAGATCGGCGTGCAGCTCACCGACTCGGCCTATGTGGCCGTGAGCATGCGCATCATGACGCGCATGGGCCAGGCCGCGCTGGAGGCGCTCGGCGAGGAGGGGGAGTTCGTGCCCTGCCTGCACTCCGTGGGGATGCCCCTGGACAGCGACCCCGCCCACCCGGCCCCCGGGCACCCCACGCAGGACGTGCCCTGGCCGTGCAACGCCGATAACAAGTACATCGTGCACTTCCCCGAGACCCGGGAGATCTGGTCATATGGGTCGGGCTACGGCGGCAACGCGCTGCTGGGCAAGAAGTGCCTCGCCCTGCGCATCGCCTCGGTGATGGCCCGCGAGCAGGGCTGGATGGCCGAGCACATGCTGATCCTCAAGCTCACCTCGCCCGAGGGCGAGGTCAAGTACATCGCCGGCGCCTTTCCCTCGGCCTGCGGCAAGACCAATCTGGCGATGCTCATACCCACCCTGGAGGGCTGGACGGTCCAGACGATCGGCGACGACATCGCCTGGATGAAGTTCGGGCAGGACGGGCGCCTGTATGCGATCAACCCCGAGGCGGGCTTCTTCGGCGTGGCACCAGGGACGGGCGAGAACACCAACTCCAACGCCATCGCCACGATCGCCAGCAACACGATCTTCACCAACTGCGCCCTCACCGACGACGGGGATGTGTGGTGGGAGGGCATGACCAAAGAGCCCCCCGCGCACCTCGTGGACTGGCGCGGCAACGACTGGACGCCCGCCTCGGAAACGCCGGCCGCGCACCCCAACGCGCGCTTCACCACGCCCGCCGCGCAGGACCCCGCGATCGCGCCCGAGTGGCAGGACCCCGCCGGGGTGCCCATCGACGCGATGCTCTTCGGCGGCCGGCGCTCCACCGTGGTGCCGCTGGTCACCGAGGCGCTGGATTGGGAGCACGGCGTGTTCCTGGGCTCCGTCATGAGCTCCGAGAAGACCGCCGCCGCGGCCGGCACCGTCGGCGAGCTGCGCTTCGACCCCTTCGCCATGCTCCCCTTCTGCGGCTACAACATGGCCGACTACTTCGCCCACTGGTTGGAGATCGGCCGGCGCCCCGGCGCCAAGCTGCCGAAGATCTTCTACGTCAACTGGTTTCGCAAGGGCCAGGACGGGCGCTTTCTGTGGCCCGGCTTCGGCGACAACTCGCGCGTGCTCGCCTGGGTCTTCGCCCGCTGCGCCGGTCACGGGGCCGCCAGGGAGACGCCCATCGGCCTGCTCCCGCCCGAGGGGCCCGATGGCCTGGACACCCGGGGCGTCGATGTTCCGCCGCAGGCCATCGCCGAGCTGCTGCGCGTCGAGCGCGCCGAGTGGCGCGAGCAGCTGCCCCACTTCCACGAGCACTACGCCAAGTTCGACCACCTGCCGCAGGAGCTTCACGCGCAGCTGAAGGCGCTGGAGGAGCGGCTGAGCTGAGAGCGGTCTGAGAGGGTCCCTGGCGGGCTATTCGTGGCCGTGGGACTCGGCAGCGGCCGCCGGCGGGCGGGACTCCTCGGCCAGCGAGGTGATCGTCAATGCGCCCCTCGCGGCGGACTCCAGCACCTCGGTCGCCTCCTCCAGCGAGCGCGCATACAGCTCCACCAGCAGGTGCACGATGATGCGCGCGTCGTCCTCGTGCTTGTGAAAGCGCACGTGCGTGAAGAACTCGCGCACGCCGTGATCGCCGAAGGCCGCGTAGGAGAGGGCGTCTCCAGCCTCGGGCCCCGAGCAGCTCTCCACGTCCTCGGAGTCCACCGTCACCGTGCACGACGCCACCCACGGGGTGCCCGCGATCATCCGTTCCCAGCGGTCCTCGATCGGCTCCACGCGGCCGTTTGAGAAGCCCAGGTGGGGCTGGTCGTGCATGCAGTCCAGGCACTGCACCACCGCCTCCTGCAGCTCGTCCACGACTTCCGCGCGCTCGCCCGTCTCGGGATCGATCTTGTGGATGCCCTCGTAGTGCACCTGCACCTCCAGGTCCTGGGACCAGCAGCGGTAGCAGCGCAGCCAGCTGTGGGCGATCAGCTCTTGGGCGGAACCCTCCATCGGGCCTCATTGTATGCGGCTGGCGGGGGAGGACCGAAACGGGGCGCCCGTAGGCGCCCCGTCCGTGATATCTCAGATGCCCCTCAGGGGCCGTGGGCGGCCGACGGAGGGGGCGCTCTGGGCGCCCCCTCCACTGTGCTTCAGATGCCGTCAGCCCAGGCTGCTAGCGCCTGCGATGCCTGTGCTTCTTGAGCTTCAGCTTGACCTGCACGTCCCCGACGTGGGTCACGGGCGCGCCGCCGGCCCGGTTCTGGAACGTGGTCGAGGTGAGCACGTTCAGCTTCTTGCCCTGCTTCAGCGCTCTCAGCACCAGGGCGGATGGGTTGATGACGATCGAGTAGGTGCCGGGGGCCGGGATCGTCAGAATCGTCGTGCCATACGTCACCGGCGCGTTGTTCACGCACCGCCTGCCCTTCCTCACGAAGCCGCGCTTGCACCTCTTCGAGTGCCTGGCCGCTTCCGCGAGGGCATCACTGGCGCGGGCCACCGTGGCGCCCTGCTGGACGACGGCCGTCGTGGTCGCGGTGCCCGGGGCCGGGAACTGGGCGATCACCACGATCTGCCCCGTCCTGGAGTTGAACTGCGGGTTGCCCACCGGGATGAACTGGCTGTTCGGCGGTGGGGGCGTCGGCGTCACGACCGTCAGCACCTCGCTGCCGCAGGGACTCACCGCCGGGCCGAGCGTGCCATTGCCGGAGTAGGCGGCCTGGAAGTAATACGTGCCCGCCGGCAGGGTGAGCGCCGCGGACGCCGGTCCCGATCCCGTGGTCAGGCCGCCGCCCGCTCCCTTGATCTGGGAGAACGGCGAGCAGCTCGAGCTGCTGTAGACCTCGTAGCTGAGGCGGCCGCTGATCGGCTGCCCGGCGGGCGCGGTGATCGTGGCGTTGTCCGTCACGGCCGTGCCGGTCGGCACCGTGATATGCGTACCCACCTGACCGCCGCCGCTGAGCACGGTGGCCACAGTGGGCGCGGGCAGAACGGGCGGGGTGCCGAACGTCATCACCTCGTTGCCGCACGCGCTCTTGGTGGGCGTATTCGGGTGTTCGCCTTCGTTACCCGAGTATTCGACCACCCAGTAGTAATTCGCGTTGTTGGTCAGCGCCGCGCCAATTGGTCCCGACGCCGGGATTTCACCGGGGGTCACGATCGTCTTGACGCTTTCGCCGACCTTGGTGGTGCACAGGGCGTCGGAGTACACCTTGTATGTGACGGTGCCCGTCGCCTGCGAGGCGTTGGGGCCCAGGATCGCCGCCTGATCGGTCACGTCAGCGTTCGCCGGCAGGGCGATTACGGCCCCCGTCAGTTCGGCGTTGGCGGTGTCGGTCAGGCTGCTGGTGACGATGTCATTGGCATTGCCCGCCGCGAGGTAGGGGACTCCCACCGGAGGCGCCTCCAGCGAGATGTAGGTGTACTGGCCCGGCTGCAGGGCGGTCGTGAACACGACCGTGCCGTCATCGGCGCTGGCCGGGTCCGGTTCCAGCACCGTGTCCGGGCCGAAGTAGTCAAACGGGCTGCTGTTGTTGCCGGGGGGTCCGAACGGGCATTCGTCCGGGGAAGGTCCGCTGCCGGGGTTGCAGAGGCCGTCGCCGTCGAAGAAGAACGCCCCATCTCCGGAGTTGGCCACGCCGAGGTGAACGCTGCCAATTGGAGCGGAGGAGTCGTTCTGGATGGCCACCGTCACGTCGTCGGTGCCGTCGTAGAAATGCTGCGAGGGGTCCTGCAGGACGTTGGGACCCGAGTTGGTGACGTCGACCAGGAACTCACAGGTGGTGTCCAGGCCGATCGCCGGGCACTGGAAGAAGGGCGGGGTGGTGGGACCGGCCGGCGGACCCTGAGCGGATCCCGATGCGAATGCGCCCGGGGCGAGCACCGCGAGCCCGCCCGCGGCCAGCGTCATTGCCAACACGCTTCTGAACTTGCTCATCTGCACTACCTCCTCGTGTCCCGCGCGCGCAGGGAGGGCCCGGGACGTGGTGGTTGCCTCCAGAAGTGCAACAGCGTATACGGTCCAGCACTCGGACCGGCGAGGTTGGACAGATTCCTGACGACGCCCGTTTACGCGAAGGCGATACGCAACGGCGCCCGTCTACGCGATGGCCGTGCGCAGCGTGGCCTCGAAGTCCGTCTTGGGGACCGGTCCGACGCAGGGCGAGGTGGCGCCCGCCGCGCGGTAGCGCTCGATGCCGGCGTGCACCGCGGACTCGTCGCCGACAGCGGTGAGCTGCTCCAGGAAGCCCTCGGAGATGGCCGCCTTCATCGCCTCCACATCACCGGAGGCCCCGTCGAACGCCTCGATGTCCGCGCCGAAGCCCGAGCGCTCCAGCATCGCGCGGTAGAAGGGCAGGCCGAAGTAGGGCAGAAGGTCGCCGCGCATGGCGGCGAAGGCATCGGAGCGGTCCTGCACCACCGCGGCGGGCACCGCGGGCGTGATGTCAAAGCCCTCCAGGGTCTTGCCCGCGCGTTCGCGGCCCTTCCTCACCTCGGGCACGACCACGTCCTTGATGTACTGCGGCGAGCACAGCCACAGCAGCACCCCATCGCCGATCTCGCCCGCCAGGCGCAGCATCGCGGGGGACAGCGCGGCGATGTAGATCGGCAGCTCAGGTCTTGGGTCCAGGCCCATGAGGCGAAAGCCCGTATGCCACTTCTCGCCCTGCGGCGGATCCTCGCCGCGCAGGATCGCCCTCACGATCGACGCGTATTCGCGCATCTCCTTCACGGGCTTGTCGATGCTCTGCCCGTGCCAGCCCTCGATCACGGCGCGGTGCGAGACCCCGAGGCCGAGCGTCAGGCGCCCGCCCGACAGCTCGTCGACCGTCGCCGCGGTCTGCGCCATCGTCGCGGGCGTGCGCGTGTAGATCGGCACCACGCCCGTGCCCACGCGGATGCTTTTGGTGGCCAGCGCGTATGCGGTCAGCACGGTCAGCGACTCGCGGCCGGCGATGTGGATGACGTAGACCGTCTCGTAGCCGAGGGACTCCGCGAGCTTTACGCGCTCAACCGCGCTGTCCAACGAACGCGCGGCGGGGATGAAGCAGCCGGTGGCCATCGCGGGGAAGGATATGGGAGAGGAGGGCCGCGTGCCGGCTGGATGGGGCTGGGTGGTGAGGGCACCGTTGCGCGGTGGAGTCCTCGCGCGCGGGGCCGCGTCGTGGCGGATCAGCGCTTGAGCAGCACGTACACGAGGCCGATCGCGAAGCCGATCTGCCCGAAGGCCAGTGCGGTGCCGAGGTTGGCGGCGCCAAGCGCGCCGGCCAGGGCGCTGGCGAGGGCGAAGGAGCCGAGCATGATGAGGAGGTCGCGTGCCATCGTCGATCTGGTCACGTGTTACCAGGCACTCCCGGGAGGCTGCAACCCACCGGCCAACCCCTCCTCCAAAAGCCGTAGGAGCGCGGTCTCGTCCAGCGCGGGGTCCTGTTCGGCGAGCCAGATCCGGGCTGCCGTGCGTCCGCCGAGCCTGTGCAGGCCGCGGGTTCCGTGCTCGTTGACGAAGTCGTTGAGGGCTCCGGCGCGGCGGGCGTGCAGGCGCCGCTCGGGCAGGTTCAGGTTGGCGCGGTGCTCGTCGAGCGCCCTCGCCAGCTCGTCGATCCCGCTCGGCGGCGGCAGCGAGGAGACCGCCACGACCGGCGTCGCGCGCGATCCCAGCGAGCGCAATGCCGCGCTCAGGTCGCGCCGCGCGCTGAGCGCCGGCTGGCCGAGGTCGGCCTTGGTCACGACCAGCACGTCGGGGATCTCCATGATGCCCGACTTAAGGAACTGCAATGCGTCTCCCGAGCCCGGCTGCACGATCACGGCCACGGTGTCCGCCGCGTCGGCGATGTCCGTCTCGGCCTGGCCCACGCCGACGGTCTCGATCACGACCACGTCGAAGGCCGCGGCCAATGCCTGCGCCGCCGCGCGGGTGCCCCAGGCGAGCCCCCCCAGCCGCTCCCCGGCGGCGGTCGAGCGGATGAACACGCCGCCATCGGCCGGGTCGAAGTCGATCCGCGCACGGTCCCCCAGCAGGGAGCCGCCCGAGCGCCGCGAGCTGGGATCTACGGCGAGCATCGCCACGCTTCTGTTCTGCTCGCGCCAGATGTGCAGCAGCGCCGAGAGCAGGGTGCTCTTGCCCGCCCCAGGGGGGCCGGTCACGCCGACGATGTGCCCCGGCGCCTCCTGCCCCAGCGCGGCGGGCGAGACCTCGCGCAGCAGCGCGGCGGCCTCTGCGCGGTCGGCCGCCGTCGTGCTCTCCAGCAGGTTCAGCGCCGCGGGCGCGGCGGTCAGGTCGCCTTCGCGCAGGCGCGCGCCCAGCGCGGCCCCTTGGTCGCTCACGCCGCGGCGGGTGTGCCGTCGGGGGCGGAGGCGGTGGCCGCGGCGTGGCTGCCATTGGCGGGCCGGCCGGCGCCCGAGCCCACCAGCTCCACGATGTCGCGCACGATGCGCGTGATGTCGAAGTCCTTGGGGGTGTAGACGGCTGCCACGCCGGCCGCCTTGAGAGGGGCCACGTCCTGCTCGGGGATGATGCCGCCCACCACCACGGGGGCCTGCACGCCGGCTTCGCGCAGGGCTTCGATGACCGCCGGGATCAGCTCGCGGTGGGAGCCCGAGAGGATCGAGAGGCCGATCACGTGCACGCCCTCCTGCAACGCCGAGGCCGCGATCTGAGAGGGGGTCAGGCGGATGCCCTCATACACCACGTCCATGCCCGCGTCGCGGGCGCGCACCGCTATCTGCTCCGCGCCGTTGGAGTGGCCGTCCAGGCCCGGCTTGCCCACGAGGATCTTCGGGCGGCGGCCGAGGCGCTCCTGCAGGTGGGCGACCTCCTCGCGCAGCTCGGTGAGCTCGCCGTCGCCGGCGGGGGCGCCCGCCGCCTCGCCCACTCCCGTGGGGGCGCGATAGCTGCCGAAGACATCGCGCAGCGTCTGCGCCCACTCGCCCGTGGTGGCCCCGGCGCGGGCGGCCGCGATCGTGGGGAGCATCAGGTTCTCGTGGGGGTCTTCCGAGCGCGCCACGCGCGCCAGCTCGGCCAGGGCGCCATCGACCTCGGACTGGTTTCGCTCGGCGCGCCAGCGGCGCACGGCCTCGATCTGCTGCGCCTCCACCGCGGGGTCCACCACCAGGATGCTCGGGTGGGCGGGTCCCGATCCTTCGTCTGTCAGCGGGGAGGGCTCGGTCTCGGCGAAGCGGTTCTGGCCGACCACCACCTGCTCGCCGGACTCGATGCGGCGCAGGCGCTCGCGGTGGGAGTCCACCAGGGCCGCCTTCATGTAGGAGACCGCTTCGACGGCCCCGCCGTGCTCCTGCACGACTGCCATCTCCTCGCGTGCGCCCTTCAGCAGTTCCTCCACGAGGCCGTCCATCACCTTCGAGCCATCGAAGATGTCGGGGTACTCGAGCATGTCCGTCTCATACGCCATCACCTGCTGGATGCGCAGCGACCACTGCTGGTCCCAGGGGCGCGGCAGGCCCAGGGCCTCGTTCCAGGCGGGCAGCTGGATCGCGCGCGCGCGCGCCTGGCGGCCGAGCGTCACCGCGAGGGTCTCCAGCACGATGCGCTGCACGTTGTTCTCCGGCTGCGCCTCGGTCAGGCCCAGCGAGTTGACCTGCACGCCGTAGCGGAAGCGCAGCCGGCGCTCGTCCTGCACGCCGTAGCGCTCGCGGCCGAGCTCTTCCCAGAGGATGGCCATCGCCCGCAGCTTCGCGTGCTCCTCGATGAAGCGCACGCCCGCGTTGACGAAGAAGCTGATGCGCCCGAACACCTCGCCCATCGGCTCATCCGCGGGGGGGGCGGCTGGGGATGCCGGGGAGGCCGGGGGGCCAGGGGGGGAGGCCGGGGAGGCGGGTGGATAGCTCAGCCTCTCCCGCGCGGCGTCGAGCACGGCGATCGCGTTGCTCATCGCGTAGGCGATCTCCTGCACCGGCGTGGCGCCGGCCTCCTGCAGGTGATAGCTGCAGATGTTGATCGGGTTCCACTTGGGCACGTGCTCCACCGTGTAGGCGATCGTGTCCGCGATCAGGCGCATCGAGGGGGCGGGCGGGAAGGCGTAGGTGCCGCGCGCCAGGAACTCCTTGATGATGTCGTTCTGCGTGGTGCCCTGCAGGCGCTCCTGGGGCGCGCCCTGCTGCTCGGCGGTGACGATGTACAGCGCCAGGAGCCACGCCGCGGTCGCATTGATCGTCATCGAGGTGTTCATCTCATCGAGCGGGATGCCCTCCATGAGCGCCGCCATGTCGCCGCGGTGGGCGATCGGCACGCCCACCTTGCCCACCTCTCCCCGCGCCAGCTCATCGTCGGGGTCATAGCCCGTCTGCGTGGGCAGGTCGAAGGCCACCGACAGGCCCGTCTGGCCCTTGGCGAGGTTGCGCCGGTACAGCTCATTTGAGGCGCTCGCCGTCGAGTGCCCGGCGTAGGTGCGCATCATCCACGGCGCGTCGCGCTCGGGCAGGCGCACGGAGTGCTCTTCGGCGCTCATGCTCTCAATTGTACGTGCGCTCTATCCTGGCGCGGTATGTCGCAGACGATCGAGCTGCCGCGGGTGGGCGGGCCGGGCACCGGGATGGGTGGGTCCTGGCGCGTGATCGTGCGCAACGACGACCACAACACCTTCGATCACGTCGCCCGCACGCTGGCCAAGTTCATCCCCGGTGTCACGCTCGAGCGCGGGCATCAGATCGCCAACCAGATCCACAAGTCGGGGCAGGCGATCGTCTACACCGGCCACAAGGAGCCGGCCGAGCACTACTGGGATCAGCTCAAGGGAGCCGGCTTGACGATGGCGCCGTTGGAGCGCTGCTGATCAGGAGGGTGGCGCAGCCGGCCGGAGGCCGGCGAGCTGGGCCCCTCCATTTTCGATCACCCCACCGCTTGCGACCCTGTCCCACCAGCCATACAGCACGGGGATCTGATACCAGCTGGAGTGGCGCGCGCGGAAGTCGATCATCTCCGGACCCTCCCAGTAGCGCTCCCAGTCCAGCGGGTCCTCGAAGGCGGCGAACTGATGCAGCTTGTAGCGGTCGTCGCGCGCGCGGTAGACGGCGTAGGAGGTCGCGCCGTAGCGCAGCGCCACCGCGGCGATCTCCTCCAGCGCCCGCTCGAACTTGTCGCCGCGAAAGCCCGTGGCGTACCACGGGATGATGACCGTGCCGTTGGCTGGGAAGAACGAGCTCGATCCAGCCATCAGGCACCCACCTCCGCGTGGATCGCGCCGGGGCCCTCGGCGGTCTTGCCCTGGCCCTCCTCGTTGGCGCCGACGAGGATCGAGATCTTGCCCAGGTGCTTGTTTTCGAGCATCAGCTGGTGCGCTTCGGCCACGCCCTCGAAGCCCAGCGTGCGCCACAGCACCGGGCGGATCTGGCCGCTCTCGATCAGCTCGTTGGCCTTCAGGCACTCGTATGCGTTGGCGAAGTGCGAGCCGAGGATCTCCTTCTGCTTCATCCACAGGTAGCGCACGTCGAAGTCGAGGTTATAGCCGGTGGTGCCGGCGCAGATCACCACCTTGCCGAAGGGCTTCACGGTGAACACCGACGTGGGGAAGGTGGCCTGGCCGACGTGCTCGAAGACGACATCGGGGGCATCGCCGAGGATCCCCTTCACGCGCTTGGCGAAATCGCGCGAGACGCTAAAGCGCGCCTTCTCTTCCTCGGCGCTCTCCCCGCCGGTGCGCATCATCCCGGCGAAATCTCCCCGGTTGATGTAGTCCACGGCGCCCAGGCGCTTGACCAGCTCGCCCTTCCCGGCGCTCGACACCACGCCCACGCAGTGCGCGCCCGCGGCCGCGCAGATCTGCGTGGCGAACACGCCCAGGCCGCCCGCTGCGCCCCAGATCAGCACCCTCGCGCCGGCCTGGATCTCACAGCGCGTGATCAGCATGCGGTAGGCCGTGAAGTAGACGAGGCCGTAGGAGGCCGCCTCCTCCCAGGTGAGCGCCTTGGGCTTGGGCAGCAGCTGCTGCGCCTGCACCTTGGTGAACTGCGCGAAGGAGCCCCACGTCGTCTCATAGCCCCAGATCTTCTGCGAGGGCGCCGCCATCGGATCCAGGCCGTGCACCTCAGGGTCCTCGTAGGAGGCCTGATTGCAGTGCACCACCACCTCGTCCCCGGGCTTCCAGCGGGTCACGCCGGCGCCCACCTTCCAGACGACGCCCGAGGCATCCGAGCCGCCGATGTGGTGGCCGTACTGCGGGTGGTCGCCGTACTTCATCACCGACACCGGCTTGCCCAATGCGGCCCACACGTTGTTGTAGTTCACGCCCGCCGCCATCACGCGCACGATCACCTCGAAGGCGCCCGGCTCGGGCACCTCGATCTCCTCCACCTGGAAGGCGTCCTTCGGTTCGCCGTAGCGCTCCTCGCGGATCACCCAGGCGGCCATCGTCCTGGGCAGCTCGCCCGGCTCGGTGTCAACCTCGGAGACTTGCTGCAGGTTCATTGCCACGGCGCTCGTGCACCTCCGTCGATGGATTGCCCGCCCGCCCGGACGGGGAGGGGGAAGGGACCCGCAATCCTATATCGGCGACGAGCACCCATGCCAGCACCGCGCCCAGCAGCGCCACCGCGGCGCCGATGCGCAGGCCGTACTGCAGCGCGTACACGTAGGCCACGTGCGTGGCTTCAAGTGCCCGCGGAGGCACGCCGTGCAGCACCCCGCCCGAGCCCAGGCTTTCGGTCAGCCGCGCGCGCCCCGCGGCGGGCACGTGCAGCAGCAGCTGATCGATCTTGGCGCCGCCCAGGCTGCTCACCAGCGCGCCCGTGACGGCCACGCCGAAGGTGCCGCCCACCATGCGATTCTGCGAGAGGATGCCCGAGGCCACCCCCGCCTTGGTCTGCTCCACGGAGTTCATCGCGGCGGTGCTCATCGGCGACATCGTCAGGCCGATGCCCATGCCCATCAGGATGAAGCCGGGCAGCAGCGCGGTGTAGCTGCTCGAAACGGTGAGGTGGGACAGCCAGAACAGCGCCCCGGAGACGATCGCCAGGCCGAGCGTCATCAGCGGCCGCGGACCCACGCGGTCGGCCAGGCGTCCCGCCAGCGGCCCCATCACGATCACCAGCACGGTGGAGGGCAGGAAGCGGATGCCGGCCTGCAGCGGCGTGTAGCCGCGGATGTTCTGCAGGTACAGCGCGAGGAAGAAGAACATCGACAGCATCGCGAAGCTGACGATGAAGGCGACCGCGTTGGCGCCCACGAAGCTGCGCGCGCGGAAGAAGCTGAAGTCCACCATCGGCACACGGCGGCGCAGCTCGATCTGCACGAAGCTCGTCAGGCCCACGAGCGCGAACGCGAACAGCGCCAGCACGCGCGCCGAGCCCCACTGCCAGGTGTTTCCCTCCACCAGCGCCAGCACCAGCGCGGCCAGGCTGAGCGTGAGCGTGAGCACGCCGGGGATGTCCACGCTGCGCTCCACCGTCTCATCGCGCGACTCGCGCACGGCGAACAGCGCGACGAACACCGCGGCCACGGCCACGGGGACGTTGAGGAAGAAGATCGACTGCCAGCTGACCGTTTCCACGAGGAAGCCGCCCACCACCGGGCCGATCGCCAGCGCCATCGCCGACACCCCCGCCCAGGTGCCGATCGCCTTGCCGCGCTCCTGCGGCGGGAAGGCGTTGGTGATGATCGACAGCGTCATCGGCATCATCAGCGCCGAGCCGCTGCCCTGCACAGCGCGCCAGACGACGAGCCACGTGTCGCTGGGCGAGAAGCCGATCGCCGCACTGGCGGTCCCGAAGATGACCACGCCGGTCATGAAGATCCGCCGCCGCCCGAAGATGTCGCCCAGGCGCCCGCCCGTCACCAGCAGCACCGCGAAGGTCAGCGTGTAGGCGTTGACGGTCCACTCCAGCGTGGAGGTCGTCGCGTGCAGGCTGCGCTGGATTGACGGCAGCGCCACATTGACGACCGTATTGTCCAGCATGATCATGAAGAGCGCGAAGCACATCGCTCCGAGCGCCCACCAGCGGCGGTTGTCCTCGGTCATCCTCGGCAGCGACAGCGTGGAGGTCCTGTCGCGTGTGGAGATGCTGTTGCTCACGGCGCGGCCCCTTTCTCGGGAGATTGCCAGTCAGCGATCCCCTCTCTCTCCCCACGGCCGCGATCGAACGGCAGCACCTCCACGATAGCGCGCGCTCCCCTCTCTCCCACCTCGACCACGGCGCCCGGCTGCGCCTCGCGGCGCACCAGCGCCAGGGCGATCGGACCCAGGGTGGGGGAGTCCGCGACGCTTGCGAGCCGGCCGACGGGGCGCTCGCCCAGGCGCAGCTCCTCGCCGGGGGAGGCGGGGGCGGATAGGCGCAGGCCGCGCAGGTGGCGGTTGGGCCTGCCCCGGTAGTGCAGGCGCGCGACCGTCTCCTGGCCCACGTAACAGCCCTTGGTGAAGCTCACCGCGCGCTCGTTCAGGCCCGCCTCCTGGGGGATCGTGCTGTCATCGATGTCGATGCCGTAGCGGGGGCGGCCGCGCTCGACGCGCACGATCTCCGCGGCCTGTTCGCTCACCGGGTGGGCGCCGGCGCGCTGGAGGGCGTCATGCACGGCATCGCGGTCGGCCGCGTCGCAGAGGATGTCAACCCCCGCCGCGTCGGTGGCGATCAGCCGCACCTCCTGACCGGCGATCCGGGCCTTGATGTGGGAGTGCTCGGCCTCCGGGAGGGTGCCCGCCTCGGCGCCTGTATGCAGGCCGGCCGCGCTCTGTGGGTCGGCGGCGCTCTGGATGCCCGCGGCGCCCGCCGCGACCCCGCGGCTGCGCGGGCCGATCAGAGAGAGCAGGCTGCGCTCCAATGTGCGCTTGTGCAGATCCACCTCGTAGCCGACCTTGAAGCGGCGGATCATGTCGAACAGCGCCTGCAATGCCACGCGCTCGGTGTCGAGCAGCAGTTCGCCGGGGACGGCGTCGGGGTCCTCGCCGACGGCCAGGATGCGCAGGTCGCCCAGCATCTTGCCCTTGTGGGTGAGGAAGGCGGCGTAGCGGCCATCGCCGGGGGGCAGGCTGGCCAGCTCGTTGGTGACCTGGCCGTTGAGGAACTCCACTGCGCCGGAGCCCGCCAGCGCCAGCTTGCCCCGTTCGGAGCGATCCAGCAGGCCGCAGCTCTCGGTCAGGAGGCCGTACTCCTCGAACGTGCGATCCGTGTCGGCGGCGGCCATCGGTTCGAGCATAGCCAGGGTCGGTGCCGGGCCTTGTGGGGATAGGCTTCAGGGTCATGGGCTTGGCCGGCACCTTCCAGCGGATCGTCGACTCGCTCCCCGAGGACTGGACCGACCTTGAGCTCGACCTGCGCATCGCGGACGAGTCGCGCTACGTGGAAGCCGCGGTGTACCTGGTCACCTGCAACGCGCAGCCCTACTCCCACCACGACTGGCACTGGCGGGTATTGGTCGCCCACCAGTTCGGCCACGCTGCTGCCGCGCCCGCGGTGCACTGCGCCCTGGGCCTGCTCGACGACGCCGGGATCGAGGGCGAGCTTTTGCTGCGCGAGCTGCGCGAGGGGCGCGTGGAGGTCACGCAGATGTGGGGACGGCCGTACTCGGTGCGGGAAGAGCTCGCGCGTCTGCGCGCGCAGTAGGGACGGCAGGGGCCGCGGGCGATGGCGCGCGTGGTGGCGCTCATCCCGGACCTGCTCTTCGGCTCGCGGGTGCAGGGGCAGCTGACGGCCGCCGGTCACGAGGTGGAGCTGGTCGGGGATGCCAAACGGGTGCGCGAGTGGCTGGCGGGGAACGCCGAGCGTGCCGGAGGGCGGCCGGCGGGCACAGCGGCGCCGGTGCTGGTGATCGATCTCACCGACCCCGATCTCGACGGCGCCGCGCTTGTGCGCGAGCTGAACGACGAGGAGGCGCTTCATGAGGCGCGCACCCTGGGCTTCTACGCGCACGTGGATCCCGCCGTGCGCGAGCGCGCGCTGGCCTGCGGCTTCGATCGGGTGGTGCCTCGCTCGCGCATGGCGCGCGAGGGGGCCGAGCTTGTCGCCTCGATCTCGCTCGAGGGCTGACGGCGAGGTGTTTGGCGTGGGCAGTACAAGATGTTTCTCTTAGGGGTTGCTTTTAAGCCCGAGTTGTGTGTATGAT
Source organism: uncultured Solirubrobacteraceae bacterium (assembly GCA_964582105.1). Lineage (GTDB taxonomy): Bacteria > Actinomycetota > Thermoleophilia > Solirubrobacterales > Solirubrobacteraceae > Palsa-744. The sequence continues at coordinate 76,249 of CAZOQI010000011.1, forward strand.
GAGCTGGTCATGGCGATCCGTCCGGGATCGTCGGCAGAAATAGGTTTGGTTTGGGTTGGTCCTCTGGATCGATTTCAGGCTTGCAGGGGATGTTCAGGGAGAGGTGCCGGGCCAATGTATGAGGGAGATGTGGTTCGCGTGAGTTCGTTTCGGAGCGACGTGGCAGGGATGGTTGTGACCCCGGCTGGGGTGCTTCCTAGATGCTTCAGCATCGCTGAGGCATCTCTCTCTCTCTCTCTCTCTCTTGGCCGGGGCTTCGATCTCTAGGGTCTAGCTCCCGGCGGTCTTTTGGCGATGGCCCGTTTGGGAGGGCCGTCTGATGGCCGCGCGATCTCGTTCGCGCGCGAATGCGCATGGTGGGGCTGGGCTGCCTGGGGCCGGGCTGCCGGGGGCGCCCGAGGGGCTGCCGGTGCGCGGGCAGGGCGTCGCGCACCCGCAGGTGGTGGAGATCCAGCGTTCGCGGATGTTGGCGGCGGCTGCCAGGGCGGTCGAGGAACTGGGCTATACGCGCGCGACGGTGGCGCACATCACGCGCCGTGCGAAGGTCTCGCGGCGTACGTTCTATGAACTGTTTCGCAACCGCGAGGAATGTCTGCTCGCCGCGCTTGAGGACGTCGTGGAGCGCATCCGCCGGGAGGTTGCCGTCGCGGGTCTGGAGGGGGAGCCGTGGCGGGAGCGCATCAGGGGCGGTTTGTGGGTGATCCTCTCGTTCTTCGATCGCGAGCCGGTGTTCGCGCGGTTCTGTGTGGTGCAGGCGATGCGCGGTTCGCAGGCGGTGCTGGAGCGTCGTGAAGAGATCCTTCAGGACCTCGCCAGGGTGATCGACGAGGGGCGCGGTGAGGGGACTCGTGGGGAGGAGTGTCCACCCTTGACGGCGGAGGGCTTGGTGGGCGCGGGGTTCGCGCTGGTCTATGCGCGGCTGCTGCGCAAGGACAGCGAGCCGTTGACCGGGCTGCTGGGCGATCTGATGGGGATGATCGTGCTGCCCTATATGGGTCCCGCTGCGGTGCGGCGTGAGCAGGCGCGTCCTGCCCCCACGCCCGTCAAGGCCCCGGTGCGCAGGGTGCCGGCGGCGGCCGGGCCGGAGGTGGATGTGCTGGCGGGCATCCCGATGCGCCTGACCTATCGCACGATGCGCGTCCTGGAAGCGATCGCGGATGCGCCGGGGATCTCAAACCGCGGCGTCGGGTTGTGCGCGGAGATCGCGGACCAGGGCCAGATTTCGAAGCTCCTCTCGCGCCTGGAGCGCCTGGGGCTCGCCGCGAATGGCGGTGAGGGGCACGCCAAGGGCGAGCCGAACGCGTGGACGCTTACGCCGATGGGGCGCGAGGTCGCGCAGACGATTCGCATACACACACACGACCACAAGGAAGCAGCGTGATGACCGAACACGTTCGTTTTATGCGGGGGCCGGCCGGCGGCCGGCCGTTTGGGATGTCGGGCCGTGGGGCGGCTCATGGGTCGTGGGCGCCGGCGCGGCGTCTGGCTGTTGTGTTCGCGCTCGTCGTGTGCTGGGTGCTTGGGGTGGGGTGTGCGGGGGCGCTGGCGGTGCAGACGCGTGTCCTGGAAGCGAGCTTCGGGCCGGATGGCACGGCCGCCACGAGCTTTGAACAGCCGGCCGCGATCGGTGTGGATCAGGCGACGGGCGATCTGTATGTCGCGGATGTGGTGGCTGAGACGGTGCAGAGGTTCGATTCCGCGCACGAACCGAGCTTGTTCACGGGTGTGGCGGCGAACATCTTCGGGAGCAGGCTGACGGGCTTTGGGTTCAACGCCACCGAAAACCAGATCGCGGTCGATTCGGCGACGCATGGTTTCTATGTGGTCAATGGTCATCACTCGCTGAGGGCCTATCAGTCCGATGGGGAACCCGCGGTCTTCACGGCCGGTCCTGGTGTGGGGACGAACGAAATCGGGGGGTTCGGCGAACTGTGTGGTGTCGCGGTGGACGCCAATGGCGATGTGTATGCGGCCGACTATCAGAGTGGGGTCTCGGTGTTTGCGCCCAGCGGCGCACCGCTGGCGAGCTTCGCCGCCTTTCATGTCTGCAATCTGGCGGTGGACTCGCATGGGACCGTGTACGCCAACCAGTACAAGGGCCCGGTCGGCAGGTTCACGCCGTCGGTGTTCCCGGTCACGGGCGCGACGGTCTACAGCAACGCTGGGACGGTCGATGAAAACGCGGCGTGGGGTGTCGCGGTGGACACCGCGACCGATGATCTGCTGGTCGATGAGCACACTCAGGTCGCGGAGTACCAGGAAGGGGGTGCGCGTATCGCCGTGTTCGGCGGGGCGCAGGGCGCGGGTGCGCTCACGGCTTCTGAAGGCATCTCGGTGAACGCGGCGACGGGTCTGGTGTATGTGTCTGATGCCGAAGGCCGGCGTCAGGTCGAGGTCTTCGGTCCGCTCGTGGTGGTGCCCGAAGTCAGCACCCTCGCGGCGAGCGGCGTGGGGCCGCACGGCGCTGAACTGCACGGGAGTGTGAACCCGGAAGGGTTGCAGTTGAGCGACTGCCGCTTTGACTACGGGACGAGCACGGCCTATGGGCAGAGCGTGCCGTGCGTACCCCCGGCGGCATCCATTCCCCTCGACTCCAATGCTCATCCTGTGAGCGCCGTGATCGAAGGTCTCGCGCCGGGCACGGTGTATCACTACCGACTGGAGGCGTCCAACGCGAGTTGCGGGCGTTGCACGCGCTTTGGTCAGGACGCGACGTTCGAAACGCCGCCGCCGCCGTCGATCGATGGTGCTGTGGCCACGAACGTGACGCGCGAATCCGTGGACCTGAGCGCGCGGGTCAACCCAAACGGGCAGGCAACTATCTACTACTTCGAGTACGGGACGAGCACCGCGTATGGAGCGAGTGTCCCCGCTGGGTGCCCGCGCGTCCCCGCGGTGTGCCCCAGCATCGGTGCGGGCACAGAAGGCGTCGCGGTGTCCCAGCACGTCGTCGGCCTGGAAGAAAACAGGACCTACCATTGGCGGGTGGTCGCCCAGAACGCGAGCGACACCACGGTCGGGGTCGATCACACGTTCGTCTATGACACGACGGGCGCGGGCCTGCCGGATAACCGGGCGTATGAGATGGTCACGCCGCCGCAGAAGAACGCCGCGCTGATCGGCGATGTCGTGTTCGGTCTTGCGCCGGATATCTCAGAAGATGGTTCGCGGGTGATCATGACGAGCATCCAGTGCTTCGCGGATGCCGGTTCGTGCAACGCGACCCGTCAGTGGGAGGGCGATCCGTATGCGTTCTCGCGCACGGGTGGTGGCTGGGTCGCGAGTGCGTTTGCGCCCGCGGCTGCACGGTTTGACCAGAACACGAACTGGCTGATCAGCGCGGATGCGGGTACCGCGTTGTTCGCCGTCCCGACGCCCCCGGCGAGGGAGGACGATCTATATGCGCGCCAACCCGATGGGTCATTCGTGGATATCGGCCCGGTGTACTCACCTGCGGATGGGGCGCAAGGCAATGGGGTTTATTCGATGACGGCGACGGCTGATCTTTCGCACGTCGTCTACACTCTTAGGCAGACCTCCTTTTGGCCTTTCGATGCGACGATCGTCTCAGGTCAAGAAGCATTGTCGTTGTATGAGTATGTGGGTGGTGGTAATGCGCAGCCTGTTCTGGTGGGGGTGAGTGGTGGGCCGGGCAGCACCGACCTGATCAGCGAGTGCCAAACAAGGCTGCCTGAAGGTGAAGCAATAGAGGGGTCTTTGTCTGGAGATGGTGGGACGGTGTTCTTCGTGGCGAGTGAATGTGGTTCGGGTTCGGGTGTGAATGTGGGTGTTCCGGTGGGGGCGGATACGGTGTATGCGCGTATCGATGGGTCGCGGACGGTCCGGATCTCCGGGGGTGGCGCCAAGGCGGTCTTCAATGGTGCTTCGGCGGATGGGTCGAAGGCGTTCTTCAGCGAAGGCGAAAACCTGTACGAGTATGATTTCGATAACCTGCTGGGGCAGAGGGTGCTCACGGTCTCGGCTGGCGACACGAGTGGTCATGGGCCGCGGGCGGACGGGGTGCTGGCGGTCTCCCCGGATGGGTCGCATGTGTATTTCCTCGCGCGGGGTGTGTTGAGCGGGGTGGCGAACAGCGAGGGCCAGGTGGCGCGGGATGGCGCGGAGAACCTGTATGTGTTCGAGCGTGACGCCATCTATCCGTCTGGCCGGGTCTCGTTCATCGCGACGCTGCAGGGCTCTGAGGCTGGTAGGGGAAGTGTGACGCGCCAGGAGACGAATGTGACGCCGGATGGACGGTTTTTGGTGTTTGTGAGTCATGGTGATCTGACGTTGGACGATACGAGTACGAGCGGGGTGGCGCAGGTGTTCCGGTATGACGCGTTGACCGGTCGGCTGGTGCGTATCTCGGTCGGGGAGCGTGGTTTCAACGACAACGGTAACGCGGGTCGGGGCGGCGAAGCGGGTACGGGCGACGCGAGCATCGCAAACCCCGGGAGGTTCAACGCCCTCCGTGCTGGTGTGGCGCGGCCCGATCCGACGATGTCGCACGATGGGTCGTTTGTGTTCTTCATGAGTCCTGTGGGGTTGACCCCGGGCGCGTTGAACGATGTGCAGATCGGGACGACTGAATATCATGGTCGGTTTGAACCGACGTATGCGCAGAATGTGTATGAGTGGCATGAAGGCCATGTGTTCCTGATCTCCGATGGGAGGGATGTGAGCAGCGACCCGTCCGGTGTTTGCCAGGTGTTCTCTGCGGTGTGTTTGTTGGGGAGCGATGGGTCGGGCGCGAATGTGTTCTTCTCGACGACCGATTCGCTTGTGCCCCAGGATACGGATTCGCAGTTGGATGTGTATGACGCGCGGGTCTGTACCGCGGGTGCCCCGTGTATCGCGGCGCCCTCGCCGGTGGTGGCGTGTCAGGGCGAAGCGTGCCGGGGTGTCCCTCCGGGCGCGCCGTCGTTGCTCTCAGCGGCGAGCGCGTCGTTCGCTGGTGCGGGGAATCTCGTGGCGCCGGCGAGGCATGTGGTGGTGAAGCGGAAGGCCAGGCCGAAGAGGCGCCGGAGGGCCAAGGGCAGGGGTAGGAGGAGGGGCCGTGGGGCAGCGAGGGGCGGCCGTCACGTCAAGCGGGGGGGGAAGTGATGGTGTTCAAGGGGTTTGCTGGTTCTCTGCTGGCTGTGGTGGTGTCGTTGTGTGTGGCGGGTTCGGCGTGGGCTGTGTCGCCGGGTCCGGGGTGGACGATCCATTCGTTCGCGTCGCCGACGAGCTTCTCGGCTGAACACAACGCCGGGTGCAACCCCACCACGGGTAGCGAATTCATCGGTGAAGATTTTGTGGGTTGCGATGCGTATGAGGTGACGGTGACGAATGTGGGCAGCGTGGCGGCGGATGGCAGCGCGGTCGCGATCACCGATGCGCTGCCCGCGGGTTTGGCGGTGCTGCGGGTAGGGTTGTTCTGGTCGGGGTTTGGTAATGGGCAGTTCGATCTGGCGAGTGTTGGGTTGTGTTCGAGCAGTCCGGTGCGGTGCCGGTTCTCGACCAGCGAATTCGGGTTGCCGGCGATAGCTCCGGATGAAACGTTGAGGATGATCGTCATCGTGGGTGTCGAACCGGGTGCCCCGGAAAGCCTTCAGAACACGGTGAGCGTGTCTGGTGGTGGTGGCGGGGAAGCGTCTGCGAGCGCGCTGAACACGAACGGTCCGGTGGCGCCTTTGTTTGGTGTCGCGGCGTTTGATTCGTTGATCGCGGGGTTGGATGGGGCGCCCGATACGCAGGCGGGCGACCACCCGTATGAGTATTCGGTGAGGTTCGATCTGAACAACGTGGTCAGGCAGGCCCCCGTCGGAGCGACGGAGGATACGAGTGTTCATGATGTCAGGGATGTGATGGTGGATCTGCCGGTGGGGTTCGTCGGGAGTGTCCTGGCGACCCCGACGTGCACGCAGGCGCAGCTGTCCTCCGAACAGCACTGTCCGCTGGATACCGCGATCGGGACCATCGAGACCAGACCCACTGGGGCTACCGCGGTGGAAAGTCCGCTGTGGAACATCGCGCCGGAGCGCGGTGTCGCGGCGGAGTTGGGTTTCGTCGACCTGCTGCATGGTTCGCATGTGTTGTATGCGGGTGTCGCGCCGACCCCGGCGGGTTATGTGCTGCGTACCACTGCGCCCGATACTCCGCAGGTCGCGTTGAACGATGCTGTGGTGCATGTGTTCAGCAACCCCGCCGTGCGGGATGGGAGCGGTAATACGCCGATAGCGTTCTTCACGACTCCTTCGGATTGCTCGGGGGAACCGTTGAGCAGCGCGATCCATATGGATTCGTGGCAGAGCCCGGGGCGTTTCAACGTGGATGGGACGCCTGATTTCAGCGACCCCAACTGGGCGTCGGGCACGGCGCAGGTCCCGCCGGTGACGGGCTGCGATCTGCTGCGGCTCGCCGGGTCGCTCACCGCGCAGCTGGAAACAGCGGCGGCTGCGACGCCGTCGGGGTTGAGCGTCGAGTTGAAGGTCCCGCAGAGTGAGACGCCGGGTACGCTGGGTACGCCCCCGTTGAAGAAGGTGGTCGTGGCGTTCCCCGCGGGGTTGTCGATCAACCCCTCCGCGGGGGGTGGCCTGGCGGCGTGTTCGATGGCGCAGGTCGGGATCTCCCCCTCCGGTGTTCCGAACTCCAGCCGGCCCTCGTGCCCGGAAGCGTCGAAGATCGGGACCGTGGAAGTGGAAACCCCCGCGGTCGCGGGTGTCCTTGCGGGCTCGGTGTATCTCGCGTCCCAGAACGAAAACCCATTCCATACGCTGCTGGCGGGGTATGTCGTGGTGGACGACCCCGTGACCGGCGTATTGATCAAGGTCCCGGGTCGCATCGACCCCGACCCCGTGACGGGGCAGCTCGTGGTGACGGTCGATCAGATCCCGCAGTTCCCCTTCAGCGACCTGAAGCTCCACGTCTTCGGTGGGCCCCGCGCGTCGCTGAGCACCCCCGCGGCCTGTGGGTCCTATACGACCAGTGCGCAGCTGACGCCGTGGTCCGCGCCTGATTCGGGGCCGCCGCTTGACACCTCGGACAGCTTCCAGGTCACCTCGGGTTGCCCGGGCGGGTTCAGCCCGAGCTTCACGGCGGGCACCGTGAACAACCAGGCCGGTGGATTCAGCCCGTTCACCGCGACGTTCTCGCGCACCGATGAGGACCAGAACCTCGCGGGCGTCACGGTCACGACCCCACCGGGGTTGTTGGGGATCCTAAAGGGCGTGGAACGCTGCCCCGAGCCGCAGGCCAGCCAGGGCGCCTGCCCCCAGGGCAGCCTGATCGGGCACACCACCGTCGCGGCGGGCACGGGCCCGAACCCGTTCTGGGTGCAGGGCAGCCAGGTGTTCCTCACGGGTCCGTACAAGGGCGCACCGTTCGGCCTGTCGGTCGTTGTCCCCGCGGTCGCGGGCCCCTTCAACCTCGGGACCGTGGTGGTCAGGGCGGCGATCCACGTGGACCCCCACACCGCGCAGATCACCGTTGTGAGCGACCCGCTGCCGACGATCCTCGACGGCATCCCGCTGGACGTCCGCACGGTGAACGTCGCGATCGACCGGCCGGGGTTCATCTTCAACCCGACCAGCTGCGAACCTCTGTCGGTGGGCGGCGCGTTGACGAGCACCCAGGGCGCCACCGCGAACGTCTCCTCGCGCTTCCAGGCCTCCAACTGCGCGAACCTCCCATTCCACCCCGTGTTCACCGTCTCAACGCAGGCGAGGACGAGCAAGCACAACGGCGCGAGCCTGACCGTCAAGACCACGTTCCCGGCAGGGGCGCAGGCGAACATCCGCAGCGTCGCGGTGGTGCTCCCCAAGCAGCTCCCCGCGAGGCTGACGACGATCCAGCAGGCGTGTCCGGAAGCGACGTTCGCGGCGAATCCCGCATCGTGCCCCGCGGGGTCTGACATCGGGATCGGGACGGCCACCACGCCGATCCTCACCGCCCCGGCGACGGGCCCCGCGTACCTCGTCTCCCACGGCGGCGCGGCGTTCCCCGACGTCGACCTCGTCTTCCAGGACGAAGGCGTCACACTCGTCCTCGTCGGCAGCGTCAACATCAAGCACGGCATCACCCACAGCACATTCGCCACCGTCCCCGACGCGCCGATCAGCTCCTTCCAGCTGACCCTCCCCGAGGGTTCCCACTCCGGCCTCACGGCGGTCCTCCCAGCGAAGGCCAAGGGCAGCCTCTGCGGTACATCGCTCACGATGCCCTTCACCATCACCGCCCAGAACGGCGCGCAGCTCAAGCAGAACCTCAAGATCGCCGTCACCGGCTGTCCCAAGCCGAAGAAGAAAGCAAAGGCCAAACACAACAAGGCCAAGAGGGGAGGCTGAGGGAACGGCGGGGCGCGTTCAGCAGCGTGAGGCACCGCCGGCGCTCAGCCGGGGATGGTGGCGACCGCATCGCCGCCGTGTTCGATCCGCCGCGCCTCGCGCGGGTCCAGCGGGATCAGGGCGCCGTTGGGGACGCGATCGGCCAGGGTCGCGCCGTGTTCGAGGTGCAGTGAGAGGGCGAGGCGGATCACGCCGCCGTGGCACACCACCAGCGCCGGGGCCTCGGCGCGGCGGATGTCGTAGATGGCCGCCGCGACCCTGACGCCCTGCTGGGCGAAGCTCTCGCCGCCGGGGAAGGCGAAGGTGGGATCCCCGTCGATGAACTTGACGAACTCCTCCGGGGTCTCCGCCTGGATTTCGCTGAACAGGCGGTCGGTCCAGTCGCCCGCGTCGGTCTCCATCAGGCGCGCGTCCTCGCGGGGCTCAAGCTCGATGAGCTTGGCGACGGCGTCGGCGGTTTCGCGCGCGCGCTTCAGCGGGCTGCACCACAGCGCCGCGAACCCGTGCTCGGCCGCGCGCTCGGCCAGTTCCGTCGCCTGGGTGCGGCCCTTCGCGTCGAGCGCCACCGGCAGCTGGCCCTGGAAGCGGCCCTCGATGTTGTACGCCGTCTGGCCGTGGCGGGCCAGGTAGACGCGGGGAGGAGCGGCCATCGGGTCAGGATAGGGAATGACTTGGAATGTCGAGGGGCCCGACCGCAGCCGACCTCCGGCCGGCTGCGCCACCTTCTTACTCGGCGATGCCCTCCGCCACGGGCGGCGGCTGCGCCGCCGAGCGCCCGGGCAGGTACAGCCACTCGTACAGCACCGCTGCGATCGCGCCGCCCACCAGCGGGCCCACGTACCAAACCCAGCCGTTGCTCCAGTAGTCGCCCACCAGCTGCGGTCCGAACGCGCGCGCGGGGTTCATCGCCGCGCCCGTGAAGGGGCCGCCGAAGAGGATGTCGATCGTGATCGTCAGGCCGATCGTCAGGGCGGCGATCGACTTGAAGGCGCCCTTGGGGTCCACGGCCGTGGCGAACACGACCGTCACCAGCAGGAAAGTCAGCAGGCCCTCCAACGTTGCGCCTGCGGCGGCATCGACGCCGTGGCCCAGGGCGGGAACGCCCAGCTTGACCGCTTCGGTTTCCCCGCTCGGAAGCAGTTCGCGCAGCAGCAGCGCCGCCACCGCCGCGCCCGCCAGCTGGGCCACCCAGTACACGCCCGCCAGCCGTGGCTTGATGCGGCGCGTCAGCAGGAAGCCGAAGGTCACCGCGGGGTTGAAGTGGGCGCCGGACACGCGCGCGTAGGCGGCGACCATCACGCCGATCGCCAGGCCGTGGGCGATCGCGATGCCGATCAGCGAGGGGTCTTCGATGCCGTGCGCCGCGACGATCGAGCCGGCGCCGATGAAGATCAGGGTGAAGGTGCCGATGAACTCGGCGACCGCGAGGCGTGGGGTATCTGAGGACATGGCCCGCAAACTACGGTCCGGGCCGGACGGATCTCACGGCCGACGCGAGAATCGGCGCCTCGCCCGGGACCTCATACACTCGGGGCATCATGCGTCGGAGGGTCACCTACTCGCGCAACCTGACGCTGTCGCTTTCGCGTACCTGCCAGTGCTACTGCAAGTACTGCGCCTTCGCCACGCATCGGGCGCACCTGCATGAGCCCGAGGAGGTGCTTCAGATCATCGACGGCGCCGCGCGCCGCGGCGTCAAGGAGCTGCTCGTGCTCACGGGCGAGCGGCCCGAGGTCAACCCCGAGGTCGCCGCCAGGCTCGCCGCTCACGGCCACGGCGACTTCACGGCCTACGTGGTGTGGACCTGCGAACGGGCGCTCGAGCACGGACTGCTGCCGCACACCAACCTCGGCGTGCTCGGGCACGAGGACCTGGCTCGCCTGCGCGAGGTCACCGCCTCGCAGGGCCTCATGCTGGAGTCGATCTCCGAGCGGCTGATGCAGACCGTGCATGCCGGCTCGCCCAGCAAGCACCCGCTGCGGCGCCTGGAGACGATCCGCGCCGCCGGCGAGCTTCAGATTCCCTTCACCTCGGGGATCCTCGTGGGCATCGGCGAGAGCGAGCAGGAGCGCATCGCCTCGCTGGAGGCGCTGGCCGCCGTGCACGCGCAGTACGGCCACATCCAGGAGGTCATCCTCCAGAACTTCGTCCCCCACCAGCGCTACTACGGGCAGGAGCCCGCGCAGATCGCGGACGCCGCGGCGCGCGCGTACTGGCGCACCGGCATCGACGGCGGCAACGGCATCGATGGTGGCATGGGCATCGACGGCGAGCCGGCCCGCCCGCGGCTGCCGCTGCCCGCGTGGGCCAACGGCGGAATGCAGGCGGGAGGGAATCCGATCTCGATCGCGGACATGAAGCGCCTGATCGCGGAGGCCCGCAGGCTGCTGCCCGGCGTCGGCATCCAGATCCCCCCCAACCTCGCCGACTGGTGGCCGGAGCTGGTGGCCGCCGGCGCCACCGACCTCGGCGGGCTTTCCGCCAACGGCGATCACATCTCCCCCGAGCACCCCTTCCCCTCGCCCCATCAGGTGCGCAAGCGCCTGCAGGCCGACGGCTGCGCGCTGACCGAGCGCCTGTGCGTCTACCCGCGCTACATCGACCAGCAGTGGCTGGCCCAGGGCGTGCTCGACACGATCAAGCTCAAGTACTGGTCCTTCATTCCCCGCCGCGGCTCCGGGCGCCAGGATCCGCCCTTCGCGATCCGCGCCGATGCGGTGCCGGGGGCCATCGCCAGGGGGCGCGACGGCGCGTGGCTGTCCCCCGCGGAGCTGACCGCGCTGTTCGCCGAGACCCGCCCCGAGGCGATCGAGGACATGCGCCAGGCGGCCGATGAGCTGCGCGCGGAGCTCGCCGGCGAGACCGTCACGTTCGTCGTCAACCGCAACATCAACATCTCCAACGTCTGCACCGTCGGCTGCGCCTTCTGCGGCTTCGGCCAGGGCAGGCGCTCGCCCGACGCCTACCAGCACGAGGAGCCCGAGTTCGTGCGGCGCGTGTTGGAGGCCATCGACTACGGCGCCAGCGAGCTCTGCATCCAGTCGGGCATCCACCCCGACTGGTCCTTCGAGGACTACCTCGGCTGGCTGGGACTGGCCAAGGCCACAGCGCGGGAGGCGGGCACGGACCTGCATCTGCACGCCTACTCGCCGATGGAGATCGCGCACATGTGCGACATCTCCGGCCTGCCGCCCGCCGAGGTGTTCGCCGGCCTCAAGGACGCGGGCCTGGGCTCAACGCCCGGCACCGCCGCGGAGGTCCTGCACGATGGCGTGCGCCAGCGCATCAGCCCCAACAAGCTGCCCGTCGCGCGCTGGGTGCAGAGCATCGAGGCGTCCCACCGCGCCGGCCTGCGCTCGACCGCGACCGTCATGTTCGGGCACATCGAGGAGCCCTGGGAGCTGGCCGAGCACATGCGCGTCATCCGCGCATTGCAGGAGCGCACCGGCGGCATCACCGAGTTCGTGCCGCTCTCCTTCATCCCCTTCCAGACGCTCCTGGGGCGCACGCACGGCGTGGAGGAGATCTCGCGCGAGGAGAACCTCAAGCACACCGCCGTCTTCCGCCTCGCGCTCGGGCGCACGGTCCCGAGCCTGCAGGCCTCCTGGGTGAAGATGGGCCTCGACGCCGCCACCGAGTCCCTGCGCTGGGGCGTCAACGATCTCGGCGGCACGCTCATGGAGGAGTCCATCAGCCGCCTCGCCGGCTCCTGCCACGGCACCCGCCTGGACCCCGATCAGCTCATCGCCGCCGCGCACGAGGCCGGTCGCCCGGCGGCTGAGCGCAGCACTCTGTACGGGGTGCGCCAGCGCTATCCGCTGAAGGGAGCGGGCGGGGTGCCGGTGGCCGCCTGACTCGCCGCTCTGCCCTCTATGAGCCGTTCGATCGTGTCGATCATCTGATGCTGATAGTCGATCCCGGCGATGAGCGTGGCTTCCGCTCCCCGCCATCTTTGCGAGCGCTGCTCCTCGGGCAGGACGCGCAGGCTCTCCAGATAGCCCTCCAGCTCGGCGAGCTTGGCCCTGTGCCAGTCGCCGCGGCCGGCGTAGACCGCCTGCGGGTCGGCGCCCGCGAACACCTTCAGCATGCCCTCGTCGCGATACTGCGGCGGCCCCGCCCCGGGGGTGTCGGCCCACGCGCGCAACGCCTCGCGGCCGCTGTCGGTCAGCGCGTAGCGCTTGCGCCGGCGCCCGCCGGACTCCTGGCGTTGGGAGAGGAAGCCGGCCTGCGCCAGGCGCGCGGGCTCGTCGTAGAAGGTCGTGTGCGGCACCGGCCAGAAGTTTTCGATCGAGCGTTCCAGCGCCTGCTTGAGGTCGTACGGCGTGGCCTCGCCCAGCATCTCCAGCAGGCTCATCACGGCGTAGGATGTGGTCGTGAGGCGGATCGACTTGCTTTTCATGGTTCGTCCTGTATAGTTCGGGTCGAACTATAGAGCAAAGGAGCTGAGATACATGACCGATCCAGCACAGGCCGACTACGACGTGGCGATCGTGGGCGCCAGCCTCGCCGGCGCCACCACCGCAATCATGCTCGGCCGCGCGGGCGCGCGCGTGGCCCTCATCGAGCAGCGCCCCGACGCGGGCGCGTTCAAGAGGATCTGCTCGCACTACATCCAGGCCTCGGCCGTGGCCACGCTGCAGCGCACGGGCCTGCTGGAGGCGATGGAACAGGCAGGGGCCGTGCGCTCGCGTGCGCGCCTGTGGACGCGCTGGGGGTGGGTGGCGCCATCGCCCGTCGAGAGCTCCGTGCCCAGCGGCGTCAACCTGCGCCGTGAGATCCTCGACCCGCTGGTCCGCGGGATCGCCGCCGCGACCCCCGGCGTGGAGCTGATGCTCGGGCACACCTGCAAGGAGCTCGTGCGCGAGGGGGACGCCATCCGTGGCGTGCGGGTCAGCGGCCCTCAGGGCGAGATGCTGACGCTGCGCGCGCGCCTCACGATTGGCGCCGACGGGCGCGACTCGCGCGCGGCCGAGCTCTCGGGCGTGAAGACCAAGACGGTGCGCCACGGGCGCTTCGCCTATGGCGGCTACTTCGAGGGGCCCCAGCCGGAAGGCTCGCCCGACGCCTCGCTGTGGCTGCTCGACCCGCACATGGCCGCCTGCTTCCCCACCGACAGCGGTCAGGTGTTCTACGCGGCCATGCCCACCAAGGAGCGCCTGCCCGAGTTCCGCGCCGACCCCGCCAAGGCGCTCGTGGAGTTCGTGGCTGCGATCCCCGAGGCCCCGCCGATCCGCGCCTCGCGCCTGACCGGACCGATCCAGGGCAAGCTCGACATGACCAACGTCGCCCACACCCCCACCGCCCCCGGGTTCGCGCTCGTGGGCGACGCCGCGCTGGCGATCGACCCGCTCTGGGGGGTCGGCTGCGGCTGGGCCTTTCAGTCCGCCGAATGGCTCTCCGACAGCATCGCGCCCGCGCTGGGAGGGGCTGAGCCCCTGGAGCAGGGCCTGCGGCGCTACCGCCGCCGCCACGCTCGCCACCTGCGCGGGCACTCGCTGCTGATGTACGACTACGCCGGCGGGCGCAAGCTCACGCCCCCCGAACGCCTGCTCTTCTCCGCCGCCGCGCGCGACGAGCGCCTGGCGCGGACCTTCGAGGCCTTCGGCACGCGCAGCATCGGGCCCGCGCGCATGTTCGCCACCGGCATCCCGCGCGCCGTCTTCGTCAACGCGCGCCACGCGCTCTCGGGGCGGGGCGGCGGGGGGTCACGCGCGGTGGGAGCGGAGAGCGCGTAGGGCGCTACCGGAACAGATCCTCTCCGAGAGGGCGCAGCAGCGCCGCCGCGCCGGGGCCGTCCTCGCTGGTCACGAAGCGCTCCAGGCCCGTCACGATCGCCACCGGCTCGCGCGAGTCCTTCGCGCGCACCAGGTCCGCCGCGGCGGCCACGGCATCGGCGATCGCCAGCCAGGTGGCGCTCAGCGCGCGCCCGGCGCTGTCCTCGCGGCCGCGCCAATCCTCCAGCGGGGCCAGGCCCGCGCAGCCGATCGCCACGTCGCACTGGCCGTGGCGCCAGGCGCGGCCGAAGCTGTCCGTGATCAGCACGGCCGGGGAGGACCCGCTCAGCTCGCGCAGGCGCATGCGGATATGGCGCGCGGAGGCATCGGGGTCCTTGGGGAGCGTCACCACGGTGTCCGCGTCGGCCGCGTTGGAGGCGTCCACGCCGGCGTTCGCGCACACGAAGCCATGATGGGTGCGGCAGATCAGCACGCCGTTGGCCGCGCGCAGCACCTCCTGCGACTGGTCGAGCACGACCTGCACGGCGCGGGGGTCTCTGCCCTGCTCGGCTGCCAACGCCTGCGCGCGGGGCGTGGGGGTCACCTTGGCCAGCGCCACCACCGCGCCCTCGGCCTTGGACACGACCTTGTGGGCGATCGCCACGATCTCGCCGTCGCGCACGGGCGCTGCGGGTAGGTCCACGCCGATGAGCGCGCGGATGCCGGCGGGCCGCCTAGTCGCCAGCGCCGCCACGATCAGCGCCGCCAGGTCATCCCCGGCGCGCACCTCGGGCAGGCCGCTCACACCGCGGGCGTGCAGAGTGCTCAACGGGCGATCAGGGCTCCTCGATGCCCCGCGAGGCCCAGCACCGCGCGCGTGCGCGGCGCCCTCACCGTCTCGCCCGCCAGGCGCTCGCGCAGCGCCTGGAGATCCGCGCCGGTGTCGATGTCCAGGAGCAGCGACGGCGGACGCTCCACGCGGCACGCAACGCCCGCCGCGAGCGCCAACTCGCGATGGCGCTCGCAGCTGCCGGGGCCGAAGCTGGGGGAGATCGCGTCCGGCGGGGACAGCAGCAGGCCATTGGTGCCCGTGCCGTGGCGATCGGGGACCACCACCACCTCGCGGACAGCATCGGGGTGGGCGCGAGCAGCCTCGGGGTGGGCGCTTGCAAGGTGAGCGCCGTCCGTTGCCGCCGGATCAGGGGCGAGCAGCAGCGCATGGGCGAGCAGCAGCGCGTCCAGCTCGGCCGGGTCCAGCGCGGGGCAGTCGCCCGGTATGCACAGAGCGCGCGCGGCGCCCTCCGCGAGCGCACGCTCCAGACCCAGCCCCACGGCGGCGCTCTGGCCCTTCTCTGCGTCGTCGCGCACCACGATCGCGCCCTCATCGGCCGCGGCGGCGGCCACCGAGCTCTCGCTCGTCACGACGATCGTCAGGTCGATCGAGGAGCAGTCGCGCAGCGCGCTCAGCACATCGCCGGCCATCGCCCGCGCCAGGTTCAGGCGCAGCTCATCGGCCACGCTCGCGCCCAGGCGCTGCTTCGCGTGCACAAAGCGCTTCACGGGGAGGATCGCGGCGGTCTTCATCGCCTTCGGAGCCTACCCCTCGAGCGCATCGGCGAAGGCCAGCACCTGCTCGGCCACGCGCGCGCGGGCGGGCGCATCGGACATGCGCGTGTCGAGACGCAGCGCCCTTGGGCCGCCCTCCGACGCGGGCTCGTCGGAGGCGATCCCGTCGAGCAGATCGCCGTAGAAGTCACTCACGCCCTTGGCGTTGCACTCCAGCGCCGCGAAGGCCATGAAGGACGCCGTGGGGCCCTTCAGCACCTGCCCCCCCACGATCGGGCTCACGGCCACCACGGGCGCCCTCGCCGCGGCCAGCGCCTCGCGCATCCCCGGCACGGCCAGGATCGGGGCGATCGAGGCCAATGGGTTGGAGGGGCCGATCACGATCGCCTGCGCGCGCGCGATCGCCGCGAGCACATCGCCGCTGGGCCTCGCCTGCTCGGCGCCGCGGAACTCCAGGCCGTCGATCGGGCCGCCCGCCCGCTCGCGGATCATGAACTCCTGGAAGGAGCGCCAGCCGCTTGAGCCGCGCACCCACGTACGCACGGGATCGTCGCTCATCGGCAGCACCGTGGCAGGCCCGCCCGCTGCGCTGCCGCGCCGGGTCCCGGCAAGGGCCGAGGAATGGAAGAGGCGCTCGTTCAGCCGCGCCAGCGCCTGCGTCGGCGTGCGGCCCTCATCCAGCAGCCGCCTGCGCGCGATGCACCACGCCAGGTCGCGATCGCCGAGATGAAACCACACCTCCACCCCCAGCTTGCGCAGGGCATCCATCGTGTTGAAGGTGTCCCCGCGCAACCCCCAGCCGCGCTCATCGATCGCATCCGCCAGCCAGAAGCTCACGAGGTCCGGGTCGGGGGAGACGTGGGCGCCGTAGATATCGATGTCATCGCCTGTGTTCGCCACCACCGTCAGGCGCTCGGGGCCGACCACATCCAGCATGCCGCGCGCGAGCTTGGCGCCGCCGGTGCCGCCGGCGAGGATCACCACCTGTCCGGTCGGGGGATCGGGACCCCCCACACCCAGCCGATCGGCGGACCCCAGGTCCGGGTCCTCTACTCCCACAGCTGCTCGGGAAGCCCCGTCAGGCGGATGCCCGCATGGGCCCTATAGCGGGAGTTCACCGCGATCAACAGCGCCGTCAGGGACTCGGTGATGCGCGCCATCTCCAGACGCCCGCAATCCACGCAGCGCAAGCCCTCGATGCGCCCAAGCAGCTCGGCCGCCTCGCGCTTGTCCGCGCGCGCGTCGCCGCACACCAGCACGTCCTCGTCCAGCTCCTGGTCCAGATCGCTCAGCGCCGCCGCGCTGACGGTGTGCAGCGCGCTCACGACGCGCACCCCCGCGCCGGCCATCTCCTGCGCCTGCTGCGCGGCGCTGCCCTGCCACACGCCCAGCATGCGCGTCGCCCTGCCGCTCACCGCGGCCGCCAAGGGCACCGTCGCGTCGATCAGCAGCTGGCCCTCGCGCCAGGCGCCCTTGAGGTTGGTCAGGGTCTCGGACTGGCTGCGAAAGGGCACGCTGAGGACCACCCGCTCGGCCTTCCCGACCGCGCGCGCGTTCTCATAGCCGCTGAACTCGCCCGCCGGAACGGCCTCCCGAGCGCGCGCCGCGGTCTCCACCGCACGCGCTGCATCGCGCGAGCCGATCACCACCGGCACGCCCGCCCGCCCCAGGCGCACGGCCAAGCCGAAGCCCAGCGCGCCCGAGGCGCCGATTATGCACACGGGGGCGTCGGCCACGGCGGCCGAGTATACGGTTCGTGGTCAGCCGGCCATCTGAAATCCCAATCCGCCGGGCCTCAAACTCCCAATCTGTCCGGTACGGATACGCTGTGCGGCAATGCGCCTGGAGGGCAAGATCGCGCTGGTGACCGGCGGGGCGTCGGGGATCGGGGCCGCCACCGCGCGCCGGCTCGCGGCCGAGGGCGCGCGCGTGGCGATCGGGGATCTCAACGAGGAGGGCGCCCGCGCCGTCGCCTCCGAGCTCGATGGGTACGCCTGCCTCATGGACGTCACCGATGTGGACTCGGTCAACGCGGCCGTCGCCGCCGTCAGCGAGGCGCTCGGGCCGATCGACGTGCTCGTGAACAACGCCGGCACGGACCTCTTCTCCTTCTTCGTCAAGACCGACCCCGGCCTGTGGGACTTCGTGCTCGGCGTCAACCTGCGGGGAACGCTCGCCGTCACCCACGCCGTGCTGCCCGGCATGCAGGAGCGCCGCGCGGGCGCCATCGTCAACGTCGCCTCCGAGGCCGGGCGCGTGGGCTCGCAGGGCTCAGCGGTGTATTCAGCGGCGAAGGCCGGCGTAATCGGGTTCACAAAGGCCATCGCGCGCGAGGCCGCGCGCTATCGCGTGCGCGTCAATGCGGTCGCGCCGGGGCCCATCGAGACGCCCCTCCTCAACGCCGCGCCCGTCGTCTACGGCGAGATCGGCGAGCGCCTGAAGCAGGGCATGATCGACACCACTCAGCTGGGGCGCGCCGGCGAGCCCGAGGAGGTCGCCGCCGCGATCGCCTTCCTCGCCAGCGAAGATGCCTCCTACATCACCGGCCAGACGCTCAATGTCAGCGGCGGCCTCTCCATGTCTTGATGGCCTTTCCGACCGGTGCATGCGCCACCCGGTTCATAAGAATGTGAGCATGGACCCCATCCACATCCGCGAGGTCGGCCCGCGCGACGGCTTTCAGAACGAGCCCGAGGTCATTCCCACCGCGCGCAAGATCGAGCTCATCGACGCGCTCGCGCGCACCGGCCTGCCCCGGATCGAGGTCACCAGCTTCGTGCGGCCCGACGTCATTCCCCAACTCGCCGACGCTTCGGAGGTGCTTGCCGGCATCGACGTGCCCGAGGGGGTCGCGGTGGGCGTGCTCGTTCCCAACGAGCGGGGGCTGGACAGCGCGCTACAGCATCCCAACATCGATGAGATCAACGTCTTCCTGTCCGCTTCGGAGACGCACAACCGCAAGAACGTCAATCGCTCCGTGGAGGAATCGCTCGCCGGCCTTGAACGGGTGATCGGGCGAGCACGGGATGCGGGCATGCGCTGCGAGGGCGTCATCTCGACCTCCTTCGGCTGCCCCTACGAGGGTAATGTGCCGCCGCGGCGCGTACTGGAGATCGCCGCGCGCCTGCGCGACTTCGGGGCGCAGGAGATCGGTTTCGGGGACACCACCGGCATGGCCAATCCCGCCCAGGTGGAGCAGTTCTTCGCGCTCGCGCGCGAATGGCTCGCCGATGTGGAGCTCACCGCGCACTTTCACAACACGCGCGGCGCCGGGCTGGCCAACGCATACGCCGCTCTGCGTGCGGGCGTCACGAGCTTCGAGTCCTCCTTCGGCGAGCTCGGCGGCTGCCCCGTGCCCGCCGGGGCCACGGGCAACATCGCCACGGAGGATCTGGTGTCCATGCTCCACGAGATGGGGCTTGCGACCGGCATCGATCTGCCCGCGCTCATCGCCTGCGCGCGGCGCGCCCAGGAGATCCTCGGGCGGCCTCTGGGCAGCCACACGCTCGTGGCCGGGCCCGTCGATTGGCGCTGAGGCTGCGTCCGGCCTCGCGCGGGGGATCAGCCGGCGAGGGCGCTCTCGGCTTCCTCGGACTCGCGCGCGTCCCGTGCGGCCGCGCGCATCGCCGCCACGCAGTACTCCTGCACCGAAACCTCCATCTCCAGCGTCCCCGCGAGCGCGGGGCGGGCGGAGGCATCCATCACGCGCTTCGCGCGCCCGACGGCGACGTGCGAGTTGGCGAGCAGTTCGTCCACCAGGGTCTGTGTGGTCGCGTCCAGCTCCTCCGCCGCCGCCACGCGATTGACGAGGCCGATGCGCTGCGCCTCCACGGCGTCGATCGTGGCGCCGGTCATGATCAGCTCCTTGGCGCGGCCGAGGCCCACGACCGCGGGCAGGCGCGAGCTGCCGCCCACGTCGGGGATGATCCCGAAGCGCACCTCGGGCAGGCCTAGGCGCGAGTCCTCCGCGGCCACGCGCAGATCGCAGCCGAGCGCCACCTCCAGCGCGCCGCCCACGCAGGTATGATGGATCTGGCAGATCACGGGCTTGGGCATCTGTTCGCAGAGGTTCGCGCAGTCCAGGAACACATTGCGAAACGGCCGCAGCACGCTGGGTTCGCCCGCGAACGAGGCCAGCTCCGCGAGGTCCACGCCGGCTGAGAAGACCGGGCCCTCGCCGCGCAGCACCACGCAGTGCACCGCCGCCTCGTTGCCCGCCGCGCGCAGGGCGTCCGCCAGCTCCACGAGCAGCGCCTGGTTCATCGCATTGCGCTTCTCCGGGCGGTTGAGCACGACATGGCGCACGGCGTCGCGGTCTTCGGTGGTGACGAGGCTCATGGCTCTCTGCTCCTGACGGCTGGGGGAAGACGAGGGACGAGGGGCGTCCCGACGGTTGAGGTTACCGCCGCCGGGACACTCCGCGCACCTTCCTCACTGCATCAGTGCAGCAGCGCCAGGGTGTTGTTCCCGTCGTCCACCAGGTAGATCCCCTGGCGGTGGGGGGCCAGGGCGAGGCCGAAGAGCGCGCCTTCGCCGAAGCCCGTATCGAAGGGCTGGAACTCGGCGCCGAGGGGGGTCGTCTCGAGGAGATTCCCATCGGCTCCGTTGGTCGTGAGGATGTCTCCATTCGGAGCCACCGCGAGGCCCAGCGGGCTGTTGAGGTAGCCGCCCTTGGCCACCGTTTCACCGCCCCCGCCCAGGGGGGTGGTGCGGTTCATCGCGTCGGGGATCGCCGCGATGCGGCTCTGCTGGGTGTCGGCCACGTACAGCGTGCCATCGTTGCCCAGGCCCACGCCCGTGGGACCCACCACCAGCGCCGCGGGATCGGTGCGCTCGGGGAAGCCTTCGCCGATGACGCTCGTTTCCGTCACTTCGAGCGCGTGGCGGCCGCTGCCGGTGTGAATGCGCAGGCGCACAACCGTGCCGCCGGGGGTCGGCGTTTCGCCGGATGCCACCGTGCCGTTGAGCACGTTGGTCACGAACAGCGTGCTGTTTACGCCATCGCCCGTGGACGTCATGTCCCAGGGGCCGTCGATGGGGCCGCCGGAGATCGTCTTGACGACGTGGCCATTGCTGTCGAGCACGATCAGGCAGCCAGCCTGGGCGGTGGCCGCGTTGCCGTTGCTCGTGGGCAGGCTGCCCACCACGACGAAGCCGCGCGGCAGGATCGCCAGCGCCGTCGTCAGCCCGATGCCGCCGGGGCACGCTTCCGGGAGGGACTTGGGGTCGATCTGGGCGAACAGCGAGAGGCTCCCGCCCGGCGTCATCTGCACGATCGTACTGCCCGTGCCCTGGAGGTTTTCGCCATTGTTGAAGTTGCTGATGAGGATGTTCCCGCGCACCAGCGCGCCCACGCTGCGGGGCACCGTGACGATCCCATAGGGGTTCACGTCGCCGTTCGCGGGGATGGTGGATCCGAGCTGGGAGAGGGTGGCGAACTGGCCGAGAAAGGGGTGGTCGAAGGCGCCGGCGCCCGCGGGTGCGAGCGCGAGGCAGGCGAGCAGCGATGCGAGCAGCGCCGCGAACGGCAGCGCCAGACGCTTGGACGCGAATGGCGGCGCCAGAGGATTGGACATGGGAAGGCTCCTTCCGTAGATGGCTCTTGCCCAGACAGACGCCAAGATCGGCGCAGAACTTCCATTAGGCTCCACTTCCTCAACACGAGCCAACACGAGCCAATTGCATGCGGAGGTCTCATGGCGCACGACATCAAGCAGGTGGGAGTTCTCGGGGCCGGCCTCATGGGCCACGGCATCGCGCAGGTCGCCGCGGGGGCCGGCTATGAGGTGGTGCTGCGCGAGGTCGATGAGCAGACGCTGGCCAAGGGCCTCTCCAGGATCGAGAAGCAGCTCGCGCGCGCCGTGGAGAATGGCAAGGCCACGCAGGAGGACTCCGACGCGCTGCGCGGGCGCATCGCGGGTACCACCAGCTACGGCGATCTCGCCGGCTGCGATCTGGTGATCGAGGCCATCACCGAGAGCCTTCCCCTGAAGCTCGCCATGTGGAAGGAGGTCGATGCGCTGGTCAAGCCCGAGGCCGTCTTCGCCACCAACACCTCCTCGCTGGCTGTCATCGACCAGGCCGCCTCCACCAGCCGCCCGGGGCAGTTCGTGGGCCTGCACTACTTCAACCCCGCGCAGGTCATGAAGCTGGTGGAGGTCGTGCGCTGCGTGACGACGACGGACGCCGCCTTCGAGACCGCCCTGGAGTTCGCCCGCAGCGAGGGCAAGCTGGCGATCGGAACGCGCGACCGCGCGGGCTTCATCGTCAATCGCCTGCTCGTCCCCTACATGCTCGACGCGATGCGCGCGTATGAAGAGGGCGTGGGCTCGGTGGCGGAGATCGACGAGGCGATGAAGGCCGGCGCGGGGCATCCGATGGGGCCGCTCGCGCTCTCGGACTTCGTCGGGCTGGACACCCTTGGCTCGATCTGCGACGTGCTCTTCGAGGAGTTCCGCGAGCGCCGCTTCGCGCAGCCGCCGACGCTGCGCAAGATGCTCTCCGCGGGCTGGTTTGGGCGCAAGTCGGGGATGGGCTTCTACGACTACTCCGCCGAGCAGCCCAGCGCCAATCCGGGGATCTGACGGGCCGTTGCACGACAGGTTTTTGATTTGGATGGGCCGGTGGGTGGCGTGAGCATGCTCGATGACGCCAATGAGCGCGCTTTGCGAGGGGGGCCGCAAAGGCATCAGGACAAGGCGCGTGAGCAGGGCAAGCTGCCCGTGCGCGAGCGCGTGGGGATGCTTCTGGACGAGGGCTCCTTCGCCGAGGAGGCGCTTTTGGCCAACTGGCAGGAGGAGGGGCTGGGCGCGGACGGGGTCATCACCGGGGTGGGGGACGTGGAGGGGCGCCCCGTGGCGCTGATGGCCAACGACCCCACCGTCAAGGCCGGCTCCTGGGGGCCCAAGACGGTCGAGAAGATCCTGCGCATCCAGGAACGCGCGCTGGCGCTGCGCATCCCGATGGTCTATCTGGTCGATTCCGCGGGGGCGCGCATCACCGAGCAGGTGCAGATGTTCCCGGGACGGCGCGGGGCCGGGCGGATCTTCCACAACGAGGTGCGCATGTCGGGCGTCGTGCCGCAGGTGTGCGTGCTCTTCGGGCCGAGCGCCGCCGGCGGGGCCTACATCCCCGCCTTCTGCGACGTGGTGATCATGCGCGAGGGCAACGCCTCGATGTATCTCGGCTCGCCGCGCATGGCCGAGATGGTCATCGGGGAGAAGGTCACGCTGGAGGAGATGGGCGGCGCGCGGATGCACACGGGGGTGTCCGGGTGTGGCCACCAGCTCGTGACCAGCGACGCCGAGGGGATCGCCACCGCGCGGCAATACCTCTCCTTCTTCCCCTCCAATTGGGAAGGAGAGCCGCCCTTGGCCGAGGCTGTGGCGCCGCCCGTCGAGGGCACGCCGATCGGTGCGCTGATCCCGGCGGACGAGAACAAGCCGTTTGACATCCTCGGGCTGATCGACGGCCTCGTGGACGCGGGCTCGTGGCTTGAGATCCACCCGCGCTGGGCCAAGGAGCTCATCGTGGGCTACGCGCGCCTGGAGGGTCACGCGGTGGGCGTGGTGGCCAACCAGCCCAAGCACAAGGGGGGAGTGCTCTTCGGCGACTCCGCCGACAAGGCCGCGCGCTTCATCTGGACCTGCAACGCCTTCAACGTCCCGCTGCTCTTCCTCGCCGACGTGCCGGGCTTCATGATCGGCACCGCCGTCGAGCGCCAGGGGATCATCCGTCACGGCGCCAAGATGATCAGCGCCGTCTCGCAGGCCACCGTGCCGAAGATCAGCGTGATCGTGCGCAAGGCATACGGGGCGGGGCTCTACGCGATGGCCGGCCCCGCCTTCGAGCCAGACTGCTGCCTGGCGCTGCCCGGCGCCTCGATCGCCGTGATGGGGCCGCAGGCGGCGATCAACGCCGTCTACTACAACCAGCTTCAGGCGATCGCCGACGAGGGCGAGCGGGCGGCGAAGGTGGAGGAGCTGCGCCGCGAGTACGCCGAGGACATCGATCTCCTGCACCTGGCCTCGGAGCTCGTGGTGGATGCGGTCGTGGAGCCCGCACAGCTGCGCGGGGAGCTCGTGCGCCGCTTCGCCCACGCGCGCGGGAAGCTGCGCGAGTGGCCCACCCGGCACAGTTCCGTCACGCCTGTCTGAGCCATCCACGCGGGGGGTCGGCCGGACCGGTGCTCTCGCGGGCCCCGACTGCGTGCCCTGCACGGATGAGCGCACCGACGAGCGCGCTGCAATAGATTCCCGCCCATGAATCCCGTCGATCTCGCCTTCGCGGGCCTCGCGCGCCAGGCCGAGCTGATCGCCGCCGGCGAGCTGTCCTCGCGCGACCTCCTGGAGGTGTGCCTGGAGCGCATCCAGCGTCTGGACCCGCAGCTGAACGCCTTCCGCGTGGTCTTCCGCGAGCGCGCGCGCATGGAAGCCGACCAGGCCGACGCCCGCCGCAGAAGTGGCACCCAGCCCGCCCAGCGGCCGCTGCTGGGCGTGCCGATCGCGATCAAGGAAGACGCCGACATCCTCGGCGAGGAGACGAGGTTCGGCACGCGCTCGGGCGATCGACCCGCGAGCGCCGATCAGGAGGTGGTGCGCCGCCTGCGCGAGGCCGGGGCCGTGATCGTCGGCAAGACCAACGTGCCCGAGCTGACGCTCTGGCCCTTCACCGAGACGCCCACCTTCGGCGCCACGCGCAACCCCTGGAACGTGCAGCACACCCCGGGGGGCTCCAGCGGCGGCTCCGCCGCGGCCGTGACCGCCGGCCTCGTCGGCGGCGCGCTCGGCTCCGACGGCCTCGGGTCGATTCGCATCCCCTCCAGCTTCTGCGGCCTCTTCGGGATCAAGCCCCAGCGCCACCGCATCTCCCTCGCCCCCCACACCGAGAAGCTCTACGGCTGGCATGGCCTCGCCGTGTACGGGCCCATCGCCCGCAGCGTGCGCGACGCGGCGCTGTTCCTCGACGTCGCCGCGCAGACGCCGCCCGCGCAGGGCACCTTCGCGCAGGCCGCCGCGCGCGCGCCCGGGCGCCTGCGCATCGCCCTCTCCACCAAGCCCATCCTGCCCCAGCCCATCGACGCGCGCGTGCTCGCCGCCGTGGCGCAGACCGCCGAGCTGCTGCGCTCGCTCGGTCACGAGGTCGTGGAGCGCGATCCCGACTACCCGCCCTGGCTCGGCCCGCACCTGCTCGCGCGCTACCTGCGCGGCGCCCACGACGCCGCCATCGACCTCGGCGACGTCGAGCGCATGGAGCGCCGCACGCGGCAGATCGTGCGCTTGGGGCGCCTGGTGGGGGAGGCCGGCCTCGCTCGCGCCCGCGCCTCCGAAGCCGCGCTCGTGGCCCGCGTGGGGCGCGTGTTCGAGGACCACGACGTCCTGCTCACGCCCGCCACGGCCCGCCCCGCGCTGCGCATCGGCGAGTACGAGGGGCGGGGCGCCCTCTGGACGATCAACGGCGGCACGCGCCTGATCCCCTTCCTCGGCACCTGGAACGCCACCGGTCAGCCGGCGGCCTCGGTCCCCGCCGGCTTCACCGAGGACGGGCTGCCGCTCGCGGTCCAGCTCGTGGGGCGCCCCGACGACGAGGCCACGCTGCTGTCGCTCGCCGCCCAGCTCGAAGCCGAGCGCCCCTGGGCGCAGGAGCGCCCGCCGCTGTTCTCGTGAGCGAGCCCCTGAAGGACGTCGCCGTGCAGGCCGCCCGCGCGGCCGGCGAGCTGCTGCGGGAGCGCTTTGCGCTGGGGGAGCAGCGGGAGGTGCTCAGCAAGAGCACTCCCACCGACCTCGTCAGCGAGGCCGACCTCGCCGCCGAGCGCACGATCCGCGAGCTGCTCGCCAAGCTCCGTCCCGAGGATGGCTTCCTGGGCGAGGAGAGCGGAGAGGAGACCGGCTCGAGCGGCCTGCGCTGGGTCGTCGATCCGCTGGATGGCACCGTCAACTTCCTCTTCGGCATCCCGCAGTGGTGCGTCAGCGTGGCCGTGCAGGACCAGCAGGGCACGCTCGCGGGCGCGATCTACGACCCCTGCCGCGAGGAGCTGTTCGCGGCTCTCCGCGGCGAGGCGCCCACGCTGAGCGGCCTCGGGGGCACGCGCGCGCTTCGGTCACCTCTGCGCGAGGATCTGGCCACGGCGATGGTGGCCACCGGCCTCGCCTACGACGCGCGCGTGCGCGCCGCACAGGCGCAGGCGCTCACGCGCGTGATTCCCCGCGTGCGCGACATCCGCCGCTTCGGCAGCGCCGCGCTCGACCTCGCCTGGACCGCAGCGGGGCGCTGGGATGCCTACTTCGAGCGCTCGGTCAAGCCCTGGGACATCGCCGCGGGCACGCTCATCTGCGCAGCCGCGGGGCTGGAGGTGGTGGAGCTGCCCGAGCGCCAGGAGGAGCCCTGGGGCATCCTCGTCGCCCCGCCCGCGCTGTGCGCGCCGCTGCTGGAGCTCATCGACAACCCCGCATAGCGCCCGCGCAGCGGACCGCTCATCGCTGCATGGACCCCTCTGAACAACATCACCCAGCGCCCGCGCAGCGGGCGCTGCTTCTGCGTCAGCAGGATGCGGGCGGCGGGATTTGAACCCACACGGGCTTGCGCCCACTGGCTCCTAAGGCCAGCGTGTCTGCCATTCCACCACGCCCGCGGACGTGTCGATCGGTCGCCCCGGCGCAAGACCGCGCACGGGGCCGCCTGAGATTGTATGGTCACTGTGGAGATGTCCACCTCGGCAACCCGCAAGGCCACCGTGGCCGGCGTGAGGATCACGCACCCGAACCGCGAAAAGGCGATCGTGCAGGGCACGCGCGCGACCGTGATCCTGCTGCTGCTGGCCACCGCGGGGCTGCTGCTGATCGTCACCTTCGGCGGCTGGGAAGCCCTCCAGGGCGCATCGATCGCGCTGCAGCTGGCGTTCGCGGCCGCCTTCCTGCTGCTGGCCTTCTACGCGGGGCGCTGGAATCGCGGCGTGCTGCCGGTGGGATCGGCGCTGGCGGTGCTGCTGATCATCTTCGCGCTCACGGGCGCCTCGGGGTGGTTCGACCGCAATGGCTCCGGCTTCACCCAGCCGACCCTCAACGCGGGCCTGCTGGGGCTGTTGACGCTGCTCATCGTTCCCGTCCAGATCCTGCTCATAACGTTCGCCATGCGCGGCTTTCAGCAGGGGTGGAACGTGGAGCTGGAGCAGCGCCAGTGAGAGCGCCCGCGAGGGACTCGTCTGGGCTGAGGGCGATACGCCCCGAACGTGCGGCGGTGGCGGAACGGTAGACGCGGGGCCCTCAAAAGGCCTTGTCCGCAAGGGCGTGTGGGTTCGAATCCCACCCGCCGCACCATCTGAAGGGGCGCTCCGGGGCAGTCGTGGCAAGGTCCCCGGATGGGCCATTCGATCTTCTGCCCGGATTTCATTCGATCTTCTGCGAATATTCGGCTTCTTACGTTTGAGCAGTGGTTACATGCACAGCCGACGTTAAGGATGCACGGCGCACTCATGCAGAAGACCGGTGATCGCGAGATAGACGAGCAGCTGGCCCAGTTCGGCCGCAACATCCGCAGCGCGCGCGAACGCATCGGCTTGGCTCAGGACAGGCTGGGGCTGGATCGCGCGGCCGTGAGCTTTCTGGAGCGGGCGCAGCGCTCTCCGGACCTGCCCACGGTGGTCCGCGTGGCCCACGCCGTGGGCGTCGCGCCGGCGGCGCTGTTGAAGGGCATCGGCAATACCCGCTCCAGGGTGCGCGGCCCGCGCCACGAGCCGGACCCCTCCGCCAGTCCCGCGCACTTCTTCGGCGTGAACCTGCGCTGGGCGCGCCTGCGCGCGGGCATCCCCCAGGAAGAACTGGCGCTGAAGGCCGATGTGGACCGCGCCGCCATCAGCGTCTTCGAGCACGGCCGCCGCGACCCCAACCTGCGCACGATCCTCAAGCTGGCGCGCGCGCTGGAGGTCCCCGCGGCGATGCTCTTGAGCGGCGTGCAAGCCAACGACGCGCCGCTCAAAAGCTCAGCGCGTCAGCTCGCAGCGCGGCGCGCGTCGCCCCCACCCGCGCGCCCCGCCGGTAGGCGAGGCCGTCGGCGCTGAGCCCGCGCAGCGCCGCCTCGATTTCCGCGCGCTCGGCCTGACTGCCCGGATCGCGCTCGCAGGCCACGATCGTCTGCTCGATCGTCATCGTTCGCGGGCCGGCCAGCACGAGCGTGTGCAGCACCACCGCGGCCAGCAGGTCGGGGTGCCGGGGGCCGTTGGGCGGAGGGTGCCGGGGGCCGTCGGGCGTATCTGGCGCCTGAGCCACATAGCAAAGCTACACGATCTCGGCGCAGACGGTTGTCTGCCGATCCGGGGTGTGTCTTTGCCCCTACGGGCTCGGCGCCAGCGTCTCGCGCTGAACGATCCAGGCGGCCTGCACGGGGCTGAGGAAGTAGGGCGGGGACTCGACGCGCAGGCGGTCGTCGTAGTTGTAGTTCTTGGCGTAGCCGGTGAGCACTTCGCCGCTGCCATTGTGCGTGCCCACGGTGCCGCGGAAGATCTGCGCGATCGCGCCGTAGACGGTCAGCTTTTCCAGCTGCTTGCCGCAGTCGTAGTTGTCGATGATGAACGAGTGGTTGACGGCGAGGATCGCCGCGTAGATCGTC
This sequence comes from uncultured Solirubrobacteraceae bacterium, assembly GCA_964582105.1. GTDB lineage: Bacteria > Actinomycetota > Thermoleophilia > Solirubrobacterales > Solirubrobacteraceae > Palsa-744. Next base: position 104,456 of record CAZOQI010000011.1, read on the forward strand.
AGATTCGTCAGCGGCGCGGGTGCGACGGCGTTGCCGTTGGAGGGTTCGCATTCCGTGAATTCGTGGCCCCTGGTGTTGTTGAGGGGGTGGTAGACGCGCACGAAGTTGTCGGCGATCAGGCCCAGCACGGCGTTGGTGGTGGGGATCCCTTCGCCGTTGACCGGCGTGGTGATGTTGCCGTTGATGACCACGTCGTTTTCGGCGGCGATCGTCAGCTGGCCGGTGTAGTTGCCCTTCACGTAGACATTGCCGCAGTTGGTGTCCACATAGTTGGGTCCGTAGGGCGTGTAGGTGGGGCAGCTGCCTTCGCCGTCGGCGACGTAGATCAGGCCGTTCGGGGGGAAGGAGACGTTTTCGTGGGTGATGCCGCCGGTGATGACCTGCATCTTGTTGCCTTCCAGCGTGATCGTCGTCTTGCCCACGTAGTGATAGGCCGCTTCCACGACGTTGCGCAGCGTCGCGTCGCTCGGTGGCGGGGTGATGCTGCGGAGGTTCTTCGTCACGTTCGTGCCCTTGAAGATCGGTTCGCTGCCGCCGCAGCTCGCCCGCCAGCCGCGCAGGAATTCGATCTTGTCCGAGAGCTTGCGGCCGAAGGTCGGGGTGCCGCAGATCGAGGCGTTGTCCTGCGTGTGCATCGGGCCGTTGATGTGATCGGCGCTGACGAAGTCGATGCGCGCGCAGGGGGGTTCCGGACGGGTCAGGTAGAAGGCCGCGCACTTCGGTTCGACCGGGGTGTAGGTCACCGAGTCGAGCGTTTCGTACTCGGTGTAGTAGATGAAGTCGAGGAAGCCTTCGTGGCCGAAGGTGGCCACGATCGTGCGCTTCTGGTTGCCCGAGTAGCCCGTGGACTGGATGCGGAAGGTCCCGCCGGAGTTGCTGCCGCCCTCGATCATCGTTTCCACCGGCTTGGCCTTGTTGCAGAGGTGTTCCGGAGAGGTGCTGGAGGGCAGCAGTTCGATCGCGTATTCCTCTTCGCTGGCGCCCGGCACCGGCAGCCGGTGGGCGGTCGAGCCGACCTGGTTGAGCGCGTGGTTTTCGGCGGCGGCGCCTTCGGTGCAGTAGGTCCAGTAGTTGACGTCCTGGTTGAGGTGGTAGACGTACTGGCTGATCCCCGCCTGGGCCGCGTAGTAGGCCTTCTTGGCGTTGGTGTCGGTCTGGGTGAGGTGGATGTCGCCGTTGGCGGCCGCGAAGGCGGCGACCATCAGCAGCGAGGCGACGAGCATCACGCCCAGCGTTATGAGCATCGTGAAGCCGCTCTCGTTGCCCGATCGGTGCCTGTGGCTGCGCATGGTCGTGTCTCTCCTGATGGCTCTCAATGGCATGGTTCGTTGGTGCCGGTGGCGGAGGCGGGGTCGAAGCGGAGCACGGCCGAGTCGGTGAGATCCACCGTGCGCCCGCCGGTGGTGCGGTTGGAGGTGGGGGCGGTGGTGAAGCTGACGGTCACCTCTGCCGTGTTGTTGGCGTCTTCTTCCTTCAGCGGGGCGGGCAGTTCCGTCGTCGAGAGGTTGCCGTTTTCGTACTTGTAGTACCTGAACACCGGCAGCGTCTTTTCGCCTTCCTTGGACTGGGAGACGTTGCTCAGCAGCGTCTGCGTGCTCGTGGGCGTCACGGAGAACTTCCAGTTTTCGTTGACGATGGGACCTTCGCTTGCGTAGGAGGCGTCGGTCAGGTTGCCCGTTTCGGTGTTCAGCGAGATTTCGTGCTTGGTCACCGTGTTGAAGTAGGCTTCCGCGCCCTGCTGGCTGACGAACTTGATGGTCTTTGCTCCGCTGCCTTCCAGGACGGGGTTGACTTCGGAGATGACGCAGCTGGAGTGCAGCTCCAGCAGGATCTTTTCCATCGCCAAACGCGCCCGCTGATCGGCGTCGACGCGTTCGGTGATGCGCGAGGACTGGCTGAGGGAGACGTCCATCACGGCGAAGGTGGCGAGCACGATGACGATCCCGGTGACCAGCGTGACCAGCATCTCCACGAGGGTGAAGCCGTGCTCGCCGTGGGGTGGGGGAGGGATCTCGCCGTGGGGTGGGGGAGGGATGGGGGTCATGCTCAGGGGATCGGTAATGGGCGGGGGGTCAGGGTCATGCTCAGGGGATCGGTAATGGGCGGGGGTCAGGGTCATGGTCAGGGATGGGTCATGGGCAGGTGTAGGCGGACCCCTTGTGTTCTCCGGAGCCGAGGTAGATCGTGTACAGGGAGCTGCCGGTGGCGGTCTTGTTTTCGACGAGCGTGCTCTTCAGCTTCCTGTATTCGGCGGGAGCGCCGACCTTGCCATTGGAGGCCACGCAGAGCGTGAACTTGCCGAACGGCATCGCCTTGTGCAGTTCCCCGTTGACCGCGGTGGTCGTGGAGAACGGGTGCACGGCGTGAGCGCATTCGTTGCCTTCGTCGGTGAGGGTGCCGGAGAAGCTGGTCACCTTTTCGCTGGCGGAAGTCGTCCCGGCGAACACCTGCATGTTGACCGCCGGCAGGAGCACCTTGATCGAGCTCGTTTCGTTGGGCAGCACGTTGATGCTGCGATCGGAGCTCACGGGCTGGCCGTTGTTCGAGGGCTCGTCCGCTTCGCAGGTGCCGCCGTACACCGCATAGGGCGATTCGACGGGCGGGCCGGGGCTGCCGTAGGGGAGCAGCGTCTTGGGCGAGGTGACGGTCGCGGCGTACGTGCCGGCCGTCCCGAACGTGCGGAAGCCGGGCGTGGGGATGCTGGAGTTCTGCGCCACGAAAGTGTCGCCGGTGGCTTCGGCGCCGTTGGTCGTTTCGAAAGTGACCGACAGGGCCCCCGGACGATCGAATTCGAATGAGCGCTTGTCGGTGGTGCCGGGGACGATCGTCACGCTCTGTTCCGCGGGAAGCGGTTCGCTGTTGCCGTTCTTGTCGACGTAGCCGGCCTGGAAGGCGGTGGCCTGGTATTCGCCTTCCGGGAGGCCGGCGAAGATCACGCAGCCCTTGACGCCCGTGATCGCGCTCACCGAGCTCGCCGCGGGGGACGGGCCGGTGGCCTTGACGGTCATGCCCGAGAGGGGGGCGCCGCGCGCGTTGAAGACCTGCACGAGCAGCGCGCCGCCGGGCGGGGGCGTGATGAGGCCGGTCTCGACGACCGGGTGGCGCGTGCCCGATCCGTACCAGGTCACCTTGGAGGTGGTGCGCACGTAGCTGGCTTCCTGGGCCTGTTCGCTGCAGCTCGTCGCGCCGGTGCTGTCGGCGATGAATTCGCCGGTGGATTCGACGGTGTAGACGGTCCCGTTGTAGGTCACGTTGTGCGTTTCGTTGAGGCTGGAGAGCTGGCCGATCTGGAGGCTGCGCAGGTGATCCTCGTCCTGCTGGGCCAGCACGTCCGCCTGGGCGCGCGCGCGCTCGCCGGCGGAGGCGCGGTTGGCGACGTCGAAGCCGGTGAACATGCCGATCACGATCAGCGCCAGGATCACGGCGCTGATCAGGACCTCAATCAGCGCGAACCCTGCCTGCGCTTCCATTGCAGGCAGGGCCGCGCGCCTTGGCCAGGGCCCGCGTGCCTGCCGCGCGCGAGCGCACGCGGCTGTCGGGGACGCCCCCGCCGAGGGTCTGTCCACCGGCCGCGATCTCCGGGGCGTGCACCGGAGCCTGCCAAAGAATGTAGCGATCATCACAAATAAAAGAGGGTTGTCGTCGCGTTCGCCTTCGGCAGGCGGCGAGCGCTGCTTTAGCCCTGTGGACGCGGCTCAGGCGGATGGGCCAGAGATCGGGAGAGCTCCCACCCGTCCCCGCCTGTATCGCAACTCTCTGGCCCCTACGATCCAGGGCCTGCGACGGAGTCCGCTCGCCCGGTCGCTTTGTGCGCCCGCTCGGCCGGCGGCCGGCGGCCGGCGGCGCGGCGGGGGGGAATCCCTACAATCCAAGGCCCCCGGGGGACTGGTGTAACGGTAACATGGGGGTCTCCAAAACCCTTGCTCGAGGTTCGATTCCTCGGTCCCCCGCCTCGACTTCTTCGAACTTGCGCGCGCCCGAAGCGCGCTGAGCCCTTACCCTGATCAGCTGTGCGATGGCTCGTGGATGGCATGAACGTGATCGGGACGCGCCCCGACGGCTGGTGGGAGGACCGCCACGGTGCGATGGTGCGCCTGGTTGGGCTGCTCGAGCGCTGGGCTGTAGCCAATGGCGAGGAGGTCACGGTGGTGTTCGAGCAGCCTCCCAGGCCGCCCATAACCTCGACCGTGATCGGGGTCAGGCACGCGCCGCGACCGCGGCGCGATTCCGCCGACGATGAGATCGTGCGGCTGCTGAACGCCGACCCCGAGCCGGGGACGGTGCGCGTGGTCACCTCGGATCAGTGGCTCGCCGATCGCGTGCACGCCGTGGGCGCCACCGTGCAGCCGTCGGAGTCCTTCCGCATGCAGCTCGACGGCGACTGAGGTCGGGTCGAAGGTCGTTTTCGCGCCAACTTTGCCGGTGAGGGGCCCGAAATCCCCGTGTTTGGGGTGAATCTGTCCGGTGGTTGTGGTCGGGTGCGGCTGTTCAACAAATCGGATGGCCCCGACGCGGGTGGTGCCGCGCCGGGGCCGTGCACGGAAAGGGCGGTTCTTCCCATGCGAAGTGAGCGTAGTGGCTGTGAGCTGAAGGACGACGAGATCGCCGAGCGGGCGATCGTCTTGCAGGTGCTGCGCGACGACTGTGACGAGCGGTGGTCGCGGGGGCAGCTCGAGCGCGAGATCTATGACATCGACCCGGTGGCCATCGGCGAGGCGATGGAGCGCCTGCGCAAGGAAGGGGTGGTGCACATCTCGGGCCGGCTGGTGTGGGCGTCGCGCTGCGCGCGGCATCTGGACGAGCTGGGGATGGTCTCGATATGAGACCCATCCCTCTTCGCGCCAGGCGGGGCCGCGACTCTCCGCCGGGAGGGCCCTGGAGGGTCAACCCCGCCTGGCGCCGGGGCGGTGCTCGACACCGCCGGCGCCGGCGATCAGGACGTCGCTCACGAGCTCGGGTGCGAACAGGCCGTGCCCGACGACGCCGGGAGTACCGGAAAGCCGGGCCGAGAGCACGGCGGGGTCCGCGATGGCGCCGAGGTAGTCGGCGATCAGGTTGCCGTCTGGGCTGTGGGGGACCTCGCGCAGCCGCGAAGGCTCCAGCGCGCGCAGCGTGCAGGCGGCGCCAAAGCCCAGGATCTCCAGCGGCACCGGGGCGCTCACCGCGGCGACCGCCTTCTCGGCGGAGGCGATCACGACGAAGCGCCGAGCGGCCGCGGCGACGATCTTCTCGCGTGTGTGTGAGGCTCCGCCGCCCTTGACCAGCCAGCCCCGCCGATCGATCTGGTCGGCGCCATCGATCGCGATGTCCAGTTCGCCGAGCTCGTCCAATGTCTTCACGGTCAAGCCCAGGGCAAGCGCCGCGCGCTCGGTCGCCGGCGAGGTGGCCACGCAGCGCAGGTCGCGCAGACCGCGCGCGGCGAGCGCCGGCAGCAGGTGGGCGACCGTCGATCCAGTTCCCAGCCCCAGCCGAGCGCCGTCGTGCACCAGCTCCGCGGCGGCCAGCGCCGCTGCGCGCTTCTGGCGCTCGGACTCGTGCGGGTCAAAATCGGCCGGGCGCGATGCCGGCGGGCGCGTCGGTGCCATCCCGGGAGCGACCTTATCGGCTTCGTCTCACGCGAAGCTCGATCGCGCGGCCCGGCCGAGTCACGGTGCGGCTCAGGCGCCGGGGAGGGGCTTGGGCGCCGAAGCTGGCGAGGGCGTCACGGCGTCCGGCTCGTCCGCCCGCTGGGCGAGGGCGTCCGCGGATGCACCGTCGCCTCTCAGGAAGCGCCAGACCGCCAGGCAGGCGAGGAAGGTCATGATGATCGCGCTGCTCACGCACCACGGGCAGATGGCGTGGATCGAGAAGAGCTCGCGGTAGGTGAGATAGGCGGAGAAGGCCCAGCCGCCGAGCGTGAGCACGACCAGGATCAGCCTCGTGGTCTCGCCGACCGGCGCCAGCAGCACGCCGAGGATCAGGATGTAGCCGATCAGTCCGATCAGAGCCACGGGCACGCCGGCGAGCTCGGAGTACTGCGAGTGCTGCACCGTCTCGCAGCCGCCATGCAGGGGGCAGATGGTTGTGGTGCCCGAGTAGTGGGCGATCGTGAGGTAGCTGGCCACGCCCGTGCCCAGCAGCGTCAGGCCGATCATCGCCTTCCTGAGCGCTCCCGTGCTCACGCTACCCCTTCAGGAGCTTGTTGATCGCCGTTTCGAACACGGAGGGTTCGGTGAGCGAGGTGGGGCTGAACAGCTGCGGCGTTGTGCCCGACTTGTAGAGCAGGAAGGAAGGTGTGCCGTTGAAGCCCGGTACGGGCAGGTTGGCGTACTGCGAGCCATACACGCGCGCAAGCTGGTTGTCGTTGTTGATCTTGCCTTCGATCGCCGGGGAGAAGCGTTCGGAGAGCGCCTTGCCGACGTTCAGGCCCTTGATGCCGCCGGCGATCTGGGTGAGGAAGGCGTCCGTGACGTAGCCCGAGTTCTCCGTCTGCTGGTTGGCGTAGAAGAGGTCGGCGAAATTCCAGAGCAGATTCTGCTGCGCCGCGGCCCCGGCCATCTTCGAGGCCTTGAGCGAGTCCGCACCGATGATGTCGAAATTGTGGAATTCCATGCGGAGCTTGCCGGTGCGCACGTAGCTGCTGAGGAGCGTCGGGAACACGCTGAGCGTGTACTGGCGGCAGAAGGGGCACTGCAGGTCCGCGAACTCCTGGAGCGTCACGGGCGCCTTGGGATTGCCCAGTTCGATGCCCTGCTGGGGGATCCCGGCGAACCGCGCCTGCACTTCGGCCGCGTGGGGCACGCTGGAGCCGGTCTGGGTCGGCTTGAGCTTGGGGGCGCTGCTGCTGCCGCCCGTGCTCAGCAGGATGATCACGATGATCGCCGCCACGACGCCGACCACCCCGCCCAGCTGGAGCAGGCGCCGGCGCTGCGCGCCGGCCTGATGGGCGGCCTCGATCGCCTTGCGTTCCGCGCGCGCCTGCTCGCGGCGCTCCTTGCGCGTCAGATTCGGATCGGTGCCTGGTGTAGAGCTCATACGCCTACTTTTTACAGCTTTCAGTTCAAGATTGCCTAAGGCGATGCTTTACAGGGGTTATACCCGGGACGGCGCCGGGGTGCGAACGGCGGCGGACATGGGCCACACTGTGGAGCGAGACCCAGCCCCCGTAGCTCAGCTGGATAGAGCGTCGGACTTCTAATCCGAGGGTCGCAGGTTCGAATCCTGCCGGGGGCATCACAAATAGGCTGTAAATAAGCGGATTTGGTTTTGAGCGGTAAAATCGTGAGGGCGATTTTGTCCCAAATCTGTCCCGAGCTTCTGCTAGGCTCCCAGCCTGAATCCGAAGGTTGTTTCGGACTCCAGCCTGGCTTAAGGAGCGATGGACACCACGATCAGACCAGTCAGCGGGCACGTGTTTCGCGTCGATGGCAAGCGCGGACCGCGCTGGTACGCCAAGTACCGGCTGCCCGACGGGCGCCAGATCCAGAAGGCGCTCGGCCCGGCGTGGACGCAACGGGGCAGGCCCGCCGATGGCTGGTTCACGAAGCGCACCGCGGAGGCTTGGCTGCGTGACGTGCTCGACCAGGCGGGGCGCGGCACGCTGCCGGGGATGGTCCGCACCGGGGCGACGTTCGCCGACGCCGCCGCCGAGTGGCTGCGCTACGTCGAGGAAGAGCGCGGGCGCAAGCCCTCGACGCTCGCGGACTACCGCTCGGTGGTCAGCGTCCACTTCCTGCCCGAGTTCGGAGACAAACCGCTGGAGCAGGTCAGCACCGAGGCGATCGAACGCTGGCTCGCCGTGCAGCTGCGCAACGGCGAGCTGTCGCGGCGCAGCCTTCAGAAGATGCTCGTACTGCTCAACGGGATCTTCAGGCGGGCGCGCAAGGTCTGGAAGCTGCCGCAGAACCCCGTGGCCGACATCGAGCGCCTTACCGCCCCGAAGCGCACCGCCATCGAGTTCTACTCGCCCGAGGAGGTCCACGCGCTCGTGCGCGTGGCCGACAGCGAGCAGGACGGCACGATCTTCCTGACCGCGGCGCTGACCGGGCTGCGCATGGGGGAGCTGCTCGCCCTGCGCTGGCGCGACGTGGACTTCCCCGCCCAGACCGTCCGCGTGACCGCAAGCTACACCGTCGGCAAGCTCGGCACGCCCAAGTCCGGGTTGGGCCGCGCGGTGCCGCTCGTGGACGAAGTCGCCCAGGCCCTGGCAAGGCTGGCCGGCCGCGAGAGCTGGACCGGCCCCGACGATCTCGTCTTCGTCGGGCAGGCCGGGCAATACCTCGACGGCTCCGCGCTGCGCCGCCGCTTCAAGCGGGCGCGCGACGCGGCCGGGCTGCGCCCGCTGCGCTTCCACGACCTGCGCCACACCTTCGGCAGCGTGGCGATCCGCACCGTCGATCCCCGCGAGCTTCAGGAGTGGATGGGCCACTCCGACTTCTCCACCACGCAGATCTACATGCACTACAAGCCAAGGGCGGACGCGGCGCGCAGGCTCTCGGCGGCGTTCGGGGCGATCAATGCCGCAGCCAACGAGAAGCCGGAGGATGTTGCGGAGGCTGCGTCGAATGGGGGAAAGTCGTGACGATCCATTCATCAGTCAACGATCCCGACGGCAGAAAGGTCGAGTTGACCGAGGAGCGATGGAGCCACATCACCGAGCGTCACCCCGAGATCCGGGCATTCGATGACACGATTCTGCGGGCCGTCCAGTCGCCTGACCGCCGCAGGCCGGGCCGTCAAGCCAACGAGGAGTGGTATTACCTCAAGACAGACTCCCCTAGCAATTGGCTGAGGGTCGTCGTAGCCTACGCTGAAGGACGTGGGAACATCGTGACGGCCCACGCCAGGAGATCCATGCCATGACGATCACAATCGGCCCAGCCACATTCGACAACGTCTTCTACGACGCAGACGTCGATGTGCTCTACCTACACAAGGGCGACCCCTCGACCGCCGTGGACTTCGACGAGTCGCCCGAGGGTCACGCGCTGCGCTTCGACGCCGACGGCAACCTCGTCGGGGTGACGATCATCAACGCAAAGTCGTTGATCGACGGAGAGGGCGAGATCAAGATCACGCTCCCCGAAATCGTCCACGTCGGCTCCGCCGCCGTAGCCCCAGCGCTCGCCAACGCATAGACCCTCAGCGAGCCCGTCCTCTGTGTTCGGGCCAGGTAGCCGCAGATTGCTTTGCGTCTGGCCGCTCTTGCGCGGCTTAACTCTCAGCGGCGTATGAGCGTCGCGGGATCGAACCGAAGGAGCGGAAGCGCCACGCCCGAGCTGGCGCGTGGCGCTCCATGCCAAGCGGCGCTCTGCTGTCAGACGGAGCCGACGTCGATCTCGTTGGCCCTGCGCGCAGCACGCGACGGCCAGACAAACCCGTCGAGGCGGTGCGCCAGCCCGGCTTCCACAAGCCTGCCGACCGAGTCTTCGGCCGCGATGCGGCTCTGAAGCTCACGCGCGATCTCCTCCATGCTCCACGGGTACGCCGGGGAGTCCAGGAACATCCGGTTGAGCACCGCATTGTCGCGGGCCTCCTCGCTGGTGCGGTCCTCGGCCTGGTCGTCTTCAATACGCTGGTCATGCATGGGAGCTGATACCTCCTGTGCCATGCCCCGGGCGGTCCCGACCGCGCCGGGGCGCTTTGGTTGTCGAGAGGATGTTACTTATAGCGTATGGACTCATAGCAGTCAATGCGACAGGCTTGCGACCATGCCCGCCACTGCCATCTCGCCGATCCACGCCGCCTTCGGCGATGCCCTCCGCGAGCTGCGCAAGGAGCGCGGCATCTCCCAGGAAGCCCTCGCGCTCAAGGCCGGACTCAACCGCGGCTACTACAGCGGCGTCGAGCGAGGCCACCGCAACATCTCGCTGACGAACATCGCCAAGCTCGCTGACGCGCTCGACCTCCCAGCCTCCGAAGTCCTTGCTCATGCGGAGATGGTTGATGGGCAAAAGCACTAGTTCTGTGGCTCAGGCAGCGGATCAACGAGGTCTGCTATGTGGCTGACCACAGTCTCGATTGCCTCGCGGTACTCCTTGACACGCACATACGATAGATCCGAGTTCTCGCCGTGGGCGATCCTGTGCCGACCGCCGACGATCGAGCCTATGGCGGCGGCTCTCTCATCGACAATGAACGCTTCCAAGTCAGTCCTCCATTGCTCATCGAAGCTGCCGATGAGTCGGAGGATGTTCCCCTTTGATGGATTCTGGAAGTGGTCAAGATGATGCCGCGCAAAATGCTGGACGGTCGAGCTGGCTCGTTGCCGACAGTGCTCCATGAGGAGCTCCGTTACGGCCTTCTCAAGGTAGCCGCTCACGAGCACACATAGATATCGCGCAAAGTCCGCCCGTGCCTCTAATGCGTCCTCTTCAACTGCATCAATTCGTCTGAACGCCGCATCGATGCGACTCTTCAGCCGTGCCACCTCACGTCGACCCTGGCTCACTCGACGCCTGCGAAGGCTTCTCTCGCTTTTGTGAGCCGCGTGCGGACGCTCTCCTCGTTAGCCGTGGCTCGCTCAACTGAAAACAGGAAGTCACTGTTCGATAGAAGCTCGTCATAGCGAGCCGCGAGACCATCAAAGTCGTCAAGGGGCTTGCCCGTCAAGATTCGACTGGCCACGCCAGTCATTGTCGCATCGAAGACCGCAGCATTAAGGGCCTGGCCGATTGCGATTCTGAAGGTCCGGTCTCCCTTGGCACTCCGGAGGGCGGCTATGGTCTGTTCAAAGATCGACGAGAGGGTAGCCTCATCCTGCTTTTCGAGGTTTCTATTCGTCGCCATGTAGCGGTTGAGAAACCCCTTCATAGGCTTTGCATACTTATCGCCATAGAAGAGGAGAGCAAAGAATCGCAGAATAAGTTCGTGGTCCTTGAGCCTCTCGGATCGCTTGCCGTAGATAACTCGCCAGTCGTCGTTCTCATTCAACACGCGTATGAGATTTGTGAGACGACCGTTGTAGAGGGCCGACCGGATCTCCTGAGGCTGGAGGTTCGTACCCCCCGAGTTCAGGCGCTCGAAGATGAGATACACACTCTCCTGGTCCTCGCTTGGTGTATCTTGCCGCACCACCGTTGCGTGGATAATCGCGTCGCTTAGGCGCCTTCTAGCGTCGTCGCTAAGATCGTCGAAGCCTAGTCCCTTATAACGGTCCTGGACCGTTTCGAGCTTGAACTCCTTACCTGCGAGGATGCCTTTGGAATAGGCCTCAAGGGTCTTCAAACGCTGCTGGCCGTCTAGGACCAAGAGCACGCCGCTCGGCTCCTTTACCAGAAAGATCCCGGGTACTGGGAGTCCGAGGAGTAGCGACTCAATAAACCGATCACACTGTGGCTTGCGCCAGACAAACCGGCGCTGGAACCCGACGATCCCCGACTCGGTCTGCTCGGTCTCGGGGTCGAAGGTTGGGACGACGATGTCGCCTCGATCAAGACGCTTCACGAGGCCCTCAACGTCATAGTCGGCCCCGTACGCGGTGATCTCAAAGTCATACGGGATGACCTCCTTTGCCTCATCGAGATCCTCGACTCCTTCCCTGACGACGATATCGGTCTGCTCCTGATTCGCGGGAAGGTCGTCGACAGTGGGATCCTCAGCCATGCGGGCCAGAATACCTCGGCTGTGCCTGTAGCGTCCTGTAGTCAGTCTTGAGGACGTCAGCCGGTGGGGTCATCGTCCGGCTCTGGAAGAGGGAAGTCGGCACAAACACCTGTTTCGCCGATCTCGACAACACGGTTGATCATGAACTCGGCGGAATCGGCAGCGTGGCGCAGCGTGGTCTTTTGAGCGATGTGGTCGAGTGCGACATCGAGGAGCTGCTGCTGCGTCTCGCGTGCGAGCGTGGGGAGGATGATGAGGCCAGGATGGATGGAATGGACCTCACAGAGTCGGCGGAAGTCGCCGTAGTTGTTCGTGACGAGCGTCCGATCCTCTTCGATGCAGCGCAGCATGACTTCGATGTCCGAGTGTCCAAGGAGCCCTCGGTCGCGGTTGCAGGTCGCGTCGAGGCCGTGGCGGTGCGCCACTTCAACCAGGGACGGCGAGAGGTCCTCGTCGATCCAGAGCTTCATCGGGGTCCCGCCAGGGTCTCACGGGTCGCCCGCGGCGAGGGTGCGCCTTGGCGTAGGTGTAGGCCGTTTGGAATGCCTCGGCAGGGATGCGGGGGTAGTCCTCGGCCAGGATCTCGATGGTGTCGCCGTCGTCCATGCGCTGGGCGATGCCGCGTACGCCGATGCGTGTTCCTTGGATCACGGGCTCTCCGCCCTTGATGTCCGGGTTCGTCTCGATCCACTGCTCGCGCAGCCTCGCATAGCTCTCGGCTGCTTGGACGGTCTCGCTGACCTCGGGGGACCACCGAACGACGAGAGCGTCGCTGATCGACAGCTCGGCTCCCCTAGCTGTCCGGTAGGGCTCGGTCTCATAGACCCAACGCTTAATGCGGCGCTTGATCGTGATCGGCAAGGGAAGCGCCATCTTCTGCAAAAGCGCAATGACGCCCACGTCACCGCTTCGTAGGAAGCTCTGGTTGCCTCGCCTGTGGCTGCTCACGATCTTCTGTTCGATGGCCTTGTCCAGCACTCCCAGGGGGACACGGGCAATCTCGGCGGCCTCGCGGCGCGTGAGCATAGGGCTCTCAGCAAGCCTTGACATAAATAAAACTCCAAACGAGGACCAAGTCCTCGATCTAAAGAACTCCTTATGGGGAGCAGTTTAGTACGGCTGCGGCAGGACGTCAAGCGACGGGCTGGCGACGGCGCTCGGACCGTCTCGACCCTCGAATTTCAGGACTCTGTCCCCGGCCCGTCCCCGACTCGGCAAATGTGACCCCCGCGAGCCCGATCGAGCCCGATCAAATCCGGCTCTGCCAAGCATAAAATCCCTGCAAATAGGCAACTTCTAATCCGAGGGTCGCAGGTTCGAATCCTGCCGGGGGCACTGCGAACAGGCCCCTGCCAATGGGCGGTTTTGGCCCGAGATGTTCAGGCCTGGCGGTCTCTTCCCGGGATTTCCTCCCGGCTGGGCCTGGGACCGGGAGTGGCGGCTGTCCTTGTTCGCGCCCGCACTCTGGGGGAGGCAGGGCCGGTTGAAGGAGGGCGCGGCCCGGTGTCTCCGACGAAGGCGGCGCCAGCCACCCTCCACACCGCAGTCCGAGCACGAAAGCGTCACGGCCGGTGGCGTTGCACAGTCGCCGCAGAAGCGAGCACCCGTGAGACTCTCGGCGGGTGTCTGAAGTCATCTGACTAGACTGGGCGGGCCATGATCATGATGGACCAGTCCAAGCGGCTCTCAGAGCCGCTGCGCTGGGGGCGCCGTGAGAGGTCGGCGGTCGCGGTGGCGCTGGCGTGCGCCGTGCTGACCGCGCTTGCGCTCGGGGTCTATGGCCTCTCAAGCGGGGCGCCCGCGCGCGCCGACTGCATCAGCGTGACGTTCCCCAGCACGCTGGGCGCCGCTCAGATGCACGCCTGCGGCGCGCGCGCGCGTACGATCTGCGCCTCGCCGGGCATGAACAAGGGCATCGAAGACGCCCTGCGCGCGTCCTGCCGGCGGGCGGGATTCGCCTTCCGCGGCCACTAGAGAGCACGCTCGCACGAGGAGCGGCCCGGCAAGCCGATCGTTCATGGGTCTTCATGGTCTTTCCCGACCGGCGCATGCGCCGGTCGGCCGGGCCGCACATGTGCGGCCCGGGGCAGGGCCACATGTGGCCCTGCCTTCCCGGAACTCCCCATGTTCGGAGACGCCTCCCGAGGCGACTGGACAGATGTCGAAAGAGGCCGGCGAAGTGTTGGCCACGATGTCCCTAGTCGCGGCTGGCCGCGGCGGTTTTCATAAGGGCACTGAATGGGTGGGCTGCCGACCGGCTGCGCCGAGGGGGGCCGACACCCGATGTGTCCACAGCGGGAAACGGAGATATATGCACTGGTTGCCTTATGAAAGCTGGCTGAACCCCGGCGACAACGCCTGGCAGATGACCGCGGCGACGTTCGTCGGGCTGATGAGCCTCCCGGGCCTGGCGGTCCTGTACGGCGGCGTCATGCAGAAGCGCTGGTCTGTCAACAGCATGATGCTCACCTTCGTCGCCTTCTCACTGGTGCTGGTCGCCTGGTGCCTGTGGGCGTTCAAGATGGGCTTCGGCCACCCGATCGCGCACAGCGGCGGGGGAATCTTCGGCACCAAGGGGTTCCTGGGCACGGCGCTCGGCGAACCGGGCAGCGTGCTCGGGCACGCGGCCGAGGAGGGCGAAGCGGCGATCCCGTCGATCACGACCGGTCCGCCGTTCCACTTCCCGGAGTCCTCGCTCGTCTACTTCCAGTTCGTCTTCGCGGCGATCACGCCGATCCTGATGCTGGGCTCGGTGCTCGGGCGGGTCAGCTTCAAGGCCTGGATCCCGTTCGTGCTCCTGTGGATCACGTTCGTGTACACCGTCAACGCCTTCCTCATCTGGGGCGGCGGCTACTTCGCGGCTCACGGCGCGCTGGATTACTCCGGCGGCTATGTGATCCACCTGGCGGCCGGCATCTCGGGCTTCGTCGCGGCGGCGGTGATCGGGCCGCGCCTGCAGCGAGATCGTGAGGTGGACGCGCCCAACAACCTCCTCATGGTCGCGGCGGGCGCGGGTCTTCTGTGGCTCGGCTGGAACGGCTTCAACGGCGGAGATTCCTACTACGCGGGCCCCAACGCCTCGGCGGCGGTGCTCAACACCAACCTCTGCACCGCCGTGGCGATGCTGGTGTGGATCGCGTGGGACTACATCTTCCGCGACAAGCCCTCCCTGATCGGCTCGGTCAACGGCATGATCACCGGCCTCGTGGGCATCACCCCCGCGGCCGGCTTCGTCAACGGCTACGGGGCGATCACGATCGGCGTCGTGGCCTCGACGATCGTGTGGATGGCGATCCGCTTCCTCAGCCGCGCTCCCGTGTTCCGCAGCGTCGATGACACCCTGGGGGTGATCTATACGCATGGGATCGCGGGACTCACGGGGGGTCTGATGGTCGGGGTGCTCGCCGATCCGCACATGATCGAGTACTTCGGCGCGGGCGGCGGCGCGGAAAACCTGCCAGGCTTCGCCGGGGTCGTGCACGGCAGCTGGACGCTCCTGCGCTGGCAGGCCGAGGCGGCGCTGTGGGTGATCGTGTTCAGCGGCGTCGTCACGTTCGCCCTGCTCAAGCTCGTTGCGATCTTCGTTCCCCTGCGCCTCTCCGACGAGGAGCTCGAGATCGGCGATCACGCAATCCACGGCAACGAGGTTTACCCCTCGGACGTGCCCACGCTGAGCGGACCCCACGCCGCTCCGTGGCAGCCGACCCCGGCGCCGCCGGCGCCGGTGGGGGGCACGGCATAACGCAAGGAAGCCACGGGCGGGCATCTCACTCCTTGGGTGCCTCGCCCGGCATGGAGATCGACACGCGCGGCCCCGCTTCGGCGGGGTCGCGGTGTTTGCCGGGGCCGCCTTACTCGCCGGGGGGCCGCTTTACTCGCCGGGGGGCGGCGCGCCCGCGGTCAGCCCCACCGGGCAGCTCACCCCGGTGCCGCCCAGCCCGCAGTAGCCGCCCGGGTTCTTGGCGAGGTACTGCTGGTGGTAGGGCTCGGCGTAATAGAAGGGGCCGGCGGGGGCCACTTCGGTGGTGATCGCGCCGTGACCGGCGGCTGAGAGCACGCGCTGGTAGGCATCCAGCGAGTCTTCCGCCTGCCGGCGCTGGTTCTCGCCCTCGTAGAGGATCGCCGAGCGGTACTGCGTGCCGATGTCATTGCCCTGGCGCATGCCCTGCGTGGGGTCGTGGTTCTCCCAGAAGAGCCTCAGCATGTCCGCGTAGCTGGTGGCGACGGTGTCGAAGGTGACTAGCACGGCCTCGGCGTGGCCGGTGCGCCCCGAGCAGACCTCCTCGTAGGTGGGATTGGGGGTGTGCCCGCCGGCATAGCCCACGGCCGTGGTTTGGACGCCGGGGGCCTGCCAGAAGACGCGCTCCGCGCCCCAGAAGCAGCCCATCGCGAAGATCGCCTGCTCGAAGGACATACCGTCAGGTTAGAGGTTCCCGATCGGGGGTTTGATTTTGGGCTCTACGGGCAACATGGGGATGAGGAGCATCCCTCCCTCATTCCCTCCCCGATCGGCCCGCTCCCCCCGGCGGGTCGATCAACTTAACGAGCCTTGCGCCCGCGTGGCGGGTGTGTATCCGTTGTCACGCATAGCGCTCGTCCAAGCTCAGCCAGTGCTCCATGTCGTGGCCGGGAACGATCAGCGCGTCCGGGTTTTCGCGGTCGTACGCCTGGATGGCGCTGAGGCTGCGCTCGAAGGCCCCGGCGTCCTCCGAGCGCCACGGCCGCTCGCCATCGCGCAGGGTGGCCATCGTGTAGATGGCATCGCCCGCGATCAGCGCCTCGCGCGAGCTCAGGCGCAGGATCACCGAAAGATGCCCGCGGCTGTGTCCGGGCGTGAAGGCGAGCGTGATCGATCCGTCGCCGAGGACGTCCAGCGTCTGCGCGAAGGCGCCCCGCTCGCGCGCGGGAGCCGCGGTGAAGTCGAGCGTTCGATAGCGCGCTCGGGGATCGAGCTGCGCGCTGCTGTAGCCGCGCAGAGCCGCCCCGCGCCCGCGCGCCGACCGCCACTCGGGCTCGGCCACGAGGACCGTCGCGCCGGGAAAGTCCGCTAGCGCGCTCGCGTGGTCGAAGTGCAGGTGGGTCATCACGATCAGGCCGACGTCCGCGGGATCGATCCCGCGCGTGCGCAGCTGTGCCGCGACCGCCTGCTCGGGACGCATCCGCAGGTCGCGCGCGAGCAGCCTCCCGATCGGCCCCAGGTTGCGGTTGCGCTCCGGGCCGCCGCCGGCTGCCGAGCCATGAAAGCCCGTGTCGATCAAGATCGCTCCCGCGGTGGGGTGCTCCACGAGAAAGGCCACGATCGGAACGATCACCCTCTGCTCGGCCGGCACCCCGATGCCCAGCGCCTTCAGTGTCGCCGTTGGTCCCGCCGCGCGGTGGAACCATCCGATTGGCCCGCCCATCTCCGCGCACAGCAGAGGATGCAGGACTACGCTCGCCCCCGCCTGCGCACCAGGCAGGGGAAGCTCGGCCGGAGCAGCCGCCGGAGCAGCCGTGGAGGTGTCGCTCATCCCTGCAATATGCCAAGCTCGACGCGATGATGGGCGGCGGGCAACAGGACGATCTGCGTACGCGACTGCGCGGCCTGGAGGTCTTTGCGGGCGACATGGCGGATTTCGATGTCTCCGCGGCGCCCGCTCATCCCGCCGAGCTCTTCCTGCGCTGGTTGCACGAGGCGATCGAGGCCGACGTGCGCGAGCCCCACGCGATGACGCTCTCCACCGTCGATGCCCAGGGCAGGCCGAGCTCGCGCGTGCTCATCCTCAAGGGTCTCGCCGACGGGCGCTGGGAGTTCGCCACCAGCCGCCGCAGCCGCAAGGGCCGCGAGCTGCGCGCCAACAGCTGGGCGGCCCTCAGCTTCTACTGGTCGGAGCTGGGGCGTCAGGTGCGCGTGCGCGGACGTGTCCTGGAGGCCGGCGCGCAGCGCAGCGCCACCGACTTTCTGGCGCGCGCGCCCGGCGCGCGCGCCGAGGCGCTCGCCGGCATCCAGAGCGAGGTGCTGAGCGATCCCGCCGACTTGCCCGAGGCCCTGCGGGAGGCGCTGGATCTGATCGAGCGCGACCCCGGTGTCGTGGACGAGGAGTGGGTCCTCTACGGCCTCGTCGCGGACGAGGCCGAGTTCTGGCAGGCCCATCCCGAGCGCCGCCACGTCAGGCTTCGCTACCTCCTGCGCGACGGCTCGTGGGAGCGAGCGCAGTTGTGGCCGTGAGCGACGTCCCAGCGCCTTCCGCAGAGACCGGGGACTCCCCGGCGGCCTACCACATCGAGCTGCGCCAGTTTCCGCACAATCTCTGTCGCTTCAACCTCACCGCGCAGGAGCTCCACGCCACGATCCTGGACCCGTGGGCACGCGAGCAGTGGATCGAGCTTGGGGAGCGCAGGTGGAGTCCCCACCAGGCCAGACTGACCGTCCTGGAAGGGCCGCGCCTGCCCCTCGAGCAGCTCTCGATGGGCCGCGGCTGGCGCGCGGCACAGCGCCAGAGCCAGGACGTCACCACGCGCGTCCTCGCTGCCGCAGGAGAGGCCAGGGGCGAGCCGGCCGTTCCCCTCGCTCCAGCAGCGAACGCGCAGCCAGCCACAGACGAGGCTCTGCTTGCCGATTCGCTTGGTCTTGAGCTGCTCACCGTGCTCGGCTCTGGCCCGGCGCCGCTGCGCCGCGCCTGGGAGCTCGCGCAGACGCGCCACCCGCAGCGCACCGCCAGCCAGTGCCTCGCCTTGGCCGAGCGCGCGGTCGCCTCCCTGCTGCAGGCGCGCCTGATCGTCCTCATCCGGACCGACCAGCCCGAGTCTGCCCAGCGGCGGATGGACGACGCCGAGGCTCAGGCGGTGTTGCGCGCCATCGACAGCTGGACCGAGGAGATCGCCGGCTTGGCCCGTCGCTAGACTCAAGCCTTCGCTTGGTGGGCGTAGCTCAGTTGGTAGAGCTCCGGGTTGTGGTCCCGGTGGTCGCGGGTTCGAGTCCCGTCGCTCACCCCTCGGGGATGGCCCTTTCCGAGAAGCTCACCAAAGGATCTATTGCCCTTGGGGCTCCGGATGTAGGTCCAAAATGTGCTCGAATGGGTACTGCACCTAGGTAGCACTTCTGCTACCGTGCTGTCATGGAGATCATCCCGCAGAAGGAGCTGCGCAACAACGTGGGGGAGGTTCTGCGCCGTGCGGAGGCGGGCGAGCAGATTATGATCACCGTCGCTGGCCGACCGGTGGCGCAACTCGGTCCCGCCGAACGTCGCCGATGGGTCACGGGCAGTGACCTGCGTGCCGTCTGGCAGACCCCCGCGCCGCGAACGCACGTTGCGGATCTCGATCGCTTTCCGGCTGAGTTTGTGGACCCGTTCGCCTAGCGGATGCGCGCGCTGCTGGACACCTCGATCCTGATCAGCGACGAGGCGCCCGACGATGTGGAGGCGGCGATCAGCGTGGCCTCGCTTGCCGAGCTGCACTTCGGAGTACTGGTTGCCCATGATGATGATGAGCGCGCGTTGCGCACTCAGCGCCTTGGCGCGATTGAGGCTGCCTTCCAGCCGCTGCCGGTCACCGCGGAGGTGGCGCGCGAGTGGGGGCGTCTGGCGGCCGCCGTGCAGGCTCGTGGCGGAAGGCCACGCCGTCGCGCGGTTGACCTGGTGATCGCCGCGACCGCCAACACCCACGGCGTCGCCCTGCTCACCCACGATGTGAGCGACTTCGCGCTCATCGGCGACCTCACCGACGTACGCGAGCCTGACCGGCCGGCCTCTTCGGGGTGAGCGCACGGGGTGAGCGCCTCGGTGGGCCCTGGATGCCGCGGCCATCGCCCCCGCGCAACCCCTCCGCCGTCGTTTCCGGGAGAATGCCACGCGATGCGCGTCACCGCGAAGGCCGACTACGCCGTGCGAGCCACCGTCGAGCTGGCGGCCGGCAGCCAGGACGCTCCCCGCAAGGTCGATGAAGTGGCCCAGGCGCAGGGCATTCCCCTGTCCTTTCTGGAGAACATCCTCACGCAGTTGCGCTCGGCCGGGATCGTGCGCAGCCAGCGCGGGCCCGAGGGGGGCTACTGGCTGGCGCACCCTGCCGATCAGGTCACCCTCGCGCAGGTCATCCGGGCTGTGGAGGGGCCGCTCGTGGGAGTGCGTGGGCAGCGGCCCGAGGAGATCGAGTACGGCGGCTCGGCCGAGGTGCTCCAGCAGGTGTGGATCGCATTGCGCTCGAACCTGCGCAAGGTGCTCGATCACGTCACCGTCGCCGACGTGGCCGCCGGCAAGCTGCCCAAGGACATCATCAAGCTGACCCACGAAGAGGACTCCTGGCACACCCGCTGAGGTGGGGCGTGGGCCCTACGCCGCGAACACGCGCGGCGCGGGCATCCTCGCCGCCAGGATCTGGCCCTCCTGGAGCTCCTGCTCCTGAGCGGTCTCGCGGGTCACCTGGGCCCACACGTCGCGACCGTCCTGCAACGTCAGCTCCACGCGCACCTCGAAGCCCAGGTGCACCACGCGGCGCACCAGCGCCTCCGTCGCGCCCGCGCCGGTGTCGGCGTCGGAGAGGATCAGGATGTCGTGAGGACGCAGGAAGGCATCGCCCAGGCGGTTGACGGGACCCACGAAGCTCATCACGAACTCGTTGCGCGGGGCCTCGTACAGCTCGCGCGGCTCGCCCGCCTGCTCGATGCGGCCCGCGTTCATCACCACGATCTGCTCGGCCACGTCCATCGCCTCCTCCTGATCGTGGGTCACGAAGATCGTGGTCACGTGGATTTCCTCGTGCAGGCGCCGCAGCCATTCGCGCAGCTCGCCGCGCACCTGCGCGTCCAGGGCGCCGAAGGGCTCGTCCAGCAGCAGCACCTTGGGCCGGGGGGCCAGCGCGCGCGCCAATGCCATCCGCTGCTGCTGGCCGCCGGAGAGCTGGGAGGGGTAGCGGCCGGCCAGGCCATCCAGGCGCACCAGCTGCAGCAACTCCCCCACGCGCGCCCTCACCTCGGCCTTCGGGCGCCTGCGCACCTTCAGTCCGAACGCCACGTTCTCCGCGACAGTCATGTGCTTGAAGGGCGCGTAGTGCTGGAAGACAAAGCCCACCCCGCGGGCCCGCGCGGGGGTCGCGGTCACATCCTCCTCGCCGATCCAGACGCTGCCGCTGTCGGGGCTCTCCAGTCCCGCGACGATCCGCAGAAGCGTCGACTTGCCGCTCCCGCTGGGCCCCAGCAGCGCCGTCAGGGCGCCGTCGCCCACGCGCAGGCACACGTCCTCCAGGGCGGTGAACTCGCCGAAGCGCTTGGTGATGTCTCTGGCCTCGATCGCCATCGCTCAGATGGCCTGCCGCGAGCGCGTTCGCCGTGAGAGCAGGTTCATGGCCACCAGCGTAGCCAGCGCCAACAGCGCCAGCACCACCGCGGCCGTATAGGCGCCCGTGGGGTCGAAGTTCTCGAAGCGGTCCTGCACGTACAGCGGCAGGTTCTGCGTCTGGCCCTCGATGCGCCCCGACACCACGCTGACGGCGCCGAACTCGCCCAGCGCCCGGGCGGTGGTGAGCACCACCCCGTACACCACGCCCCAGCGGATCGCCGGCAGCGTCACGCGCCAGAAGGTCTGCCAGGCGTCTGCTCCCAACGTTGCCGCGGCCTGCTCGGAGTCCGTCCCCAGCTCGCGCAGCACCGGAACCGTCTCGCGCGCCACGAACGGCAGCGACACGAAGGCCGTGGCCAGCACCATCCCCGGAACCGAGAAGATCACTCCGATGCCGTGTTCGGCCAGCCCCTTGCCGAACCATCCCTCCTGGCCGTAAACCAGCACCAGCGCCAATCCCACCACCACGGGAGAGATCGCGAAGGGCAGATCGATCACCAGCCCCAACAGGCCGCGGCCGCGAAAGCGGCCCCGCTCCAGGAGCAGCGCGATGCCGATCCCGAAGACCGTGTTCAGCGGCACCGCGATCGCCACCAGCTCGATCGACAGCCAGAAGGCGTGCACGGCGTTCGGTTCGCTCATCGCCTTGAACACGGGCGCCAACCCGTGTTCGAAGGTCCGATAGAAGATCATCCCCACGGGCAGCAGCAGCAGCAGCGCCAGATATCCCAGGGCCACCGTGCGCAAGCCCACCCGCGATGCCCGGGCGTACGCGCTGCGCCCCGCGCCCGGCGGCCGAGCCGTCTCAGCGGACATGTCTGGACCTCGCGCGCGAGAACAACGTCAGGGCGCCCAGCACAACCAGCGCGCACAGCAGCAGCACCACCGACACCGCCGCCGCCGCGGGCAGGTTTTCGTTCTGGATCTGGCCGAAGATGTACACCGACCCAACCTCGGTCTTGAACGGCAGGTTGCCCGAGATCAGCACCACGCTGCCGAACTCGCCCACGGCGCGCGCGAAGCTCAATGCCACCCCCGAGACGATCGCCGGTGTCAACGCGGGCAGCACGATCCTCCGGAAGACGGTCATCCGGCCCGCACCCAGCGAGGCCGCGGCCTCCTCCGCCGAGCCATCCAGCTCCAGCAGCACCGGCTGCACCGAGCGCGTCACGAACGGCAGCGTCACGAACAGCAGCGCCATCGCCACGGCCGTGCGCGTGAAGGTGATGTCGATGCCGAACGGGCCGTTCTTGCCATAGAGCGCCAGCAGCACCACGCCCGCCACGATCGTCGGCAGCGCGAAGGGCAGATCGATGAGCGCGTTCACTAGGCGCTTGCCGGGGAACTCGTCGCGCACCAGCACCCACGCGATCAGGGTGCCGAACACGGCGTTGACGAGCACCACCACCGCCGACACCGCCAGCGTCAGCCTGATCGCCGCCAGCGCCTCGGGGCTGCTCACCTCCCGCCAGAAGGCCCCCTCGCCGCCGTTGCCCGCCCGCGCCAGGAGTGCCGCGATCGGCAGCACCACCAGCAGTGATAAGTAGATGCCCAGCGCGCCGCGGCCCAGCACAGAGCCGGCGCGCGCGCCGAGGCGCCCGCTCACTGCAGGCAGGATGGGCCGCCCGCCGGGGGAGGAGGGCCGCCGGCGGCTCGCACCACGCGCGAGCGCCAGGGTGGGGGGGTCGCCTGGCGGAGGGCTCACTTGGCGGTGCTCACCCCCAGCGACTGCTCGATCTTCGCCACCGAGCCATTTTCCGGATCGAAGAACTGCTTGCTCACCTGCGTCCAGCCGCCCAGCGTGGCGATCGTGAACAGCCCCGTGGGCGTGGGGAACGCGCCGGCCCCCGGCACGCCCGAGATCACCGGGCGGTAGCCCTTCTTCGCCCACAGCGCCTGACCGGCGGGCGAGAGCAGGTAGTTGACGAACCTCTGGCCCTCAGCCGTGTCGCCCCTGCTCAGCACTGCGATCGGGTTCTGGATCAGGATCGTATCGGCCGGTATCAGGTGTTCGATCGGCTCCCCCTTCCTTTCCGCGGCGATCGCATCGTCCTCGTAGTCCAGCAGCACATCCCCGCGGCCCGCCAGGAAGGTCTGGAGCGCATTGCGCGCGCTCGAGTCCTGGCTGACCACGTGGTGAAAGAGCTGAGCGAGGTATTCCTGGGCCTGCGCGGGCGTCTTGCCTTCCTTGCGCTGCGCTCCATAGGCGGCCATGATGTTCCAGCGCGCGCTGCCCGAGGTGAAGGGATTGGGGGTCACCACTCCCACGCCCGGCTTGATCAGATCGCTCCAGGTGGCGATGTGCTTGGGGTTGTGCGCGCGCACGATGAACACCACCACGGAGTTCGTCACGAAGCCGTGCGTCGCGTTCTGATTCCAGCTGGAGGGCACCAGGCCGGCCTTCACCAGCTTGCTCACATCAGGTTCCAGGGACAGGTTGACGACGTCGGCCTTCAGGCCATTGGCCACCGCACGGCTCTGTTCGCCCGATGCCCCATAGGACTGCGTGAAGGTCGCGCCCTTGCCTTCGGGAGTGGCCTGGAAGGCGGGGATCAGCTGCGCGAAGGCCGCCTGGGGGGTCGAGTAGGCCACCAGGGCCACGTTCTTGCTGGAGCCCGAGGAGGAGGAGCCGCACGCGGCGAGGACCATCGACAGGGCCAGCAGGGAGAGGGCTGCTGCGATTGAGCGCTTTTGCTTGGGCATAGTCACTTTCTGCATCGGGGAGATCGAGATGATCGAGAACATGAAGATTCGCAAAATAGCATAAAGGGAGTCGGGATTGGGACCTTTGCCGCCCGCGGCTGCGACGATTTGGCTCCCGGCCGGCCATTCAGTAGACTTCTCCCCACCGGTCCCGCGGGGGACTCTCGATCCCTCGCTTCTCGGGCCTGGCCATCTCGAACAGCACCGCCCATCCCGACCAGGAGCCTCCCGCCCCATGGCAACCACCACTGACGCAGCAACCACAGAGGCCGCCGAGGCCGCCGTCGAGGCCATCGCCGGCGCCGCCAACAAGGATGCCGCCTTCTCGATGGCCCTCTCCCAGGACCAGAAGGACATCCGCGACTGGGTCCACGGCTTCGCCGCCGACGTCATGCGCCCCGTCGCCCACGAATGGGACGAGAAGGAGTCAACTCCCTGGCCCGTCATCCAGGAGGCCGCCAAGATCGGCCTCTACGGCTTCGAAGGCCTCGCGCAGTTCTATGCCGACCCCACGGGCCTCACGCTGCCGATGGTCAACGAGGAGCTCTTCTGGGGCGACGCGGGCATCGGCATGGCGATCATGGGCACCTCCCTCGCCGTCGCCGCCATCTTCGGCCAGGGCTCCGGCGAGCAGATCGGCGAATGGATCCCGCGCTGCTTCGGCACCACCGATGACATCAAGGTTGCCTCCTTCTGCTCCTCCGAGCCCAACGCCGGCTCCGACGTCTCCGCCATCCGCACCACCGCCAAGTTCGACGAGGCCGCCAACGAGTGGGTGCTCAACGGCCAGAAGGCATGGGCCACCAACGGCGGCATCGCCGACGTGCACGTGATCATCGCCACCGTCGACCGCGAGCTGGGCTCGCGCGGCCACGCCGCCTTCGTGGTGCCCATGAGCGAAGCCAAGGGCATCTCCGAAGGGACCAAGGTCTCCAAGCACGGCCTGCGCGCCTCGCACACCTCCGACGTCTACCTCGACGACTGCCGCGTACCCGTGGGCTACGTGCTCGGCGGCAAGGACAAGCTCGACGAACGCCTCGCGCGTGTACGCGAGGGCAAGCGCAGCAAGTCCCAGGCCGCGATGCAGACCTTCGAGTCCTCGCGCCCCATCGTCGGCTCGCAGGCGCTGGGCATCGCACGCGCCGCCTACGAGTACGCCCTGGAGTACGCCAAGGAGCGCGAGCAGTTCGGCAGGAAGATCATCGAGAACCAGGCCATCGCCTTCACGCTCGCGCGCATGAAGCTCGAGGTCGACGCCACCCGCCTGCTCGTCTGGCGCGCCTCCTGGATGGGGCGCAACGAGGTTCCCTTCGAGAACGCCGAGGGCTCCATGAGCAAGTGGAAGGCCGGCGAGGTCGCCGTGTGGGTCACCGAGCGCGCCATCCAGATCCTCGGCGGCAACGGCTACACGCGCGAGTTCCCCGTCGAGCGCTGGCACCGCGACGCCAAGATCTACGACATCTTCGAGGGCACCGCCGAGATCCAGCAGCTGGTCATCGCGCGGGCGATCAGCGGGATGCAGATCAAGTAGCTCTGGGACTGGGTTTGGGCGCTGGGCAGTCGCTCAGACTGCGGTGTGGATTTTCAGCGGTGAGTAGTCGCCGTTGCGCTTGGCGGGCTGGCGCTTGATGCGGATGTCGAGTTCGAGGCCGATGGCGTCGATGAGGTCGATGAGGGTGTCGAGGGTGGGTTTGGCGCCCTCGCCGCGCAGGAGCCGTGAGATGGCCTCGGGCTTGCGGTTCATGCGTCTGGCGATCTCGGCCTTGGGGAGGATTCCGCTCGGCGGGAAGCTCGGCGGAGGGGCATCGCGCACGGCGCTGAATTAAGCGCGGAAGCCCAGCCCACAGGAGACTGCTGCTTGGCGAGCGCTGGGCCATCTTCGGATTGGTTGCCGGTCGTCGTCCAATGCGCGCGTGAGATAGTCGCCGGTGGCGGCGCCCGCTTGCCAACATAGGCAGGGGCGCTCGCTTCAAGGGCTCCGTCGAAATCGGTTCGCCTCGCACGTGCAGGGGCACATCCCGTATTGTTAGCCGTCTGGTGTTCAAACGAAAGGAAGAGATCCGGCTATGGGTGCCCATGAGAACAAGCAGATAGCGCAGGAAGCCTACGCGGCGTTCAGCAGTGGCGACGCCGAAGGCGCGATGCGCAACATCGATGACTCGATCGAGTGGAAGGTCAGCGGCGATAACGCGCTGACCGGGACCTACAATGGCAAGCAGGCGGTCGGCGAGCTGTGGGGAAAGTTCCTGACCAAGGACTTCCAGACCGCGCCGCATGACTTCATCGCCGACGGCGACAAGGTCGTGGTCCTGACCACTGTCCGTCTCGAGGGCGAGACGGTCGAGAGCGCAGACATCCTCACCTACAACGCTAACGGCAAGCTCATCGCGTTCGAGACGGTCGGTGAAACGCGCGTGGCCGACCGGGTATTTGCCAAGTAAGAGGGCGACATCCGGAACGGGCGGGCGCTCCGAGATGCGGCCGTCGAGGCTGCTCTTGGTCGTCCTTTGCGCAAGCGTTGTGCGGGGTGGTGAGATGCTCGCATCGCTCTGGGAGCGGTCGTATGCTGTGGATGGCGCGGAAGTCGAAGTCCCGGACGATTCGCCGATGGCTAGCGCTGCGCTCGCGCGACGTGGCCTGCGTAGATGAGGGCGAACATGTCTCCCAGCAGCTCATCGGGGACAGCGTTGGGTTCGATCAGCTTCTCCTGAGCTAGTCCGAAGGCCATGGCAGCTACTCGACCAAGGGCGACTACGCCGCAGGGGCGGTTCTCGGCACTCGGTGGCTGACCGAGGATCTCTGTGAAGGCACCCTGATTCACGTCGTCACCGACCGTGTTGCTGTCACGAACTTCGTCAACCACCGCCACCTGACGGTGACGGCCGGACACAGCTACCTGGCCAAGGCGCCGTGAGGATCTGCGGGTGGCGCAACGCACGCCCTGCGGCTCTGACATATTGCGCGTGCGATGAGTGCAACCCTGCAATTCGACGATGAGGCTTCGCGGCGCATCGAGGCGATCTACAGCACGCCTGACGTGGTCGCCCAGCGCCAGGCGGTGCTTCTGGCGCTTGAGGTGAAGCCTGGTGAGCGGGTGCTCGACATCGGGGCGGGCCCAGGCTTTCTCGCGGCTGAGCTGGCCGCCGGCGTCGCGCCGGACGGCACGGTTATCGCCACCGACATCAGCGAGAGCATGCTTGCGATCGCCACCGCTCGACTCGACTCGACCGACAGCGCAGCTGAGACACGCTTCGAGCATGCCGACGCATGTGCGCTCCCCTTCGGAGATGAGAGCTTCGACGCGGTCGTGTGCACCCAAGTGTACGAGTACGTCCAGGACATCGCAAAGGCACTGTCAGAGCTCGCTCGCGTGCTGCGCCCCGGCGCCCGCGCGCTCGTCCTGGACACCGACTGGGACTCGATCGTCTGGCACTCCGGAGACCCACTGCGCATGCAGCGCGTGCTGGACGCCTGGGAGGAGCACCTTGTCGATCCGCGCCTGCCGCGCAGGCTGATCCGCCTGCTGGATGACGCAGGCCTGACCGTGGACCTATGTCAGGTCGTGCCGATCGTCAACGTGCGCAGCAACCACAACACCTACAGCGCTGGGATGACCGAGCTGATCGCCGACTTCATCCCCGGCCGACAGGGACTCACCGAGGCCGACGCCATCGCATGGAGCGAGGACCTGCGCGCGCTCTCCCGCAGCGGCGACTACTTCCTGAGCCTCAATCGCTACCTGTTTCGAGCCGCCAAGCGCTGAGCCGTCCACGCTCCTGCCGCGACGCGCAACGGCACGCGCGCCGGAGGGTGCGCTTCAGTCGCGGGTGATGACGTGCTTGCCGTCTCCCTGAAAAGCTGCGATGGCGTCCTTCCACGGCTGAACGGCGAGCACCTGCACGCGGCCGATTTCATGATCGTTACGAGTTTCGCCCTGCTCTGCTACCGGCCCAACGTTCGAAGAGAGCTCGAGCGACGACCGGCGATCCGGCTCATCGACCGGTCCTGCCGAGCCTTGAGACGAACGCGCGGCTGGCCTCCGCCACGTTGGCGTCCCCACTGTCCGCCGTGTCCGTTTGGTTCCAGATCCCGACCCCAACGCCGACGACTACGAGCACATGTCGTCCGGCAGGCCCGCTAGGTTCGACCGGATCGAGGCGGACTCGATTCCGCATCAGAAAGCCAAAACGGCTCCGTGAAGCGGCCTTCGCCCGAGCTACGACATCTTCGAGGGCACCGCGGAGATCCAGCAGCTCGTCATCGCGCGGGCGATCTCGGGGATGCAGATCAAGTAGCTGCAGGGCTGGGTTTTCGGGCTTCTGGGCAAGTTCGTTTTGACGCAGCTCGGGCGCTCGTCTAAAGTCGTGGTCACCCGAGCTAGGAGGATCTTCACGATGAGCGTCCTTATCCGCTTCGCCCCCGCGTCCTTGACCTTTCAGCAATACGACGAGTCTGTGCGAAGACTTGAACAGGGCGGCGACTGGCCTCCTGAAGGGCTCGACTACCACGTCTGCTTTGGCTCCGATGGCCACCTCCGGGTCAGCGAGATCTGGGACTCGCGGGAGCAGCTCGACGCGTTTGGCGAGCGTCTCATGCCACTGCTGGCCGATGTGGGGATAGAGCCGGGCGAGCCGGAGCTGATGGAAATTCACAACATCGTCAGGCGCTAGTCTTCTTCCGCTCGCCCGGCGCGGCGCCCGCTCGCTGATCTGGCGCTCGCTCCCTACCAGGCCTGCGGCTCGCCGCAGTGCGGGCACTTCACCGAGGTGGACACCGCCGCGGCGAAGACGAAGCCGCAGAGGCACACGTAGGAGGCCACATCGATCGGGCCACCCGCTTCGCGCACCCGACTTGCCGCCAGGTCTCGCTTGGCCCTGCGCGCTCGAACGGGACGGCGCTCTCTGGTCGGCAGGTGCAACCTTGGTGTCATAGCGCGGGTGGGTGGAGGCCCATACCCTTAAAGACTCGGCTCACCCGCCAAGGTTTCGCCATCCAGCGGCGTTTCCCTCGACGGGCGTTTGAGATACTTGCTCGTGATGGACCCCTCGCGCAAGCGCCTCATCCGCCTGGTGGTGGCCCTCAGCGCCGCCGTCGTGCTGGCCGGCGCGCTGATCTACACCAGCTTCAGCGCCGCCTCGCCCGCGCTCAGCCCCAGCCAGCTCGTGCGCCAGGCCCAGCCGGGGCGCAGCTACCAGCTCACGGGCACCGTCGCGGCGCGCTCGGTGCGCCACGCCGGCCAGACCTTGGATTTCTCGGTTGAGGATCGGGCGGGGGGGACCGTCGTCCCGGTCGCCTACACCGGCACCGTCCCCGACCCCTTCCGCGAAGGGCGCGAGGTGATCGTCACCGTGCAGCGGGGCGCCGCAGGAGTGTTCGTGGGCGAACGCGACTCGCTCATCACCAAGTGCCCCTCCAAGTACACCGTGGCTCCCTCCAGCGCCAACCAGAGCTATTGAGGGCGGGGCTGATGCGAGGTCCTGCATGCCGCGGCGGGGGCCTGGGGCTTTTTCCTGCATGCCGCGGCGGGGGCTCGGGGCTTTTTCCTGCTGCCCAGAGCGGGGGCCCGGGGTAGGGGAGTGATGGCCGCCCTCGGACACGCCTGTCTGGTGCTGGCCTTGGCCGTGTGCCTTTACGGCATCGGGGCCTCGCTCTATGGGGTGCGCGCGGGGCGACCGCAGTGGTGCCTCTCGGGGCGCCGCGCCGTCTACCTCCTAGCGGGGACCCTCACGGTGGCCTTCATCGTGCTCGAGCAGGCCTTCCTGCGCAGCGACTTCTCCTTCAACACCGTCGCCGACACCTCCTCCACGACCACGCCCACCTTCTACAGGGCCGCCGCCGTGTGGTCCTCGCAGGAAGGCTCGCTCCTGCTCTGGGCCTGGCTGCTCTCGCTGTGGTCCTCGCTCGTGCTCTTCCTCACGCGCCATCGCCTGCGCGAGGTGGCCGCCTACGCCACCGCCGTGCTCTTGGGCTTCGGGGGGTTCTTCGTCTCGCTCATGATCTTCTACGCCAACCCCTTCGCCAGCACCCACCCCGCGCCCGCGGAGGGGGTCGGCCTGGATCCGCTGTTGCGCCACCCCTCGATGATGATCCACCCGCCGATGCTCTACTCGGGCTACACCCTCTGCACGATCCCCTTCGCCTTCGCCGTCGGGGCCCTCTTGGCGCGCCGCGTGGACGCCGACTGGATCCGCCTCATCCGCCGCTTCGCGCTCGCCGCGTGGCTCTTTTTGGGGGTGGGCATCCTGCTCGGCGCGCGCTGGTCCTACGCGGAGCTCGGCTGGGGGGGCTATTGGGGCTGGGATGCCGTCGAGAACGCCTCGCTCATGCCCTGGCTCACGGGCACCGCCTTCCTGCACTCGCTCATGATCCAGGAGAAGCGCGGCATGCTCAAGGTGTGGAACGTCTCGCTCGTGCTGGCCACGGGCACGCTGGCGATCATGGGCACCTTCCTCGTGCGCTCGGGCGTGCTCAACTCCATTCACGCCTTCGGCGGGGCCACTCTGGGGGTGCCCTTCCTGGTGCTCATCGCCACGCTCATCGCGGGCTCCATCTATCTGGTCGTCTCGCGCAGGGAGATGCTGCGCAGCGAGCACCGCCTGGACTCGCTGCTCTCGCGCGAGTCCATCTTCCTGGCCAACAACCTCGTGCTCGTGAGCCTCTGCTTCGTGATCTTCTGGGGCACCTACTTCCCGCTCATCAGCGAAGCCCTCACCGGCACCGCCGCCTCGGTGGGTCCGCCCTGGTTCGATCGCTACACCGTGCCCCTGGCGCTCGTGCTCGTGCTGCTCTCAGGCATCGGCCCCGTCATTGCCTGGCGCCGCGCCACGCTCGCCAACGCCCGGCGCAACTTTCGTCTGCCTCTCGCCACGGCGGCGCTGGCGCTCGCGGCGCTGCTGATCGCGGGCGTCACGCAGAAGCCCCTCGCGCTGGCCATGTTCTGCTGCGCCGCCTTCGTCCTGGGCAGCCTCGCGCAGGAGTTCCTGCGGGGGACGCGCGCGCGCATGTCCACCGCCGGCGAGCGGGCACCCGTGGCGCTGCTGGGCCTCGTGCGGCGCAACCGCCGGCGCTACGGGGGCTACGTGGTGCACCTCGGCATGGCCGTGCTGTTCGTGGGCGTCGCCGCCAGCTCCTCCTTCCAGCACGCCGCCGAGCTCAGCCTCTCGCCCGGGCAGTCCACGCGCGTGGGCGCCTACAGCGTGCGCTACCTGCGCCCCACGGTGGCGATCACGCCCAAGTACGACCCCGCCCACACCGGCTCGACCCTCAGCCTGGGCGCGGTG
The DNA here is from genome assembly GCA_964582105.1 of uncultured Solirubrobacteraceae bacterium. Taxonomy (GTDB): domain Bacteria; phylum Actinomycetota; class Thermoleophilia; order Solirubrobacterales; family Solirubrobacteraceae; genus Palsa-744. The sequence continues at coordinate 135,336 of CAZOQI010000011.1, forward strand.
CTGGACGTCTCCAAGGGGGGCCATCACGTCGCCACGCTGAACCCCAGCGAGGGCTTCTATGACTCAGGCGACCCCACGCAGGGCAGCGTGGGCCACTTCATCGGCGGCACCGCCGTGAGCCACGTGAGCATGGACGCGGGCATCACGCGCGACGTCTGGAGCGCCATCGCCCCCGACATCTCAACGCCCCCGCTGCAGCGCATCGTCGCAGTGGGCAACCGCACGATTCCCCTCGTGCGCCCCGACGAGGGCATCATCGCCATCGCCGTCATGGCCCGCGAATACATGCACGACCCGCCCCCCGCGCAGTTTCACCTCATCGTCTCCCCGCTCGTCATGTGGATCTGGATCGGCGGCCTCATCGTCTTCGCCGGCGGCCTCATCGCGCTCTGGCCCGGGGGGGTGGGCTCTCGATCCACGCGCTCCACCCTGCGCTCACGCACGCGCCTGGGAGCCGAGCTGGAAGCCGCGCGCGAGAGCAAGTACCGCGAGTTGCGCGACCTCGAGCTGGACCACCGCACCGGCAAGCTCTCCGACGAGGACTACCACGCGAGCGATGCCGTCCTGCGCGTGCAAGCGCTTGAGATCCTCGACCGCCTGGAGGAGCTCGACCGGATCGAGGGGGAGGAGGATGTTTTGAGGAGGACCCCCGAGGGGGGTCCAGTGGCGGCCGCGTAGCGCCTCTACCAGGGCTTCTTCAAGAGCAGGATCGTGTTTCCGACGAAGATGATCGCGAACGCGACGGTCCAGCGGTTGAGGTTGCGCTCCACCATCGACCCTCCGCCCAGCGGGCCGGTGCCGCTGCCCACGCCGAAGGCGCCCGACAGCCCCGCGTCCTTGCCCGAGTGCATCAGCACCAGGAAGATCAGCACGACCGCGATGATCACCTGCGCGAAGGAAAGCAGCGCTTCCATGTGGGCAACATTAGCGGGAAGCGGCCGGCGATGGAAGCCGTTGTCTCTATGGGCCTCTCGCGATCGGCCCTACGGGCAGCGCACGGTGGCGGTGCTCGTGCCGGTCGAGCCGTCCGCGTAGGCGAAGTCCGCCGCGAAGGGAAAACCGCCCGCGGGGCAACGATGGGGCACGCGGATCAGCCCGCCCCTGCGTCCGCCGTGGGCCGAGCCGACCCTCAGCGAGAAGCGCAGGATCGAGGCATTGGGTTCGAGGGGCAGCGTCGGGATCGGGGGCACCGTCATCACCAGCTTCTGACCGTAGGGGGCGCGATCGGGCTCGAGCACGCCGACGACGACGACGCTCTCTTCCAGCGGCGTCAGCCCCTGGCCCCGGATCTCCAGCGTGGGCCGCCCGCCCCGGTTGGGACCCCGCCAGGCCGTCAGGGCGGCGGTCTCGTTGAGGTTGGTCGCTCCCAGGTGGGCGCCCGCCAGCGAGCTGCCGCTGCCCACGCGCGAGGAGGCCGGGCAGCCTCGCCCCGCCTGCTTTTCAAGGCGCGCGGAGGGGCAGATGCCGACGCCGCCCAGGTCTATGCCCAGGCCCGCGGGCAGATGCACCACCGCATGGCTCACCGGTTCGGGCACGGCGGCCTGCTGGTCGGCGTAGGCGATGCTCAGCGTGAAGGCCGTTCCCGCGCCCAGCCTGTCCGGCGCGAAGGATGGGACGATCGTGGCCGTGGTGGCCGCCTGCGCTCCCGAGCAGAGCACGGCGCAGACGGCCAGAGCGGCGATCGGGCAGAGGGCGCCGGCGTGCACCCTCACCAGCATTCCGTGCACCCTCACCAGCACTCTTCTGTTGGGCGCTCTGCTTCTCGCACCCACCGCTCCTACTTGTGCGGGCAGGGCAGCGTGAGCTTGGTTTCGCTGGTGGTGCCGTCCTGGAAGGAGATGTCCGTCTCCACCGGCAGGCCGCCGTGGCACTTCTTGGGCAGGACCAGCCCCTTGACGTGCACGCGCTTGCGCTTGCCGTGGACCTTTTCGTAGTAGTACACGTTGGGCGCGCCGATCGAGACGTGGGAGGTGAGCACCGTCGCGTCGGATGCCCCCGGCAGCGTGTGGATCAGCGGGATGTTGAAGTGGAAGCCCATGCCGTAGGGCTTGGGGAACTGTTCCACGACCGCCGTGAACGTGAGCTGGATCGAGACCGGCGAGGTCGCGTTGACGTACAGCAGCAGTTCGACGTGGCCGGGCCTGTTGTTGCCGAGGAAGAAGTTGAGCGTGTAGGGCTCTTCGATGATCTGCGTGCCCAGCTTCAGCGCGCCCATGCCGCCGCCGAAGCCCGCGACGGAGTTCTTGGGGCAGCCTTCGGGGCCGCGCGGGCCTTCGAGGATCGCCACGCTGCAGACGCCCGTGCCCTTGGTGTCGATCGTCAGGCCGGCCGGTCCCTTGATCGTGAAGCCGGTGATCGGCGTGGGGATTTCTCCTGGGATGGTGGACATGATTTTGGCTTCGCCCGAGGCGTTCGTGGGCGAGCCCAGCTTGTTGGGCGTGAACTGCGCGTGGATCGTGACCGTCTCTCCCGCCCACGCCGTGCCGGCGCCGGCCAGGCAGATGCACGTGGCAAGCGCTGCTGTGAGAACCCCAAATCTAGACATCGACCTCTCCATCCCTTTCCTCTGACAACAGACGACCTCAGCGTGGACTCTACATGTTTCGTGGCACTCGCCACAACCTTATGAACCCGCCAGGCGGCCGGATGGAGCGGTCGGGCTCCGGTCACAAGCTCGAGCGCCTGCGCGCGAGGCCCTCGCGGACTGCCGGCCTGCAACAGATCCTGCGTCCGCAGGTCGGCAATTCGGCCAACCCGGGCGTTCCGCCTTCTCCAGCGCTACTGTCCAGCCGCTCTGGCCATTGCGCCGCCAGCCGGTGCTCATGGAGGACAGGCTGCTTTACGCTGGAATTACAAAACCTTTAGCGATCCTTGTCTGCCTGCCGATATGACCTCATTAGGGGGACGGGCCCATGAGCGTGGGCTGTCCGTGCACCCACGATCATGGAACGCCACGATGAACACGGCCCGGAGGGGCCGCCGATGACGCCAAGCGCCCCGCGCCGCTGGATTCGGCGCGCGATGCTCTCGGCGTTGACGGGGGGAGGGCTCACCGCGGTCGGCCTCGGCGGCGCGCTGCCCGGCGGGGCGCTGGGGGCCGAAGCCACCACGGGGACGAGCACGACCGGGGGGGGAGAAACGCCGCCCCCGGCCACCGGAACGACTCCGGCTCCCACCGCGCCGCAGGGAGGCGCGAGCGAACCCACGACCACCACCTCCACCTCCTCGACCGAATCCAGCACCTCCGCGGCGCCGCCGCCGAGCACCCCCCCGGCATCACAGGCGCAGGGTGCGAGCGGACAGGGGCCGGCAGGTGGGCAGGGGCCGGCCGTAGGGCAGCGGCAGGGGCGCGGGTCGGGCGAACCCGCGCCCGTCGTGGTCGTGCAGCGCAAGCAGCCCACGGTCCCCAGGCGCAGGGGCGCGAAGGCCGGGGGCAGGCGCGGTGGATCGGCGCGCCCCAACAGCGACGTCAAGGCCAACGGCGGCGTGGGGGCTGGTGGCAGCGGCGCCGCCAACGGAGGAGGGCCTGCGACCGTACCTGCGGGCACCCCCAACGGCGTGGCGCCGCCACCCTTCGCGGTGGCCGGCCAGGCAGGCACGCTGGCCTCGCTCCTGGGGCAGTCCGCGGTCTCGGCGCAGGCGCTGCAGTTCTACCGCGTGCCGCTCTTCCTGCTGCCCATCTACCAGGCCGCGGGCATCCAGTACGGCATCCCCTGGCAGATCCTCGCGGCGATCAACGAGGTCGAGACCAACTACGGCAACGACCTCTCCGTCTCCACCGCCGGAGCGGTGGGGTGGATGCAGTTCATGCCCACCACCTGGCTGCAGTACGGCGTGGATGCGCTGGGGGCGGGCTACGCCGATCCCTACAACCCCGTGGACGCCATCTTCGCCGCGGCCCGCTACCTGCACGCGGCCGGCGCATCCAGCAGCCTGCACAGCGCAATCCTCGCCTACAACCACTCCGAGGCGTACGTCAGCTCGGTGCTGCTGCGGGCCAAGCTGATCGCCTCCTACCCGCAGTCGGTGATCGCCACCCTCACGGGGCTCGCCGAGGGCAGCCTGCCGGTGGCGGGCGCGCGCGTGGCGCAGGGCCCCGGCACGCCGCTGCCCACCGTAGCCAGCGCCACCGCGGGGGCCATACCGCTGGAGCCCGCGCCGAGCGCCCTGGCCAACCCTGCCGCTCCCTCTGCGGCCAACCCTGCCGCCCCGTCTCCAGCCAACCCTGCCGCTCCCTCTCCGGCTCCCCCGCCGACCCCGGGGGTCGTGGGCCGCCGGGCCGCCCGCGGGCACGCCGAAGAGCTGCGCTTCGCGGATCTGCTGGGCCCGCTCGGGGCGCCCGTCACGGCGGTGCAGGATGGGCGCATCGTCAAGCTGGGACGTTCGCACAAGCTGGGCAACTACCTGGCGCTGCGGGACGTCTATGGCGATGTCTTCACATACGCGGGCCTGGGCAGCATCGCCCATCGCTACCACGAGCTGGGCCACCCCGCCAAGGCCAGGCCGGCGGGGACAGCAGCCGCAGCCGCCCAGACGCCTGTCGCGGAAGCCTCAGCGCCAGCGCTGGGGGCCCCTGCCAAGCCTTCTACGCACGAACCCGCGCCCACCGCGCCGGCCAGCGCCGGGCGGCAGTTGCCCATCACGCTCCACGTCAAGACACCCGCCCAGCAGCACCACCATCAGATCGAAGCCGAAGTCGAAGCCGAAAGCCAGCCGTCCTTTGAAGAAGGCGCTCCACCCCCCGGCATGGGCCGCGCACGCCTGTATGCCCACCCCGGCAATCCCGTCGCGCGCGTGGCCGCGGCGCGGGTCGATGCGCAGGGCGCGCAGAGCGACGGCCACGGCGGCAGATGGCTGCCATTGCGCCAGGGTTCCCTCGTATCGCAGGGCACCATCCTGGGCCACCTGAGCAGGACGCCCGTCCAGGACGGGCAGGGGGGCTCGCCGCTGCAGGCGTGGGGAGGGGCGCATCTGAGCCTCCCCGTCGGGGGCCCGCAGCAGGGCGGCGCCGGCTCGGCGAGCACGGCTCCCGCGAGCCCCTCCTCAGGTCAGTTGGCGGTGCCCGTGCCGGCGCCGAGCGCGCGGTTGCGCTTCGCCATCCGCCCCGCGGGCGACAGCGCCACGATCGACCCGCGTCCGATCCTCGCCAACTGGCGCCAGCTGGACACCGCCCTGCACCCCAGGGGCGCGCGGAGCGACGTCAACCTGCTGGGGGCCACCGTGGCGCAGGTGTTCCTCATGAGCCAGAGCGAACTGGAGCGCACGGTGCTCTCGGACCCGGGCATCGGCATCTACGAATGCGGCCGCCAGGACATCGCCGCGGGATCGGTCGACGGGCGCGTGCTGGCGGTGCTCGAGTTCCTCTCGCGCAGCGGCCTGAAGCCGACGGTCAGCGCCCTGCGCTGCGGGCACAGCGAGATGACCAGCAGCGGCAACGTCTCCGAGCACTGGTTCGGCGACGCCGTGGACATCTCCGCGATCAACGGCGTGCCCATCGCCGGCCATCAGGGCGCGGGGTCGATAACCGACGTAACCATCCGCGCGCTGTTGACCCTTCAGGGCCAGTTCGTGCCCCATCAGATCATCAGCCTCATGAAATACCCCGAAGCCGCCAACACGCTCGCGCTGCCCGAACACTGGAACCACATCCACGTGGGCTTCCATCCGCAGGCCGGCACGCTGGCGCCCAGCGCCGGACCCGGAGCCGCGGTGCAGGCCATCGCCACCGCGGCGCACTCTGCCGGCCCGGGCCAGACAGCCCCCTCGCCGCTTTTGGCCGTCAGCGGGGATCTCAGCGCCGCGCAGTGGAATCAGCTCGTGGAACGCATCGGTGCGCTGCAGCAGCCCACGGTGCCCGCCAAGCCCACCTCGGCGGCGATCCGCGACCCCCAGGCCGCGCTCGGCAACCGTGATCTCGGCACCCGCGCGCTGCCGCGCAGCGGCGCGGAAGAATAGATCGCCTACGCGCCGCCCGTTTCCGTGCCCGGCCGCGCCCGCCGGAAGGCGTCCAGCAGCACGCTCCGGCACTTCGCGGCGGCGGCCTTGAACCGGAGGCTGTTGGTGTCGATGCCCGTGCTGTTGAACACCGGGCCCTTGCCGGAGGTGTTGGGCGTGGGCAGCTTCACGCCGTTGCTCTTCATGCACGTCGCGTACGCCGTCAGGGCGTCGCGGTAGGCGGGGCTGTGCAGTCGCCGATTCCCCGTGGCGAAGTCGCCTCCGCCGCACTTCTTCAGCGCCGCCTGGAACTGTTCGCGGGTGACGCCATTGGGCAGCTTCCGTCCGCTGCCCGCCGGGCCGCCCAGGACGCGGGGGCCCTGGCCGGGGGTGGGTGCGGGCAGGGTCACGCCGTTGCGCTGCAGGCAGGCCCGCATGGCGGCGAATCTGCCCGCCCCGGGGCTGCTCGGCGTCGTGGAGGTCGTGTTGGCGGCGACGGTTGTGGTGCTGGTTGCCGTGCTCGAAGAGCCGCCGCAGGCCGCCAGACCGAGGCACATGAGCGCCGCGATCAGCGCCGTCGCGGGCGCCAGCAGCTTGCGGGTGTGGATGTGGGTGTGAGGCATCGTCTTCCTTTGTTTTGGATTATCTACCAAAGAGGGCCGGTTCGCCGCCGCTGGAGCCGCTGCCGGAGGATCTGCCTGAGCTCCCGCCCGTGCTTGCGCCGGAGGAGCCGCCGAAGAGCGCGCCAACGCCGCCGCTTTCGGAGCTGCCGCTGTCGCGCACGGTTCTGGCCTGGATCGACCCGTCGCCGCGGGTGGCGCCCTGCACGACCACGCTGTCGCCAGGGTGCACTCCCTTGACGGAGCTGCTCACCTGCTTGGTGACCTGCGCCGCGTTGGCCAGCACCTTCACGGTGTTGCCTTCCAGATTGGTCACATACAGGTCCGAGCCGGAGATGTTGGCCACCTGGCCCACGGTGGCGCCTGCGCCGGCCGCGCCGCCACCGCCGCCGAAGAACCGGACCCCGCCCGCCCCGCCGGCGCCAGCTGCGCCTGTGGTCCCGCTGCTCGCGGCGCCTGTGCTCGCGGCGCCCAGCAGACCAGCCAGTCGCCCTGCCCCTCGCGTGCCGCTGCTCGCGGGCACTTCGCCCTTCTCCACCTGCACCCCGGCGATGAACCCCCCGGCGCCCACCAGCAGCGCGAACAGCAACGCCGTCAGCGGGGTCAACAGCCGCCGCCTTGGGCGCCTGGGAAGAGGCTGCCGATCCTGCTCCTGCTCGTCCTCCCATGCCTCCTCGGCGAAGTCGTCCTCCTCGGCGTAGGCGGAAGCATGGGGTGGGATGGGGTCCGGGACGGGGGTTGGGGGCTCGGTGGCGCTCATCGCGGTCTTCTCCTCATTGCGGTCCTCACTCATGACGCAGTGCCTCGATTGGTCTCAGGCCGGCCGCGCGGCCGGCGGGGTAGGTGCCGAAGAACAGGCCCGTGGCGAGCGCCGCGCCGAAGGCCAGCGGGATGCTGTAGCCGGCGATCACCGGCTGCACGCCCGCGATCTGAAACCGCGTGCCGAGGACTCCCACCAGCAGGCCCAGCAGCCCGCCGATCGTGGACACCAGCACGGCCTCCGTCAGGAACTGCCCCAGGATGTCGCCATGCCGCGCCCCGATCGCCTTGCGGATGCCGATCTCGCGCGTGCGCTCGGTGACGCTCACCAGCATGATGTTCATCACGCCGATTCCCCCCACGAGCAGGGAGATGGCCGCCACCTCGCCCAGCAGCGTCGTGAACACGCTGCTCGTGGAGCTCGAGGCTTCCAGGATCGAGCCCTGGTTGATGATGTTGAAACCGGGATTCGCGGCGGTGGTGCCCAGCTGCCCCTGCAGGATTGAGCTCACCTCGGCTTCGGCGGCGTTCAGGCGGCTCTGGGAGGAGGCCTGCACTGTTATCGAGCTGATCGGCCCGTACCCCGTGAGCTTGTCCTGCACCGTGCTGATCGGCGCCATCGCGATGTCGTCCTGGTTCAGCGCCCCGCTCGCTCCCTTGGACTTCGTCACGCCGATCACCGCAAAGGAGCCGCCGTCGATCTGGATCGACTGGCCCACCGGGTTCACGCCTGGGAGCAGTTCCTGCGCCACCGTCGGCCCGATCACCACCACCGGGCTGTGTTCGCTCACGTCCCGCGCGGTGAACGACGCGCCCTCGGCGACTTCGTAGTCGTGGGCCGTGAGGTAGGAGGGGGTGGTGCCCACGAAGGTGCTCGGTGAGTAGCTCGTGCCGTCATAGACCAGAGTCGCGCTCGCGGCGTTCACCACCGGCGCGGCGCTCCTCACGTCGGGGGCCTGGTTGGGGTCCTGCAGCGCCAGCGCGGCCTTTTCGCTCAGAGGCGGCGTGGCCGCGCCCGCGCTTGCGCCCCCGCGCTGAAAGCCGCGCGTCACCAGCAGCACGTTCGTGCCCAGGCTCTCGATGCGCTTGACCACCGTCTGCGAGGAGCCGTTGCCCACCGCGATCAGCACGATCACCGAGGCCACGCCGATGCCCAGGCCGAGAATCGTCAGCGAGCTGCGCAGGCGATTGGCCAAGAGGCCATCCACGGCGATCCGCAGGGTCTCCGTGCCGATCATGCTCGCGCTCCGCTTGGGGTGGGGTGGTCGATCATGCTCGCGCTCCGCTCGCGCCGGCCTGGGCCTCGTGGCGCGACTTCTGCGCTCCCACGCTCGGCGGGGGCTCATTCGCCTGGCGCGCTCGCCGGTCCTCGACGATCCTCCCGTCGCTCAACGTGATCGTGCGCTTGGCCTGCGCGGCCACATCCGGCTCGTGCGTGATCAGCACGATCGTGCGCCCTTCCCCGTTCAGCCGCGCGAAGATGCGCAGCACGTCCTCCGTCGAACGCGAGTCCAGGTTGCCCGTCGGCTCGTCCGCCAGGATCAGCGAGGGGTTCGTCACGATCGCCCTCGCCACCGCCACGCGCTGCTGCTGTCCGCCGGAGAGCTCCGAGGGCAGGTGCTCCAGGCGGTTGCTCATGCCCATCGCCGCCAGCGCCTCCTCGGCGCGGCGGCGGCGCTCGGCGCGGCTCACGCCCGCGTACGCCAGCGGCAATTCCACGTTCGCCCTCGCGCGCGTGCGCGGAATCAGGTTATAGCTCTGGAAGACAAAGCCGATCCGCGCGTTGCGCACGTCCGCCAGCTCGTCCTCGGCCAGGCCCCTCACGTCCGCCCCATCCAGCGCATAGCGCCCGCTGGTGGGCGCATCCAGGCAGCCCAGGATGTTCATCAGCGTGCTCTTGCCGCTGCCGCTGCTGCCCATGATCGCCACGAAGTCCCCGCGCGCGATGCGCATGCTCACTCCACGCAGCGCGCGCACCCTGATCTCCCCCACCTGGAAGACCTTCGTCAGGGCGCTCACATCGATCACCGGGCTGCGCGCCACGTGGGCCATCAACCGGCCCCTCCCCCTCCAAAAAACCTTGCCCCTCCGCCTCCACCCAAGCCGCCGCCCCCGCCAAGGCCGCCCGTGCCCAAGCCGATTCGCCCGCCTCCCGTGGCGCCCCCGCTGCCCAGGGACGCGCCGGTGGCGATCGTGATCACGACCTCTTCGCCGGGGCTCAGGCCGCTGAGGATCTGCGTCGTGGAGTCGCCCACCAGGCCCGTGATGACGGGCTGGCGTACGGGCCTGCCGCTGCGCATCACCATCACGCTCCCCGCGCCCCCGCGCCCGCTGATCGCGGAGCTCGTGACGTTCACGGCGTCTTCGGCCTGCGCCACCACGATCTGCGCGCTCGCCGTCATGCCGGGGCGCAGGCCGCTCTCGCTCTGGTCCAGTCGCAGAGTCACGTCATAGCTCACCACGCCGCTGTTGGTGGTTGAGAGCAGCGCGCTGGACACCACGCGCGCTGTGAGCTTCTCGCTGGGGAGCGCGTTGACGGTCACCGTGGCCGGCTGGCCCACCTTCACCTTCGTGATTTCAGACTCGCTCAGGGGCACCACCACCTCCATGCTGCTCGTGTCCACCAGCACGATGAAGCCCGAGGAGGAGCCACTGTCGGCGGAGGCCGAGCCCGAGCCGCTGCCCCCGCTGCCCGACGAGCCTCCGGCGCCCGCTCCGCTGCTGCCCCCGCTCCCGGAGGAGCCCCCGCTCCCGGAGGAGCCGCCGGCCCCGCCCGAGCTGCCGCTCGATCCCCCGCTGGAGCCGCCGCTTGAGCCCGCGCCCGCAGACACGCTCTCGCCGGGGGTTTCCTGGGCGATCGAGGCCACCGTGCCGTCCGCCGGGGCATACAGCTTCGTGTCAGCCAGCGCTTCTTCGGCGCTCACCACGCCGGCCCTCGCGCTTTCCACCGAGGCTTCGTCGCCGGCCACGTTCGCCGCCTTGGCCTGGGGCGACTGGGCGGGCTGGGCGGAGGTCGATGGGGCGGAGGTCGAGGGGGACTTCTTGGCGGTGGGGGAGGACTTGTTCGTGGTGGCGGAGGTGGTGGAGGAGGGGCTTTCCGTGGTGGTGGAGGAGCTTTCGCCGCGGGCCCCGTCGAGCCGGTCCTCCGCCGCGCGCAGGTCATCTTCGGCCACAACCAGGCTCCGCTGCGCCGCATCGGGGTTGAGCTCCGCCAAGAGCCTCCCTGCCAGCACGTGCTCGCCCACGTGCACGTACACCGCGGCCAGTTGCCCCGACGCCTTGAAGCTCGCACTGCTCTGGCCCACGGCGGTCAGGGTGCCGCTCGCGGACACCGTCGACTGCACGACCCCGCGCCCGACGACGGCGGTGCGCGTGCTCGCGGCCGACTGCGCCGGCGGTCCCACCGCCAGGAACGCCGCCACCGCGGCGACCACGCACAGCGCCGTCAGCATGTATAGGAGCCAGGGTGCCCCTGCGCGATCGCTCATCTTGTGGTGGTTACTACGGCGCCCATCCCCCATCATCCTCTCGGAGCTCGATAAGGGGCAGCTAAGAAGTTGAGCAGGCCGGCATAAGGAACGAGCCGAGGAGTCGCCCCCGCGTGCACTAACGTTATGACCCTCCGTGTCTGCGCCCGTCGTGCACCTATCGTCGGTTCTGCACAGTCCCCTGCTCGACCGCGGCGGGGAGCGCCTCGGGCGGGTCGAGGACCTCATCGTGCGCCTCGCCGACGGCGGCTACCCGCCGGTCACTGGCCTGAAGGCGCGCGTCGGCGGGCGCGAGCTGTTCGTGCCGATCGACAAGGTCGCCTCACTGGAGGCCGGCGCCGTGCGTCTGTCCGGGCAGAAGCTCTCGCTCGGGCGCTTCGAGCGGCGCATCGGCGAGGTGCTCCTGCGCCAGGACGTCCTCGGGCGCAAGCTCGTCAACGTCGAGGCCGACCCGCCGCGCCTGGTCACCGCGCACGAGATCGAGCTGGCCTGCATCGAGGGGTGGTGGCGGGTCGTGGGCCTCGATCCCACCTTCAGAGCGCAGCTGCGCCGCGCGCTGCCGCGCGCGTTCAAGGGCCTCGTGGGCGACCGGCCCTTCCTGGACTGGTCGGACATGGAGCCCTTCGTCGATCACGTCCCCACCGCGCGCCTGCGCTTCTCCCACCGCAAGCTCGCCAACCTGCACCCCGCGGAGATCGCCGATCTCGTCGAGGCCGCCTCGCACGAGGAGGGCGAGGAGATCATCAAGGCCGTCTCCCAGGACCGCGAGCTGGAGGCCGACGTCTTTGAGGAGCTCGACGAGCACCACCAGCTCGAGTTCATCCGCGAGCGCCCCAACGAGCAGGCTGCCGCGGTCATCGCGCGCATGGCCGCCGACGACGCCGCCGATCTGATCGAGGAGATCGACCAGGAGCGCCGCGCGCGCCTGCTGGCGCTTTTGCCCGTCCTCCAGCGGCGCCAGATCGAATCCCTGCTCGGCTACAACCCCTCCACCGCCGGCGGGCTCATGAGCCCGGACTTCATCGCGCTGGGCGAGGACGCCCTGGTGGAGCAGGCGCTCGAGCGGGTGCGCTCCGGCGACATCGCGCCCGCCCTGCTCACCACCATCTACCTCCACGACGCCGAGGGGCGATTGTCGGGCTCGGCGCCGGTGGTCGGGCTCATCCGCGCTCGCTCACAGGCGCCTCTGGGCGAGATCGCCGAGCACGAGCCCGTCTTCGTGCACACCGACGCCGACCTTCCCGAGGTCGCGCGCATGATGACCGACTACAACCTCCTCACCCTCCCCGTGGTGCAAGAGGACCAACACATCGTCGGCGTCATTACAGTTGACGACGTGCTGGAGCTCACCCTGCCCCCGGGGTGGCGGCGGCGCTTCGGCTTAGTCAGCGACTGACCAGGCCGCAAACGCCCGTCGGCGCCGCGCCGCGCCTCCCCCAACCGCGACCGCGAGCAACACGGAAAGGAGGTTGACCCCGATGGCTGACGACCCCGTCACGCTGGATGACTCGCCGACGCCGACGCCGACGCCGCCTGCGCCTGCTCCGGATCCGGCGGAGGTTCAGGCCCAGGGTCGCGCGGAGAGGGCTCTCCCCGCCGGCGCCGTCCCGCCCGTACTCGATGACGCTCGCATCGGGGACATCCGCGGGGCGCTGGGAACGATCAGGATGGAGGACTCCGGCGAGCGCCACGGCTGGCGCTCGCGCGCGATGGCGCTCTTGGCGATCATGGGGCCCGGTCTGATCGTGATGGTGGGGGACAACGACGCCGGGGGGGTCTCCACCTACGCCCAGGCCGGCCAGAACTACGGCACCACGCTTCTGTGGGTGCTCCTGCTGCTGATTCCCGTGCTGATCGTCAACCAGGAGATGGTCATCCGCCTGGGGGCCGTCACCGGGGTCGGCCACGCGCGCCTCATCAACGAGCGCTTCGGGCGCTTCTGGGGGTGGTTCTCGGTGGGGGACCTCTTCATCCTCAACTTCCTCACCATCGTCACCGAGTTCATCGGCGTCAGCCTCGCGCTCGGCTATTTCGGCGTGAGCCAGTATCTGGCCGTGCCGATCGCCGCCGCCGCGCTCGTGGCGATCACCTCCACCGGCAGCTTCCGCAGCTGGGAGCGCTTCATGTACGTGTTCGTGGTGGCCAACTTCCTCATCATCCCCCTGCTGGTGCTGGCCCACCCCAGCGTTTCCCAGATCGCGCGGGACACTTTCCACCCGAGCATCCAGGGCGGCGCCACCTCCACCGCGGTGCTCCTCATCATCGCCATCGTCGGCACCACCGTGGCGCCCTGGCAGCTCTTCTTCCAGCAGTCCAACATCGTCGACAAGCGCATCACCCCGCGCTGGATCAACTACGAGCGGGCCGACACGATCATCGGGGCCTTCGTGGTGGTGATCGGCGCCGGGGCGCTCATCGCCGTGACCGCCTTCGCCTTCGCCGGCACCCCCTACGCGGGCCACTTCAACGACGCCGGCACCGTGGCCGCCGCGCTCGACCGGGAGCTGGGCTCGGCGGCCGGCGCCTTCTTCGCCATCGTGCTGCTCAACGCCTCCCTGATCGGGGCCGCCGCAGTGACCCTCTCCACCTCCTATGCCTTCGGTGACGTCTTCGGGGCCTCGCACTCACTGCACAGGGGCTTGCGGGACGCCAAGGTCTTCTACGGCAGCTTCGCCGCGATGGTCGGGGGCGCCGCGGGCATCGTCTTGATACCGGGCGCCCCCCTCGGTCTGATCACCACCTCCGTGCAGGCGCTCGCCGGGGTGCTCCTGCCCAGCGCAACCGTGTTCCTGCTGCTCCTGTGCAACGACCGCCAGGTGCTCGGGCCGTGGGTCAACGCGCGCTGGCTCAACGCCGTGGCCGGCGTGATCGTCGCGGTCCTCGTGGAGCTCTCGCTGATCCTCATGGCCTCCACGATGTTCCCCGCGGTCGACGTCACACAGCTGTTCCTCTATCTATCGCTCCTCACGGCGGCCTGCCTGGCCATCGCCGGCCTCTACGCCTTGCGCGGCGCGGGGGCGCGCGCGGGGCGGGGTCCAGCGGAGGAAGAGGAGGAGGCGCTCTCCCGGGAGCGGCGCCATACCTGGACCATGCCTCCCTTGGCGCTGCTCGAGCGCCCGGTGTGGTCGCCGGGGCGCAGGGCCGCCATGCTGCTTCTGCGCGGCTATCTGGTGGTGGCCGTGCTGCTGTTGATCGTCAAGACGGTGCAGCTGGGGCACTGAGCACGCCTACCCCCCGCTGAGGTTGGTGGGGATCGGCTGCCCGTGGGGCGGGGGGTCGTCCAGCAGCAGACGCGGCACCGTCACCGGGCGCAGCCCTCGGGCGCGCAGGCCGTGCACGATCGCGGGCAGCGCGGCGATCGTCTGCGAGCGATCTCCGCCCGCGTCGTGCATGAGGATGATCGCGCCCGGGTGCGCCCCTGCCAGCGCACTGCGCACGATCGCCTGCACTCCGGGACGTGCGTAGTCGCCCGTGTCGGTGCTCCACAGGATCATCAGCAGGTGCAGGTGGTGCAGCTCGCGGAAGGTGGTGGCGTTGAAGGAGCCATATGGGGGACGAAACAGCCTCGGCGTCGGCCCTCCGAGCAGCTGGATCTGGTAGATCTGGTTCAGCAGCTGTTCGTGCTGGTCGTGCGGGGAGAGGGTGCTCAGCATCGGGTGCGTCTCGGTGTGATCGCCCACCACGTCCCCCGAGCGCAGCTCCAGCAGGGTGCTCGCGGAGAAGTAGCGCTCCATCTCCCCGATCGCGAAGAAGGTGCCCTGCACGTGCAGCTTGTTCAGTGTTTCCACCAGCCGCGTGGTGTAGGGGCCAGGGCCGTCGTCGAAGGTCAGCGCCACCTCGTTGCCGCGCGCGGCACCCTGCACCACCGCCGGGGTGTAGGCGAGCACCGAGTCGATCGCACCTTCCTCCTCCTTGTGCGTCAGGCCCTGTCTTTCCGCGCTGCTCAGCTGTCTGGCGGAGTGCTTGGCCGGCTGCGTGCCTGCGTTGGTCGGATGCTGGCTCGAGCCCCCCGAGTCGAGCGCCGCGATCGCCAGCGCCACCGCCGAGAGGATCGCCACGGTCGCGGCGAAGCGGCGGCGACGGTAGACATCCTCCTGTTTTGCGGCCGGTGTTGGTGTTGGCAGGCTCATCCGCTCATCTTGCCGGTCCGCTCGCCGGTCCCCCGGTACCCGCCGGTCCCGCGATACCCGCCAGGCCTCCTGTACCCGCCGGTCCATCGCTCAGGGCGCGGTCGAGCGAGACCGTGAACGAGGATGCGCTGGACGGGGACGCCTGGGCGAGCGCCTGGGTGGGCCGGCCCGCGCGCATCAGCAGGAACGTGGGGGTGCCCTGCACGTGCCACTGCGCGGCCAGCCGCCCCGCCTGCGCGATCTGGGCCGCAACCGCCGCGGACGTGCGCCGGCGCAATGCCTGGCTCACGTCGACCCCCGGGATCGCGCCCGCCAGCGCTTGCAGATAGCGCTCAGTGACGTAGCCGCTGTTCTCGGCGGCCTGGTTGTCATACATGAGATCGATGAACTCCCACAGGTGATTCTGCTCGCTCACGGAGCCCGCCATGCGGGCGGCGCGCAGGGAATCATTACCGATCGAGTCCAAGTTGCGGAACACCATGTCGATGCGCCCGGGACGCACGTAGCGGGCGATGAGCGCCGGCAGGGCGCTTTTGGCGAACATCGCGCACTGAGGGCACTGCAGGTCGCCGAACTCCACCAGCGTCACCGGCGCCGCGGGGCTGCCCAACTCGATCCCGTGCTGGGGGATGCCCGCGAGCAGCGCCAGCGTCTTGGTGGCACCCGGCACGGGCTTGCCCGGCGCCAGTTCGGAGGTGCCGCCGCCGCTGAGCACCGCGATCGCCACGCCCACGATGGCGATGGAGCCGACCAGCAGCGCGCCTGCCTGGTAGAGGCGCCGGGGCGGGGGCTCGGGTGGGGCGGAGGGCATCGCCCTCTTGTAGCGCAACCTGCGGCTGCTCGTTCCCACCGCTGGCTATGTTGAATCCCCGTGCTGCCCTTCTGGCTCTCGATCGCCGCGCTCTCGCTCGTGCAGGGCGCCACCGTGCTGGCGCCCTCGGGGCGGGCCGTCGCCGCGCTGGAGCGTCTGCGCAGCGCGTGGTGGGCGGCGATCCCGCCGCTGTCGGTGCTCGCATTCGTGCTCCTCGCGCACCAGGCAGAGCACGCCAGCGGCCAGGCGCTCACTTATACAGCGCTCGTCGCGGTGCCAGTGCTCGCGGCGCCGGCGTTGGGGTGGTTCGCGTGGAGCGCACACGGTCCCCGTCCGCCGGCGGCGCTGCTGGTGGCGCCGCTGTTTGCGCTGGCCTGGGCGGATCGTGGGGGTTTGGCGGGCGAGGCCGCGGCTGTTGCCCTCTCGGCTCTGAGCTGCGTGACGCTGGGAGTGCTGCTGGCCGCCGTCACGCCCGCCCGCTGGCTGGCCGTGGGGATCGTGCTCATGGCCGTGGCCGACACGGCCCTGGTGGTGTCGCATCTCCTGCAGCGCCCCAACGACGTGCTCAACGCCGCCCACCCGGCGGCGCATCTGCCGCGGTTGCAGTCGGCGAGCTTCGGCGACGCCGTGATGGGGTACGGAGACCTGTTCGTCGCGGGCCTGTTCGGAGGATTGCTGGCCGCCGCGGGGGATCGCCGGCGCCAACTGCGAGGCGCGATCCTGGTGGCGGGCCTTGCGCTGGGCTTCGATCTTCTGTTCTTCGCCGTCAACGAGCTGCCGGCCACGGTGCCGGTGGCGCTGGCCACG
Source organism: uncultured Solirubrobacteraceae bacterium (assembly GCA_964582105.1). Classification (GTDB taxonomy): domain Bacteria; phylum Actinomycetota; class Thermoleophilia; order Solirubrobacterales; family Solirubrobacteraceae; genus Palsa-744. The sequence goes on from CAZOQI010000011.1 coordinate 151,885, forward strand.
ATCCTCGTTGGCAGCGGGGACCCGCGGCGGCGCCGCGTGCGAGGGCGCACCCGCACCTCCATCGTGCGTTAGGGTTCACTCCGATGAACGTCACCGAGGTCGAGGCGCAGGTCACCCACGGCGAGGCGCAGGTGGGCGGCGGCATCCGCCTGCACTACGTCGAGGCGGGGGAGGGCCCGCTGGTGGTGCTGCTCCACGGCTTCCCCGAGTTCTGGTACTCCTGGCGCAATCAGATACCCGCGCTGGCACAGGCCGGCTATCACGTGGTGGCGCCGGACATGCGCGGCTATGACCTCTCGGACAAGCCTGTGGGCTGGCGCCAGTACGACGCCGACCGCCTCGCGCACGACATCGCCGGTCTGATTCGCCACTTCGGCGTGGAGCGCGCCTATCTGGTGGGGCACGACTGGGGCGCCGCCGTGGCCTACATGACGGCCATGCGCCACCCCGAGCTTTTGCAGAAGCTGGCGATCCTCAACGTCCCCCACACCGAGCGCATGCTCAGCGGCTTTCGCACCTTGCGCCAGCTGCGCAAGAGCTGGTACATGTTCTTCTTCCAGATCCCCTGGCTGCCGGAGAGGCTGATCGCGCGCGAGCATTTCTCCTTCGCCAAGCGCTCGTTGCGCGCGGACTCGCCCGGGGCCTTCAGCGATGTGGATCTGGAACGCTATGTGCAGGCGTGGTCGCAGCCGGGCGCGCTGACGGGCATGCTCAACTACTACCGCGCCGCCCTGCGCCGCTCGCCGCGGTCCACCCTGGCCGGGCTGGTGCCGATAGAGACAGAGACACTCGTGATCTGGGGCATGCGCGACCGCCACCTCGGCAGCGAGCTGGCCGAGCCCCTGCCGCAGTGGGTGCCCAACGTGCGCGTCGAGCGCCTGCCCGAGGCCACCCACTGGGTTCAGCACGACGCTCCCGAGCGCGTGAACGAGCTGCTGCTGGAGTTCTTCCGCGCGTAGCCTGGCGCGGCTCGCCTTTCACAGCCGTTTCAAATGCTCGACTTGGCCCGGCGCGAGGGCTATGCTGCGCCACGATGTTGCCGCTGGGCTCCTTCACCGGGCTTCACATTGTGCTGGCGATCCACGTGGTGGCCGTCATCGTGACATTTGGAGCGGTCTTCGCCCGCCCGCTCGTGTTCGCCGCGGCCAACAGGCAGGATCCGCGCAGCCTGCCCGTGCTGCACCGGATCGAGTACACGCTGCAGCGCCTGCTCGTCACACCGGGAGTGCTGCTCGTGATCCTCACCGGAATCTACATGGCCGATCGGGAGGACCTGTGGGGCGCCTTCTTCCTCTGGTGGGGGATCGGCGTCGTGGCGCTGATCGGAGTGGCACTGCCGACTGTCATGATTCCCACGGCCAGGCGGGCGGAGATGGTGGCCCGGCGCGATCTGCGCAGCGGCCCCGCGGACGCGATCGGGCTCAGTCCCGAATACCGCGCTCTGACCCGCCGGCTGGCGATGCTCAGCGCGGTGCTCGGTGTGCTCGTGCTCATCACGGTGCTCTTCATGGGCGTGGAGTCCCCGCTGTAGCGATCGTGATCACCGCCATCGTCGACACCTACTACGTCGTCAAGGCGATCCACAGCATGACCGTCATGGTCACGTTCGGGGGAGCCTTCGTCTACCCGCTCGCATTCGCGGTGGTGAGCAGGCACGACCCCCGCAGCCTGCCCGCGATGCACCGCCTCGAATACACGCTCGAGCGCCTGCTGATCGTCCCGGGCCTGCTCGTGGTGATCCTCACTGGAATCGACATCACCAGCATCTCCCATCACTGGGGCATGTTCTTCGTCCAGTGGGGTTTGAGCGCCACGATCGCGATCGGCGCGCTCGTGAGCATCGTCATGATCCCGGGCGCCGAACGGGCGGCGGCTCTCGCCGAGCGCGACATGACGGCGAGCGCCCATGAGGGAGCGGTCGGTTTCAGCGAGGAATATCGCGCGCTGGCGCGCCGGCTTCTGATCGTGGGGATTCTGCTCAGCGCGCTCGTGCTGATCACGATCCTGTTCATGGTGGTTGCGTTCAATCCGTAGGCAGACCGCGTGGCCGATGCGCGGGCCGAAACGTCAATCGCTCATCGACCCCGCCGGCTGCAGCGGCTTGCCGATCTCGCGCTGCAGGCTGAGGAACGCCAGGGTGCCGAGGATGGCGGGAACCCACAGGGAGATGACCCGGTAGATGACCACAGCGGCGAGGACCGCTCCCACGGGGCGCACGCCGAACAGCACCAGCATCCCCACCAGCCCGCCTTCCACCGCCACCAAGCCGGCAGGGACGGGGAGCGAGTTGGCGAGCATCCCCACCAGATAGGCCATCGCCACGGCCCAGAATGCCGGGGCGTCGGCGAAGGCCGCCAAGCAGGCGTAGAGCGCGAGGTTGTCGAACAGCCAGTAGCCCACAGCTCCCAGCAGGCGCGGATCGCGTTCGCGCATGACCGCCACCGCTTCCGCCACGCCGTCGCCCACCGCCGCGACCGCCACCGCCGTGCGACCCCGCTCTCCCGCATCGCCAGTGGCGGCGGCCTCGTGCTGGCGCGCCCATCTCGCCAGCGCCAGCGTGCCGAGGATGGTGGCGAGCGCCAGCATGGCCGGCAGCAGCGTCAGCAGTGCGTTGCGCGAGCCGGGCAGCAGGCCGAGCCACATCGGCACCCCGATGAGCACCACCGCGATCACGTTGACGGCGCTGGTCAGGATGAACAGCAGCACCGAGCGCCTGGCGATGCGCTCCACCGAGACCCCCTTGCTGCGCAACACCCAAGCGCCCAGCGCGAGGCCGCCCATGCCGCTTACGGACACGACCGAATTGACCGCCAGCTCGGCCAGCGGCAGGCGTGAGCGCAGGCGCCGGTCCAGCCTCCCGAACACCAGGTCGAACAGCACCACATACCCAGCGCAGGACAGCAGCTCGAGCGCGATCGCCAACCCCACCCACCCGGCGCTGGCGTCTGTGATGCGCTCAGCCACCGAGCGTAAGCTGGGCACCGCCGTCAGCAGGGCCGCCACGAGGCCGAAGAACACGGTCATGCTGATCAGGCCGTTGCGCAGCGTGCGCGACTGCGCCGACAGGTCCGTGCCGGTCGGTTGCTCTCCAGAGATGTCTTGCGGCCCGCTCACCCCACCGCCAGCCTAGAGCGGGCGGGAGGGGGATGCAGGCCGAGGGCGAGGACCGAACTGCCCGTTTCAACGTTGGGAGGTGGCCGCCGACCTTATCGGTCGTGCCCGGGAGTGCTCTCCTCGGGACGCGGTGCATGTGCAGGAGGAGATCGAGCGCTTCTTCGAGCAGGGCGAGTCTCCGGCGCTCCCGGAGGGTGCGTTCCTGACCGAGGCCAAGCGAGCTTTGCCTGCCGAGCTGTACGAGCAGGTGCGGCGGATCTATAGGGCGTACGAGGGCAGCTCGCCCGCGCTGGTCAGCGCCGGTCAGTAGCGTCCTGGCGCAGGTGTCGCCCCGAGGGGCTGAGCCCGCTGTGGTGGACTTTAGGGAGATGGGCCGCTGGCTCGCAGGCAATACAGGGCTTTCCCAATGCGCCCGAGTGGACTCGAACCACCACGGACCGTGAGGTCCACAAGGCCCTCAACCTTGCGCGTCTACCAATTCCGCCACGGGCGCAGAGAGGGGCGAGTATAGCCCGGCGCTCGGGACGTGGCGCTCATGCGCCCCACCGGCAAGAGGCATGCGACCGCCGCCAAACCCGAGACGCCCGCCCGCACCCTTCGCCACCCTTGCAACCATCTACCACCACCCTTGCATCCGTCCTCCCGTGCCGCTACTGTACGAACAGACGTTCGCTCCGCCACCTATCCCCCCACCCGGAGGGCCGATTACGATGGACTTGACAAAACGCCAGCAGGAGATCTTCGACTTCATCCGCAAGTACTCGGCGAAGTACGGATACCCCCCGACGGTGCGCGACATCGGCAAGGCCGTGGGTCTGGCTTCGTCCTCGACGGTGCACCAGCACCTGGCGAACCTGGAGCGGATCGGCCTGCTGCGGCGGGACCCGTCCAAGCCCCGTGCGATCGAGCTGCTGGACCGCGCGATGGGCAGCGCGGTGGACAGCGTGCGCAGCATCGTACGCCCGGAGGCCCTGCCGCTGTTGGGCTCGGTGGCGGCCGGGCAGCCGGTGCTGGCCGAAGAGAACGTCGAGGAGTACGTGTCCGTCCCCGAGGCCGCGGGCGGGGACAGCGGCGAGTACCTATTGCGCGTGCGCGGGGACTCGATGAAGGACGTGGGGATCCTGGAAGGCGATCTGGTGGTGGTCAGCCCTCAGGACACCGCGCGCGACGGCGAGATCGTGGTGGCGCTGCTGGGGGAGGAGGCGACAGTGAAGCGCTTCTTCCGCGAACCGGATCACATCCGCCTGCAGCCGGAGAACGAGACGATGGAGCCGATCCGCAGCAAGGAGGTCAAGGTGCTGGGGCGCATAGTGGGGCTGCTCAGGAGCATGTGACGCCTTCCATGAGCACCTGACGCCTGCTACCTTGACCGTGCAGGCCAAGCAGCCGCGGAGGCCCCGAAAGAGGCCTTCGAGGAAAGTCCGGACATCGAAGGGCAGGGTGGTCGCGAGATCGACCCGGGGAAACCCGCGGGAAAGTGCCACAGAAACAAACCGCCTGAGGACTTCGGTCCTAAACCGGCCGTCCCACGTGAACGGCCGGCGGGCAAGGGTGAAATGGTGCGGTAAGAGCGCACCAGCGTCGCGGCGACGCGGCGGCTGGGCAAACCCCACCCGATGCAAGGTCAAACAGGACCGTTCGCAGGTTGCCCGCCAAGGTCCAGGTAGGCCGCTCAGATGGATGGCTGCTCAACGACAGGATCCGGCTTATTGCCTGCTACGGAAAGGCCCCGCTCCGGCGGGGCTTTTCTATGGGGCCAGGGCGTGGGGCCAAGGCGCCCCCCGTTCTGTTGCAATTGGGCTCGTTCTGGTGCGATCGGGCTTGCTCTGGTGCGATCGGGCTTGTTCACCAGCGAGCGGGGCACGGTTCGGGACGCACGGGGTTCCCTGCGTCCGCGCGCCTACGCGCGCATCTGCGCGTGGCTCAAACCCGCGCCGTTCACCGCCGAGTCGTGCCCGCTCGCGTGGCGAAACTCCTCCAGCACCGAGAGCATCGCTTCGGGCTCGCACTCCGCCAGCGGCCACTGCTTGGGGGGGTGATCGTCGAGCGTCTTCAGGCCGTTGCCGGTGATCACGGCCACCACCACCTCGTCGGGGTCGAAATGGTGCGTCGCGGCGAGCTGCTTGAGCACCGCCACGGTGGTGCCCCCCGCGGGCTCGGTGAGGATGCCCTCGGTGGAGGCCAACAGGTCGATCCCCGAGAAGATCTGCTCATCGCTCACCATCCCCGCGGTGCCCCCGCGGCCCTCGACGGCGTCGATCACCAGACCGCCATCGCCGGGCTTGCCGATCGCGAGCGAATGGGCCACCGTCGTGGGCGCGCAGGGGTGGATCTTGGTGTCATGCTCGAGAATCGCCTCGGCGATCGGCGCGCAGCCCAGCGGCTGGGCCACATGCAGCTTGGTGTGCTCCGTCTCGGCCAGTCCCACGAGCTCCAGCTCCTGCAGGCCCTTGTGGATGCGCGAGGAGAGCGTTCCCCCCGCCACGGCCGTGACGATGTGCTCCGGGGCCCGCCAGCCCAGCTGCTCGACGATCTCATAGGCCACCGTCTTGGCGCCCTCGGCATAGAAGGGACGCAGGGTGATGTTGGCGAACTCCAGGCCGCTGAGCTTGGCCACTTCGCGGCAGCGCCGATTGGCTTCGTCGTAGTTGCCCTCCACCTGGCACACCTTCGCCCCCAGCGCGCGGCAGGCGCGGGCCTTGGTCATCTCCAGGCGGTTGGGGTAGAACACATACGCATCCACACCGGCCTTCGCGGCCAGCGCGGCCACGGCGGTGCCGACGTTGCCGGTGGACACGCAGCCGATCTCCTCGCGACCCAGTTCCAAAAGCCGGGCCACGGCCATCGCCACCACGCGATCCTTGTAGGAGAGGCTGGGACGAGAGGTGCTGTCGTCCTTCACATAGAGCTGGTTGAGGCCCAGCTCTGCCCCCAGCCGGTCGGCCTTGATCAGGGGCGTGAACCCCGCGTACTGGCCGACCCGCGCGGACGCGCTCGCGTCGAGAATCGGCAGCAGCTCCTCAAAGCGCCAGATGCTGGAAGGACGCGGCCCCATCCCGATCTCCTTAAAGAGGTCCTTCGCGCGCGCATAGTCGTAATCGACGTCATAGCACTTGCCGCACTGCTCGCAGAACGCCTCGGTGTGGCTCTGGGGGTGGCGCACCTGGCAGCTGTGGCACACCAGCTCGGTCACGCACGAGCGCGTGCGCGCGGGGTCATCTGCGTGATCGGAGTATGCGGTGGTCATCCTCGTGCCCTTCGTGGCGATGCCTTGGTTGGGGAATGATCGCAGAGGCCGCGGCCGATCCGTTGGCCCTGCCCAATATCGCACCTGGCGGTTGCGCGAGCTCGTGGTGGGACTCTAGATACCCGCGCTCCCTGCGCTTGTGACTGTTTCTGTTCGCGCTGGACGGGGCGGGTCCTCGCCACCCCCCGCGTCCTGCGCTGCGTCCGCGGACTCGGCTGTCGCCGCGCCCGCGCCAGAGGGCCAGGCGGGATCCACCGCGCCATCCATATCCCCGCCCGTGCAGGCCAGCCACAGCTCCTCGCCGACATGGGGCGCGAAAGGGATGAGCATCTGCGCCAGCACTCCCAGCGCGCGCAGCAGCGACTCGTGGTTCTCGCGGCCCAGCTCCCCGCCGGTGCGCTCCAGCGCCTTGGCCTCGAAATCCTTCATGCGGTCCAGCAGGCGCATGACATTGCGCACCGCCTTGTGCATCTCCAGCTCGCGCATGTCCTCGCTGACCTTCTCCACCGCGGTGTCGCACCACTTCTCCAGGCGCCGGCGCAGATGCTCGGTGTGGTAGGCGCCCTTCTCGTCCAGCGGCTCGGGCTCCATGTCCACGCGCTCGCGTGTATAGCTCCACAGCCCCTTGAGGAAGCGATGGCAGTGCGCCACCGCGCTGTCGCTCCAGTTCAGCGACTTCTGCGGTCGCGCCGCATAGAGCACCGCCAGGCGCAGCGTGTCCGCCCCGAAGCGCTCCAGCAGCTCGTCGGGGTCCACGACGTTGCCGAGGTGCTTGCTCATCTTGCGCCCATCGCGGATGACCATCTCGTGGAAGAGGCAGCCAGCGAAGGGCTCGCCATCGGCCATGAACGCCAGCGGCCCGATGTCGCGCAGGGCCTTGGTGACGATGCGCTGGTCGAAGACGAAGTTGCCGCTGTCGGTGCCAGCCACGAGGCGCTCGGAGGGAAGCCAGCGGCGCAGGTCATCGAGCGCCAGCGTCTGCTCCAGCGTTCCCTCGCGCTCGGAAGGAGGCACGCACGCGGGGATCCACAGCCACAGCGCGTCGAAGTGGCAGTCCAGCGTGTCGGTCTCGCGCTTTCCGGGCGCGCCGCACCTGGGGCAGGCGGCGTTTACGAAATCCTCGCGCTCGGCCAGCGGGTTGCCCTCGCCGGTGGGCTTCAGGTCGAGCGGGAGCACCACCGGAAGCTGCTCGACGGGCACCGGCACGGCCCCGCAGGCGTCGCAGTAGACGATCGGTATGGGCGTGCCCCAGGAGCGCTGACGGGAGATGGCGAAGTCGCCCGCCTTATAGCGCTTGGCGGGCCCGGCCTCGGGCAGATGGGCCTCTGCGAGGGCGGACTCCGACCCAGCCTGCCGCGAGGAGTCCTCCCACGACTCCCCCCACAGGCGCCGGGCGATGGCGGCGTCGACGTGGTCGCGCCCGGGAACGCCCAGCACGGCGGTGGCTCCGAAGCGCCCATCCACCAGCGGCGACACCAGCACCGGCAGCGCCCGCGCCCGGCCCTCGGCTCCAGGCAATGCCAGCGAGCGCCCGGTGTGAACCAGCGGGATGTTCTCCACATCGCGCGAGCCGCGCTCCCAGCCGCCCGAGCGCAGCTCCTCCAGCTGCTCCTGAGCCTTGGGATCGCGGGCCCAATCGTCCACCTGTGGGTGTTTGGGCGAAAGCAGCACGAACCTGCCCTCCAGCAGGGCATCCAAATGAGGGGTGAACACGGTCAGTGTGTCTCCTGTCGGCGTGTCCCCGGTCGGCGTGTCCCCGTCTCCATCCGCGGCGCGCAGGTCCAGCTCGACTCCATCGACCCGCCCCAGCACGAAGCGCTGGCTGGCCAGCGAGGTCTCGTCCCAGTTCCTCAGCTCCGCCAGGCGCCGGTCGTTCTCCTCCAGATAGGCGCTCACGCGCAGGTACCACTCCGGCCGCTGAATCAGGCGCACGGGGTTGTGGCAGCGCCAGCAGGTGCCCCCCTCCTCGACCTGAATGCTCGCCAGCGTGGTCTGACAGGTGTCGCACCAGTCCACGGCCCCCGTGCCGCGGTAGATCAGATCGTGCTCAAGGAGCGTCACGAAGAGCCACTGCGACCAGCGATACATGAGCGGGTCAGAGCTCATGAACGCGCGCTGCCAATCGAAGGAGAACCCCAGGCGCTGCAGCTGCCCCGTCATGTGGCGCGCGCAGCGCTCGACCCACTCGCCGGGCGACTCCCCGCCGGCGATGGCCCCCAGCTCGGCCGGCAGCCCGAAGGCGTCGAAGCCGAAGGCGAACAGCACGGCCTCCCCCTGGGCGCGCTGAAAACGCGCATAGGCATCGCCGATGGCGTAGCTGCGCACGTGCCCGATGTGGATGTTGCCCGAGGTGAAGGGCGCCGAGGGCTTGATGTAGAGCCCCGGCCCGTCCGGCACAGGCGTGCGGAAGACATCGCGCACCCGCCACACCTCCTGGCGGCGCGCCTCGATCGCGCTGGGCTCCCACGAGGGAAGCTGACTCATGTCCCTGGCATAGCAGTTGTGGTGTGCAGGTGGGGGTTGTTGTTTGGAGGGGCCGGCAGAGCCGGCCAGGTGGCCGCGCGGTCGGGACCTGACGGTGCTGCCGATCAGAGTGCGCCCTGCGGTCCTGTGGGGCCAGTCTAGGAGACCCCGTTGCTATGCTCAAATCCAGTTGGCCGCGTGTGCATATATGGTCCCGGCGGTCGCCCGCCACACCCCTCCCGGCCCCGCCCTGCGCGGGGTCTTCTCGTCCGTTGTCCGCCCCGACTGCAAGGATTCATAGATGGAAGTAGAGATCGGCCGCGGCAAGTCCGGCCGCCGCGCATACGGATTCGACGACATCGCGATCGTGCCCTCCCGGCGCACGCGCGATCCCGACGACATCGACATCAGCTGGAAGGTCGGGCCCTACCAGTTCGAGCTGCCGATGATGGCCTCGGCGATGGATGGCGTGGTCTCGCCCGCCACCGCGGGCATCGTGGGCAGATTGGGCGGGCTGGCCGTGCTCAACCTGGAGGGCATCTTCACGCGCTACGAGGACGCGGAGGAGCAGCTGGAGCGGATCGCGGGGCTGCCCAAGGAGGCCGCCACGAGGGAGATGCAGGACATCTACCGCGAGCCCGTCAAGCCCGAGCTGATCGCTCAGCGCATCAAGGAGATCAAGGAGCACAAGGTGGTGGTGGCCGCCTCCCTCACGCCCCAGCGCGTGCTCGATCACTACGAGCTGGCCCTGGAGGCCGGCCTGGACGTGCTCGTGATCCAGGGCACAGTGGTCTCCGGCGAACACGTCTCCACGGTGAGCGAGCCGTTGAATCTGAAGGAGTTCATCCCCTCGCTGGAGGTGCCCGTGGTCGTGGGCGGCTGCGCCTCCTATCACACGGGCCTGCACCTGATGCGCACCGGCGCGGCGGGCGTGCTGGTGGGGGTGGGGCCGGGCGCCGCCTGCACCACGCGCGGGGTGCTGGGCATCGGCGTGCCCCAGGCGACTGCCATCGCCGATGTGGCGCACGCACGCTCCACGCACATGCTCGAGACGGGCGACTACTGCCAGGTGATCGCCGATGGCGGCATGCGCAACGGAGGGGACGTGGCCAAGGCGATCGCCCTGGGCGCCGACGCGGTGATGATCGGCTCCCCGCTGGCGCGCGCATATGAGGCGCCGGGGAGGGGCTTTCACTGGGGCATGGCCACCTTCCATCCCACATTGCCCCGGGGCGCGCGCGTGGCGACCACGCAGAATGGCACCCTGGAGGAGATCCTTGTGGGGCCGGCAAGGGAGAACGACGGCACCTTCAACCTCTTCGGGGGTCTGCGCACCTCGATGGCCACCTGCGGGCACAAGGACCTGGCGGAGTTCAACCGCGCCGAGGTCGTGATCGCGCCCGCGCTTCAGACCGAGGGCAAGCAGCTGCAGCGCGATCAGGCCGTGGGGATGGGGGCCAACGGGAAGGCATCCGCCGCCTCAGAGGGTGGCGCAGGCGGCCAGGGGCCGCCGAGCCGGGCCCCTCGCCATTCTCAGTCAGTCAATGAGTGAGGCTGCCGTAACCGTTCCGGCCGCCGCCGCCGCGGAGCGGAAAGGGACGCCCGCGGCCACCGAAGAGATCGTCGTTCTCGACTACGGCGGCCAGTACTCCCAGCTGATCGCCCGCCGTGTGCGCGACTGCGGCGTCTTCTCCGAGCTCCTGCCCCATCACGCGGGCCTGGAGGAGGTGGCCCGGCGCAGGCCGCGCGGGGTGATCCTCTCCGGCGGTCCGGCCTCCGTCTACGCCGAGGGTGCGCCACGGCTGGAGCGCGGCCTCTTGGAGCTGGGCGTGCCGGTGCTGGGCATCTGCTACGGCATGCAGCTCCTGGTGCACGAGCTGGGCGGGCGCGTGGAGCAGGCGGAGGTTGGCGAGTTCGGGCGCAGCGATCTCCTCGTGAGCGACCCGGGCGTGCTGCTGGCGGGGATGCCGCGCGAGCAGACCTGCTGGATGTCCCACCGCGACACCGTATTCGAGCCCCCGCCCGGCTTCACGGCCCTGGCGTCCTCCAGCGCCTCGCCCGTGGCCGCGGTCGAGAACGTGGAGAGCGGCGTGTACGGCATCCAGTTTCACCCCGAGGTGGTGCACACCCCATACGGCCACGAGATCCTCCTGCGCTTCCTCACCGAGGTGTGCGGCTGCGAGCGCACGTGGTCGGCGGCCTCGATCGTGGAGGAGCAGATCGCGCGCATCCGCCAGCAGGTGGGGGACGGCCAGGTCATCTGCGGCCTCTCCGGCGGCGTCGATTCCTCAGTGGCCGCGCTGCTCGTGCACCGCGCCGTGGGCGACCAGCTCACGTGCGTGTTCGTGGACCACGGCCTGATGCGAAAGGAAGAGGGCGAGCAGGTGATCAGCGCCTTCCGCGACAACTTCAAGGTGCCCCTGGTGGCGGTGGACGCGGAGGCGCGCTTCCTGGAGAAGCTCAGGGGCGTGACCGAGCCCGAGGCCAAGCGCAAGACGATCGGCGCGGAGTTCATTCGCGTGTTCGAGGAGGAGGCGGCCAAGATTTCGGATGCTCATGCGGAGGATGGGGTGGGGGGCGAGGGGGTTCGCTATCTCGTCCAAGGCACGCTCTACTCTGACGTGATCGAGTCCGGCGGTGGCACCGGCGCGGCCACCATCAAGAGCCACCACAACGTGGGCGGCCTGCCCGACGACATGGAGTTCGAGCTCGTCGAGCCCCTGCGCGCCCTCTTCAAGGACGAGGTGAGGGCGGTGGGCGCCGAGCTGGGCCTGCCCGAGCGCCTCGTGTGGCGCCAGCCCTTTCCCGGCCCCGGCCTGGCGATACGGGTGGTTGGCGGCGAAGCCACCAAAGAGCGCCTGGATGTGCTCCGCGAGGCCGATCACATTCTCCAGGAGGAGATTCGCAAGGCGGGTCTCTACCGCGAGCTGTGGCAGTCCTTCTGCGTGCTTCCCGACATCCGCACCGTGGGGGTGCAGGGGGATGAGCGCACCTACGGCTATCTCGTGGTCGTGCGCGCCGTCACCAGCGATGACGCCATGACCGCGGATTGGGCCAGGCTGCCCTACGACCTGCTGGAGAGGATCGCCTCGCGCATGATCAACGAGCTGCGCGAGGTCAACCGGGTGGCGCTCGACATAACAAGCAAGCCTCCGGGCACGATCGAGTGGGAATGACCTCCCACGCAGATTGGCAAGACCGGCAGAACGGGCAAAGAGCTAAAGACCGGCAGAACGGGCAAAGAGCTATGATGTTTGGCCGCGCCGCGCGGTGCTGTCCTCGCGTGGCCTTTTTCACGTGATGAAGACCTTCACAGCCAAGCCCACCGACCGCGAGCGCAACTGGCTCGTCGTTGACGCCAACGGCAAGACGCTGGGGCGTCTGGCGACGCAGATCGCCGATGCGCTGCGGGGCAAGCGCAAGCCGCAGTACACACCGCACATCGACACGGGCGACTTCGTGGTGGTCGTGAACGCGGAGAAGATCGTCGTGACCGGCAACAAGCGCGCGGACAAGCGCTACTACCGCCACTCGGGCTACCCGGGCGGGTTGCGTTCGCGCAGCTTCGAGGAAATGCAGGCGCGCCGGCCGGAGGAGATCATCCGTCTGGCGGTGAAGGGCATGATGCCGCGCAATCGCCTGGCGCGTAAGCAGTTGACGAAGCTGAAGGTGTACGCGGGGCCGGATCATCCGCACGTGGCGCAGAAGCCCGAGCCGATGGAGGTGCAGGCCTGATGGCTGACGAGGAGCCCGAGACGCCCGACACGCCTGAGGAGTCGCCGGCGCCCACGCCTGAGGAGCCCATATCCGAGGCGCCTGCCGCCGAGGAGCCTGCCGCTGAGGAGCCCGAGACGCCCGACGCGCCGGAGGAGCCACTCGAGCCGATTGCGCAGACGCCCGCGGTCGAGGAGCCCACGGCTGAGACCCCGGCTGCTGAGGGGCCCGCTCCCGAGCCCGAGCCCGTCGCCGAGTCCGCACCAGCCGAGGAAGTCGTCATCGCCGAGGTGGAGGCGGTTGAGGTTGATGTCGAGGTCGAGGCCGTCGAGGTCGAGGCCGAGATTGAGGACGAGGAGGAAGAGGAGGAGTCCGCTCCGCGTGTGAAGCCCGCCGTGCCGGGCGCACACCTTGAAGTGGACATCGTCCCCGAGGGCGTGGACCCTTTGGGCCGCGACGAGCCGGAGGATCCGTACGCGGTTGTGTACGAGGAGGAGCCGCTTGACGAGGCTGGGCAGGAGGAGGACGAGGAGGTCCTCTCCGAGCCGATCGCCACGGCCGCGATCGATCTCGCGGCGGGCGCGCGCTACCGCGCGACGGGCAAGCGCAAGACGGCCATCGCGCGTGTGATCCTGCGTCCGGGCAAGGGCGAGTACAGGGTCAACGGCCGCACGCTGGAGGAGCACTTCACGCGCGACACCCTCCAGCGCAACATCCGCCAGCCGCTCGAGACGGTGGGCTACCAGGATCGCATGGACGTGGTGGCGCGTCTCCACGGCGGCGGCATCTCGGCGCAGGCCGGCGCGTTGCGCCACGGCGTCTCGCGGGCGCTCCTGGAGGCCGACCCGAATCTGCGCGGCGAGCTGAAGAAGCGCGGTTTCCTCACGCGCGACTCGCGCGCGAAGGAGCGCAAGAAGGCCGGCCTGAAGAAGGCGCGCAAGCGGCCGCAGTTCTCCAAGCGCTAGGAGCGGATCTTGTCCGGGCGCCTGTTCGGGACCGATGGCGTCCGCGGCGTCGCGGGCGAGATCCTCAGCGCCGAGCTGGCGCTGGCATTGGGCCGGGCCGCGACCGCGCAGACGGGCGCACAGCGCCCGCAGGTGTTGATCATCCGCGATACGCGCGAGTCCGGTGAGATGCTGCAGGCGGCGATGGCCGCGGGCATCAGCGCCGCCGGCGGAGATGCGCTGTTGGGGGGTGTGCTGCCGACCCCGGCCGCGCCGCTTCTGATCGCCCGCTACGGCTTCGATCTGGCGGTGGTGCTCTCGGCCTCGCACAACCCCTATCAGGACAACGGCATCAAGTTCTTCGCCGCCGACGGCTTCAAGCTGAGCGACGCGGCCGAGGAGGCGATCGAAGCCGAGCTCAAGCGCACGGCGGGCGCCGCTGGTGGAGGGGATGGCAACGGCATTTCCAGTGGCGCTCCCGGGGTGGGCGAGCCTGGCGTTGCCGGCGCCGAGGTTCCTCGTGGGTCCTCCGACGAGCCGATCTTTGGCCACGTGCGCGAGCTGCGCGGCACGCACGAGGACTATCTGCGCGAGCTCCACGTGCGCTTCCAGGATCTCGATCTGGATGGCCTGGACGTGCTTCTGGACTGCGCCAACGGCGCCACCCACCGCGTGGCCCCGGAGATATTCAGGCGCCTGGGCGCGCAGGTGAGCGTGATCGCCGACGCCCCCGACGGGCGCAACATCAACGCCGGCTGCGGCTCCACCCACGTCGAGCAGCTGGCCGAGCGGATCCGCGCGGGCGGCCATGCGATCGGATTCGCCTTCGACGGCGACGGCGACCGTGTATTGGCCGTCGACGAGCGGGGCCAGGTCGTGGACGGCGACGAGCTGATGGCGCTCGCTGCGCTGCACCTGCACCGCAATGGCCGCCTCCCCGGCGGGGGCGTGGCAGTGACCGTCATGACGAACTTCGGCTTTCACACCGCGATGCGCCAGGCCGGCATAACCGTCACGAGCACCAAGGTCGGCGACCGCTACGTCCTGCAGGAGCTGCGCGAACGCGGCTGGGCGCTCGGCGGCGAGCAGTCGGGCCACATCATCGAGATGGGCTTCAACCGCTCCGGCGACGGCATCGCCGGCGCTCTTCTCGTCCTGGAGGCCCTGGCCGGGCGCACCCTCGCGCAGCGCGACGCGATGGAGAAGCTCCCCCAGCGCCTCCTCGGCGTGCGCGTGAAGGACCGCGGCGCCTACGAGCGCGCGCAGGACGTCAAAGCGGCCGTTCAGAGCGCTGAGGAGGAGCTGTCCGGCCGCGGCCGCGTGCTTGTGCGTCCCAGCGGCACCGAGCCCCTCATCCGCGTGATGGTCGAGGCTCCCACCGACGCCGAGGCCGAGTCGATCTGCACGCGCCTCGCGGAGCTCGTCGAGCGCGAGCTGGCCTGAGCGCAGGCCACTGGTATCGTCGGGGCGGTGTGTGGGATCGTTGGCTATGTGGGCGGCCGGCCCGTGCGGAGCCTTCTGCTCGCCGGGCTGCGCAAGCTCGAGTATCGCGGCTATGACAGCGCCGGCATCTCGGTGCTCGCCGAGGACCGCATCGAGGCGGTGCGCGCGGTGGGCAACCTCGACGCGCTCCAGGCCAAGCTCGGCGGATCGCTGAACGGGGAGGTGGGCGGCAGTGGTGCCGTGGCGCTCGCCGTGCGCCCCGCGACGACCGGGATCGGCCACACGCGCTGGGCGACGCACGGGCGCGTGAGCGAGGAGAACGCGCACCCGCACTTCGACAGCGACGACCGCGTGCACGTGGTGGTGAACGGGATCGTGGAGAACTACATGGCGCTGAAGGAGCGCCTCATCGACGGAGGCTGCCGGTTCACCTCCGAAACGGACGCCGAGACGATCGCGCACCTGATCGCCCACCACTACGCGGGCGATCTGGCGGCGGCGGTGCGCGCGGCCTATGCCGAGCTCGAGGGGCACTATGCGTTCGTGGCGATGAGCCTGGACGAGCCCGACACGCTCGTGGGGGCGCGCAAGGAGTGCCCGCTCGTCGTGGGCCGCGGCGAGGGCGAGCAGTTCATCGCCTCCGCCGTACCGGCCTTCCTGGCGCAGACGCGCACAGTGCAGTACGTGGAGAACGGCGAGATCGTTGTGCTGCGCCCGGAGGGCGTGAGCATCGAAACGGCTTCCGGCCAGGAGGTGTCGCGCGCGACCCTCCTCGTGGATTGGGACGAGGAGACCGCCGAGAAGGGCGGCTATGAGTCCTTCATGCTCAAGGAGATCCACGAACAGGCCGACGCTGTGGCCGACACGATCGCCGACCGCACCGCCTCGGGGGTCGGCATCGACCTCGACGAGCAGGGCGCCCTGGACGAGGGGATTCTCGCGGGTGTGACGCGCATCGTCATGGTCGCCTGCGGCACCGCCTACCACGCCGGCCTCATCGGACGCTACGCGATCGAGGAGTGGGCGCGCGTGCCGGTGGAGATCGACATCGCCTCCGAGTACCGCTACCGCAACCCCGTCGTCGGCCCGGGGGACCTCGTGATCGGGATCTCGCAGTCGGGCGAGACGGCGGATACGCTGGCCGCGATGCGCACGGCGCGCGAGCGCGGGGCGACGATATTGGCCATCACCAACGTGATGGGCTCGCAGGCCACGCGCGAAGCCGACGGGGTGCTGTTCACCCGCGCGGGGCTGGAGGTCAGCGTGGCGGCGACCAAGACCTTCGTCTGCCAGGTCGCGGTCATGTACCTATTGGGACTGCGCCTGGCCGAGCTGCGGGGCACCCTGGAGCCCGAGCGGATCGCCGAGCTGGTGGGCGAGATCAAGCGCCTGCCGCACCTCATCGAGGAGGTCATCGCCGGCGCGGGCGAGCAGGTGCGAGATGTCGCCGAGGCGTACTGGCGCAGGGAGTTCTTCCTCTACATCGGCCGCCACATCGGCCTGCCCGTGGCCCTTGAGGGCGCCTTGAAGCTGAAGGAGATCTCCTACATCGCCACCGACGCCTACGCCGCGGGCGAGATGAAGCACGGCCCGATCGCGCTGCTCGACGACTCCACCCCGGTGGTGTGCGTGGCCACCGACTCCCCCGTGCTCGAGAAGATGGTCTCCAACATGCAGGAGGTGCGCGCGCGCGGAGCGCACACGATCGCGCTCACGACAGCCGGCAACGGCGAGATCGTCAAGCACGCCGACGCCGCCATCACGGTGCCGGCCGTGGACTGGATGCTGCAGGCGATCCTCGCGGTGATCCCGCTGCAGCTGCTCGCCTATGAGATCGCATGCCGGCGAGGGCTGAATGTCGACCAGCCGCGCAACCTCGCCAAGACCGTCACAGTCGAGTAGATCGGTCCCGTTCGGCTCTGCCGCAAGACGGCGGCGGGCGCGGGTCTCTAGCATCGCCTGCGTGCCGTCTCCGCACTGGCTCACACCGCTTCCCGACGCCGAGCAGATGCGCGCGATCGACCGCTGGGCGATCGCGGAGCGGGGGGTGCCCTCGCTGGACCTCATGGAGCGCGCCGGGCAGGGCGCAGCGCGCGCCGTCGAGCAGATCGCCCCCGACGGACCGTTGCTCATCGTGTGCGGCAAGGGCAACAACGGCGGCGACGGCCTGGTGGTGGCGCGCCTGCTGCGCGAGGCTGGTAGGACGGTGACAGTGGTGTGCACTGCCCCACCAGAGGAGCTCTCCGGCGACGCCGCCGTCAACCTCGCGCGCCTGCCTGGGGATCCGCCGGGGGATCTTGCTGGAGGCGCAACCGCGCTGGGCGATGCGACGGCGATCGTGGATGCTCTGCTGGGAACGGGCTTCGAGGGGGCGCCGCGAGGCATCGTGGCCGGTGCGATCGAGGCCATCGGCGCGGCGCGCGCGCCCGTGGTGAGCATCGATGTGCCCAGCGGCGTGGATGCCTCCACCGGCAGCATCGCGGGCGCCGCCGTGCGGGCGGCTGTCACCGTCACCTTCCACGCCGCCAAGCCGGGCCTGTGGATCCGACCGGGCAAGGCATGCGCGGGGGAGGTCCGGAGCATCGACATCGGCATCCCCAGAGGGGGCCCGGGCGAGGCGCGGGTCGGCCTGATCGAGCCCGCCGTGGCGGACGAGCTGCCCCGCAGGGAGGCGCACTCGACGAAGTTCTCCAGCGGCCACGTGGTCGTGGCGGGGGGCTCGCGCGACCTCACGGGCGCCCCGCGCATGGCGGCGTTGGCGAGCGCGCGCGCCGGTGCGGGTTACGTGACCGTCTGCCTGCCCGGCTCGCTGCAGCCGGCGCTGGCGGCCAGCCTTTTGGAGGTGATGATGCGCCCCCTGCCCGACGTGGGCGGCGACCTGGAGGCCGAGGGCGTGCCGGTGGTGCTGCAGGCGCTCGAAAAGGGCGGCGCCCTGGCGCTTGGGCCAGGTCTGGGACGCGCCGCGGGCGCGCAGGTCTTC
Organism: uncultured Solirubrobacteraceae bacterium; assembly: GCA_964582105.1. GTDB lineage: Bacteria > Actinomycetota > Thermoleophilia > Solirubrobacterales > Solirubrobacteraceae > Palsa-744. The sequence goes on from CAZOQI010000011.1 coordinate 169,790, forward strand.
GCCCGCGAGCTGGCCCGGCAGGCGCCGGTGGCGATGGTGCTGGACGCGGATGGCCTGAACGCTCACGCAGGGCGCCTGCCCGACCTCGCGCAGAGGCGGGCCCCAACCGTGCTCACCCCCCACGCGGGTGAGCTGGGCAGGCTGCTGGAGCGCGACAGCGAGGAGATCGAGCGCGAGCGCCTGCAGAGCGCGCGCACGGCCGCCGAGCAGGCGCGGGCGGTGGTGGTGCTGAAGGGCGACGACACGCTTGTCGCCGACCCCTCCGGTCAGGTGGCCGTCAGCCGGGGGGGAAGCCCCGCGCTGGCCACGGCCGGCACCGGCGACGTGCTGAGCGGCGTCATAGCGGCGCTTCTGGCGCAGGGACTGGATGCCTTCAGGGCGGCTTGCGCGGGGGTGTGGCTGCACGCCGAGGCGGGACGTGCCGCGGCGCGCGCGCAGGGTTCGGCGGAGGGCGTCATGGCCACCGACGTGATCGCCGCGCTGCCGCGAGCACGAGGAGCGACCGAACCGCGTGGGGCTGCTGACCTGAGTGGGGCTGCTGACCTGCGAGGGGCTGCTGAACCGCGTGGGGCTGCTGAACCGCGAGGAGCGACTGAACCGCGAGACATCGGCGGTGGGTCGTGACCAGGGCATCGGTCAACCTGGCGGCGATCGAACGCAACTGCGCCCGGCTGCTCGGCGAGCTGCGCGAGGGGGGGCAGCTGTGCGCGGTCGTCAAGGCCGACGGCTACGGGCACGGCATGGCGCAGAGCGCGCAGGCGGCATTGGCGGGGGGCGCCACCTGGCTGGCCGTCGCCGGCATTCAGGAAGCGCGCGAATTGACCGACTTCGCCGAGGAGATGAAGGCGCCCCTGCTGGTCATGGGCCCGCTCCAGCGCGACGATCTGGAGGAGGCGGTGGCCTGCGGCTTCGATCTGGCGGTGTGGAGCGACGAGCACCTGGGCTCGATCGCCTGGCTCGCCGGGGACATGGGCAGGCGGGGCCGCGTGCACGTGAAGCTCGACAGCGGCATGGGTCGCTTCGGCACGCGCGACTTAGAGCAGGCCTCGCGCTTGGCCGCCGCCGCCGCGGCCGACCCCAATGTGGATCTGATTGGGCTGATGACCCACTTCGCCACCGCCGACGAACCCGGCGACAGCTTTCTCGCGGAGCAGCTGCGGCGCTTCGCGCAGTGGGCGCAGCCGCTCAAGCAGGCGCACCCCGATGTGCTGGTGCACGCCGCCAACAGCGCCGCCACGCTGCGCGATGCGAGCACGCACTTTGACATGGTGCGCTGCGGGATCGCCATCTACGGCATGGACCCCTTCGGCGAGGATCCCTCGGCGTGCGCACTGGAGCCTGCGCTGGAGCTGCTGACCACCGTGGCCGAGGTCAAGCGCTGCGCGGCGGGGGAGAGCACGGGCTACGGACGCACCTTCAGGGCCGCGGGCGAGACGCATCTGGGCCTGCTGCCGATCGGCTACGGCGACGGCTGGCGCCGGGGCCTGTCCAACAACGCCGAGGCGCTCATCGGCGGCTCTCGGTATCCGCTGGTGGGCACCATCAGCATGGACAGCGTCGCCGTCGATCTCGGCCCCGATGCCGGCGCGCAGCGGCTGCGCGGCGAGGAGGCCGTGCTGATCGGCAGCCAGGGTGTCGAGGGCAGCCAGGGTGCCAAAGGCAGCGAGGGCAGCGAGGGTGTCGAGGGCAGCGCGAGTGTCAAGGGCAGCGAGGGTGTCGAGGGCAAACGGGGCGCCGAGCGCATCACGGCCGAGGACGTGGCGCGGCGCCTGGACACGATCAACTACGAGATCACCTGCGGCCTCACGGCGCGCGTGAAGCGCTGGTATCACCACGACGGCAGGCCGTGGACGGAGCCGATCTGGCTGGAGGAAGCCCGGCGCGAGCGAGCCTGGCTTGAATAGCGGCGCGCGCCAGCCGGACGCCGGGCGCGGGGGGCCGGGTGTGAGCTCCGAGGTGCTCGACGCCGTACGCGCCGCGCTGGCCGGGCGCGAGGCGTGGCTGGTGGGGGGAGGCGTGCGCGATCGCGTCCTGGGCCGGCCCACCGCCGACCTGGATGTGGTGATCGACGGCGACCCGGCCGAGACCGCGCGTGCGCTGGCCCGCGCCACGGGCCGCGCGGCGAGCTTCGCCCTCTCCGAGGCATTCGGCGCCTGGCGCGTGGTGGCGCGCGACGGCTCGTGGCAGATCGACGTGGAGCGCATGCGCGGGGACACGCTCGCGGAGGACCTGCAGCTGCGCGACCTCACGATCAACGCCATCGCCGAACCCATCGCGGGGGGCCAGCCGATCGACCCCCTGGGCGGTCTGCGCGATCTGGCCGAGCGGCGCCTGCGCATGGTCTCTCCCCAGGCCTTCGCCGCCGACCCGCTGCGCGTGCTGCGCCTGGTGCGCATCGCCGTCGAGCTTGGGTTGGAGGCCGAGCCGCGGACGTTGCGGGCCGCGCGCGAAACAGCGCCGCGACTGCGTTCGGTGGCGGGGGAGCGGGTGTTCGTGGAGCTGCGCCGCATCCTCGACGCCTCCGCGGCGGTGCGGGGGCTCGAGCTGATGGGCGAGTTGGGGGCGAGCGCGGCGGTGCTGCCGGAGCTGGAGCAGCTGCGCGGGGTGGCGCAGAGCCGCTATCACCACCGCGATGTCCACGGGCACACCCTGGAGGTGCTGGAGCGGGTGATCGCGCTGCAGGCGGACCCCGCGGCTGCTTTCGGCGCCGAGCACGGCGGCGCCGTTGCGGACTTTCTGATCGAGCCGCTGGCCGATGGCCTCACGCGCGGCGGTGCGCTGCGCTGGGGCGCTCTCCTTCACGACGTCGCCAAGCCGGCCACGCGCGCCGTGACGCCCCTGGGGGGGCGTGTGACGTTCATCGGCCACGACGACCTCGGCGCCGAGCTGGCGCGCGATGTGCTCGGCCGGCTGCGTGCCAGCGAGCGTCTGCGCGGGCACGTGGCGGCATTGGTGCGCCACCATCTGCGCCTGGGCTTCATGGTGCACGAGCCCCAGCCGCTGGCGCGCGAGGCGGTGTTCGGCTACCTGCGCGCGTGCGAGCCGGTGGAGGTGGACGTCACGCTGCTGTCGGTCGCCGACCGCCTGGCCACCCGCGGCAAGCGTGCGCAGGAGGCGATCGACGCGCACCTGCGCCTGGCGCGCGCGATGCTGGCCGACGCCCTGCGCTGGCGCGCGCAGGGAGGGCCGCCGGCGCCGTTGTGGCGCGGCGACGAGCTGGCGCACGAGCTGGGCATCGGGCTGGGGCCCAAGGTGGGGGAGCTGTTGGAGGAGCTCGCGCGGGCGCAGTACGCGGGGAGGGTGCGCACGCCGGCGCAGGCGCTCGATTTTGCGCGTGCTCGACTTGAGGCTAGGATGCCCTCGTCGTGAGCGAGCACCCCGACTGCATCTTCTGCAAGATCCTCGCCGGCGAGCTGCCCGCCACGATCGTGCACGAGGACGAGCGCACGGTGTCCTTCATGGACATCAACCCCGCCACGCGCGGGCACGCGCTGGTGATCCCGCGCGCGCACTCGCGCGATCTGCTGAGCGTCGATCCCGAGGACCTGGCGGCGGTGGCCCTGGCAGCCAAGCGCCTTGCGGGCCGCGCGAGCGAGCGTCTGGGGGCCGACGGGGTCAACGTCATCAACTCCTGCGGCGCGGCGGCCTGGCAGACGGTGTTTCACTTCCACGCGCACGTGATTCCGCGCTACGCCGGGGATCCGCTGCGGCTGCCGTGGGTGCCGGCCCCGGGCGATCCGAGCGAGATCGCCGCTGCGGCGGCGGAGCTGAGCGGGGGTTGAGGCACGTTGCAAGGGGGAATCACGCGATCGGCGTCGAACCGCTACATCGTCCCGATCCTCGTGTTGAAGGGCCATATGAAAGCTACCCGCGCATACTTCGTCGTTCTGACCGGTCTGCTTCTCGCCCTGGCGCTGCCCACCGGTGCGCCGGCGACGCTCGCCGAAGTCGGCATCATCCCGGAAACCACTCCCGCGACGGTGCCCAGCTGCCCGGGCACCCCCTGCCTGGCCGTCAGCCGCACCACGGGATTTCAGGTCAAGGTGGGCAGCACCCACAATCTCGTGGTCGCGCCCAACGAAGGCCGTGTGGTGGCGTGGACGATCGCGCTGGGCAAGCCCAACAAGACGCAGATCAAGTTCTTCAACGCCAACGAGGGCGGCGAAGCCAGCGCGGGCATCGCGATCCTGCGCCAGGAACGCAAGCCCAACCTCGCCTACAGGCTGATCGCCCAGGGCCCGCTGGTGAAGCTGGAAAAGTACTTCGGCAAGACGGCGCAGTTCCCGCTCACCACCACCATCCCCGTCAAGAAGGGCGACATCGTCGCCCTGACGGTCCCCACCTGGGCGCCCGCACTGGCGCTGGGCTTCCCCAACACGACCTCCTGGCGCGCGAGCCGGCCGAAGACGCAGTGCACCAGCACCAGCGAACAGACGGCGCAGACCAGCGTTGGCTCGGTGGTGCAGTACATCTGCCTGTATCGCACCGCGCGCCTCACCTACAGCGCGACGCTGATATCGACGCCGTGAGGTCAGCCGCCCGGTGCGCTGGCGCCGCCGGTTCCGCCGGAGGTGCCGCCGCCGGTTGAGCCACCGCCTGTGCTTCCGCCGGAAGTGCCGCCTCCGGATGTGCCACCGCCGGAGGCGCCCCCGGCGGGGCTGCCACCGCTGGTCCCTTCGCCGGCGCCGCTGCCGCCGCTTTCGGAGGCTCCGGTCGAGCCGCTCGATTCGCTCGCGCCCGTTTCGCCGGACGTGCCGGCGCTCGTGCTGGAGGACCGCGTCGACGTAGTTGACACCGCTGTCGTCTGCGCCGCTTCGCTTTCCGCGGTGGTGTTGCTGGGGGGCGTGATGTTGGGGGTGCTGCGAGGCACCGCATCGGAGACGCTGGTGCCGCCGCACGCATTCAGCGTCAGTCCGCTGAGCACGAGGAGAATGGTTGCGCCGGCTGCGGCGCGCGAAGGGAGATGGGCTGCGCCGCCCACGTGGGGTGCGCCCATGCGCGGGCTCACGCGCCCAGCGGCCCCATGCGCCGGCCGCAGGTGGGGCAGTCGTTGAGGTCCTTCTGGGCGAGCTGGTCGCACCACTGGCAGAAGCGCAGGTTCTCCACGGCCCACGGCAGCTTCGACGCCGAGGGGGCCAGCGGCAGCAGCCTGCCCACGATCTCCATCGGCGTGCCCGAGTCGCGGTCCACGTAGATCTCCCCGGGCTCCGCCGCCAGCACGATCTCCCGCCCGCTGGCGGGGCTGCGCAGGCGGTATCGCTGGGCAGAGCTCATCCGCCGGCACTTTACCGGAGCGGGCGGGCGCAGCGCCTCTCCGATCAGGCCGGGGGGGCGGGGATGGGTGCTATGTGCATAACCTGCCGGCCATGCGCGTGCTCATCTTCCACGGCTACCTGCTCGGCGGGACCGGCTCCAACGTCTACAACGCGCGCCTGGCGCCGGCATTGGTGGGCTTGGGCCACGAGGTGCACCTGCTCTGCCAGGATCGGGCTCCCGAGCACCACTCGTTCGTGGACGCCGTAGGAGAGTGGCAGGAGGGGGCGCTGGGCGTGCGGGTGCTGCGGGAGCCCGTGCGCTGCACCGTTTACCGGCCGGACATCGGAGACCTGCTGCCGGTGTATGTGATGGATCGCTACGAGGGCATCCAGGCGCGGCCCTTCGCGGAGTGCTCGCAGGAGGAGGTGGACCGCTATATCGACGCCAACGTGGCGGCGGTGCGCGATGTGGTCGAGCGCGTGCGGCCCGACGTGGCCTTGGCCAACCATCTGGTGATGGGCCCGGTGATCCTGGCGCGCGCGCTGGCCGGCCAGGTGCCTTACGCGGTGAAGGTGCACGGCAGCGCCCTGGAGTACACGGTCAAGCCGCACCCCGAGCGCTTCCTTGGCTTTGCGCGCGAGGGCGTGGCGAACGCAAGCGCGGTGCTCGTCGGCTCCCGCCACACCGCTCTCAGCCTGTGGGAGGCGCTGGGCGATCCCAAGCTGCCCGAGCGCACCCGCCTTGGCCCACCGGGGGTGGACGTGACGCGTTTTCGGCCCCGTGAAGATGATGAGTCAGCGGAGGCGGTGCGGGCGCTGGTTGTGCGGCTGCGTGCGACCGCTTCTGGCGGCGATGCAAAGGATGCCTTTGCTCGCGACGACCTCCTTGCCGCGGCGGCACTCGAACGCCTGGAACCCGAGCACGACCGCCTGGTGGCGTTCGTAGGCAAGCTGATCGTCAACAAGGGCGTGGATCTGCTGATCGCGGCCTGGCCGCTGGTGCTCCAGCGGGTGCCCGAGGCCAGATTGGTCGTCGTGGGCTTCGGGGCCGACCGCGACGAGCTGGAGGGCTTGCTGCGCGCCTTGGCGGCGAACGATCTGGAGCGGGCGGCGGAGGGCGCGCGGCGCCATCTGCGGGCGTTCCTTGAGGATCTGCACGGGCCAGAGCGTGAGCGCTATCTGGCGGCAGCCACGACGCTCCCCGAGCGCACGGTCTTCACAGGCCGTCTCGACCACGAGGAGCTGACCGAGCTGCTGCCGGCCTGCGAGGCGCTGGTCGTGCCCAGCACCTTCCCCGAGGCGTTTGGCATGGTGGCCGCCGAGGGAGCGGCCTGCGGGGCCTTCCCGGTCAGCGCGGCGCACTCGGGTCTGGCCGAGGTCAGCGACACGCTTGCGCGCCACATCCCCGCCGAGGCCGCGGCGTGGCTGTCTTTCCCCGTGGATGACGGGGCCGTCAGCGCTCTTGCCCGCCGCCTCGTCGGCTGGCTGGGAGCCGCTCCCGAACTGCGCGAAAAGACTCGCGCCGGGCTGGTGGCGGCCGTGCGCGAGCACTGGTCCTGGGAGGGTGTCGCGCGCGGGGTGATCGCCGCCGCCAGCGGTGAGCTGGACGATCTGGCAGTACCGTGACCCCTTCGGATAGAGTTCCCGCGCCCGATGCGCGCTCCACTGAAAAACCTCGGCCTGCGCCGCCTTGCGGCGCTTGCCGCGACCGGCGGCCTGCTGCTCCTCGCTGGCTGCGGCGGGGTCAAGCAGGACCCCAATCCCAACCTGATCGCGGGCAAGCAGCAGTTCGTGGCCAAGTGCGGCTCCTGTCACACGCTGGCGCGAGCGAACACCAGGGGCATCGTCGGGCCCAATCTGGACGTGGCCTTCCGCGCCGACATCGCCGAAGGGCTGGGACGCAACACGATCCGCGGCGTCGTCCACGGCCAGGTGCTGGAGCCCAATCCGATCGGCGCCATGCCCAAGGGTCTGCTCAGCGGCGCTGCGCTTGAAAACGTCGCCGCCTACGTCGCCTACGCGGCCGATCGCCCCGGCCAGGACGCGGGCCTGCTGGCCTCCGCCGTGGCGCCCGCCGGCACGGGCAAGCCGGCGGTGGAGCAGAACGGCAAGCTGCAGATCGCGGCCAGCCCGACGGGTCAGCTGGCCTACGTCACCAGCAAGGCCACGGCCACCGCGGGCGCGGTCACGGTGGAAATGCCGAACACGTCCGGGGTCACTCACAATCTCGCCATCCAGTCCGGCACGGGCCCCACTGGCCCGCTGGTGGGCGCCACCCAGATCATCACCAAGGGCGTCGCCTCGGTCACCGTCACGCTCAAGCCCGGCACCTACACCTTCTTCTGCCAGGTCCCAGGACACCGCCAGGCGGGGATGGAAGGCACGCTCACCGTCAAGTGAGGTGGGGTCGTGAGGTGAGGTCGCTGCGGGCTCGGATTCAGAGCACCGCGCGCAGCACCACCACTGCCACGGCGATCACGACCGCGACCGCGATCACGTAGAGCAGCAGGCGAAACGCCTCGCCCTCGGAGCGCAGTGGATTGAGCACGCGGGTCCCTCTTCCCTTTCCGGCCTGAGCCCGTGCCCCGTGAACCCCGTCAAATGACGTAGACCGTCAGATACACGACGATCCACATGATGTCGACGAAGTGCCAGTAGATCCCCGGGATCTCCACGCCGCGGTGCTGCTCGGGGGAGTAGTGCCCGCGGAAGGCGCGTATGCAGACGATCATCAGCAGGATCAGGCCGATCGTCACGTGCGCCCCGTGCAGGCCCGTGAGGCCGTAGAAGATCGTCGCCTGGGCGGTGTCCTGGGGGGCGAAGCCGATGTTGGCGTACTCGTTGATCTGGATGAACAGGAAGGTGGCGCCGAGCAGGAAGGTGAGCACCATTCCGGCCTTGAAGCCGAAGCGGTTGCCCCGCTTGATGCAGGCCTCTGCCCAGTGCAGCGTGAAGGAGGAGGACACCAGGATCAGCGTGTTCACCCCCGCCACTTCCACCGGCAGCTTCGTGCCGATCGCCGGCCAGGGATCGCCCTGCGCCACGCGGATGAAGAAGTAGGCGGTGAAGAAGGCCCCGAAGACCATCACCTCGGAGATGATGAAAAGCAGCATCCCCAGCAGCTGGGGATCAACGCGCGAGCTGCGATTGGCGGGCGGCGGGCCGTGGTGCTCGCCCGCATCCCCGTGCCCGTGCTCGGCCCCGTGCCCGGGGGCGTGCGTGACGCTGGCTGCCTCCATCCCGCTCTCGCCTCCTAGCCGGCGGCCGTGGCCGCGGTCGTGGTTGACTTGGCGGCGGCTTCGACGTGCTCCACCGGCACCGAGGCGGCGCTGCGCACGCGCTCGATCAGGTTGGCGCGCATCCAGCCCGAACGCTCGCCGGGGAGCGTCGAGATGAGGACCTCGTCCACGCGGAACAGCTCCAGCGCGTTCATCACCGCGGTGTAGGGGTCGGGATCGCCGATCATGCCCGCGCCCAACAGGCCCTCGGACTGCAGGTGCTCAAGCATCGCCGCCAAGCGGATGCGCGCCTCGCGCGGCGCCGTGCCGCCGCCGTCCTGCAGGGGCACCACGGCGATGAACATGTGGCGCTCGTCATTCGCGGCCTTGGCGCGCAGGCGCTCCAGGAGCTCCTCGCCGCTTGAGGTCTTGTTGGCCACCACCAGCGTCACGCCGAAGGGCAGGCTCTCGTGCTCGAGGTCGGTGACGATGTGCTCCACGGGCAGTCCCGAGGCGTTGTGGATGCGCTCGATCAGATCGCGCCGCAGCCAGCCGGAGTGCGAGGCGGGGTGCGTGGAAACGATCACCTCGTCGGGCCGGTGCTCGGCGATGGCGTCCATCGTCGCCGAGAAGGGGTCGGGGTCGCCCACTTCGCCCTTGGCCTGGATCCCGTCGGCCGCCAGCAGCGACATCGCCAGGTCCACGCGCACCTGCGCCGATTCGCGCACGGCTTCGTCGTAGATCACCAGGCCCGCGGTGGGCTTGCTCTGCGGCACCACCAGACGGAAGCGGGTGTCGGGTGTCGCCGCGAGCTCGCGCACGCGCTCATACAGCTTTGCGCCGCCTAGCGTGCGGTTGGCCACCACCACGATCTCCTTCATCGTCGCAGCTCCTCGGTGTCCGTCCCGCCGCCCGGTCCCGCTCCCACCGTGGCCGGCTGCGGAGGCGGCGCGAACATGCCGTGCACCGCGCCCGGCACGCCGTACTCATACGGCCCGCCCACGACCGTGGGAACGCGATCGAAGTTGAAGATCGGCGGCGGCGAGGAGACCTGCCACTCCAGCGTCATCGCCCGCCAGGGGTTGGCCGCGGCGCGCGGGCCGCCGCGCCAGCTGGTGATCATGTTGTAGACGAAGATCAGCGTGCTCAGCCCCAGCGCGAAGCTGGCGATCGAGATGAAGAGGTTGAGCGTGGCGAACTTGCCGGCGTAGGTGGCCACGCGCCGGGGCATGCCCTCCAGGCCGAGGATGTGCATCGGAGCGAAGGTCAAATTGAAGAAGATGAAGGTGCTCCAGAAGTGCCACTTGCCCAGGCGCTCGTCGTACATGCGCCCGGTCATCTTCGGGAACCAGTAGTAGACGCCGGCGAAGATCGTCATCAAAGAGCCGCCGAAGAGCACGTAGTGGATGTGGGCCACGATGAAGTAGGTCGCGCTCACGTGGATGTCGAAGGGCACCATCGCCAGCATCACGCCGCTGATGCCCCCGCAGGTGAAGGTCAAAAGGAAGCCCAGCGCGAACAGCATCGGCGTGTCGGTGTGCAGCACGCCGCGGTAGAGCGTCGCCAGCCAGGAGAAGATCTTGATGCCCGTGGGCACCGCGATGATCGCCGTGGTGATCGCCATCGGGATGCGGATCCAGCCGGCCATGCCCGAGGTGAACATGTGGTGCGCCCACACGGTGAAGCCCAGCGCCACGATCGCCAGCAGCGAGAAGGCCATCATGCGGTAGCCGAAGATCGGCTTGCGCGCCTTCACGGCCAGCACTTCGCTGACGATCCCGAAGCCGGGCAGCATCATGATGTAGACGGCCGGGTGCGAGTAGAACCAGAAGACGTGCTGGTACATCAGCACGTCCCCGCCGTGCCCGGCGTTGAAGAAGTTGAAGCCCAGCGCGCGGTCGAGCAGGATGAAGAACTGCGAGGCGGCCACGAAGGGCGTGGCGATCACCACCAAGAGCGATGTGGCGAAGTTGGCCCACACCAGAAGGGGCATGCGGAAGAAGCTCATCCCCGGCGCGCGCATGGTGATGATCGTCACCAGGAAGTTGAGCGCCGTCATGATCGAGGAGGCGCCCGCGAACTGCACCCCCAGCGTGAAGAAGTCCTGGCCGACCGGCGCGTCCACGGAGAGGGGCGTGTACGCCGTCCAGCCATCGGCGAAGGCGCCTCCGGGCGCCAGGAAGCTGGAGAGCATCATCACCCCCGCGATCGGCAGAAGCCAGTAGGAGAGCGCGTTCAACCGCGGGAAGGCCATGTCGGGCGCGCCGATCATCAGCGGCAGCACGAAGTTGGCCAGCCCCGCGAACACGGGGATGATGAACAGGAAGATGAGCAGCGAGGCGTGCACCGAGAAGAGCCCATTGAAGGTGTTGGCGTCCACGAACTGCGCCCCCGGCTGCGCCAGCTCGGCGCGCATCAGCATCGCCAGCAGACCGCCCACGAGCAGGAAGAAGAAGGAGGTCACCGTGTACTGGATGCCGATCACCTTGTGGTCGGTGTTGATGCGGAAGTAGTCCTTCCAGCTCCTCGCCCCGTGGCCGGAGTGATCCTCGGGCTGCGTGGGCCTGCCGGCGGCCCAAGCGAACCAGTAGTCGAAGCCGCCGAGGCCGACCAGGAAGAACAGCGGCGAGGCGATCAGCGAGACCACCAGGATCGCTTCGCCCTTGAGGAAGTGCGGGAAGGTGTGGTGGCCCGTGGCCATGCGAATCAGCCAGGTGATGGCGACCGCGAAGGCGATCCCCAACAGGAATCCCAGGGTGGCGCGGTAGAAGCCGGGGGCGCGGAGCTTGGCGATCATCGGCGTCCTTCCTGCATCGCCGCCGCCGCTGGTGATGTGCTCGTGCCCGGAGTCTCGAACGCAGTCATCGGCCCCGTCACTTTACTCCCGTCGCGCTGCCCGCCTGACTCCTCAGCCAGCTCTGGAACTGCGCCTGTGGGACGACGTTGATGGTGGAGCGCATCAGCGAGTGGCCCAGCCCGCAGAGCAGGTTGCACACCACCGGATAGCTGCCCAGGCGGTCGGGCGTGGCGCGCCAGTGGGTGGTGATGCCCGGGACGGCGTCGATCTGCAGGCGGAAGGCCGGCACCCAGAAGGCGTGGACGACATCCACGCTGCGGATGTTGAAGAGCACCGACTCGTTCTCGGGCACGTACAGCTGCGTGCTCTGCAGCGGCGCCCCGCCGGTCGTCGAGGGCGGGTATTCGTAGCGCCAGGCGAACTGCTGGCCGGTGACGTCGATCTGGATCTCCGGCCCGCCCGGCTTCTTTTCGTTGTTGTGCAGCACCACGAAGGAGTAGGAGACGAGCCCCAGCAGGATCATCGCGGGGATCGCCGTCCAGATGACCTCCAGGCGCGTGTTGCCGTGGATCGGGGGACCGTCCTTGAGCTCCTGGCCGGGCTTCATGCGGAACTGCCACACGCAGTACAGCACCACTGTCGCCACCAGCACGAAGATCGGCACCGAGGCGATCACCAGCACGTGGTAGAGCGTGTCCGTTTCCTTGGCCTGCGTGGATGCCTGCACCGGGAACCAGTGGATGACGTAGCTGAGCCAGATGCCGATCGCGATCGCGATCAGCGCGGCCACGACGGCGATGAGCACCGAGCGCCTGCTGCCTGGTCCGCTGCCCGGGGAGGGGCTGTTCGGGGTCTGCGCGTTCATTGGCGGGCGTGATCCTATTGCCTGCAGCCGACCTCTTGACGCGCGCCCCTCAAACCACTACATTGAGACAATCGTTGCAAAGAAAGGAGCCGCGTATGCAGGTGCACGAGGGAATGAGCCCGACGGTCCTTTCGGTGGGACCCAGCCACACATTGCGGGCGGCGGCCAGGCTGATGTCCGAGCGCCACGTGGGCGCCGCCGTCGTCAACGATCCTGACGGTCACGGCCCGGGGATCATCACCGAGCGCGACATCCTGAACGCGATCGGGGCCGGTCAGGACCCCGACGAGGAGTTGGTCGCCGAGCATCTGACGAGGGATGTGGTGTTCGCCGCGCCGGAGTGGTCGCTGGAGGAGGCGGCGTCGGCGATGGTGCGGGGCGGCTTTCGCCATCTGATCGTGGTCGAGGGCAGCGAGACGGTCGGCATTCTCTCTGTGCGCGACGTGGTTCGCTGCTGGACGCAGGACGGGGCGATCTGTCCGGTGCCGGCCAGCGCCGCGGTGGGCTGAGAGCGCGCGGACGCTGCGGTGGGCTGAGAGCGCGGAAAGAGCGGAGGGAGCGCGGGGGAGGGTCGCTCAGTCCACCGGCAGCTGGTCGATCTCGTGGCGCGTATCGGCGATCCAGCGCGCCACGCACACGATCGTCAGGATGCTGCCGGCGATCGTCAGGATGAGGCTGATCGTGATGCCCACCACCGCCAGCGTGATGCCCACCGTCGTCAGCAGCGGCAGCAGGCTGGGGCCGGGGAGATGGATCTCCTCGCCCGCGGGCGGGACCGGTGGATCGAGCGGGCTCATGCGTCAGACCATCTCAAGTCACGACACGTAGATGGCGGCCACCACGAAGGTGAGGCCGAACATGAACATGCAGATCGCGCCCACGATCAGGCCGGTGCGGATGTTCTTGCGCGCCAAGCGTCGGGTCATGGTGCGGTTGCCGAGCAGGTCATCGTACGGTTGCGAAGTCTATAGATGGACATCGGCGACCATCGCGCAGAACAGCAGCGCGAGGTAGGCCAGGGAGAACAGGTAAAGGTGCAGGGCGCTGCGTCGATCGGCGCGCCGGTACAGCCGCACGGCCCCGGCGATGAAGCCCACGCCGAGCAGCAGCGAGGAGACGAGATAGATGCCGCCCAGGCCTCCGGCGCAGAAGGGCAGCTGCGTGACGGCGTACAGCAGCACGGTGTAGAGCAGGATCTGGCGCCGCGTCTCGGCCTCTCCGCGCACCACGGGCAGCATCGGCACGCCCACCTTGCCGTACTCCTCCTTCATCAGCAGCGACAGCGCCCAGAAGTGGGGGGGCGTCCAGAAGAAGACGATGAAGAACATGATCACCGCCAGGCCCCCCACGGACCCCCGCACGGCGGCCCATCCCACCAATGGCGGCACGGCGCCGGCGGCCCCGCCGATGACGATGTTCTGCGGCGTGCGGCGCTTCAGCCACACGGTGTAGACGAACACGTAGCCCAGGAAGCCCGCGAAGGAGAGCCCCGCCGCGAGCGGATTCACGGCCAGCGAGAGCTCCAGCAGCGACAGCGCGGCGAGCAGGCACCCAAACGCCAGGGCCGCGCGCGGGGAGATCCTGCCCGCGGGGATCGGACGATCGGCGGTGCGCGCCATGCGCGCGTCGATGTCGCGGTCGAACCAGTGGTTGACGGCTCCCGCGCCGCCCGCCGATAAATAGCCGCCCAGGCAGGTGAGCGCCACCAGCAGCGGCGAGGGATCGCCGGCCACATACATCGTGGCGATGGTGGTGAGCAGCAGCAGCGACTGCACCTTGGGCTTGGTCAGCTCGATGTAATCGGCGGCCAGCCGGCGCGCGCGGGGGGTCGCCTGCAGGCGGGGCGCGGCGACCGTCTGCGCGGAGGCGCTCTCCATCACGGGCGTGTCCAGAGGCGCGAGCAGGACATCCAGGGGCATGGGGACAAAACTACACCCCCACCTGCATGGCCCCCGCCGGCACCGTGGCCCGGCCGGAATCGGCGACCGGCGCCGCGCTGCGCCGCTCCACCTCGCGGCGGATGTCCTTCATCGGCTCCACCGAGCGCACGCGCGGGACGACGTCGAAGTTGTTCACCGGCGGGGGGGAGGTGGTGAACCACTCAAGCGTATTGGCCTTCCACGGGTCCGGCCCGGCCACGACACCGCTCTTGACGCTGCGGGCGACGTTGAGGACCGTCACCAGCACGCCCAGCGCGAGGATGAAGGAGCCGGCGGTGGAGATCTGGTTGTACAGCGTCAGGTGCCCCACGTCGGGGTACTCATACACGCGCCGGGGCATGCCGTCCAGGCCCAGCACGTGCTGGATCAGGAACGTGATCAGAAAGCCCACGAACATCAGCCAGAAGGAGAGCTTGCCCAGCCCCTCGCTGAGCATCCGCCCGGTGATCTTTCCGAACCAGTAGTAGATCGCGGCGAAGATCGTGAACACCGCGCCGCCCATCAGCACGAAGTGGATGTGCGCGACGACGAAATACGATTCGTTGAGCTGCCAATCGACGGGGAAGACGGCCAGGAACACGCCGCTGATGCCGCCGATGACGAACAGCGAGATGAAGCCCGCGCAGAACAGCAGGGGCGTCTTGAGATCGACGGTGCCCCGCCACAGCGTGGCGATCCAGTTGAAGATCTTCACGCCCGTGGGGATGGCGATCAAGAACGAGCTGAGCATCACGAACACGAGGATCGCCTCGGGGATGGGCGTGGCGAACATGTGGTGCGCCCAGGTCAGGAAGCCCAGGAAGGCGATCGCCACGGTGGAGGCCGCGATCGCCTTGTAGCCGAAGATCGGCTTGCGCGCGAACACCGGCAGGATCTCCGAGACGATGCCGAAGCCGGGCAGCACCATGATGTAGACCTCGGGGTGGCCGAAAAACCAGAAGAGGTGCTGCCACAGGAGCGCCGAGCCGCCGTTTGAGGGGTCGAAGAAGTGCGTGCCGAAGTGGCGATCGGTGAGCAGCATCGTGACCGCGCCCGCGATCACCGGCAGCGCGAAGATCAACAGCAGCGCGTAGGTGAGGATCGCCCACACGAACAAGGGCAGCCGGCCCCACGACATGCCGGGGGCGCGCATGTTGACGATCGTGGCGTAGAGGTTGATGGCCCCCAGGATCGAGGAGAGCCCCGTCAGATGGATCAGGTAGATCCAGGCGTCCTGACCGCCCCCGGGGGAGAAGTAGGCGTTTGACAGCGGCGCGTAGCTGGTCCAGCCCGCTTCCGGAGGGTTCCAGAAGATCGAGGCGTAGAACACCAGGCCCCCGGCCAGGAGCAGCCAGTAGGACATGGCGTTCAACCGCGGGAAGGCCATGTCGCGCGCGCCGATCATGAGCGGCACGAAGTAGTTGGCCAGCCCCGCCATCATCGGCACCACGAACAGGAACACCATCGTGGTGCCGTGCATGGTGAAGAGCTGGTTGTAGGTCTGCGGGGGGATGAGCGTGTTTTCCGGCGCCCCCAACTGCAGGCGCATCATCAGCGCCTCGACCCCGCCCAGCAGGAAGAAGACGAAGGTGGTGACCATGTAGAGGATGCCGATGCGCTTGTGATCGGTGGTCGTGAACCAGCTGGTCCAGCCGCGCGCGCGCGGCGTGGCGGGCTCCGCGTCGCGGGTGACGATCTGGGGAACGGGGGGCGCGTATACGGCCATCAGGGGGTCTCCACGTTCATCGGGGGTTCTCCACGGCCATGAGGGGCTCTGCACGGGCCATCAGGGGTTCTCCACCTGTCCGGCGCCGATCTGCCTGCCCAGCTTCGCGCGGGCCGCCTGCGCGTCGGCGTTGGCTTGCGCGATGAGCTGCTTCTGATTGGCCAGCCAGGCTTCGAACTGCGCGGGAGGCATGGCCTTGACGGTGATGATCATGCGCGCGTGCCCGCGGCCGCAGAGGTTGGCGCACTGCCCGCGGTAGATGCCGGGCTTGGGGATCTCAAACCAGGTGTAGCTGTGGTAGCCGGGCACCGCCTGCACCTTGCCGCCGAGTTCCGGCACCCACCACGAGTGCACCACATCGGCGGAGACGACATCCAGCGAGACGGTGGTTTCGGTGGGCACCACCAGTTCCTCATAGGAGTACGGCGCGCCCAGGCCGTCGGCTTCGGCGGCGCCCGGGTAAACGTACTGCCAGATGTACTGGCGGCCGATCGCGTTGATGTAGAGCGCCTTGCCGTTGGGAGGCAGGTGGCGCTGGGCGCTGGCGTAGAGCACGCCGTCGCTTGCCAGTTGCGCGCCTTCCGGTCCGGAGTTGGAGGGGTCCTGGATCGCGGAGAGCTTGGCGAAGGTGAGCACCGCGAGCACCACGAGGATCGCCGCGGCCCCCACCGTCCAGCCGATCTCAAGGCGCGTATTGCCGCGGATCTGCGCCGCCACCGCACCTTTGCGCTTGCGGAACTTCCACAGCGCATAGCCCAGCGCGCCCTCGACCGCGACGAAGATGACCAGCGCGATGTAGAGGATGATCCTGTAGAGGCTCGCGATTTCGTCGGCGTTGGGCGAGCCGCCGGACTGGGGGGTGAAGAAGGCCAAGGCGCGGGGATTCTATTCAGGCTCGGGCGCAACGCGCGTCAAGGGGGCTCAACGGCCAGTGAACACCGGCGGGCGCTTCTCCAGAAAGGACATGGCGCCCTCCATGAAGTCATCGCTCTCGGCCATCTCGCCCTGCAGCTGCGCCTCGAGCTCCAGCTGCTCTGCCATGCCCCCGAACAGGCGGCTGTTGAGCAGGCGCTTGGCCCCCGCGTAGGAGCGCGTGGGGCCGTCGGCGAGGCGGGCGGCGAGCGCGGAGACCTCCTGCGCGAAGCGCTCGTCGGGGATCACGCGGTTGACGAGTCCCCAGGCGAGCGCCTGCTCGGATCCGATGCGCTCCCCCAGCATCGCCATCTCCGCGGCGCGCGCCATGCCCACGCGCGCGGGGACGAACAGCGAGGAGCCCCCATCGGGCACGAGGCCGATGTTGACGAAGGCCAGCAGGAAGTAGGCGCCCTGGCCGGCCACGATCAGATCGCAGCACAGCGCGAGCGAGCAGCCGATGCCCACCGCGGGCCCGTTGACCGCCGCCAGCACCGGCTTGGGCACGTCGCGGATGGCGTGCATGATCGGGTGGTAGCGCTCGGTGAGCGTCTTATAGACGTCGGGGCGCCCGCTGGGTGTGAGCTGACCGCCGCTGACGTCCTTCAGGTCGGCGCCCGAGGAGAAGGCCCTGCCCGCGCCGGTGATGACGATGGCCCTCACCGTGTCGTCCTCGGCCACCTGCCGCAGGGCGCTCAGCAGGTCCTTGCCGAGCTGGTGGTTCCAGGCGTTGAGCGCCTGCGGGCGGTTGAGCTCGATCGTGGCGGCGCCGTCAGTGACGGAGACGTTGACCGTCTCGAGCGTGGTGGTCGTATGGCTCATCGTGTCCTCTCGTCGCACGGGGTGGCGTCAGATCCTATGGTGTGATGGATGGGAAGACCGAAGATCGGCATCTGCACCGCGCTGGAGCGCGCCCAGTGGAGCGTGTGGGACCAGCAGGCCGTATTGCTGCCGCGCAGCTACGTGGACGCGGTGCAGCGTGCGGGCGCGATGGCCCTGCTGCTGCCGCCCGACGCCCACCTCATTGATGAGCCCAGCGAAGCGCTGGAGATGATCGACGGCCTGCTGCTGGCGGGTGGCGCGGACATCGACCCGGCCACCTACGGGGCCGAGCGCCACGCGGAGACCACCGGCACGGTGCCCGAGCGCGATGCCTTCGAAATCGCTCTCGTACACGAGGCGGTGGCGCGCGAGATGCCCGTGCTGGGGATCTGCCGCGGGATGCAGCTGATCAACGTGGCCTACGGGGGCACGCTCTTTCAGCACCTGCCGGAGCACATGGGCCACCACGAGCACTGCCGCGTGCCGGGCAGCTTCGAGGACGCCGACCACGAGGTGCGCCTGCTGGAGGGCTCGCTGGCGGCGAGGGCGGCGGGTGAGAGCGAGCACGCCACCAAGTCCCACCACCACCAGGGGGTCGATCGGGTGGGGGAAGGGTTGCAGGTGAGCGGGTACTCCATGATCGACGATCTCCCCGAGGCGATCGAGTTGCCCGCCCCCGCCTGGGTTCTGGGCGTGCAGTGGCACCCCGAGGCCGATCCGGCCAGCAGCGTGGTCAAAGCGCTGGTGCATGCCGCGACTCGCAAGGAGCCAGTAGCCGCCGAGGCCGAGGTGGCCTGAGGGCCAGGCATATACTCCGCGCGCAGTGCGGAAGTCGAGGGCCATCCGAACAGCCGCCTGGGTGGTGATCGCGGCGGGCGTGGCGGCGCCGCTGCTGCGCAAGCGAGTCAAGGCCCCGCCGCTGGCGATGCAGACCGTGGCCTTCGCCGCGCCGCTGGGCCTCTCGGTGGCGATGCGCCGCTGCCCCAAGCGCGACGTGGCCATCTGCTGCCTGCAGATGTGGGCGTACGTGGCTGCCTACAAGTCGCCCAACGACGACGAGGCGGCGCAGGCGGCGCGCGTGCGCATCGACTACCCCATCGACGTCGATCGCGTGCTCGGCCTGGGAGAGCTGCCGACGGTGCGCCTGCAGCGCAGGCTGGCCCGCCTGAACGCGCACGGCGCGCAGTGGCGCACGCTGGACAAGGCGCTGGTGTGGGCGCACTGGTCGTGGTTCATGGTGCCCCACGGCTCGCTCGCCTACCTCCTGCTGCGCCATCCGAATCGCTTCCCGCGGGCGGCGGTGATGACCTACGCGGTCTTCGACGTGGGCGCGATGGTGTACTGGGTGCTGCCCACGGCGCCCCCCTGGTACGCCACCTCGGTGGCCCACCGCCAGGCCGGCCACCCCGCGGTGCGGCGCATGATGGTCGAATACGGGGAGTTCTTCTGGAAGGACGGCTGGGGACCCCTCTACAGTGTCTTTGGAGGCAACCCATTGGCTGCGATGCCCTCGCTGCACTTCGCGACGTCCGTGATGGCCGCACTGCTGCTCGCCGAGGTCGGGCCGCTGCCGGGCGCCCTGGGCGCGGCCTACGCGGCGACGCTGGGCTTCGCGCTGGTGTATCTGGGCGAGCACTACGTGGCCGACCTCCTGGCGGGCGTGGCGCTGACCGCGGCGGTGCGCAGACTGGAGCCGCGAGCGGGTCCGGCGCTGGCCCGGGTGGGGCGCCTGCTCGCCGCTTTGGAGGAGAGAGCGCATGTCGAGCGATAGGCGAATGGGGAGGGGGAGATGGGCCGGTTTGGTGCGGACCGGACGGGAGCGGGTGGTTCGCCGCCGTGTGGTGGCCTGGCGCGCGGGGGCCGCGCGATGAGCAGCGAGCGCGTGGTGGCGCCCACGCCTGCGGATCTGGTCCGAGAGGAGGTGGTCCGAGAGGAGGAGATGCCGCGCGTGCAACTGACGCGCAGGCGCGTGATCGTCGGCGTGCTGTTCGTGCTCTCGGCGGTGGGCTTCTTCTACTTCGTGCTGCCGCAGATCGCGGGGGTCGGCGGCACCGTGCACCGCCTCCAGCGCGGCGACCGCTGGTGGATCGCGGCGGGGGTGGTGCTGGAGGCGCTCTCCTTCGCGGCCTACGTGGTGCTCTTCCAAGCGGTGTTCGTGCGCGCGCGCGAGCGCAGCCGCATCGGCTGGCGCGAGAGCTATCTGATCACGATGGCCGGCGTGGTGGCCACGCGGCTGTTCGCCACGGCGGGCGCGGGGGGAGTGGCGCTGACGGCGTGGGCGCTGCGGCGCTCGGGCATGGAGGCGCGATTGGTGGCCTGCCGCATGGTGGCCTTCATCGTGCTGCTCTATGTGATCTACGCCGCCTCGCTGGTGCTGGCCGGCGTGGGCCTGAGGACGGGCCTCTTCCCGGGCGGGGGATCGTTCGCGATCACGATCGTGCCGGCGATAGTCGGCGCGCTGCTGCTGGGGGCGGGCGGCGCGGTGGCGCTTTTGCCCCAGGACATCGAGCGCCGCTTGGCGCGCTGGGCGGCTGGCTCGGGACGCCTCGCCCACTGGATGGCGCGCCTGTCCACGGGGCCCGCGCTGGCGGCGAGCGGGGTGCGCACGGCGATCGCGCTGGTGCGCACGCGCGACTGGCGCCTGCTGAGCGCGCCCGCGCTGTGGGGCTTTGAAATCTGCGTGCTGTGGGCGTGCCTTCACGCCTTCGGGCAGCCGCCGCCGTTCACGGTCATCTGGATGGCCTACTTCGTGGGCATGCTCGGCAACCTGCTGCCCGTGCCGGGTGGCATCGGCGGCGTGGAGGGCGGCATGATCGGCGCGCTGGCCGCGTTCGGGGTGGATCTGGAACTGGCGGTGCTGGCGGTGCTGAGCTACCGCGCCCTCTCCTTCTGGCTGCCGAGCATCCCGGGGGTGGTGGCCTATCTTCAGCTGCGCCGCACGGTGGCAAGGTGGCGCGAAGAGCCGGTTGAGCGGGCGGCGCCGCCCGCGCGGGAGGCCGCGATCGAGGCTGGGCCGTTGCACGTGTAGGCGCAGCCGCTATACTTTACAAAGTAAAGCGAGGTTTTTGTATGACGCTTGATCCGTATGCGGCGGATGAAAGCCGAGAGAATTAGCTTTGTGTGGCACCTTATGCGCCTGTGGCGGGTAAGGGTCGAGAGGATCGAAATGGATTGGAGCTGACTTGAGATGGCAGACGTCGAGAACACGATCGTCATAGGCAGCGGCCCCGCGGGCTACACCGCCGCGCTCTACACCTCGCGCGCCAACCTGGCGCCGCTGGTGATCGAGGGCTGGGCCTGGGGCGGCCTCTTGCAGCAGACGACCGACGTCGAGAACTATCCGGGCTTCCCCGAGGGCATCATGGGCCCGGAGATGATGCAGAAGCTGCGCGACCAGGCCGAGCGCTTCGGCTCGCGGCTGATAAGCGAGCAGGCCGACCGCGTGGAGCTCTCCGCTGAGCCCGGGGGCGTGCATAGGGTTTGGGTGGGCGAGAACGAGTACCAGGCGCGCACGGTGATCCTGGCGATGGGCGCCGAGCACAAGAAGCTCGATGTGCCCGGCGAGGAGGCCCTGGCCGGCCGGGGCGTGAGCTACTGCGCCACCTGCGACGCCGCCTTCTTCCGCGACGCCCAGACGCTCATCGTCGGCGGCGGGGACTCCGCGATGGAGGAGGCCATCTTCCTCTCGAAGTTCGCCAAGAAGGTGACGGTGGTGCATCGCCGCGAGGAGTTCCGCGCCTCCAAGATCATGCTCGAGCGCGCGCGCTCGCAGGCGAACATCGAGCTGCTCACCCCCTACACGGTCGAGAGCTTCCAGCCCGGCGAGAGCGGTGTGCTGATGCACGCCGTGCTGCTGAACGCCGACACCGGCGAGCGGCGCGAGCTCCAGGCCGCGGGCGCGTTCGTGGCCGTCGGCCACGAGCCTCAGTCCGCCCTGGTGGCCGGGCAGATCGACCTCGACGAGGAGGGCTACGTGAAGGTGCAGGGCCGCTCGACGCGCACCAACCGCCCGGGCGTGTTCGCGGCGGGCGATCTCGTGGACCACACCTACCGCCAGGCGGTCACGGCCGCCGGGTCGGGCTGCCAGGCAGCGCTGGACGCCGAGTGGTATCTGCGCGACACACCCGGGATTCCCGTCCCGGAGGGGATGCCGGTGGGCGACCCGGCGGAAGCGCAGTGGGCGCCTACAGCGAGGGCGTGAGCGCGCCCTCCAGCTCCAGCAGCCAGCGCTTGCGATCCAGGCCGCCTCCGTAGCCGCCGAGGTTGCCCCCGGTGCGCAATACGCGGTGGCAGGGCACGATCACGGGGATCGGATTGGAGCCCAGGGCGTTGCCTGCCGCGCGCGAGCCGCGCGGGCTGCCCGCCGCGGCGGCCATCTTGGTGTAGGTGCTCACTTCGCCGTAGGGGATCGCGGCGGTCGCCGCCAGGACCCTCTTGGCGAAGGCGCTCATCAGCACCCGATCGAGGGGCACCTCGAAGTCGCGCCGCGCGCCGTTGAAGTACTCCTCCAGCTCGCGCCGCACCTGCTCCAGGCGCGCGGGGGCCTCCACGATGCGGGGGGAGAGCTTGCGCGCCAGCCGCTCGAGCACTTCGTCGAGGGGCTCCTCGGGGAAGGCCAGGCGCACCAGGCCCTCCTCGGTGACCGCGGCGGTGAGCGTGCCGAAGGGGGAGTCCACGGGGCCGTAGCCGATGTCGGCGATGCCCTCGTCGAGCGCGCGCGCGCTCAGGCGCCGGGCGGCCAGGGCCGCCAGCTGCTCGTCTTCCGGGGTGCTCAGGGCCGCGGCGTCGAGCATTTTCTCGACATCCCTCATCGGATCACGACCTGGGGGAACACGGCCATTTCTCGCATCGTCATGCGATCACCATCTCTGAGCTTCATCATGGTCTTGGTGTCGCAGAAGGGGCACCGCGCGGGGGCTCGCATCATGCGGCCACCACCTCTCTGAGCTTCATCAGGCCCTCGTGCAGCGAGCGCCTGGCGGCGTCCTCGGAGCAGCCGATCGCCCTGGCGATGTCGCGGTGGGGGAGATCGCCCACATAGCGCAGCAGCACGGCCGAGCGCTGGCGCTGGGGCAGCTCGTGCACGGCATTCCACAGGCCGTCGTCGCGCGGCTGCGCGGGCGTGGCGTTGCCCTGCGCCCCCGCGCCGGAGCGGCTGTCGGCCACCTCCGCGACCTCCGCCACGGGCAGCGCCCGTCCCGCCCTGGCGCGGTGCACGTCAAGGGCCTTGCGGTGGGCGATCGTCAGCACCCACGCGCGCAGATTGGAGTCGGGGCGCAGGCGCGGGTAGGCGCGCAGCGCGGAGATGAACGTCTCCTGGAAGCAGTCATCGGCCTCGGTGCGTCCCACGGATGCCACGAGGAAGCGCCAGACCTCATCGCGGTGGGCATCGAGGAAGCGCTGAAAGGGGGGGATTGGGGGGGATGGCTTCAGTCCCGCGCTCACGGGGGCAAAACGCGGCCCGCCCGCGGAACGTGAGATCGTCGCCTTGGGACCGCTCGACGCTGGCCGGCCGGAGGAATGTGAGGCTGGCGGGGTCGGATCGCTGGCGGTTGGCCGGCGGAGGGGAGTCATGGCGATTCGACGGGGTCGGGCCGCAGGGAGCGCCGATCGGTGCGCACGGCCGGCTCAGTCCTCGTACTCGAAGAACCCCGCGCCCGTCTCGCGCCCCAGGCGCCCGCTCAGCACCAGACGGCGCAGCGCGGGGGCGGGCCGGTAGCGCTCCTCGCGGTACTCCTCGCACAGCGCTTCCAGCACGGTTAGCACGTGATCGAGGCCGATCCGATCCGCCCACTCCAGCGGTCCCCGGGGGTGGTTCATCCCCAGCTTCATTCCTGTGTCGATGTCCCGTGCGCTGCCCACGCCCTCGCCCAGCGCGAACGCCGACTCGTTGATCACCTGGCACACGATCCGCCCCAGCACCAGGCCCGGCGCGTCGCCCACCCACGCGGTGTGCTTGCCCAGCGCCGCGAAGAAGCGCTCCGCGCGCGCGACCGCCGCCGGCGAGGAGTGCTCGCTGCGCGTCAGCTCCACCAGCCCGGCGTCCGCGAAAGGGGGCAGCACGTGAAAGCCCACGCTCGGGCCACCCGGGTCCAGGCTGGCGAGCGAGCCGCAATCGCACAGCACCACCCGCGGCCCCCCGCGCGTCGTATCGTCCTCCTCGCCCACACCGCACTCCACGATCAGCGCCGGCAGCTCGCGCTGCGCGTCGTGGGGGCCGCGCACCTCATAGCCCGCCCCCGCCGCCGCCTTACGCAGCTCGCAGGCCAGCACCCCTTCGCCGCAGATGACCACCAGCCCCTCGCCGTCGCCCGGGGCGCTCTGCGCTGGCGGCTCGGGGTCCTCGGGGCGGTGGGGCCCGGGGCCGTTGTAGTCGTAGTAACCGCGCCCGCTCTTGCGGCCGTACAGGCCCGCGGCCACCATCTTCGCCTGAATCGGCGAGGGCCGCCAGCGCGGCTCGCCGAAGCCCAGCGCGTAGAAGCTCTTGGCCACATCGAAGCCCGTATCGATTCCCACCAGATCGCTCAGCTCGAACGGGCCCATGCGAAAGCCGCCCTCCAGGCGCACGATGCGATCGATGCTCCCCACGTCCGCGATGCGCTCTCCCAGCAGCCGCAGCGCCTCCAGGCCGAAGGGGCGATTGCAGCGGTTCACCAGGAATCCCGGGCCGTCGCTGGCGCGGATCACCGTCTTGCCCATCGCCTCGCCCGTGGCGGTTGCCAGGGCCAGCGCGCGCTCGTCCGAGCGCATGCCCGCGATCACCTCCAGCAGCTTCATCACCGGCGCCGGATTGAAGAAGTGCATCCCCACCACCCGCTCGGGGTGCCTCGCCGCGGCCGCGATCGCCGTGACGGGGAGGGAGGAGGTGTTCGTTGCCAGCACGCACTCCTCGCCCACCACCTCCGACAGGCGCGCATACAGCTCGTTCTTCAGCTCCAGCCGCTCCGGCGCGGCCTCGATCACCAGCTCGCACGGGGCGAATGCCTCGATGCTCTCCACGGCCTCCAGGCGCTCCGCCGCGGCCTTTGCCTCCGCGTCGCTCAGCCTGCCCTTGGCCGCTTCCTTCTGAAGGCCCTCCACCGCGCGCCTGGCCCCGCGCTCAAGCGCCTCGGAGATGGGGTCGTGCAGCAATGTTCGCGCACCGGCCCTTGCCGCCAGCTGCGCGATGCCCGAGCCCATCGTCCCGGCGCCCAGCACGCCGATTGTCTGCGCTGCCTGCGTGCTCATCGGGGCGGCAGCCTAGCGCGTAATGGCCGCGGGACAGGCGGCGCCTTCACAGCCCTCGGCTCCCCCGCGTGCGGCCAGCCAACCAACGGTGCCCTCACCACCAACCCCCCTCACACCCGCGCGCAAGGCACCACGGGCCGGCTGTGCCGGCCCTCTCCCCCAAAACCTTGCCTCAGGACGGCACCAGCGCGTTGATCCCCGTCATCGCGCGCCCGATTATCAGCTTCTGGATCTGGCTCGTGCCCTCGTACAGCGTCGTCACGCGCACATCGCGGAAGTAGCGCTCCACTGGGTGGTCGTCCACGTAGCCAGCGCCGCCGTGCACCTGAATCGCGGTGTTCGCGCACTCCACCGCCGCCTCCGTGGCGTGCAGCTTGGCGACCGAGGTCTCCAGCGTGTTGGGGCGGCCCTGGTCCTTGAGGAAGCCCGCGCGCCACACCAGCATGCGCGAGGCGTCGGTCTTCAGGACCATATCCGCGATCATCGCCTGCACCAGCTGGAAGCTCGCGATCGGGCGGCCGAACTGTTCGCGCTCCTTCGCGTACTTCACCGACTCCTCCACGCAGCCCCGACAGATGCCCACGCAGCCGGCGGCCACGGAGAAGCGGCCGCTGTCCAGGGCGCTCATCGCCACCTTGAAGCCATCGCCGATCTCGCCCAGCACGTCTTCGGGGCCGACTTTGACCTCGTCCAATGAGATCGAGGCGGTGTCGCTGGCGTGCAGGCCCATCTTGTGCTCGATCGTCTGGGCCGCATAGCCGGGCTGCTCGGTGTCCACCAGGAAGCACGCCAGGCCCCTGTGGCCCTTCTCGGGGTCCGTCTGGGCGAAGATCAGCGCCACCTTCGCGTAGTTGCCCATCGAGATCCACATCTTCGCGCCGTTTATGCTCCAGCCCTCGGCGGTCTTCGTCGCGCGCGTGCGCTGGTTGGCGGCGTCGCTGCCCGTGTCAGGCTCGGTCAGGCCGAAGCATCCCAGCCACTCGCCGCTGCACAGCTTCGGAAGGTAGTGGCGCTTCTGCTCCTCCGTGCCCCACTTCAGGATCGCGCTGCACACCAGGCTCGTCTGCACCGAGATCACGGTCCGCACCGAGCTGCAGCCGCGGCCGATCTCCTCCACCACCAGGCCGTAGTCGACATAGCCAAGGCCCGCGCCGCCGTACTCGCGCGGGACGATCGCGCCCAGGTAGCCCTGATCGGCGATCTTCTTCACCAGCTCCAGGTCGAAGTGGTGCTTGCGCGCGTTTTCGCGTGCGCGCTCGACGATCTCGTTGTCGGTGAACTCGCGTGCGGTGTCGCGTATCAGGCGCTGCTCGTCACTCAGGTCGAAGTCCATCTGTCTCCCTTTCAGGTCAGCTTGGGGGTGCGCCAGGGGGCCTCTACGCGGCGCTCCAGCTCCTGCGCCAGGCTATCTATCGGAAGGCGTTCCTGCACGAGGCCATCGCGGTCTCTCACGGTGACGGTGCCCTGCTCCACGCTCTCGTGGTCGATCGTCACGCACCACGGGGTGCCGATCTCGTCCTGGCGGCGGTAGCGCCGGCCGATCGCGCCGCCCTCGTCGTACTCGGCCTGCAGCTTTCTGCGCAGCTCCTCGTAGACCCGCCGCGCCAGCTCGGGCTGGCCGTCCTTGCGCACCAGCGGCAGCACCGCCGCCTTCACCGGGGCCAGCCTTGGGTGCAACCTCAGCACCGTGCGCCGCTCGCCCTCGCCCGTGCCCTCGCGCTCCACCGTTTCCTCGTCGTAGGCGTCCACCAGGAAGGCCAGCGTCGCGCGATCCGCTCCCGCGGCGGGCTCGATCACGTGGGGCACGTAGCGCTCGCCCGTGGCCCCATCGAAGTACTCCAGCTTCTCGCCGGAGTGCTCGGCATGCTGTCTCAGATCGAAGTCCCCGCGGTTGGCGATGCCCTCCAGCTCGCTCCAGCCGATGGGGAACAGGTACTCCACGTCGCTCGTCTGCGTGGAGTAGTGCGAGAGCTCGTCCTGTGCGTGGGGGCGCAGGCGCAGGTGGTCGGGGCGGATGCCCAGGTCCGTGTACCAGCGCTCGCGCTCGGCCAGCCAGTACTGGAACCACTTGGGGGCCTCCGGGGGCGGCACGAAGTACTCCATCTCCATCTGCTCGAACTCGCGCGTGCGGAAGATGAAGTTGCCGGGGGTGATCTCGTTGCGGAAGCTCTTGCCGATCTGGGCAATGCCGAAGGGGGGCTTCTTGCGCGAGAAGCCCAGTACGTTCTTGAAGTTGACGAAGATCCCCTGCGCCGTCTCCGGGCGCAGGTAGGCCGTGGCGCCGGACTCCTTCACGGGGCCGATCGTCGTCTCGAACATGAGATTGAAGTCGCGTGCATCGGTGAGGTCGCACTCGGGTGTCTCGCCCGGGTGCCTGGAGGGCTTGCGCCCGC
Source organism: uncultured Solirubrobacteraceae bacterium (assembly GCA_964582105.1). GTDB lineage: Bacteria > Actinomycetota > Thermoleophilia > Solirubrobacterales > Solirubrobacteraceae > Palsa-744. The sequence goes on from CAZOQI010000011.1 coordinate 196,924, forward strand.
ACGGCAGATCCGCGAGGTGATCGGCGCGGAAGCGCTGGCCGCAGGCGCGGCAGTCCACCAGCGGGTCCGTGAAGCCCGCCAGGTGCCCCGACGCCTCCCATACCTTCGGGTGCTGCAGGATCGCCGAGTCCAGGGCGACGATGTCATCGCGCTCGCTGAGCATCGCCCGCCACCACTCGCTCTTGACGTTGCCCTTCAGCAGCACTCCATAGTGGCCGAAGTCATACGTCGAGCCCACGCCGCCGTAGATCTCCGAGGAGGGGAAGATGAAGCCGCGCCGCTTGCACAGCGACACCACCTTGTCCATGCTCACGACGTCGCCGGCGCGGGAGGGTGTGGGGGGGTCGGTGCCGGCCATTCGCCCGCGCATGGTATTCGAGCGCCTCCCTCCGGCGCGAGCGCCTCCCTCCGGCGGCCTTGGGTCGTCATCCGTCTGGCGGCTTGGATCCTCATCCGGGGTCTGGCCGATCGTGCGCCAGCTTGTTTACACTTCCCCCTTGACAAAATTGCTCATCTGTGTTTCCATTGATGCATTCGAGCGCCGCTACCCATACCTCTCCAGCGGCGCTCGAAACTAACCTTGGCATAGCATGCCCACCGTGGCGCGGCTCCTGATCCTTGGCGGTGGCTGCCGGGGCAGGCGACTGGCCGCCGAGGTCCTCGCGGAAGGCCACGCCGTACGCATCCTCACGCGCTCGCAGGCCGGCCGGGCGGCGATCGAGGCCGTGGGCGCGGAGTGCTTCATCGGCGACCCCAACCGCCTGGGCACGCTGCGCGGGGTTCTCGATGGCGTCACCGTGGCCTGCTGGCTTTTGGCCACGGCCACGGGCTCGCCCGAGCAGCTGCGGGAGCTGCACCTCTCCCGCCTGCCCGCCTTCCTGGGCACGGCCATCGATTCCACGATGCGGGGCTTCATCTTCGAGGCTCCCTCCGAGGCGGCGCGGATCGTGGCGGACATCGCCCGGCGCAACGCCATCCCCGCGACGGCCCTCACGGCCGATCCCCGCGACGTGGGCTTATGGCTCGGAGACGTGCGCGCTACCCTGTCTCTATATCTGTAAAACCCGATCAGGATTCTCAAAAACATGGACCACCGACCGGAGGATGATCCCCTTGTCTGACTACGCCAACGACGTGCTCGTGGAGCCCGAGTGGCTGCAGCAGCACCTCGACGACGACAGCATCCGCATTGTCGAGGTCGACGAGAACACCCAGCTCTACGCCGAGGCCCACATCCCCGGGGCGATCGGCTTGGACTGGAAGCTGGACCTGCAGGACCAGGTGCGCCGCGACTTCCTCGGCCCCGAGGACTTCGGCAGGCTGTTCGGCGATCACGGCGTCTCCAACGACCACACCATCGTTCTCTACGGCGATCGCAACAACTGGTTCGCCGCCTACACCTACTGGTACCTGAGGTACTACGGCCACGACAGGGTGCTGCTGCTCAACGGTCCCCGCGAAAAGTGGATCGCCGACGGGCGCCCCGTGAGCGCCGAGGCGCCCGGCTACGCGCCGGCGAGCTTCACCGCCCAGCCCGGCGACGATGCCATCCGCGCGCGCCGCGAGGAGGTGCTGGCGGCCATCGGCAACGCCACCAAGCTGGTGGACGTGCGCTCACCCGCGGAGTTCTCGGGCGAGCTCATCTCGCCCGCCGGCTACGAGCAGGAGGGCGCCCAGCGCGGCGGGCACATCCCCGGCGCGGCCAGCATCCCGTGGGCGCAGGCCGTGAAGGAGGACGGCACCTTCAAGTCCGCGCAGGAACTGCGCGACCTGTACGGGGGCAAGGGCGTGCTGAATGGCGGCGAGATCATCGCCTACTGCCGCATCGGCGAGCGCTCGGCGCACACCTGGTTCGTCCTGCACGAGCTCTTGGGGCAGGCGGATGTCAAGAACTACGACGGCTCGTGGACGGAGTGGGGCAATCTCGTGGGGGTGCCGGTGGAGGTCGGCCCATAAGCTCGTCCACCCGTCCCAGCAGCTGTTCCAGGATCCGCGCCGTGGCGCCCCAGATGACGTGGCCGTCCAGGACGTAGGCGTCGGTCTCGAACTCGATCCCCCGCCGCTCCATGCGCGTGCGCGTCCTGCCCTCCCGCAGGGCGCGCAGGGGGAGCTCCAGCACGGCCTCCACCTCGTGAGGCGACATCTCCCACGGCCTCACCGCCGCGATCAGGCCCACATAGGGGTGGATCACGTAGTTGCTCACCCACGTCGGCGTGGGCTCCAGCTCGCCCAGCAGCCTCACCTCGGTGCGCGCCAGGCCGATCTCCTCCTCCGCCTCGCGCAGGGCCGTCTCGCTGAGATCGGCGTCCTCGGGGTCCCTTCGCCCGCCGGGAAAGCTGATCTCGCCGGCGTGCCGTCGCAGGCCGGTGCCCCTTCTGGTGAACACCGCATGGGGCTCTTCGTCCGCGGCCAGAAACAGCGGCACCAGCACCGCCGCGGGAATCAGATCGGCGGTGGCGCTCAGGTCTCCAGCCCGGATGTCAGCTGGACCCGCTCGACGCGCTCGTTGAACATCACCTCGCCGTCCAGCGTGCGGTGCACGGGGCACTTGGCGGCGATCACCTGCAAGCGCTCCACCTGCTCGGCAGGCAGGTCGTCTGGCAGGCGCAGCACCAGATCAAAGCGCGTGGGGCAGCCCCGCTCGGCCGGCGTGTACTGCACGTCCACCTCGACGTGGCCGATGTCCCAGCCCTTGCGCGCCGCATACATCTCCATCGTGATGGCCGTGCACGAGGCCAGGCTCACGGCCAGCAGCTCCTGCGGATCCGGACCGGCGTCCTCGCCGCCGGACTCGGGCAGCTCGTCGACCAGCACCTGATGATCGCGCACCTGCACGCTGTGCTTGAAGCTCCTGTCGCTGCGTTTCGCGGTGGCCCTCATGGTCGCCGGCCCCTCTCTGTCCATCAGGTCTTGCTCCTCACATGGTACTGCGATGACAGGCCCCTCACAGGGGGTTGTACTGCGATGACAGGCCCGTCACAGGGGGTTGAACCGTCACAGGGGGTTGAAGAGCAGGCCCGTCAGCAGCTTTGGGAAGAAGAAGGTGGACTTCGGCGGCATGTTCTCGCCGGCCTGCGCCACCTCCCGCACCTGCGCCACGGGCGTGGGGCGCATCAGGAAGGCCACGTCGTAGGCGCCGCGCTGCACCAGCTCCACCGCCTGCGCTGTGTCGCGCGCATAGCCGAAGTCGTGCAGGTGGGAGATGTCCTCGTCGCTCAGTCCCAGGGCCCCCTTCAGCAGCAGCGCCTCCAGGATGCCCGTATCCAGGTGGCGATAGGGCTCGGAGTGCCCCGCCAGCGCCGTGTCGGCGATGGCCTGATCCTTCAGCGTCAAGCGCCAGGGCTGCGTGAATTGGGCGTCGATATAGCCCAGCGCAAGCGGCCCCGTGCCGGCGGGGGGCGCGATTTCTCCCAGCGGCACCTTGGCGAGCTCGAAGTTGTCTCTCAGCGCCTGCGCCAGGCGCTCCCGGCGCTCGGCGTCGAGCCCCTTGACCAGGCGATGGGTCGGGAACACCGTCAATCCTGGGTCCTCCAGCGCCACCAGACACATCAGCACATACTGGTGCTCGCCCTCGCCGCCCACCTCCTGCGCGTACGCCCTCGCGGTCTCATAGCGGTGGTGCCCGTCCGCGATCAGCAGCTCCCTGCCGCTGGTGGCCTGCTGCACGGCTGCGATCGCCCGCGGGTCGGCCACGCGCCAGATCCTGTGCACGGTGCCCTCTCCGTCGGTGGCCTCGCCCCAGGGGTCCTGTTGCGTGGTCGCCTGGAGGGCCGCCCAGGCGGCTCGCTCGGGGTCCGAGTAGAGCGAGAAGATCGGCGACATGTTCGCCCGCGTGGCTCGTGTGAGGCGCAGCCGGTCCTCCCGCGGCCCCGGGTGCGTGCGCTCGTGCGGCCTCACCCCGCCCGGCCCGTACTCCTCGATTCGCACACGGCAGAAGAACCCCCGGCGCGTCTGCTCGATGCCGTCGGGGCCCACGTAGCGCTGCGTGTGCGCCCACACGGCGGGCTCGCCATCGCGCACGACTGCGCCCTGCAGCTGCCAGCTGTCGAACAGGTCTCCCGCCGAGATATAGGGATCCCGCGCGCCCCGATCCTCCTCGCCTCGCCCGCTGCCCTGGGGCAGGTCCACCGCCACCACGTTGTATGGCGAGCGCGCCAGCAGCTCCTCACGCTGCTCCGCGTCGATCACGTCATACGGCGGCGCCACCACATCGGACAGCCTTCCCACTTGGGACAGGTCATAGTGCAGCGCGCGCAGCGGCTCGATCTCGGCCATGACGGGGCGGGACCCTAGCAGCGGTCGGGGCGTGTGCGGGTGTCCCGGTTGAGGATCGGCTCACTGCGCCCGGCGGCCCATCCGGCTGCGCCGGCCCGCACGATCCCTACTCTTAGAGACACGGGGCGTGGCGCAGCCTGGTAGCGCGCCTGCTTTGGGAGCAGGAGGTCCCGGGTTCGAGTCCCGGCGCCCCGATATTCACCCTGCGTGTCGTGGTCGGGAGGACCGACGAAGGCGCCTGCGAGGCGCCTGCGAGTCGGAGACGCGCCCGCCCGCGCGGGGCTTGGCAAACCTCGCCATCGCTCTGACTCAGCCGCTTGGGCCGTCGGCCTATTCGGAGCGCGCACCGGCACCGCCTAAAATGCTGGACCGGTCCGGCGCCGTGAGGCATCAGCCGGTTCAGCTGGGCTCGTGTGGCGGGAACGGAGACGGAAAGGAGGTGATCGGGTGATCCGGACGATCAGGGCCACAATGTTGCTGGCCGATCATGTGCAGGCGGCGGAGGGGAAGCTGAACCTGCTGGGCGGGGGCTGGCGCTGGACGGGTCCGGAGCCCTCGACGTTTGGCATCGGGGTCGTGATCGAGTTTCCCTGGGAGGCGGTGGGGGAGGAGCACACGGTCAAGCTCGATCTGATCGATGGCGATGGCGCGCCGGTGGAGTTCCCGCAGCCCGATGGCGTCTCGGCGCCCTTCGGGTTCGAGGCCACCCTGCCCGTGGCCGCCCCGCCCGGCAGCAAGCGCGGCACGCCCATCAACGTCTGCATCGGCGTCAACGTGGTGCAGTTGCAGCTGCCCCCCGCGGGGCGCTTCGAGTTCCGCATGGAGATCGACGGCGAAGCCCACGAAGAGTGGCGGATCGGGTTCAACACGCGCCCCGAACAGCAGACCGCGTAGCGAACAGCAGACCGCATGCTTCCTGCAGCGAGGCGGCGCCAAGCGAGCCGGCAAGCGCTCGCAGCGGTGGTTCATCCGCAGGTCTTTGCGCAGACAATCGTCTGCGCTTTCTGGCATATTCTCCACGCATGGGGTCCTCGGCATCGTCGGCGGAAGATCAACTTGAGCGTGCCGTCCTCGCTCTGCTGCTGGCGGACGAAGATGCCGGCTGGCAGTCGATCGAGTGGCTGGTTGACGAGGTCGGCGACCGTATGGCAACCCTCTGCGCCCTGGATCGGCTGCGGGCCATCGGCTTGGCCGAGAGCGATCGTGGCCTGGCTCGGCCCAGTGCGGCGGCCAGGCGCTTTGACGAATTGGGCATCTGACGAAAGGGCATCCGCGAGCGCTCCGATGGGTCTGACCTCGCGCGCCGATGGGTCTGACCTCGCATCGCGGGGAGAGATAGGGTCCCTGTCTTGACCAACCGCGTGCTGATCCTCTCCTGGGAGTATCCCCCCGTGATCGAGGGAGGGCTGGCGCGACACGTGCGCAAGCTCTCCGAGGAGCTGGTGCGCCAGGGCGTCACCGTGGACGTTCTCACCCGTGGCGCCGATGCGCCCTGCGATGGCGGCCGTCCGGCGGTGCAGGAACGCGGGGGCGTCAGCGTGCACCGCGTGCGCGAGCCCCATTGGCCGCGCGACCTCGACCGCTTCGTGGCGTGGGTGGCGCGCATGAACCAGGACATGCTGCTGGCTGGCGAAGCGCTGGCGCAGGAGCGCAGCTATGACCTGATCCACGGCCACGACTGGTTGGTGGCGCACGCCTGTGCGGGGCTGGCCGAGCGCCTGGAGGTGCCCTTCCTGACCACCATCCACGCGACTGAGTATGGGCGCCATCAGGGCTGGGTGGCGGATCAACCGCAGTCCCACATCCACGCCGTCGAGCGCTGGATGGCCCATCGCGCGGACTCGGTGATCACCTGCTCGCACTACATGCGCGGTCACGTCGCGGACATCTTCGACATCGACGAGCAGCGCATCACCGTGATCCCCAACGGGATCGACCCGCGCGATCTGCGGCCCGTCGACGATCTGCAGACCCTTCGATGCGAGTTCGCGCAGCCGCACGAGCGGCTGGTGCTGCTGGTCGGCAGGCTCGTCTACGAGAAGGGCTTTCAGCTCGCGCTCGATGCCCTCCCGGGCGTGATCGAGCGCGTCGGCGACGTGCGCTTCCTGGTGGCCGGCAGCGGCACGCACGAGTTGGAGCTCAAAGCGCAGGCGCAGCGGCTGGGACTCTCAGAGCATGGCGTCTTCCTGGGCTGGATCGGCGACGACGCGCTGCATTCGCTCTATCGCATCGCCGACCTCTGCGTGGTGCCCTCGCTGTATGAGCCCTTCGGGCTGGTGGCGCTGGAGGCGATGGCATCGGGCTGTCCCTGCATCGTCGCCGACACCGGCGGCCTGCGCGAGGTGGTGCCCTCCGGGGAGCGCGTGGGGCTGCGCTTCAACGGCGGCGACGCCGAGCACCTGGGCGTCATGATCGAGCGCCTTCTCGTCGATCGCCAGCTGCGCGAGCGGCTCGTCGCCGAGGCCTCCGAGCACGTCCTCAGCTTCGACTGGAGCGATGTTGCGCAGCGCACACGCGGGGTATATCGTCAGCTTGCCGGCGACCACGAGGAGGTGCGAAGGTAGATGCTCAAGGGTCTCATGCAGGACGACTTCCCGCTCACCCTGCACCACCTTCTGCGGCGGATGCGCTCCGTGCACCCGGATGCCGAGGTGGTGACGCTCACGCCCTCGGGCGCCACTGAGCGCGTCGGCTTCGGGGAGACGTCCACGCGGGTGGACAGGCTGGCGCATGCCCTGGGGAGCCTGGGGATCGAGCCGGGCGATCGCGTGGGCACCTTCGCCTGGAACAACCAGCGCCACTTCGAGCTGTACATGGCGGTCCCGTGCGTGGGCGCGGTGCTGCACACGCTCAACATCCGCCTCTTCGCCGAGCAGCTCACCTACATCGTCAACCACGCCGAGGATGAGGTGATCTTCGTGGACGACTCGCTCGTGGGGCTGCTGGAGAAGCTCGCGCCGCAGATGCCGCGGGTGCGCCACTTCGTGGTCATGGGCGACGGCGACACGGGCGAACTGCCGCGCGCGCTGCGCTACGAGGAGCTTCTGATGCAGGCGGGCGGAGGTGGCTTCGACTATCCCGCGCTGGACGAGCGCCAGGCGGCGGCGCTGTGCTACACCAGCGGCACCACCGGCAACCCCAAGGGGGTGCTGTACTCGCACCGCTCGATCTGCCTGCACTCCAGCGCCTCGCTGATGACCGACGCACTCGGCCTCTCCCGGCGCGATCGGGCGCTCGTGGTGGTGCCGATGTTCCACGCCAACGCCTGGGGGATACCCCACGCGGCGGCGCTCGCGGGCTCGGACCTGATCATGCCCGACCGCTTCCTGCAGGCCGAGCCGCTGGCGAGGCTGATCGAGACCGAGCGCCCCACGGTCATGGGCTGCGTCCCCACGATCTTCGCCGACCTGCTGCGCTACGCCGAGGAGCACCCGATCGATCTCTCTTCGCTGAAGAACGCCGCCTGCGGTGGCTCGGCCGTGCCCAGGCAGCTGATGAAGGACTTCGAGGAGCGCCACGACGTGCGCGTCTTCCAGGCCTGGGGCATGACCGAGACCAGTCCGGTGGCCACCTACTCGCGCCCCGACGAAGCCGATCGAAGATCGGCCGGCGGCTACGACGACGCCTACTGGGACGATCGCGCCAAGCAGGGACGGCCGCTGCCGTGGGTGGAGCTGCGCCTCGTCGGCGACGATGAGCGGGAGGTCGGCTGGGATGGTCACTCCACCGGCGAGGTGCAGGTGCGCGGCCCCTGGATCGCCGCGCGCTACTTCAACGACGACTCCGGCGATGAGCGCTTCCACGACGGCTGGCTGCGCACGGGCGACATCGCCGCGATGGATCCGCAGGGCTTCATGCAGATCACAGACCGCGCCAAGGACGTGATCAAGTCCGGCGGCGAGTGGATCTCCTCGGTGGAGCTCGAGAACGAGGTCATGGCCCACCCCGACGTGATCGAGGCGGCGGTGATCGCCAAGCCCGACGAGCGCTGGGCGGAGCGGCCGCTGTGCTGCGTCGTGCTGCGCGAGGGCGCCGACATCGGCACGGAGGAGCTCATCGAGCATCTGCGCCCGCGCGTGGCCAAGTGGTGGCTGCCGGACGAGTTCGCGTTCATCGCCGAGGTGCCCAAGACAAGCGTGGGCAAGTTCGACAAGAAGGTCCTGCGCCGGCAGCTGCACGAGGGAACGCTGCAGCGGCGCGTGCCGGTCCCCTGAGATCGCAATCTCGGCAGGACAGCAGGAGAATCGGCGAGAAGGGGAAACCAAATACGGGTAGACTGTCTCTGTTGCCCTCCAAGCCCTGCAGCCAAGGTCTCTGGTCCCTGGCGATCTCAGCTGACCCCCAGACAAAGGTAGGTGCCTGTCCATGACCATGACTCCGATGTCTCGCACGCTTCTTGCGCTATCCGTCGCGTCCGCGCTGATGCTGTCCGCCGCGCCGGCCATGGCGGCGGGAACCACCACGGGCTATGGGGCCCCTGCCCCCGTCCCTACCACCACCCCCAAGCCGAGCAGCGGCACGGGCCCCTCCAAGGAAACCGCCACGCCCAAGGCGACCTCCTCGGAACCCGCCAACAAGACCACGCCGTCGAGCGGCTCCTCACCGTCGAGCCCCACGAGCAGCAGCAGCTCGACGCTGCCCTTCACCGGGCTGGATCTCCGCTGGGTGATCGGCGTTGGCGTGCTCCTGCTGGGCGCCGGCCTCTCGATCCGCCTCGTGCAGCGCCGCCAGCGCCACGATCTCGGTCGCTGAAGCGGCGCCCGGACGCTGAAGCGGCGCCGGGAGACAGCGGCGTAGAGGCATCACGCATATGACCGACCGCCGGCCCAAAGCCGGCGGTCGCGCCGTGGGATTGAGTCGCGCCGTGGGTGGTGACCGCCCTGGCAGTCGGATGCGAGCACCATCGTCAGGTGATCGGCGACGCCGTATCGTCGTTGTGAGTAAACCGCTCCGCCTGCTGCGCTGCGCGCCGCGCGCGTGAGCCGATGAAAGGAACGCCATATGGCTGCTGTTGCGCCGGACACCCACGAGGCGCTGTTGGGGATCTCCATCGGCGACCTCGACATCCTCGAGACGGCGATCGGACTGCGCGAGGCCGGTCGCGAGGCCACCGGCCTGGACGCACGCACGTTCGCGCTCGTGAAGATAGCAGCGCTCATCGCGCTCGATGCGCCGCCGGCCTCCTATGCCTGGCAGGTGGGCAACGCCCTGGAGGAGGGAGTGAGCCCGGAGGACGTCCTCGGCGTGCTGCGCGCCGTGGCCCCCCAGGTCGGCGGCCCCAGGATCGTCGCCGCCGCTCCCGAGATCATGCTCGCGATGGGGCTGGCACTGCCCGAGGAAGGGTAGGGAGATCGTCATGCCACTCATGCGACGTCGTCCCCTGCTGAGGGCAGCCGCAGTTGGAGGCGGCGCCTACGCCATGGGCAAGCGCAACGCGCGGGTTCAGGGAGAACAGAACGATCAGGCATTCCAGGAAGGACAGCAGGCCGCCGCGGCCGCCCCAGCCGCCTCACCCGCGAGCGGCGGTGGCATAAGCGCCGAGGACACAGCACGCCTGGCAGAGCTTGGCAAGCTCCACGAGCAGGGGATTCTCACCGATGCGGAGTTCTCGCAGGAGAAGGCGAAGATTCTCGGTCTTTAGCCTTCCACGGACCATTGCCTTCCTGGCGCGGACCATAGCCCGCCACGGACCAGCGGCTGGTCCTCCAACGGACCAGCCTCCAACCACGAACCAGCGCCGGCCGCATGAGCCGGCGCTGAAACCCGCGGCCGGGGAAACCCGCGGCCGGGAGAAAGATGCAGGCCGGTCAGGCTCCCTGTCGTTCGCGTCCTCCGTAGGCCACGAGCCCGTAGACGACCAAGAGATCCAGCGTGAAGATCGCCAACGCCAGGAACGGGTAGGCGGGTATGAAAATCAGCTGGATGATCGCGTTGACCGATGCCACCAGCACGCCAACCCAGCGAGCCCATGCTGCCTTGCCCCAGATCCCCACGGCTGCGCAGAACTGGAGGATCCCGATCAGCATGATGACCCAACCCCATGTGTTCAGGTCGCTGATCACATAGTGGGTGTTGGCAGCATAGAAGTGGGAATTCGAGATCGCCGCGATGCCGTAAATGATGTTGAGCGTTCCCGCGATCATGATCACGATCCCGGCAAACATCACCCAGCCATAGCCTTCTTCGTAGTCGTCGTAGCCCGTCGACGCGGCGGCGCGGCGCGGTGCGTCGCCTTCGGTGTAACTGGCCATTGAAGCCTCCTCGGATGGTTGGTCAGATCGGCTTGGTCAGATCGGCCGATTCCTCGGATCAAGCGTAAGGCGGCTGCTCGAATCCGCATCATGCGAAACGGGTGATGTCAAGCACCTCTCGCGCTGCTGTGATGCGATTCACGGCGACGGCCATCTCCGACCGGCCAGCAGCCTTCGTTGACGTGCCTTCCCAAGCCCTCGCGCTGGCGCTCGCCGCCTCGATCTACCCGCCGGCCGTGGCAGCCGTGATCGCTCTCGGCCAAGGGTCGCAGGTTCGGGCGCGCGTATTCGTGTTTGTGCTCGCCTCGGCGCTCACCACCTATCTGCTGGGCACGCTGCTGCTGTTCGTCCTCGTGGACCTCGGCGCGACCGGCCCCCACCACCGAACTCCGAGCGCGGCGCTCGATCTTGCGCTTGGTGTGGTGCTTCTCTTCTTGGCCTTCAGGCTGCGCCGGCAGCAGCCGGACCCGACAAAGCCGAGCGCTTCCCGGATCGAGCGCCACCTGCAGAGCGTGAAGCTGGTGTTCGTGCTCGGCGTCACCCTCTACATCCTGCCCTCGCCGATCTACATCGGGGCGGTCAAGTCGATCGCCGACGCCAAGCTCTCGAGGGGCAGCGAGCTGCTCGCGCTGGCCGCAATCGTAGCGGTGATGCTGTGGCTGATCGAGCTGCCGATGCTGATGCTGCTCGTCATTCCCGACCGTGCGGTGAGGGCGCTCGAGGGCATCAACCTGTGGTTCACGCGCAACGGACGGCTGTTGGCGGTTATCGTGTCTGCCGCAGCCGGCGTGTACCTGGCTGTCAAGGGTCTCCTTGATCTGATCAACTGAGCTGGTTGAACGCCTGTCAGTGAGTCCGGCTGAACGGGAGACCGGTTGAACGCCTCTCAGGCGCTTTCGAGACGGGCGCTCGGCAGGTTCCGGGCGAACCACAGCGCCACCAGCACGAACATCGAGGCCCACAGCAGCGCGCGCTTGAGCGCCTGCACCTGCGCATCGCTGTAATGGCCGACGAGCGCCTGCACCTGCGCGGGCGGCAGCCCGGCCTGCTCGACCGCCGATTGGAACTGCGCCTGGGAGACCATCGCCAGCCCCTCCTCGGTGGCTTGCTGGACCTGCTGCTGGACCGCGGGAGGGACCGCGGGGTCGGCGAGGACGCGCTCCTGGAACCCGGTGGTCAAGCCGGTGAGCAGCACCGCGCCGATCAGCGCCGTGCCCAGCGACTGGCCAAGGTTCTGCGCCGCGCCCTGCACGCCGCCGGCCTCGCTGGAGCGGGACTCCCCGACTGAGGACATGACGATGTTGCCCAGCTGCGAGATCACCAGACCGACGCCCACGCCGAACCCCGCCAGCGAAAGCGCAAATGGCAAGGAGGACAGCGACGGCGAGATCGTCGACATCAGGCCGATGATCGAGACGAACAGGAAGCCCAGGCCGATCCGCACGACCGCGCGTGGGGACATGCGCGTCGCCAGCCGCGGACCCAGGACCGCTGCGAGCATCATCGTGATCGAGATCGGCAGGATCTTCAGGCCGGTTTCCAGGGCGTCCTTGCCCAGTACAAGCTGCAGGTAGAGCGGGATGACGAAGAAGGTCCCCGCCAGGATGAGGTACTGCGAGACCACCGTGGAGAGGCCCGCTCGCATCTGCGGTATGCGCAGCAGGTCCGGCGCCAGCAGCGGCGTGCGGCCCAGGCGGAGCACGCGCTGCTCCCAGCGGACGAATACCCCGAGGACCACGATGCCGGCCAGGATGATGAACGGGACCACGGAGAACCCGAACGGAGTGATCTTCGTGCCGTTGATCGTCAGCGCGCCGATCGGCGTGAAGAAGCCCCACTGGCTGATCTTGAGGATCCCGAACACAGCCAGGCCGAGGCCGAGCGCCGACAGCCCTGCTCCCACCCCGTCGAGGCGCTCGCGCTCGCTCGTGGGTTCCCGATCCTGGATCCTGTGGACGAGCAGGAGGATGCCGAGCACAGTGACGGTCTCGGCGGCGAACACCACGCGCCAGCTCAGCGCGGTCGTGACGAAGCCGCCGATCAGCGGCCCCGCGGCGGCGCCGGCGCCGGCGAGCCCACCGAGGAGCCCAAAGGCCGCTGCGCGTTCTGAGCCGGTGTAGGTGGACGCGGTCAGGGCGGCGATGGCTGGAATCACGAGCACCGCGCCCAGCCCCTCGATGCCCGACCACCCAATGAGCAGGACCGTGGCGTTGGGACTCAGGGCGGTGATCAGCGAGCCCAGCCCGTAGAGAGCCAGGCCGATGGCAAAGACGCGGCGCCTGCCCCAGAGGTCGCCGAGCTTGGCGCCGGTCAGCATGAACGCCGCCATCACCAGGGTGTACGCAGTGATCGCCGCCTGCACGGTGGGGACGGTCGTGTTCAGATCTTCCACGACCTGCGAGATGGAGACATTCATCACTGTGCTGTCAAGCACCATGAGGAACTGCGCGGTGCCGAGCACCAGGATCGTCGAGCGGTTGCGCATCACCGCTGCCCGGGCGGCGACGCCGAGCCGCCGGCGGGCGCAGGAATCGCAGCTGCGGTTGCGCTGAGCGTCCCCGGTGCGGCTGCGGGCTCCGGAGACGAGCCATCCGCCGGCGTGGCGGCCGGCAGGAGTCGCGCCGAGGCCACAAAGGCCACCACCACCGCCACGATCACGAGCGGCATCACGGCGATTCCGTCGGCGGACAGCAGCAGGGTGGCCAGCAGCACCGAGGTCATCGGCAGCCTCAGCATGACGGCGCACATCGCGCCGATGCCGATGGCCGCGCCGGCGACCGTGGGCAGGCCGGGGAGGTGGGACAGCGCGATCCCGCCCGTGGCTCCGAGGAACATCGACGGGAAGACGGGGCCGCCCCGAAAGCTGCTCAGCGAGGCGCCATAGGCCAATCCCTTGCAGGCAAGCAGCAGCAGCAGGGCGCCCACCGAGTATGCGGCGCTGTTGGTCAGAAGCGCGGGCAGGGCCGACTGGCCGGAGAACAGCACCTCCGTGCCGTTCCTGCCGCTGCCCTCGGCGTACGCGATCGCCAGGCCGGCGATGGCCAGACCCACAAGCGGTGTGAGCAGCAGGATCCGCCGCTCCACGAACGGTCGTATGAACAGCCCAAGCCAGCGGATCGCCGAGCCGAGCACGGCCGCGGCGAGGCCGATGACCAGCGCCCAGCCGAACTCGGCGAGGTCGGGCCGGCCGAAGTGCGGGAGGTTGGGGATCGCCAGCGAGAATGTTCCCCATCCGGTCCAGGAGTCCAGCCCGAGGAACACGAGCGAGCCGACGCCGGCAGCGAGCAGGCCCGGGAGCAGCACGAGCTCGAGCATCGCTCCACCGATGCCCGCGGCCTCCATCAGCAGGAACGCCCCCAGGATCGGCGAGCCGAAGAGGGCACTGATGGCAGCGAAGCTGCCGGCTGCGGCCACCACCGCAACCGTCCTGTCGGGCGCATCGCGCTTGGCCAGGCGTACCGCGCAGACGCCCAGCCCTCCGCCGAGGGCCACGAGCGGGGCCTCTGGTCCGAGTACGACGCCCAGGCTGAGGCTCGCCAGGGCCGCAAAGGCGATGCCCGGCAGCTCGATCGGCAGCGGCGGGGTCCCCCCTGCCTTGAAGCCGTCAGCCGGGGAGTGGCCGCCCCTGCCGGGCAGGTGGCGGATCGTCAGCCCAACCAGCACCCCGGCGAGCCCCAGCAGGGGCAGCGGCCACCAGACCGGTGTTCCGTGGAACCCGAACGTGCCGGGAAGGTCTGAGAAGATCGCCTCCTGCAGCGAGCCCACCAGGCGCAGGAAGCCAAAGGCCACCGCCGAGACGGGCACCCCCAGGATCGCTGCGAGCACGAGCAGGCCCAGATAGCCGCGGGACCGCAGCAGCGCGTCGGGATCGGGGGCGTCGGGGTCGGTTGCCAATTCCACCAATCCCTTACGCGGTCGGCGTCCGCTTCTCCCACGCTTCGCGCAGCACGGAACAGCGCAGGTCCTCCTTGTGCATGAACGACACCGCCCGGCCCGCCGGCCCGGTCAGGACGATGTCCGGAAGCGCCTGCGCCGAGACGAGCAGCACGACTTGATCCGGGTGGCGTTCCGCCAGAGTGCGTGCTGCCTCGATGCCACCCATGCCCGGCATGCGCACGTCCATCACCACGAACTGCGCGGAGAGCTCATCCGTCGCGCTGAGCGCCTCCTCGCCGGAGGCGGCTTCGCCGACCACCGTGAAGCCCGGCGTCGCGGCGATGAGCTCGCGCAGCACGCCGCGGAAGAACTCCTGGTCATCGACGATGAGCACTCTGACATCCGTCTCGCTGTGGAGCTGGTTCATCCTTCGATCAGGCTGTGGGGCACTGCCACGTGTCATCTCGGGCGAGAGTCCTCCTCGCCGGCACCTCAACCTGGAAGGGCGAGAGCTGGGGCGCTTGGTATGGCGATGCTCCCACAACGCCCGCGGTCCCACCAGGAGGTCCGCACGTCTGTTTGCCCCGGGGCTAGCCTCTCTCCTCGCGGGGCTGGCCTCTCTCCTCCGAGAGGTAGATCAGCGCGGCGCGCACGCGCCGGCTGACATCCTGTGCCTCCGTCAGGTCAAGTTTGGAGAAGATCGAGTTGATGTGCTTCTCGACCGCCCGCTTGGTGAGCACGAGCGACTCCGCGATCGCCGCGTTGCTCTTGCCTTCGGCGATCTCGGCCAGCAGCTGGCGTTCCCGGGGCGTGAGCTTGGCCAGCGGCGACTGGGCGACCCGTGCGCGGGCCGCGATCAGAACATCGACGATCCTGGGATCGATCACCGAGCCGCCGCGTGCAACCGCCTCGATGGCGCCGATCAGTTCGCCCTTGCCGCGAATGCGCTCCTTGAGCAGGTAGGCGCGCCGGCCCGAGCCGGACTCCAGCAGGGCCAGCGCGTACGCCGGCTCGGCGTACTGGCTGAGCACCACTACGCCGATCTGGGGATCGCTCTCGCGCAGGCGCGCGGCGACACGTATTCCCTCCTCCCCGCCCGACGGCGGCATGCGGATGTCGGTGATGACCACATCCGGGTGCTCGGCGGCGATCGCCGCCTCCAGTTCCTTTCCGTCTGAGCAGACGGCCACCAGCTCGATCCTTGGCTCGCCGCTCAGCGTGGTGGCGAGGAACTCGCGTATGACATAGGAGTCCTCGGCGACGATGACACGGATCCGCTCATTGGACGGGCTGTTCATCAACCTGCTCTCATGATAAGCGCAGGAGGCTATGCGGCGACCGGAGTTCCGTGCAGCGCGTCCTGCAGTTCCTTCTGAGCCTCCTGCGAGAGGGAGGATTTCAGGACGGTGCCGCCGTATCTGCTCATGGCCGCGACGGCCTTGTCCGGGGTCACCTTCTCGACCACCAGGAAGAGCGCCGAGGTTCCCGGCTTGACCATGTCGCGCACCTGCTGCTGGAACTGCTTGTCGATGCCCGTCTTCTCGACCTTGCCCATCAGCGCGCCGAGGCCCGCCCCGATCGCCATCCCGAAGACCGGCACGAAGAACAGGACCCCGAACAGCAGACCCCAGAACATCCCCCACGTCGCTCCGGCGCCAACCAGGTGATGATTGGTGGTGACGTGATAGTGGCCGTCCTCATCGCGCGTAATGACCGCCACCGCGTCCGGCTCGATGATCAGATCCCGGGAGAGCCGGTAGACCTCTTCGGCGGCCTTCGCCGCGGTGACCTCGTCGTCGTAGCCGATTGCGATCAGATCCGCCATGATGGATTCCTCCTTTTTTGTGGGGCTGGAAGCTGCGTGTTGGAAAGTGGGGCGCACCAAGACGCTATGGCTCTTTCAACACCCCGCATCACCCGAAGTGGATGAATCAAGCGGGAGTCGGATGGGCCACGCGGGACACCACCGTGGAGGTGGTGCCAGCCTGCTCCAGGACAGAGAGGCCGGCGCCCTTGAAGGCCGCACACACGCGGCGAGAATGCCGATGGTGCCCTCATTCCAAGGTCGGCAGTCCGGGGGAGCGACCGCGTAGCACGCGACCCGAAAGACAGCGGATGAACCCACCACCGGCAAGCGGCCTCGCGGTCGTGCCAGTTGACAGTCCAGTCACAAGACCTGCGTCCCTGAACGTAGAGCGCCTGCGGCCGCCGCTCCATGATGGATTGGTGTCCCGCTGCTGGCTGGTCAGGCGTCTGATGGGGAGCTGCCAGGCTCCGCTCGTTCTGATCGCTGCGCCTGCCGGATACGGAAAGACCAGCCTGCTCTCAGAGTGGGCGCATGTCGATGAGCGTCCCTTCGCCTGGGTCACGCTCGACGAGGGCGACGATGACGCAGGGCATCTGCTGACGGCGATCGTCCAGGCCATCGCGGAGGTCGAGCCCGCCGCGCAAGGCGCGAGGAGCCGGCTCGCCGCTCGCGGTTCGGGCATCGCAGACATCGGTCCGGGCATCGCCGACACAGACGCTCTCCTCTCGCGGCTGACAGGCCTGCTGGAGGGTTGGCGCCCGCCGCCCGTCATCGTGCTCGACAACGCACACGTGCTTGAGTCGTCAGGTGCGTTGAACGCGGTCGAGCTGTTCGCCGATCGCCTGCCCCTCGGATCGCAGCTGGTCCTGGGCTCGCGCGGGCTACCGGTGCTTCCCATCGGGCGCTTGCGCGCGCATCGCAAGCTCTTTGAGCTGCACGCCGCAGATCTCGCCATGAGCGTGCCCGAGGCCGCTGCGCTGCTGGAGGCGACGGGGCTGCGCCTCGACAGCGAGCACGTGGTGGCGCTCGTGCGGCGGACCGAGGGCTGGCCGGTCGCGCTGTACCTTGCCGCCCTCTCGCTGCGCGACGAGCCCGACATCCCAGCAGCCGTGGCACGCTTCGGCGGCGGGGACGAGATCGTGTCCGGCTATCTCCGCGAAGAGCTGCTCGACGGACTCTCACCGGAGACGACGACGTTCCTCGTGCGCACCTCGATCCTCGAGCGGCTGTCGGGCTCGGTTTGCGACGTGCTGCTTCAGCGCTCGGACACTGCGCTCCTGCTCCGGGATCTGGCCCGCCGCAGCCTCCTGCTGGTGCCGCTGGATCGGACCGGCGAGTCCTACCGATGCCACGGACTGCTCAGGGAGATGTTGCGCTGTGAGCTGCGCCGGCGCGATCCATATCTCATTCCCGACCTGCATCGGCATGCCGGCGTCTGGCACATGGCGCATGGCGATGTCGATGGGGCCATCGACCACGCGGTCGCGGCCGGCGACGCGCGGCGTGGCGGCGAGCTGCTCTGGGCTCACATACTTCGGTACGTCGCCCAGGGGCGCAACGACCCGGTGGGGCGCTGGCTTGGCGGCTTCACCGCGGAGCAGATGGCCTCCGAGGCCCCGCTTGCGCTGTGCGCCGCTCACAACCATCTGGCCAAAGGTGAGCTGGAGCTGGCCGAGCATTGGGGATCCGTTGCGGGCGGGGCGCTTGAAAGGGCGCCCCACGCACCTGGAGTGGAGTCGCTGGCCGCCGGCGCCCTGCTCATCGATGCAGCCGTGGGTCGGCACGGTGTGGCGCGCATGGGTGAGGATGCCACTCGCGCCTATGAGCTGGAGTCAGAGCACAGTCCCTGGCGGGCCATGTGCTGCCTGTATCGCGGGGTTGCGTGCCATCTGAGCGGCGACACCGCCGACGCGCGCCGACTCCTGCGGGAGGGTGTGCACCGCAGCGCCGCGCTCACCCCTGCCATCGAGACGCAGTGCCTGGCTGTACTGGCGATCCTTGCCGTAGGCGAGGGCGATTGGGAGCTCGCGCAGGACAGTTGCGTTCAGGCGAGGTCTCTCCTCGAGCGCCACCGGCTCGATGACCACCCAACCTCCGCGCTCGTCCTCGCCGTCCCCGCCCTGGTGTGCGCCGCGACCGGGCGGGGGGATGAGGCCAAGGAACTGCTGCGTCAGTCCACCCGGCTGCTGGGCATGCTCGACGGCTTCGCCGCCTGGTATGAGCTGGAGACCCGTTTGATGCTGGCACGAGCCGCGGCGCGGCTCACCGACATTCCCCGGGCTCGCACGTTGCTCGCGGAGGCATCTCGCGCCGGCCGGCGGATGCCCGATGCGCCGTCCTCCAAGCGCTGGCTCGACGAGGCCTGGGAGGAGCTTGACTCGCGCGCCGCGGCTGCCCTGGGGGGCTCCTCATCGCTGACCCTTGCGGAGCTGCGCATCCTGCGCTTCCTTCCCACCCATCTCTCGTTCCGCGAGATCGGCGATCGCCTGCACGTGTCCACCAACACGGTCAAGAGCCAGGCGCACGCTGTCTACCGCAAGCTCGATGCCTGCTCCCGCTCGGAGGCGGTCGCCCACGCCTCGCGTATGGGGCTCATTTGGAATATCTCGACTTGGACCGACCATCAGACTAGATGAACGCTTTGTGGGACAAGATTGACATCCGTAACTTTCCCGGATGTACCGGCTGCATTGACCGTCCACACTGAACGGAGCGCACAGAGCAGAGCGGCCCCGACCGGGCGATCCCCAACAGGAGGGAGGGCTCTATCTCTTTGTCCGCTTCGCCGAGAGCCGCGGCGGTGTCCTCCGCCTCGGTGTTCCGAGTGCTCCCTCGGATGCCCCCCGGGGCGCTGCGGTTGAGTCCGCGTCGTCTGGGGCTTCTGAGGAGCATCGCGTTCCTGGGTGCGGTCGCGGCGGCCTTCGCCGGGTGCCTCGCGGTCTTCGACTCTCGCGCGTTGCCCGTAGCCAAATGGGTCCTCGGCGTAACATGGCTCGTGCTGGCGTGGGGCGTCGTGGCCTTCTTCGTCAAGCGCCTCTGGCTGCAGAACACGCAGCTGCAAGCCGACCTCAAGGCATCGATGGCGGATCTGGCGGCCTCGCGCCGCAGGCTGGTCGAGACGGCCGACGTCGAGCGCCAGCGGATCGAGCGCGATCTCCACGACGGAGCCCAGCAGCACCTGGTGGGCATGCGCCTGAGGCTCGAGCTGGCCGCCGAAGCCATCAGGGAGGAGCCTCGGCGCGGCGAGCACATGCTCACCGAAATCGGAGAGCAGATGGATGAGACCCTCGATGAGCTTCGCTGCCTTGCCCAGGGCGTCTACCCGCCGCTGCTGCCCGAGCACGGCCTCGCGGAGGCGATCCGCTCGGCGAGCCGCCGCTCGCCCTTTCCCGGCTCCGTGGAGGCGCACGGGATCGGACGGTATTCGGCGGATACCGAGACAGCCGTCTATTTCTGCTGCCTGGAGGCGCTCCAGAATATCGCCAAGCACGCGGGTCCGCACGTGTGCGGCACGGTGCGTCTGTGGGAGGAGCGGCAGCGACTCTGCTTCGAGGTCAGCGACGAGGGCGCGGGCTTTGCTCCGGAGGCCGTAAGGCCGGGGAATGGTCTGGTCAACATGCGCGATCGCATGGAGGCGGCCGGCGGCACGCTGACGGTGACCTCGCGCGAGGGACATGGCACCTCGGTGCGGGGGGGCATCCCGATCGCCTCCCTCCTCAGAGCGCGAGCGCGCGTCATCCGCTGAGCGCGCTTCACCCACTTCGGTTGATGCGGCGCCCTGAAGCGGGACTAGCGTAGAGAGCGCCAGAGGAGCTCGTCTCCTCGCGGGCACGACCACCACAGCTCAGGAAAGGTTCTCACATGAGCGACAAGCCGATGTTCTTCTTCGCAGGCGTCTACGACGATCTGGCGGGGGCCGAAGCCGACTACGAGGCCGTCAAGGCGCTGCACTCCGGGGGCTTCATCGGGTCCTACGACTCAGCGATCATCAGCAAGCAGGCCGACGGTCAGGTCCGCGTCAGCAAGACCGAGAAGCCGACCCAGCACGGCGCCTGGGTCGGGCTGGCCGCCGGCGCCGCCCTGGCTGTCGCTGCACCGGTGGCGATGCCAGCCGTCGTCGCAGCCGGTGGCGCCGGCCTGGGGGCATGGATAGGGCATCTGGCACACGGCACCAGCCGCAGCGACGCCAAAGAGATAGGCGAGATGCTGGACGAAGGCACCGCGGCCCTGATCGTGATCGGCATCGACAAGGACGCCGAGCGCGTCGAAAAGGCCATCGCCAAGGCCAGCAAGTACACCACCAAGCGCGTCGAAGCCGACTACACCGACGCCGAGGAGGAGGCGCTGGCGACGATGGCGCACGCGTGAGCCCTAAGAGGGCGGTGCCCAATCCGACAGCCCTTTACTGCGGGCCGTAGCAAGCCCGCTACACTAGGTGCATGGCGACGATGATCCCACAGCGCGAGCTGCGCAATCAGGCTGGCGCGGTGCTGCGACGTGCCGAGCAGGGCGAGCGCTTCACGATCACCGTGAGCGGGCGTCCGGTAGCTGAGCTTGGCCCGCTGCCCGGCGCTCGAACGCCGGCGCCGCCCGAGGCGTTGGGGGAGCTGTTCGCCGAGACTCCCGTCGATCCCGGGTGGACGGCGGAGCTGGGCGCGATGCGCGATGCGGAAGCCGCCGCGTGAGTGCGCATCTCGTGGACACGAGCGTACTCGCCGGCGACGTTGCGCCCGAAAAGCCCGGAACGTGGGCGGTGAGCGTTGTGACGATCGGCGAGCTGGAGGTCGGCGTACTGCTCGCGCCGGAAGAGCTGCGCGCGCGGCGGCTAGCTCGGCTGACGGCGATCCTCGAACAGGCACCGGTGCTGGCAGTAGATCGCCGCGTTGCAGCGCACTATGCGCAGCTGCGAGCCGCCTCCGGCAGACAACCCGCGAATGACCTATGGATCGCCGCTACAGCGCTTGCGCATGAACTCACGCTCCTGACAGCGGACACGCGGCAGGCGACGCTACCTGGCGTTCACGCAAGGCTGCCATAGCCGGCAGCGAGCATCCGGGAACTGTCAGGTAGCATCATCGAGCGTACCGACGCCACCGGCTGGAGGCTTGCGCCGATGCGACCACGCGCCCGGCAAGATTCGAACTTGCGACCTCTCGCTCCGGAGGAACCCAGGGAGGCCAAACCAGACCCCCGGAAATGCTGCCATCGCCAGTGTTTCCGGGGGGTTCCGCGTTCGGCGGGATACCCCGCGACACCTCGCGACACCCGCTATCTGGCAGTAGATGGCAGTGGGATCGGCGCCCGCGAGCGGCGCCGTCTGCGACCGATCCAAGAATCGTCGCTGGGAGTTGGCACTAGCACCAGACGTCGTGATGGCGGACCAGCACCCATCCTGTCGAGTACGCGATTCACGCTCGTCATCTTGCGGGACGGCGCATGGCACACGGGTACGCGGCTTCGACAACGCCCACGACCCGACCGAACGCCACGAGCACTGTGAGCGCCTTTTGCAGCTCGTGGCGATTTTTGCGAATTGCCGCTAGCATGGGGGGCATGCGAAAGCCCGCCGGTCGTCGTCGTCCATCGAGTTCGCGCCGAAAGGCCATGCCCGCCAGTGTTGGCGGATCTCGCGGGGTTCCGGCGCGATCGCCGGAGGAACTCCAGGCGTCGGCTGAGCAGCTGCACGGCGCTCTCGGCCGGATGTCTTCGGCTCGTGGAGCTGTGCCGCTGGGAGAGTTGGGGCTGGACGACGCGCTGTTCCCGGTCAAGGCGCTGCGGGCGGCCGAGGAGCTGCTGCGCCGGCAGGCCGGCGGCCAGGACCCCGAGGTGGTCGTCCTCGATGAGGAGCTGACAGCCCAGGACGCGGCCCGTCTGCTCAGCGTCTCTCGCACCCATCTGAATGCGCTGCTGGAGCGGGAGCGCATTCCCCATGCCAGGACCCCGGGCGGCCACCGGCGGATACCGGCGAGCGCGCTCCTCGACTACAAGCGCCGGCGGGAAACCGCCCATGAGGGGATGCGCGAGGCGATGCAGGCCGGAACGCAGCTCGCCGACGACGACTGACCACCACGCTGCCGCCGCGTGGGCCGTAAGGTCAGGGGCCAATTGTCATCGCCACGTGTGATCGTGGACGCGAGCGTCCTCTACCAGCGGCATCTACGCAACGCTCTGGTTTGGCACTCCTTGGAGGGGCTCTACGAGCTGTGCTGGAGCGCCCTCATCCTCGACGAGGTGCGTCGAAACCTGATCGCGCGCAACCTCAGTCGCTACGGCGAGGAGCGCCCTCATGCAGTCGATCGCGTTCTGGAGCGCATGACGAGCGCCCTCCGTGCCCTCTATCCGAATGCCGAAGTCCCAGCCGGTGAGGTCCAGGCCCTCGTGGGACAGATGACCAACGATCCCAAGGATCGCCACGTCCTCGCGGCAGCCGTGGCGGCGGGAGCACGGTTCGTTGTGACCGTCAACCTGAAGCACTTCCGCCGCGAGGACACGAATCCCCACGGCGTCAGCGCCGTGAACCCGGATGCGCTCCTCGCCGGGCTCGTCGAGGGAGAGCACGCGCTCGAGCTGTGCACTGCTGCGCTGAACCACCACGCCGATTTCCACGGCTGGACGGTGGGGCAACTGCTTGGGCTGCTGGGAGCGCCGCACGAGCAGCGCCCTCCGTCGCTGCCAGGATATGTCCGTCGCTATGAGGAGCTCACCGGCACGCAGCGGCTCAGCCCACCGACCTGAACGCTGTCTCGACTGGATGAGCGATCGCAGAGTGCACGTGTCCACGAGGAACCCCTCCGGTGCGCCAGACGCTAGCGTGCGGCCCGCCGATGAACGACAGGCGCCTTGAACAGCGCGTGGCGGCGGTTGCCGAGGCCGCGCTCCCAGAGCGCGGGTTTGTCACTGCGATCGATATCTTCCTCGGCCTGGGCTGGCTGGCGCCCTCCAGCGAGCAGGCGTGGCGCCAGGGCCGCACTCCCTACCTGGAGAAGGTGGTCACAGCCAACCTGAGCAAGATCACCACGCCCGAGGGCGATGGCGCCGCCATTGATGTTGCCCCGGTCCTCATCGATGCCGAGCATCCAGATCGAGCTCAGCGTGACCGAGGCGAAGGCCTCGTTGATCTCCCAGACGTCGATGTCCCTGGGCACGTCAGTTAGCCGCCCGCGTGAGGTCGTTATCGCATGATCGTGAAGCTCAGCGACACCGGCGTCGAGCGCTGACCGGCGGAGCTGGTGGCGGTGATGATCAGCTCGTAGCGCCCCGGCTTCAGCTCGTCAATGCGTGAGATCCGGCCCGCGAAGAGCACTTCGTTGATGCCGCTGTGGCCGGTGAGGGAGAGCGTTCCCCGCGTGACGACATAGCTGCAGCGCTTGCGCTGTCTGTTCTCGCGCGTCTCAGCGATGCAGCCGTGAGCGCTCCGGCGTCCCTCCATGAGCTGGCGGAAGCTGAGGCTCACGGTGGCCTGCTCGTTGAGCGAGAACGAGAAGGTCGTTCCGGTCTGGATCTTTGCTTGCCTGATGTGATGGGCGAGCGGGTTGCCCTCGCGCCAGCGCGTCGCCGACTGGCGTGCGCCCTGCACCAAGGGCGACGGTGTTCCCCCGCTAGGCCCCGAAGGTGGCGGGGTTTCGCTTGGGGTTGTAGGCGTTGTGCTTGGGGCTGAAGGCGTTGTTTTTTCGTTTTCGCCCGGCGGGGGTGGTGGTTCGTAGGGCCCTTTGACCTTGATCGTCAATGGTGTGGGGGCTTCGATGCCGGCGCCGTCGGTGGGCGTGATTATGGCGGTGTAGGTGCCGGGTGTGGTTGGGGTGCCGGAGATGGCGCCGTTTTCGGGGTCGATCGAGAGGCCCGGCGGCAGGCCGGCGGCGGACCAGGTGTAGGGCGCGGCTCCGCCTGTCCCCTGCGCCTGCGTGCTGTAGGGGAGGCCAAGTTCGCCGGAAGGCAGAGAGGAGTTGGCCACCGAGAGACCGTCAAGAATCACGAGCGTGTGGGACGACGCGGCGCCGGTTGCCATTGTCTCGACCCTCGCGCCGCCCGGCATTGCCACCTGCTGCGGCGTCGGATGCGGCTCCAGCAGTTCTTCGCCGGGCGGGGCGCCGAGTTCGCCGAAGACGTCGCAGCCGAACGCGTAGAGCTGGCCCGTGGAGGTGAGCGCGAGGCTGTATTCGTCGCCGGCCGCGATATGCGTGATGCGGCCGCTTGCGCCGGGCAATCCGACGCGCGTGGGTGTGGGGTTCGCCGCCCAGGTCCTGTTGTTCGTCGTGTTGCCGAGCTCGCCGCAGCTATTGTAGCCGAAGGCGTAGAGCTGGCCGGTGGACGTGAGCGCGAGCGTGTGGGCGGTGCCGGCGGCGACTTGGGCAACGGGGCCGGTCGCGCCCGGCAGCGTGACCGGCGTCGGCGTCGGGTTGGGCTTCAGTTCTTCGGAGAGGTTGTTGGTTTCGTTGCCGAGCTCGCCGTTGATGTTCTCGCCCCATGCGTAGAGCTGCCCGCCGGCGGTGACCGCGAGGCTGAAGCCTTCGCCGGCGGCGACCTGGGTGACGGGGCCGACCTCGCCGGGCAGCGTTACCAGCGTCGGCGTTGGGTTGGGGGTGTTTGCGCCCGTCGTGTTGCCGAGCTGGCCCCAGAAGTTTTCGCCGAATGCGTAGAGCTGGCCGGTGGAGGTGAGCGCGAGGCTGTCGGGCCCGCCGGCTGCTGCCTGGGTGACTGGGCCGGTCTCGCCCGGCAGCGTGACGAGCGTCGGCGTGGGGTTGTTGGCTTCATAGCCGGACATTCCGTCGTTGGTGGCGTTGCCCAGCTGGCCCCACAAGTTGTTTCCGAATGCGTAGAGCTGGCCGCTGGCGGTGACCGCAAGGCTGAAGGCGCTGCCGGCGGCGACCTGCGTGATGGGGCCGGTCGCGCCCGGCAGCGTGACCGGCGTCGGTGTGGGGTTTGGTTCGCGTTCGAGGTTGCTGTCTGGGTTGCCGAGCTGACCGTAGTAGTTTTCGCCGAATGCATAGAGCTGGCCGGTGGAGGTGAGCGCGAGGCTGAAGTAGCCGCCGGTAGCGGCCTGCGTGACGGGGCCGACCTCGCCCGGTAGCGTCACGGGCATCGGCGTCGGGTTCGGCTTGGAGGTTCTGTTGTTCGTCGTGTTGCCGAGCTGCCCGAAACGGTTGTCGCCGAACCCGTAGAGCTGCCCGAACGATGCCGCGTTCCCCCGGGCCGGCAGCAGGGCCGCCCCGAGCGCCAGCAGGGCCACCAGACGCACGACGCCGTTCCCAGCGCCCCAGCCGATCGACCGCATCTTGCTGATCTGCCCGCGCACCGCCCACCTCCGGTTTGGGTTGATACTGGAACATTACCACGCACCGGAACTGAAGGTCTCCGTTTCAACCAGGCGGATGGCCGCGAGCAAATGGCTAGAAGCCAGGCTTCAATCAAAATCCTACTGAGAGTTGGATTGCTGTACTCTGCAACGCATGGCTGGAGATGGCGGTTCGACCGAGCTGCGCGCCGCGCTGGACCAGGTGTCGACCGTGATCGACTCGTTGCTCGTACGCCCGCAGGACGAGATCGCTCACGCGCACACGGCGGAGATCAGGCGTGGCGAGCGCTCACGAGAGCAGCGCCACGCCGAAATCGTGGGCAGGCTGCTCGTGGGCAAGCCGGTGGACGGCGGCGAGCTCATCGACCTTGGGTATCGACTCGATGCCTGGCACCTCGGCGTGATCGCGACCGGCGTGGAGGCCGGCAGGGCCGTGCGTGGTCTGGCCGCCGGGTTCGGCCGCGAGTTGCTGTCGATCGCGCGTGGCGAGGGCACGGTGTGGGCCTGGCTCGGCGGGCAGCGCCCACTCGCGTTCGCCGATGTCGAGCGCGTGCTGCTGGCGCAGGAGCACATGGACGCGTCACTGGCCCTCGGCGAGTCGAGAAGGGGGGTCACGGGGTGGCGCCAGACCCACAGCGAAGCCGAGCGGGCGGTGCTGGTCACGCGCTACAGGCCATGCAAGCTCACGCGGTATCGGAATGTGGCGCAGGAGGCGGCGGCTCTACAGGATGAGGCATTCGCGGATTCTCTGATTGAGACCTACCTGTCGCCGCTCGACGAGATGCGCATCGGCGGACAGGCGGCCCGCAAGACGCTGCGCGCTCTCTGCCAGACGGGACACAACGTCTCCTCGGCCGCATCTGCGCTCAGAGTCGACCGCAGCACCGTCCACCGCCGGCGCAACGAGATCGAGGGGCGGTTGGGGTGTGAGCTGCAGCGGCGCCAAGGCGAGATCGAGGTCGCGCTGCGAATCGAGGATCTGCGCAGGCGGCGCGACGCACAGGCGTCGGCTCACGGCACGGGCTGACGCGGCCCCCCAGACGACGCGCTCGCGGAACGGGCTGACGTGGCTCCGAACACGCTCAGCCACCACGATGCAACAGCCTGGCGCATTTCGGGTCATCCAAATGCAACACATTGGTGTAGCGCGAGCGGGTTGGCAGTGCTGAAATCGTTCGCAAATCGAGGCCGTTCTAAAAAGACCCCGATGGATGCTGACATGCACACCAAGGGAGAACCGACGATGACTTCTTGTCAGTCGATATTCAGGCGCGGGGCGGGCCGCTCGGCCCAGTGGTCACATGAATAGGCGCAGGGTCACAAGACCTGCTCCCAGAGTCGCGGAACCTGCTCCACGGGCTGGTGTCGCCTCGCGGCTTCGCGACCGCCTCGCCCGCTGCGTGCTGTGCGCGGGCGCGGCGGTTCTCGCCGTCGGCCTGTCGCTGATCGCGCTGAGTGTGATCGCGCTGGTGGCTGGCGCGGGCGATGCTGGCGCACCGGCGCTGTCGGAGCACGCCCTGCGTGTCGCAGTCCAGGACGGGGCCGTCGCGTTCTATCTGACACAGCTGGTCAGCATCTCCTTCTTCAACCACACGGCCGGATTGCGCTTTGCGGCGCTGCCCGGCCTGCTGCTCGCCGGGCTCGCGCTCGCGACGACGACGGCGGCGGCGGCGAGAGTCACCCGGGGATCGGCGCGAGGGAGGATGCTCCTCGCCACGTCGATCGCCGTTCCGTACGCCCTGCTCGCGGGGTTTGGCGCGCTCTATCTGCCCCTGCGTTTCACGGCCTCGGGCATCGGCAACGGGGTGCCGGTGCTGCCCTCGACGGTCGAGGCGTTCGTGCTGCCGCTCGCCTGGGGGTTGCTGTTCGCGCCGCTGGGGGGACTCGTGGGGGTGTTCGGCGGGAGCTGGCGGCATGAGGCCGCGCGGCTGCTGGGCCCGTGGGCAACGCCGTTGCGGTGCTCGCTGCGCACGCTGCTGGCGAGCCTTACGTTGAGCGCGCTTGGCGTGCTCGTGAGCGGGGCGGTGTTGATCGGCCGCAGCGGCGACGCCCGCTCGCTCTTCGGCGGCGGCTTCAGTCACGCCGTGACCGGCATCGCCGCGGCCCTGATTGCACTGCCGACGCTCGTGATCAGCCTCTTCCTGGCGTGCTTCGGCGTGTCGTTCGACTGGCGGATGGAGGCGCTCGATCATACGCAGGGGTCGGGCTCGATCTTGGGCGGCACGCTGCCGAGCACCGGCGCAGGCGCCTCCCACGCGGTGCCTGCCGTGCTCGCCCTGCTGCTCGCGCTCGCGGCGGGGACCGTCCTCACCGCGGGCTGGCTGACGGCACGGCGCAGCGGGGAGGACGTGCGGCTGAGCATCGCCAATGCGCTGCGCACCGGGACGCTGCTGACGCTGATCTGCTGGCTGTTTGCGCTACTCGCCCGCGTCGACGCCCAGGCAGGCGGGCTCCTGGGACTGCACTTCGAGGCCGACGCCACGTCGCTGCTGTGGCGCGCGCCCGTGTGGTGCCTGCTCGGTTCGCTCACCGGAAGCGTGGCCTATCTCGCGACGCGGGGCACATCCTCCCGCCGCCAGCTAGCCACCGCACTGCTGGCCGTCGCACGCCCGTCCGGCGGGCCACGGCCGCGCCGCGACCGGTCGGAACCCCGACGTCAGGGGCTGGCAACACGCGCCGCGCTCGGACTGGGCTGCCTGTCGCTGCCAGCGATACTGATCGGGATCGGGTCCGCCGGCGCGAGGACCGCGAGCACCCCGGCGCCCGTCTCACTCGCGCCGATCAGCCGCGCGGCCGAACAGCGCCTGCGCGGCGCCGCCGTACCCGGCTCGCGCCTCTCAGTGGCGGTCGACCCGAGCACGCGTGTGGCCGACGCCGCGATCGTCGACATACCACTCACCGCGCTGGGAGTCTCGCCCAGCCAGACGCCGGTCCTCAAGGCAAAGGCGGTGCTCGCCCACTACGGAAATCTCTTCGGGATGTACGGCGGGCTCAACGAACTCGGCAGGCCCGAGCTGGTGACCGACCCGATCACTAAAACCAGGTCGCACGTGTCCTTCCCGCAGGTGGTCGACGGCACGCCCGTCTTCGGCGGCGGGATCGGCGTCGACCTCACTGCCGACGGGAAGAATGTCGAATTCGTGAACGGCTCGTTCATCCCCGAAGTGACGCTCGCCGACAAGCGGGCGACGCTCGACGGCGCACGCGCACTGGCGCTCGCCAAGGAGGCGCTGCCCAACGGCAAGCTGGTGCACCCACCCCGCCTCGAAATCTACGCCGGAGCGACTTCGCATCCGTTCGGTCCGACCGCTCGCCTGGCATGGTTCGTGTGGCTGACGGCCGGCCCGAATGACGCATCCAACGAATACGTTGTGGACGCGGCCACCGGCAGCATCCTGCACATCTTCGTCAAGTCGTTCAACGCCACGACACCGGAACCCAATGTCGAAATCTACACCGCCCAAAACAAAGTCAAAGAACTGCCAGGGAAACTCGTGGTCAAGGACCCCGAAGTATATAAAGGCACCGACGCAGACGTGAAAGCCGCCTATCGATACATAGAAGGCGCCTACCGCTACTTCTATAGCCTCTCACGGGAACCCAGGCGGTGGACAGGCTACAACGGCAAGAACTACAACGGCAAAGGCGAAACCGGCAGAGGCGAAAAGCCAGAGGCCGCCACGGTCCACTACGGCATTGAATACAAGAAAGCGGAATGGGACGGCGCCGCCTATGAGATCGTCTTCGGCGAGGGCTTTCCGAAGGCTGTCGACATCGTCGGACACGAGTACTCTGATGCAATCACGGAATACACCGCGGACGAGGCGGACGAAGGCGAATCGGGAGCGATAGCCGAGGGTTGGGCTGACGCTATGGGGCAGGGCTTGGAATCCTACGAAAAGGCCCAGCATAAAGAAAAATCTATCGAACCTACCTGGGAATTCGGCAAGGAAGCGCCGGGGGGCCCGTTCCGCGACCTCAAGCAACCGAAAAGACACTCGGAAATAACGATAGAAGGCAAATCATACCCGGACCCCGAAAAGCTGTCGGAATACGTCAATACCTGTCTGGACAGCCACGGCATCCACGAGAACAGCACGATCATCAGCCACGCTTTCTACCTGCTCGCTCAAAAGACGAACGTGGAAACAGCAGCAAAGATATTCTTCCTGGCGCAGACATATTATTTGGGGCTCGGACGGGCGCGTCCATTTGCGAACTTCGAGCAGTTCCGGTACGCCGCGGTGGTGGCAGCAAAGAGGCAGTCGGCCGAAATCGGCGAAGACGCCGAAAAAGCATTCAAAGAAGTCGGGCTCGATGGGCTTGCGCCCACGCCAATAACAAGCGCGGTTGGCTGTAAAGCCGAATGCTCGTTCCAGGATGCGCTGCAGGCGCAGGAGCCCGCGCACGGCACCGCCGCGACGGTAAGCATGCTCGCCACGCTGTACCGCGCGCGTGGTGTGCTGGCGCAGCCTTCGGCGGCCGGCCGCCACTTTCTGCCGCTCTATGAAGAAAACATGGGCAGGATCACCGAACTGGTCTCGCGCGATCCCGGGCTCCAGGAAATGGCGGTGAACGGACTGCAGCAGACCGCTCCGGCGCTCGACGCGCTGGCGGAAGGGCAGGGCCAGAAGCACAAGCTGTCAGCGTCGGAGATGGCCCAGATCGAAGCAGCACTCAAGCGGCTGGCCCAGGACGATCATCTGATCAGCGGCGGTGGCACGCTCGCCAAGCTGATCGAACATGAACTCGCGTGGCTGCACCTGCGCAGCTATGCCGGCATGACCTACGCGAAGGGCTTCGCTCGCCTGAACGCGGAAGTGAAACCGCTGACGGCCGCCACGCTTGTCGATCCGAACTGCAGCGGATCGCCTTACCACAACGAATTTCAGATCAATGCTTTTACGATCGACACGCCCGGCCATCACCTCCCTGGCGAAGTCTCGCCGATCGTTGCGTCTGGCGTCGCCTGTGGGGCGGCGGCCGAACTGGGCGCAGGCACGGCATGCTACGACAAAGCAGGGCCGCTCAACGAAACTTTGAGTGTCGAACTGCCGCCCGGTGACAGAATCAATTCGACGGAAGAAATGGAATCTGGGGCATACGTCGGCAAGATCAAAGGGCGTGCGCTCGCGTGTGCTGGTGAACACAGCAGGGACGTTTACGGGATAACGGGCATCACAGCCGTCAAAAAATGGGAACCTTCGGAATGTCCAGCCGCCGCTATCGCGTGCTTTAAGGTGCGGAGCACGTTTAACGAAGGCACAATCAAAGGCGAAGGTAATGGCTTCGGCTGGGTGGCTAAAGAAGGCGAAAACCTGGTCTTCACGACAGGCAGTCTAAAAGACTACATTATAGAAGAAGCTCTAAAAGTAGAACTAAAAGACGTCCCGGTGAGCTTCGGACAGTTCGAAGTGGAACTATGCGCCCGCGCTGGTCAGGCCAGCGGGGACACCTGTGGTACCGGCACCTCGGCGCCCTGGGTGCATAAGAATGGCAGCGAAAGCCAGCCCGGATGTCCCACGAAATACGGTCGCTACTTCGCGCACGTGACGAACTCCACGAAAGAAACGTCGGCCGCGGTCGAGCACTGTGTGTACTGGGGCGAAGGGTTGCAAACGAAAGCGATCGACGGCAAAAATAGCGTGAGCGCCGTGTCGTGCATCCCGGAATCGACCGAATGCGTGGTCACCGACAGCAATGGCAACGCGCTGTACTCGACGAACGTGAGCGCCACCGCGGCAGCCACGTGGAAAACGTGGACGGGGCCGACCGGCGCCAGCCCCGGCGAGGCGATCGCCTGTCCGTCGAGCTCGCTGTGCGCGCTCGGCGCCGGCAAAGCTACCGAAGGCGGCGGCAACATGTATTACGCGACCTCGCTGGGCGGCGGATGGAAAGAAGCGTTCAAACCGGCACACGGCGTCCTGGCGGTCTCCTGTCCCGCCGAATCCTTCTGCGTCGACGGGCAGGAAAGCGGCCGCGTTCGGTACTCGAGCAAACCAGCCTCCAGCGAATGGACCGAAGTGACGGGAATCGGGTCGAGCGCGATCAACGGCGTGTCGTGCCTCTCCTCGTCGTTCTGCGCGGTCGTGAACGGATCGGGCGATCTCTACGTGGCTAACACCGAAGCGCACGTCGAGAAAACGTCCGGCTGGAAGATGACGGACATCGACGGCTCGACCGCGTTGCACGGCGTGGCCTGCACCTCGACGACGTCGTGTGTGGCCGTCGACGGGGCCGGCGATGTCATCGACCTGGCGATCAACAGCAGCGGTGAAGCGAAAGAACCGGCCAAGCACGATATCGACAACGCGAACGACCTGACCGCGATCGCCTGCGCGGGAGAATTCACGTGCGCCGCCGTCGACAGCAGCGGCGACATCTTCGCATCGAGCAACGCCGGCGCGACGTGGAGCAAGCAGTACGCGCTCAGCACCAAACTGACGAGCGTCTCGTGCGCGTCGGGTGCGCTCTGTGTCGCGGCCGACACGTCCGGCAACGCCACGGCGTTCATCCCGGCCGTCGTTCCGCCGAGCTACACGCAGAAGATCGATTCGAGCAACAAAGTGAACGCCGTCTCGTGTGTGCCGTTGGCGCCCGAATGCGTGGTCGCTGACAGTACCGGGAAGGCGCTGTACGCGACGGCGGTGAGCGCCACGGCGAGCGCACCGGTCACGTGGACCTCGTGGAGCGGACCGAAAGGGGCCAGTCCGAGCGAGGCGATCGCGTGTCCGACGAGCTCCCTGTGCACGCTCGCCGACGGCCTGGTCGAACCAGGCAGCACGGGCGGCAACATGTATTACGCGACATCGCTGGGCGGCGCGTGGACAGAAGCGTTCAGCCCGGGATACGGAGTGGTGGCGATCTCCTGCCCAACTTCGTCCTTCTGCGTGGACGGACAGGAAGGCGAAGGCTTCATCCGCTATTCGACCAAACCGGCGTCGAGCGAATGGACCTCGCTGAGCATCGGCTCGGGCGCGATCAACGCCGTCGACTGCCTCTCTGCGTCGTTCTGCGCGGCGGTCGATAATACGGGACACGTCCACGTCGCGAACACGGAAGCGAAGATCAGGGAAGAAGCCGGCTGGAAGTCAACGGCCATCGAAGGCTCACCGGCGCTGAACGGCATCGCGTGCGCCGCTACGACATCGTGCGTCGCGATCGACGCCACCGGCGTCGTCTTCGACCTCACGCTCAACAGCAGCGGCGAAGCGACCGCGACCAAAGAAGACATCGACGGTACGAACAAACTGACCGCGATCACCTGCACGGAAAATCTGACGTGCGTTACGGTGGACAGCACCGGCAACGTCTTCGCTTCGGACAACGGCGGCGAAACGTGGCGCAACGAGCAGGCGCTCGGCACGGACCTCACCAGCGTGTCGTGCTCGGGAAGCCCGCTCTGCGTTGCAGGGGACACGACCGGCGAAGTCACGGCGTTTGAGCCGGAATGAGCCCGTTGAGAGACGCGAAGTCCCAGGGAGGAGGGCGGGCTCGTGATCCGCAACGGCAGAGCGCTCATCGATGAGCGGGCGGGGGCCGCCGATGGCGTGGTGGCTCCCTCACCGCTGCATCTGGCCCACGGCCGGCGCAACGGGTTCGAGCATGGCGTCCGCGAGGGTGTCCACATCGAGCCTGCGAGCGAGGACGCGGCGGCCGCCCCGCTGCTGCTCGGAGACATGCACCGGCGGGTCGAACGCGCGCTGGCGGAGATCGAGTTCGAGGTGCCCGCTGGAGCCGGCAGGCTCGCCGAGGCCGCCCGCTATGCGCTGCTGGCCGGCGGCAAGCGTGTGCGACCAGTCCTGGTCATGGCCACCGCCCAGGCGCTCGGATTGACAATCGACGACGCGCTGCCGACAGCGTGCGCGATCGAGTGCATGCACACCAACTCGCTGATCGTCGACGACCTGCCGGCGATGGACAACCACGCGCGGCGGCGCGGCCGGCCGACGCTCCACCGCGTGTACGGCGAGCACATCGCGATCCTCGCAGGGTGCGCGCTGCTGAGCGAAGCCCAGCGCCTGATCCTCCAGGAGCAGCGCGGCTCCGCCGAGCTGCGCAACCGCCTGCTGAGCATCGTGCTGCAGGCGACCGGCACCACGGGGATGGTGTCCGGCCAGTTCCTCGACGTAACGGGCTATCGTCCCGGCGACGCGCATGACCTCGGGCGCATGCAGATGCTCAAGACCGGAGTGTTGATCGTCGCGTGTGTGCGCTGCGGAGCGCTGCTCGCCGGCGGTCGGATGAGCCGAGCGCTCGCCGCGTTTGCGCACGACCTGGGAGCGCTCTTCCAGGTCGTCGACGACATCCTCGACGAGACCGGCAAGGCGCGCTGGCTTGGCAAGATCCCGCGCAGCGACCGGCGCGCGGGGAAGCTGACCAACGTCACGATGTTCGGCCTCGAACGCGCCCGGGCGACGGCGATGGCCCTTTACGAGCGCTGCAAGATAAGCCTCGCCGAGATCTCATCTAGTGTGCCCTGCTCCGTCCGGCCGTTGCGCGAAATCACCGATGGCGTCTACCGGCGCGCGACCGGTGAGGGGGCCATGAAGGTGTGGCTGGCGTCCACCAGAGCAGCCGGTGAGGGCGAGCCGTGAAAGCCTGGCTGGCATCCCGGTTGTGGTGGCTGCCCCTCACGGCGACCGGCCTGCTCGGCGATCGAGGCTCGCGCGGGCACTGGCTGTGCGTGCCGGGGCTTGTAGCGTTCACCGCCCTCGTCTCAAGTACGGGCAAGGTCACGGTCCGGCGGCCGCGGCCAAGCGCAGGCTATGGCTCTCCCCCGGTCGGGCGCTTGGGCCTGGCGAGCAGCTTCCCGAGCACGCATGCCGCCTGCGGGTTTGCGATCGCCGGTTGGATGTGGCGCTCCCGTCGACGCAACTGGCTGCATCTGCTCGCCGCGAGCATCGGATATGCGCGGGTCCGCAGCCGCGCCCACCATCTCGTCGACGTGCTGGCGGGCGGCACCCTGGGATATGCGATCGGCCGGTGCGCGGACTGGGTTTGGGGGATGCTGAGGAGATGGCGCCCGCTGGAGCGGAGAAGATGCCGATGAGGGTCGCAGAAAGACGACGGGAAGAGGATGAAGTAGCCATGCGACACCTCAGAGTCATCGCTCTTGCCCTTGTCGCGACGGTCGCGATGGGTGTGCTTGTGGGCAGCGGCGCGCTGCCGGCATGGGCGGACCTTCCAACCTTGCCGGGGGAAACGCGCTACGCGAAGATGCGGCCGGTGTGCCCGGCACCGAAGCCGGGAGACGCGAGCTGCTTCACGCTGGCGCTCGTTCCCGCTCCAGCGGGGGCTGTAGGCGTAAGGCCTTACGAGGTGGGCGCCGGCGCGTCCTCCAAAGGGTTGGCGGGCGGGCTCACCCCGGCGGATCTCGCGAGCGCGTACGGTTACTCTCCGTCCGTGGATGGAGCCGGGCAGACTGTGGCGATCGTTGACGCCTACGACGATCCGAGCATCGAAAAGGATCTCGGCACGTTCGACGCCCAGTACGGGCTCCCGGCCTGCAGCGTGGCGAACGGATGCTTCGAGAAGGTCGGCCAGTCCGGGAGCGCCACGTCGCTGCCCGCGGCCGATACGGTCGGGTGGTCGCTGGAGATGTCGCTCGACGTGGAGACCGTGCACAGCGTGTGCGAGAGGTGCAGGATCGTGGTCGTCGAGGCCGACTCGGCGAGCCTTGCCAATCTCGCGGCGGCGGTCAACGAGGCTGTGATGCTGGGGGCGACCGAGGTCTCCAACTCCTACGGCGCGCCGGAGACGGAAATAGGGGCGTCCGAACAGGCCGCCTACAACCATCCCGGCGTGGTGATCGCGGCCTCCGCCGGCGATTCCGGCTACCTCAACTGGGACGAGGTAGCCGCGTTCCTTCCGGCGCCCGGGATGCCGAACGCGCCCGCGTCGCTCCCGTCGGTGGTGGCGATCGGGGGAACCTCACTCGCGCTCAAGGCGAACGGAACGCGAAAGAGCGAGTCCGTGTGGAACGACAGCGGCCGCCCCTCCCGCAATGAATTCAAACGGTACAGCGCGACGGGAGGCGGATGCAGCACGCTGTTCGCCGCCCCCTCGTGGCAGCTGGGCGCACCGGGCTGGGCGAGCGCGGCGTGCGGGACCAAACGCCTCGACAACGACGTCTCCGCGGTCGCCGACCCGTACACCGGCTTCGACGTCTACGACAGCTACCTCTACGAACCGGGATTCACGCCGGGCTGGCTGACGCTCGGCGGCACCTCGCTCTCCGCGCCGCTGATCAGCGCGCTCTACGGCCTCGCCGGCGGCAGCCACGGGGTCGACTACCCGGCGACGACGCTGTACAAGCATCTCGGCGAAGCGTCCGCGCTGTTCGACGTCGCCACGGGCGGAAACGGGTATTGCGACGGCGAAGCGGCCGGTCCGTGCGGCGAGCCGGCGATCAACGAAGAGATCGGGGACATCGACTGCGAAGGCACGACCGCCTGCGATGCCGCCGCCGGCTTCGACGGGCCCTCCGGCGTGGGCACACCCGTCGGGCTGGGTGCGTTCGACGGGCCTCCCCAGCTCGAGCCGACGGTCGTGACCGGCGCGGCCGGCTCGGTCACGGCGAGATCGGCGGTGCTGCACGCCACCGTCAACCCGAACGGCGAAGCGGTGAGCGCGTGCACGTTCGAATACGGGCCGGCCATCGCCTACGGACACACCGCGCCGTGCTCGTCCTCGCCAGGGTCGGGGAGGAGTCCGATCGCGGTGTCCGCGAAGGTCGCGAAACTCACCCCGAAGACCATCTACTACTACCGAATCGCCGCGACCAATCCGTCCGGCACGAGCAGCGGCAAACGGAAGAGCTTCAAAACGTCGTAGAGCCCGCTGCGAGCTTCCGCATCGCTTGCTTGCTGCCGACCTGACCGTCTCCGCGATGGCTCGTATCGAACGCGGCAAGAGCACGCCGGCCTGGACGACCGTCCGGCGCGTCGCGGTGGCGTTGGGCGTCACCCTGCAAGACTTGGCGCGCGCGGCGGAAGGCGGTGAGGCGTGATGCACCCGAGCCCGAACACACAGGGCCAGCTCGGCGCCGCGGTGCGCCGCCTGCGCCACGAGCCTGGGATGACGCAGGAAGGGTTGGCGTTCGAGGCGGGCGTCACCATCGCCACCTTGTCCCGCATCGAACGCGGCGTGACCGATCCGGCCTGGAGCACCGTGGGCACCGTCTCGGCCACGCTCGGGATCACGCTGCAAGAGCTGGTGCGCGCGGTCGAACAGGAGCAGACGCAGCACACCGAGCAGGCCGGTGGCGAGCCCGACGACCTGCTCGCGCAGGGAGCGCGCGGTGTCCGCGAGCGTGAAGGCGAACGCCAAGCCGAGGTACGGCAGGCACTCGAAGCGTACGCCCGGCGTCGTGCGGTGGACCGCGATACTCGGATCATCGCGGAGCTGGCGCCGCTCATCGATTGCGCGAAGGCCGCGGGGCTGAGCATGGATGAGATTGGCCGGCTCGCGGAAGGCAAAGGGGCGCCGTGCGCGCCGGCAGCGCGCCGACCGGGGGCCTCTCATGTGATGGGAGATGATGCGTGATGGCTGCCAGGGCACCGAAGGGCGAGGTCGTACGTAACCCGGTTCGTGGCGGCTTCAAGTACGCGCTTAGGTTCACGGCGTATGGCAAGCGGCGCTACGTGACGCTGGGGCGACCGCAGGAAGGCTGGACCGAGGCGAAGGCGCAGACGACGCTCGATGACGTGCTCGCGGACGTACGGCGCGGCATCTGGCAGTCGGACGTCGTTCAGCTCGCGGCGGAGCCGGTCCCGGAGCCGACATTCCATGAGTTCGCGTCGGCGTGGTTCGAGGCGACGAAGGGCGAATGGACCGAGAACACGCAGGCGGACTACGAATGGCAGCTCCGCGTCCACCTGCTGCCGTTCTTCAAGGACCACCGCCTGTCGCAGATCACGGTCGCGGAGGTTGACCGCTACCGCGAGGCGAAGCTCGCGGAGGGCCGCACGATCGCCGCCGCGGCGAAGCGAGGCAAGCCGCGGATGCAGACCTACACCGACCGGCGGGGCCGCAAGTGCAAGCGGGCGGAACGTCCGTTGTCGGCCGTGTCGATCAACAAGACAATCACGCGGCTGGGGCAGGTGCTGGAGGTCGCGGTCGAGCGGGATCTGATCCCACGCAACACGGCCAGGGTCGGCGGCAAGCGCCGCCGGCTGAAGGCGGCGAAGCCGAGGCGCACCTACCTTGACCGTGCGGAGCAGGTCACGACGCTGCTCGACGCGGCGGGCGAACTGGACCGCGGCGCGCCATCCAACCGCCGACACGTCAAGCGGCGCGCGATGCTCGCCGTCCTGGCGTTCGCGGGGCTGGGGATCGGCGAGCTGTGCGCGCTGCGCTGGCGGCACGTTGACCTCGCCGGAGGATGGCTGCACACGGGCTCCAAGACCGACGCGGGCTATCGCACCGTAAAGATACGCAGGGCGCTGCGAGACGAGCTGCTGACGCTCCGCGCGAGCCACCAGGCGATCGACCAGGGCGCCTACGTGTTCCCGACCTCCCGCGGCGGGCGGATGAGCGATGACAACTTCCGCGGCCGGGTGCTCAAGGCCGCGGTGAAGCGCGCGAGTGAGAACCTCGAAGGCGCCGAGCTGCCGCCGCTCCCCAGCGGGCTGACCCCGCACTCGCTCCGCCGCACGTTCTGCTCGCTCCTGTATGCGCTCGGTGAGGACCCCGGCGTGGTCATGGACGAAATGGGGCACGCCGACCCGGCGCTCGCGCTGCGGGTCTACCGCCAGTCGATGCGCCGTGGCGAGGACGAGAAGGCAGCGCTGCGGGCGCTGGCCGAGGGCGATTATCTGGCAGTGGATGGCAGTAGAACGGAAATCCAGGACGTGAGCCACGCCGACCGTGAGGCTGCCTGACGGAAAAACCTGCCTGCTTGCAGGCACTTCACAAACGCGCCCGGGCCGATTCGAGCGGCCGACCTCTCGCTCCGGAGGGGAGGCGCCAGTAGGCGAGGAAGGCGCAGATCGCCAGCGCTCATGGGGTATTCCAGCTCTCAGCCGGCAGCGCAGATGCGGCAGGATTGGGTGCGATCCGGCGGGGTTTAGGCAGCGGAATGGGGCTGCTGCCCAAACGCTACGCGGCGAGGGGCTCCTTGGCGTCCAGGGGCTCGATCTCGATGGCGCGCGGGTACAGCGCTCCGAGATCGGTGGCGTGCAGGGCACGGGAGACCGCGCCAGAGGCAATCTCGGCCGCCGCGGCGGCGTCCTCGGCATCGGTGGCGACCGTGATGCGGGCCGTAGTGCTGTCGTCCCAGGAGATCACGGGCCCGAGGTCCCCGTGGTTGAGCTCAAGCCAGCCAATCAGGCGCTCCCACGAAGCCTCGTTTTCGAGGGGCACGCCGGGGATCTGGACGAAGATGCGGTATTCCATGCTCACTGCTTATACCCCTTCCGCTTGAGATCGGCAAGGAGGTTGCTCCAAGTTCGCTGCGATGAGGGGGTGCCAGGCATCCGCGCGGGGGCGGTAGAACCGTCCGGCGGGAAGAGCAGCCAGTACTCCTTGCGCTTCTCGACACGCCAGCCCTTGCGCTCCAGATCGCGGCGCAGCTTCTTCGCGTCCCCCTGGTAGCTCACCGGCCGGAGCCTACAGATACCGCAATACACGCGGCAGGCGAGTCGCTACGCCCGCCTTCGGGGGTCGCTGTCCGGCGTGGGTGAGTAGCGGCTCGGCTGACCGCCACCCGCTGGGTGTTCTCAAAGGTGTCCTGTTAGGTGTCCGTCTATAAGGAGGACACCCCAGACGGACACCCTGCTGCCCGCTCGCGCCCTTGAATTTGGCTCTGCGCCTGGTCTTGACGAAGGGGGTCCCCGCCTCCTCGCTTTGCTCAAACCCGGGGACCCCCTTCCTCGACCCAACAAAATCACAGATTGTGTCGGGAAGTCCAGGCACAGAGTGTCGGGCGGGCGCGAGCGGGCAGCAGAGTGGTGAGGGGACGAACGAACAACGACACGGGAGCTGAGCGCAGGAGGCAAGGATGAACGGGTCGGGGACGGTGGGCCGTGGTGGTGCAACGGCGGGTGGCCGCCGGACAGCGGGTGGCAGAGAAGAGAAGCGACGTAGTGGATGATGACCGGCAGCGGTGGGCAGTGTCCGGTGTGAGTGGGCGTCCGTGTGCCGGAGCGTGAGACGGGCGTCTACGGCAGCACCGAGGGGTGCGTGTGTTGGCGTCTACGTCATGGCTGTTGGGTCGCTCGGTCAGGCGATCCACTCCGTGGAGGGAGCGTCGCTCCCGCTGGGCGCTGACGACGAGTTACGCCCCCCGTGACCGGCCCGCTGCGCGCGCCTTCTCGCACAACCCAACCTCCAGCCCAATGCTACAGGGGTCGGGCCTGGCGGCCCTCCGGCGTTGCGCTGCTCCGCGTCGCTTCGCACCAGCAGGGGGGAGCCCCGGCGAGCCCGCGGGACAGCTTTCCACCTTGACGAGGGGTTTCTTTGCTCGGGAGGGGCCCTGCTCGGCTTACACCTATAGAGCCGATGTCGCACACCATGAACACGACACCAACCACCGCCCAGCCGGTGCGCCCTCCCGACGCCACCTCAGCGCTGACGCAGCGAGAGATGATGCTCGTGGCCGCCATCGCGGAGCATGTGGCCCATCTGTTGCATGGCAAGCCCCGCGTCCGGCTGGTGGACGCCGCGACGCTTGCCGCCGAGCTTGGGGTCTCGCGTGACTGTGTCTACACACACGCCAACGAGCTCGGCGGCGAGCGGATCGGAGACGGGCCTCGTGGACGCCTCAGATTCGATCTCGACCAAGCCCTCGCCGCGTGGACCTCCCGCTCTGCCAGCCAGGAGCCACAAGGACCTCCAGTGCCTGCCGCTGCGCGGAGTCGTCGCAGGCAAGCGGGCGGCGACACCAGGCTGCTGCCGGTAAGAGCGTGATCGACTGTCAGCGCATCGGCGGTGGGTCCTGCTGCTTGGCCTCGGCTGGCGATCGAGCGGGAATATGCGGAAGTCGAGCCGCACCTGAAGGGCGCCGCCAAGCAGAAGCGCACGGCAGAGCGCTACGTCGGCGAGATCGAGAGGTTCCTCGCCGAGCTCCCCGAGGTCGAGCGATGACTGCCGGGAGCTACACCGACCCGGACGGTGTCCAGCGCGCCATCGTCTTGCAGGTCCTGAGAGACGACCGTATCGAGCGGTGGACCCGCAAGGAAGTGAAGCGCGAGCTGCACGACGTCAAGGGGCGGGCCATCAACAAGGCGCTGGACTGTCTTGAGGCTGAGGGCGTCGTGGAACTGGACGGCGAGGATGTGTGGGCGTCGCGGTGCGCCCGGCACCTGGACGCGCTGGGGATGGTGAGCGTATGAGGCCGACCGCCAAGCCGGACCCGATCTACGCGGCCACGGTGCGCCGCCTGCGCTTGGAGCAGGGGATCACACAGGAAGCGCTCGCGTACGAGGCCAACCTCACCGTCTCCGCGATGGCCCGTATCGAGCGAGGACAGAGCATCCCGGCGTGGACAACCGTCCGCGCCATCGCGGCGGCGCTGGGGATCACCCTGCAAGAACTGGCGCGCGCCGTGGAAGGACAGCAGGTTCACCAGCCGCCGGCACCTGGGGGGTGGTGAGTGATGCCACGCCCAGCTACAGGGCAGGTGGTGGTGGACAAGCGCAGGCGAAGCCCAACCTACGGCCTGCGCTTCCGTGCCTACGGTCGCCGTGAGTACGTGACCCTTGGCACAGCCGAGGACGGCTGGACGCAGGCGAAGGCGCAGACGGAGCTGGAGAACGTTCTCGCCGACGTGCGGCGGGGCATCTGGCGCCCGCTGGTCATGGAGCCCGTGGAGGCCCCGCGAGAGGTTCCTACCTTCCACGCCTTCGCCTCGGAATGGTTCGAGCGTCAGGTGCTGGAGGGCGGCAGTCGCGGCGATGGCCTCAGCGACGCTGGGAAGGCCGACCTGACATGGCGGCTTGCAAATCATCTGCTGCCCGCGTTCGCGTCCCGGCGCCTCGATCAGATCACCGTCGAGGACGTGGACCGCTACCGGCTCGGGAAGGTCCGCGAGGGCAAGCTGAACGCCACGTCGATCAACAAGAGCCTCGCCACGCTCGCCGCGATCCTTGAGGCCGCAGTCGAGTACGAGCTGATCGACCGCAACCCCGCACGCGGCAGACGCCGCCGACTGCCGGCCGTCGCGCCTCGCCGCTCATGGCTTGACCGCGCCGAGCACATAGCGGCGCTCCTTGACGCTGCCGGCCGGCTCGACCAGACGGCGAGGGTCTGCCGTGGTCAGCGCCGCGCGCTGCTCGCCACGCTCACCTTCGCCGGTCTGCGAATCGGCGAGGCGCTGTCCCTGCGCTGGCGCGATGTTGACCTCGCGCGCAGCACGATCACCGTCCGCGCCGCCAAAACCGACGCAGGGGTGCGCGTCGTGAACATTCTGCCCGTACTCCGCGACGAGCTGGGCGACTACCGGGCGCGTCTGGACCCGACACCCGACGCGCTGGTCTTCCCCACTGCCACGGGTCGCCGGCAGGGCGCAACGAATGTCCGCCGCCGGATGCTTGCCAAGGCCGTCGAGCAGGCCAACAAGCAGGTCGCCAAGGACGAGGCCGAGCCGTTGCCCGAGGGCCTGACACCGCACTC
Source organism: uncultured Solirubrobacteraceae bacterium (assembly GCA_964582105.1). Lineage (GTDB taxonomy): Bacteria > Actinomycetota > Thermoleophilia > Solirubrobacterales > Solirubrobacteraceae > Palsa-744. The sequence goes on from CAZOQI010000011.1 coordinate 239,039, forward strand.
ATTACGCCGCACCTTCGCATCGCTGCTGTTCGCCCTCGGCGAGACGCCGCCCTACGTGATGGCGCAGATGGGGCACACTACGCCGGACCTGACCCTGGCGATCTACGCCCGCCAGATGAACCGCCGCGACGGCGAGCCTGAGCGCCTGAAGGCGCTTGTGGAGGGCCGTGAATGGACAGCAATGGGCGGTGGCGGGTCAAGCGCTTCTGAAAGCGCCACTGCCGTTGACGGCGCGCGGCCGAAATTCACCCTGTAGGGCGTATTGGTGGGGTTTGGGCGGTTAAACTGCGCTCGCCTTCTTCTCGTCTGCGCCGATCTCTTCCCATGCCTCGTTAACCCCTATCCACCCAGCGCGGCTCGACCGTATCAACTTGGCAGCGCGTGAGACACTGTATAGGCCAAGACCAGCAACCAAAACTGTCTGCCACCATTCCCGATCGCCGTGATGGATGGGCGCGGCTGGCCACGCGGCAACAAACGCCACGGACAGTGCCATGTACGCATAGCCGAATCCGCGAGAAGCGCTTGTCCTGCCCTTCGCCTTTTTTACATACAGATGGTTACGACGCTGAAAGTAAAGACCGGGCACGTGGGGCTCAACGAACAAGCGCAGATAGGCACCGGCGCTGGCGACACCCTGACTCGCCCGGATAGTCAATTCCTCAGCGACGCTGGTCACAATAGCCGCCAGGCAGACCAAGAAGCACGCCTGGATGGGCTTCTGTGCGGATGACGAGCGCATCAACAACCCAAGGATGAGGCCGCTAGCAGCAAGCGCGAAGCCGAGGAACCCATGACGCTCGCGCTGGTCGTGTCGCATCCCCTCTCGGATAAAGTCGTACTCCGCCAAATAGCCCGCGATTGCGTAGTCCGGGAGATTGCTCTCTGGCATGGCGCAATGGTCGCATGATCGCTCGGGACATGCATGAGCAGCATGGCTCACCTTTGCTGCGCCGCCTCGCTGTTGTTCGCCATTGACGGAGCGACGCTCTCTACGTCATGGCGCAGATGGGACAGCCACGCCGAATCTCACGCTGGCGGTCCACACACGCCAGATGGATCGCCGCACCGGCGAGCCCGAGCGTCTGAAGGCGCTGGTGGAAGGTCGTAGTTGGGCCGAGAGCAGCGTGCCGAAGGCCGTACCGGCGTCATCGGTTCTGAAAGCGGTCTTCAGGTCGGCTCCCCTGGAGATCACACGCAGCTAAGCGTCGGAGGCCGCAACGACGTCCAAGATCACGTTTCGTCCAGAGCCGCTGAGGTAAGCCTGCCGTATTAGCGCGGGGCCGCCATCCTTGAGCGTGATCTTGATGCGGTCATCTCCATACCACGCGATATCCACCTCACCGAAGCGATGGGATGTTGAAGGCTCAACAGCCGGCGCTGCCCGTACTTCAGCATCTGGGTTGATTACGACTCGCGCGATCCAGCCGGCGTTCGATGGCTTGCGAATTTCCTCTATGGGAAGCATGTCGATGCTCCAGTCCCGGCGCGTGCGTGCTGGTCTACGCCGACGAGTTGATTGGGGTCAGCACTACCCGGGCAAAAGTCTACAGGCAGAACTGCCCGTGTGGCCGATTGGAGGGCGCGTAAGCGTTGCTGAATGGGCAGCAATGGGCAGCAGCAGCGATATCAGCATCCCCACGACCACCGTCACAACCAACGGGCCGAGCGGAAACCCGCTCAATAGCAGGGAATTCGGAAAGCGCGCCCGGCAAGATTCGAACTTGCGACCTCTCGCTCCGGAGGCCACGACTGCGGAAGCCAAAGAGGCTGGAATCACAGGCCAGCACAGGGATTTCGGCCTCCAACGATCCTCTGGATACGGTGCGATCAGGCACGATCCGGCTGGGTTTGGGCACCAGAAAGCCGCCGGTGCCCAATGGACACCGGCCCTGGCCAGCGCTGGGGCGCAGCGCTCGGGAGCCCCAGCGGACCGAGATTGACGGCTGGCCTTCAAGAAGGCGCTATCATGTGGATATGCCCCGCAAGAAGACAACCGTCTACCTGGAGCCCGATCTGCTCACCGCTACTAAGACTCTGGCAGCCAGCTCGGGGCGCCGCGAGTACGAGGTCATTGAGGACGCCCTGCGCGTCTACATGCGCAGTGAGGAGGCGGCCAAGAGCCGCCAGGAGCTGCGCGCGATGCTCGACCGATGGATGCAGGCCGGCGACGGCCTGGACGAAGACGAGGCGCTTGAGCTCGCCACCCGCGAAGTACACGCCTACCGCCGCGAGCAACGCGAGCAGCGTCCATAGCCAGCGGTGCGCCGGGTCGTCGTTGATCCCAATGTGCTGATCTCGGCGCGACTGTCTCCCGGCGGCACGCCCGCGCGGCTGCTGACCGCATGGATGGAAGGCCAGTTCGAGCTGGTGGTCAGCCCGGCGCTTCTCGTCGAGCTGACCGGCGTGCTCGACCGACCAAGTTCCGTCGCTGGCTGACCGCCGAGGAAGCCCAGGCGTTCGTGAGCAGACTGCGGACTGGTGCCACTCTGATAGGCGATCCGCCGATGGCAGCGCCAAGCACGCCGGACCCTGACGACGATTACCTCGTCGCGCTCGCTCAAAAAGCTGGCGCCAACTGTTTGGTCTCCGGTGACGGCGACCTCACAGGCTTGGCCGATTCTCAACCGCCAGTCTTTACTCCGCGTGCCTTTTTCGACAGCCTCGAAGACTGATAGCTCGGGCGATCCGCTATGCGCCGGCAGGATTCGAACTTGCGCTCTCTCGCCCAAGAGGCACGGGCCGTCGGAAAGGCAAGAGGAGCAGACCTCGGCTGCAAAGGCTTCCTGCTTGCGGGACCGCCTCGGCAGCCTCTTTGCTGCGCTGAGAGGCCCCGACTACGCCGTTCTTGACAGCGAGCGCTTGCCGTGCTATGCCTTGATCTAAGTCTGGAGTTCATCAGAAAGTTAGACTCCTGGCAAGGGGCAGGAGGAGGCCCCATCACCAATAACAACCAAACAGAGGACAGACAGATGACCAGAGCAAAGAAGGCGCGAGCGTACCGACCACGCCCAGCGCCAGTACCCGAAGCAAAAGCCAAACGGATGACCAGGGCAAAGGTCTTCGTCGGCCTCGCCGTGCTGATCGGAGCTTTTACCGCCTTCGTGGCGCCGGGGTTCGCTGAATTTGAATCAAAGAACTCAGAACCTAAAGGCAAAGGCGAAATCGCTGAAGCAACATTTGATGATGGCGGGACAGTCATCGCATGCCAAACTCCCGAAGAAGGTATCAGCAAAGTAGGTTGGACAGTTGAGAACGAAGAAAGCAAAGAACAAAAAAAAGGTGTCGATCTTCGTATGGATATTGAAAAATGGGGTAACTGTAAATATGTTGCAGCGTCATCCGCCAGTGGAGAAGCGAAACTTAGCGGATGTGAAATGGAACTCAAACAAACTGCGACAGAATCCAAAATTCCTGTTAGGATTACTAGTACATGCACAATAACAGTGGGTACCTGTGAAATAAAAATAGCGCCTGGCAGTAATAAAGAACTAAAAACGATGCAGATAGGGGAGACTGGAGAAAGCAGCGAAAATACCGCAATCTTTCCTGTGCTTGCCAACATTGTTACCGAAGTCAACAAAGAATGTGCGCCATATGGTATACAAGCAAGCAAAACCGTTGCGTTAGATGGTGATGGAGAGCTCGATGATGTTCACAGCGCTGCGCCATTGATTTCCTTTAAAAGGGTAAACGATGGAAAATTTAACACGGAACCACCGGGTGTAAATGGCGATGAAACTGAGGAATTCCTATTTCCGACTGGAGAGGAGGGCGAAACGCCAGGATTTCGGTGCGAGGAAGCAAAATACACCGGGAAAATACCTATGGCCACGGATCTCCTTATAGAAGTCCTATTGCCCGCGAGCTATGAAAAATGCACAGCAAATGGCCGGAAAGCAGAAGTCACTACTAATAATCATTGCGTCTTTATCTACCTTATTGCTAAGGAAGAAGACTCTACAGAATTCAGGGGACAGATGCGTATAGGAAGCACGGGCTCGCCCGCATGTGAAATCAAACTCACATCGCTCGAATGTAAAGTCGTAATCAACGCACAGCTAAAACCACATTATAGTATACGCTACTGGGTTCTTGCCGAATCTCTTCAGGTACGAAATTCGCTTGAAGACTTAAAATATACAGTCAAGGAAGCCAAGGGCTGTGCGGGCAATTTTGTTGACAATGAGGAAGCCAATAATGGCCTCTTCCTGGCAAACTTCACATTGAGTAACGTTGTAATTTAGGCCGTGATTAATAGCGGCAACATGATCCATGGGTGGAGGTGGTCTGAGTTCCACCTCCACTCATTCCGACACGCCGCTCGATGCTCATTTGGTGCGACCTGCTCTTCTTCCATCGTGGGGGGCCAGCGCTTCCTGTGATCCCACGCACTCGGCGCACCGCGGCTCCGGCATGTCCGTCTTGGTCGGGCTCGGGCGTGTCATGCGTCGCCGCCCTCGGTCGTGCGGGCGAGGTCTTGCGGCGTGACTCCCAGCGCAGTGGCGATCCGCCTTTACGGTGGTCCATGCCGGGTTGCTCTGGCCGCGTTCGATGCGGGCAAGCGCGAAGATCGTGACGTGGGCCTCGAACGCCAGTGCTTCCTGCAGTCCTGGGTGTTCTCAAAGGTGTCCTGTTAGGTGTTCGTCTATAAGGAGGACACCCCAGACGGACACCCTGCTGCCCGCTCGCGCCCTTGAATTTGGCTCTGCGCCTGGTCTTGACGAAGGGGGTCCCCGCCTCCTCGCTTTGCTCAAACCCGGGGACCCCCTTCCTCGACCCACCAAATCACAGATTGTGTCGGGAAGTCCAGGCGCAGAGTGTCGGACGGGAGCGAGCGGGCAGCAGAGTGTGTGGCGATTCAGAACAACGGCAGGCCGAGGATGAACATCGGCCAAGAATGGCAGCGCGGGGCTGAGTGGGTGGCGTGGCGGTGGATTGAAGGACAGGATGGTGGGCAGGCGGCTTGTGGCACGGGAAGCGTGGGCTACGTGGTGAGGATGGCGGATGGCAGACTCGATGGGCTGGGTGGCGGGCCGGAACATGGCAGCTGCGTGGCGAGGATCGTGGTCGGCGGGTGGGCAAGTGCTCGGCGTCGGTAGGTGCCTGTTGTGCCGGGGCGTGGGACGGGGCGTCTACGGCGGCACCGAGGGGTGCGTGTGGTGGCGTCTACTTCATGGCTGTTGGGTCGCTCGGTTAGGCGATCCACTCCGTGGAGGGAGCGTCGCCCCCGCCCGGCGCCTACGAGAAGTTACGCCCCCCGTGACCGGCGCGTTCGCGCGCCTTCTCGCACAACCCAACCTCCAGCCCAATGCAGCAGGGGGAGGGCCTGGCGGCCCTCGGCGTCGCGCTGCTCCGCGTCGCTTCGCTCCAGCAGAGGGAGGTCCCGGCGAGCTGGTGGGCAGGCGCCTTCCGTCTTTGACGGGGTTTGTTTGCTCGGCGGGGGCTTTGCTCGGCTTACACCTATAGAGCCGACGCCGCACACCGTGAACATGACGCCAGCCACACCCCAGACGACACGCCCTCCCGGCGCCACCTCAACGCTGACACAGCGAGAGATGCTGCTCGTGGCGGCCATCGCGGAGCATGTGGCCCACCTGCTGCATGGCAAGCCCCGCGTTCGGCTGGTGGACGCCGCGACGCTTGCGGTCGAGCTTGGGGTTTCGCGTGACTTCATCTACACACATGCGAGCGAGCTCGGCGGCGAGCGGATCGGGGACGGGCCTCGTGGACGCCTCAGATTCGACCTCGACCAAGCCCTCGCCGCGTGGGCCTCACGTTCTGCCGGCAAAGGGCCGCAAGGACCCCCCGCGCCTGCCTCTACGAGGGGTCGTCGCAGGCAAGCAGTCGGCAACGCCAGGCTGCTGCCGGTGCGAGAAGCCACGACGCACCTTCAGATCAGCGGGGAGCGCGCGTGATCGACCGTCAGCGCTTCGGCGCCGACCCCTGGCGCTTGACCTCGACTATCGCGTCGGCGAGCTGGTGCAGGTCAGCGCCGATTGCATCAAGGAGCCGCAGGACCGTGGACCAGCGCAGGTCGCGCTCCCCACTCTCCACGCGCGAGAGATACGGACCATCGACACCGGCGTTGGCTGCCACCTGGGCTTGGGTCAACCCCGCGCGGGTACGCAGCTCCCGCAGGGCGCGACCGAGGACTTTGGATGCTGGGCTTGTCATATGGTCCAAGTTGCGCTACGCTCGAGGGAATCGACCATACAAGTTGGCGCCCGCGGTGAGTGGATCACCCGGGCGCCGTGGCACCGAGAGCGCTAACTCCCGGCACAGCAGACACCCTATCCGCACAGACAGGGCGTCTTCCTCGCCAAGAGCAGTCCTCCCGGGGCCTCCAACGACAAGGAGACCCGACATGAGCAAACTGGCCACAGACCTCGGCACCGCGGAGCGCGCGATCATCCTGGAACTGCTCCGCGACGATCACCCCGCGCCGTGGACGCGCAAGGAGATCAAGCGCGCGATCTACGACATCAAAGGATGGGTCCTCGACCATGCGCTCGCCCGACTGGAGGCCGACGAGGTGGTGACACTCGCAGGCAAGGAGGTATGGCTCTCGCTGGCCGTCCGCCACCTGGAGGACCTGGGGATGATCTCCATATGAGACCGGACGCCGCCCTCGCGGCTACGGTGCGGCGCCTGCGGTTGGAACGCGGGATCACCCAGGAAGCGCTCGCGTTGCCCACGCGCCCGGGCGGTGAGTGATGCCGCGTCCAGCGACGGGGCAGGTCGTGAAGCGAACGAGCGGTGCCTATGCGCTGCGGTTCCGCGCGTGCGGACGCCGCCAGTACGTGACGCTCGGCACAGCCGAGGAAGGATGGACTCGCAAGAGCGCCGAGGTCGAGTTGGAGAACGTCCTCGCGGACGTGCGACGCGGCATCTGGCGCCCGCCCACGGTGGAGCCCGCAGCCGTGGTCATCGACCGGGACCCGACGTTTCACGAGTTCGCCAGCCAGTGGTACGAGGCCACGAAGGGCGAATGGCGGGAGAGCACTCGCCTTGACTATGGGTGGCAGTTGACGAGCCACCTGCTGCCGTTCTTCAAGGATCACCGGCTCTCGCAGATCGCGGTCGCGGAAGTGGATCGCTACCGGCAGGAGAAGGTCGCAGAAGCCCAGGCGATCCAGACCGCGGCGGCGGACGGAAAGCCGCTGACAGATGAGTACGTGGACAAGCACGGCCTCCCCCACTGCCGGGAGCGACGGGCGTTGTCATCCACCTCGATCAACAAGACGATCACCCGTCTCGCGCAGATCCTTGAGGTGGCCGTCGAGTACGAGCTGATTGACCGCAATCCCGCCAGGGGCAAGCGCCGCCGTCTGAAGGCGTCCAAGGCCGCGCCCGTCTGGCTCGACAGGGCTGGACACATCAAGGCGCTGATCGACGCGGCCGGTGAGCTGGACAAGGAGGCCAGCGCCAACCGGCGAGTGCCCCGCCGGGCGATCCTCTCGACCCTCGTGTTCGCGGGGTTGCGCATCGGGGAGCTGGTCGAGTTGCGCTGGCGCGACATCGATCTCGCGGGCAACCGGATCGTCGTAAGGGCGGGGAAGACCGACGCGAGCACCAGGCGCACCTCTTGCCTGTCCTGCGCGACGAGCTGACCGAGTACAAGGCCGGGAGCAGCAACGCCAAGCCCACGGATCGCGTCTTCCCGACACAGACGGGCGGACCGATGAATCCCAGCAACATGCGTGCTCGCATCCTGGCGAAGGCAGTGGAGCGCGCCAACAAGCGCCTCAGCGAAGCTGGAGAGGTTCCGCTGCCGGACCGTCTGACGCCCCACAAGCTGCGGCACACGTTCGCGTCGCTGCTGGTCGCCCCTCGGGCGTCGATGCAGGCGCGGTCATGGATCAGCTCGGGCACACCGATCCGACGTTCACGCTCCGCGTCTACCGCCACGGGATGCGGCGTGATCCCGAGTCCAAGGCGCAACTGGAAGCGCTCATCGAGGGCTCTGAATGGGCACCATCGGGCACCAGCAGCGAAAACGGGCTCCCCGACGCCGACCTCACGCCCGTCGCCGGAAACACAAAACCCCCGCGTTAGCAGGGGATTTCCGCTACGCGCCCGGCAAGATTCGAACTTGCGACCTCTCGCTCCGGAGGCGAGCGCTCTATCCACTGAGCTACGGGCGCACGCGACGCCATTGACGACGCCTGCCTCGAAGCAGCTTACCGGCCGTGGGCGGGTCGAGGCCGCGGCTGGGGGTTGGGCGCAGGGCCGCGCCGGACTGCCTTGCGCGATCGGAGCCTTCCGCCACCGAATCGGCTCCCTTCCACCGCCGAACCGGCTCCCACCGCTACCGTTGCCCTATGGACCTATCTCTGTTCTTCGCCGGGACTGGCGGCTCGGTGCCGGGGCCTCGGCGCGGGCTTCCGGCGGTGCTGGTGCGGCGGGGGGGCGATCGGCTGCTTTTCGACTGCGGGGAGGGGACGCAGCGGCAGCTCGTGCGCTCGGTGGGGCTGGCGGACCTGGACAGCGTCTTCATCACGCACTTCCATGCCGATCACTGGCTGGGGCTGCCGGGGATGTTGAAGTCCTTTGGGCTGCGCGAGCGCGAGCAGCCGCTGAGCGTGTATGGGCCTCCGGGGCTGCACGAGCTGATGGCGCAGGCGCGTTTCATCTACGGGCGTTTGCCCTACGAGCTGAGCGTCATCGAGCTGCAGCCCACCGAGGCCGTCGAGCGCGAGGGGTACCGGGTGGCGGCCGTGCCCGTGCACCATCACCGCGGGCGGGCGTACGGGTATGCGCTGGTGGAGGACTCGCGGCCCGGACACCTGGATCCGGAGCTGGCCGAGCGGCTGGGGGTCACGCCGGGGCCGGACTTCGGCCGCCTGCAGCGTGGGGAAGCGGTCAATGGGGTGGCGCCCGAGCAGGTCATGGGGCCCGGGCGCGAGGGGCGCAAGCTGGTCATCTCCGGGGACACCGCGCCGTGTGAGGCGCTGCGGATCGCCGCCCACGAGGCGGATGTGCTGGTGCACGAGGCCACCTTCACCGAGGCCGACGGCGAGCGCGCGCGCGAGACCGGGCACAGCACCGCATGGCAGGCGGCGCAGCTGGCATGTGAGGCGCAGGTGCGGATGCTGGCGCTGGTGCACCTCTCCACGCGCCACACCGCCGCCGACTGCAAGGCTGAGGCCCGCGCGGTGTTCTCCCGCGCGGAGGTGCCGAGGGATTTCGACACCATCGAGGTGCCCTTTCCCGAGCGCGGCCTCGCGCACCTGGTGCGCTGGTCGGAGCGGGTGCGGGCGGGGGAGAGGGCGCTGGAAGCGGGAAACGGCGGCCGTGGCGGTTCGGCGGGCGAGGGCGACGGGGGGGAGCCTTCAAACACAGGCCAGGCGCCAGGGGAGTCTCGGGCCACGGCGGGCAGCCGTGTCGAGCCCGTCGCCCCGCGCTGATACATTTCATCGCTACTACGACAGAGGCTCCTTTAACCCGGTCCCGCGAGGCCAGGAAGGAAAGCGATGGACACCGAGAAAGTCGTCCTCGAAGAGGACGATGTGCGGCGGGCGCTCGTGCGCATCGCCCACGAGATCGCCGAGCGCAATCCCCAGGCGCCCGAGATGCAGACGCTGGCGCTCGTCGGCATCCATCGCCGCGGGGCCTTTCTGGCCAGGCGCCTACAGGCGCTCCTGAGCGAGCTATTGGGCTTCGACGTGCCGCTGGGGGATCTCGACATCGGCTTCTATCGCGACGACGTGGGGCGCCGGCCGCAGGCGCCGATCGTGCACGCCTCGCACATCGACTTCGACGTTGACGGCTGCACGGTGATCGTCGTCGACGACGTCCTCTACACGGGGCGCACCGCGCGCGCGGCCATCGAGGCGCTGTTCGACTATGGGCGCCCCGATCGCGTGCAGCTGGCGGTGCTGGCCGATCGCGGGCATCGCGAGCTTCCCATCCGTCCCGATTACGTGGGCAAGAACCTGCCCACCTCGCGCCACGAGCATGTGCACGTGCGTCTGAGCGAGCTGGACGGCCTCGACGAGGTGGCCATCGCTGCCGCCGCGCCGGTGGAGGCCCAGGCATGAGGACCGCGGGTCTGCTCACGAGGACCCGAGGGGTCGCCGTCTCCGTTGGGAAGGCCGAACGGATGGTCTCCGAACGGATGGCCTGTCTCCGCGAGGTGGAGGCCCGATCGTGAACCACCTCCTCTCCATCGAGGAACTGGACCGCGCCGCGATCGAGCGCATCGTCGATCAGGCCGAGCGCTTCGCGGAGGTCTCCGACCGCGAGATCAAGAAGGTCCCGGCGCTGCGCGGGCGCATGGTGCTCAACCTCTTCTACGAGGCCTCCACGCGCACCCGCTCCTCCTTCGAGCTGGCCGCCAAGCGGCTATCCGCGGATGTGGTCAACTTCGCCGCCAGCGGCTCCAGCGTGGAGAAGGGGGAGTCGCTGAAGGACACCATCCTCACGCTCAGCGCGCACAAGCCCGACGCGATCGTCATCCGCACGCCCTGGGCGGGGGCCGCGGAGCTGGTCTCGCGCTGGTGCTCCGCGGCGATCGTCAACGCCGGCGACGGCAAGCACGAGCATCCCACGCAGGCGCTCCTGGACGTCTACACGCTGCGCCGCCGCCTAGGCGCCCTCGATGGAGCGTCGATCTGGATCGTGGGCGACGTCGCGCACTCGCGCGTGGCGCGCTCGGACATCCTGGCCTTCCAGAAGATGGGCGCCAAAGTGACCCTCGCGGGGCCGCCCACGCTGATCCCCCGGGGCATCGAGGATCTGGGCTGCGAGGTGCGCTGGTCCCTCCAGGAGCTGCCCAGCGCGGATGTGGTGTATGCGCTGCGCATGCAAAGCGAGCGCATGATCGACTCCTGGGTGCCCTCCATGCGCGAGTACGCCTCCCTGTTTCAGATCAACGGCAGGCGCCTCTCGCCGCGGCAGGTGCTCATGCACCCCGGGCCCGTCAACCGCGGCGTGGAGCTCTCGGGCGAGGTGGTTGATTCTCCCCAGGCCATCATCACCGAGCAGGTGCAGGCGGGCGTGGTGGTGCGCATGGCCGTGCTGTATGAGCTCCTCTCCGGCAGTCCCATGAGAGGCTCCGTCCCCGCCCCCGAGCCACAGCTGGCGTGATGCTCACAATGGGGCGACCGGACGCGAGGCGACCGGATGCGAGGCGACGGGACGAAAAGCGACCGGATGCGAGGCGACGGACAGAGGGCAGCGGATGAAGACGACGGGTGAAAGGCGATGAGCAGCTCCTACCTGGTCCACGGCCCGCACCTCCCGGCCAACCTTCTGCTCAGCGACGTGCACGTGCTGGACCCGCGCGAGCGCATCGACGCCCATCATGACGTGCGCGTGCGCGGGGGGGAGGTGGCCGAGCTGGCGCCCCCCAACACCCTCACAAGGGAGGACGGCGAGGAGGCCGTCGCGGGCCGCAGCCGCCATGTCTTTCCGGCCTTCTTCGACCCCCACGTGCACCTGCGCACGCCCGGTGAGGAGCACAAGGAGGATCTCGAGACCGGCACCCGCGCGGCCGCCGCCGGGGGCTTCGGGGCCGTCATCGCCATGCCCAACACCGACCCCCCGATCGACAGCGCCCCGCTGCTGCGCTCCCTGCGCGACGCCGCCGCGCGCGACGCGCGCGTGCCCGTGGGCTTTCTCCCCGCCATCACCCGCGGCCTGCAGGGAAAGGAGCTCTCGGAGATGGCCGAGCTGCGCGAGGAGGGCGCCTTGGGCTTCACCGACGACGGGCGCCCCGTGGTCGACGCGGGCATGCTGCGCAAGGCACTGCGCTACCAGCGCCTCTGCGGGGGCGTCCTGGCGCTGCACGAGGAGGATCCCTCGCTCTCGCACGGCGGCAGCATGCACGAGGGCAAGGTCAGCGCCGCGCTGGGCGTGGCCGGCATCCCCAGCGTGAGCGAGTCCACGATGGTCGCCCGCGACGCCACCCTCGCCGGCTACGAGGACGGGCGCGTGCACTTCCAGCACCTCAGCTGCGTGGACTCCGTGCAGGCCGTCGCGGCGGCCAAGGCGCGGGGCTTTCGCGTGAGCGCCGAGGTCACGCCCCATCATCTGCTGCTCACCGAGGAGGACGTCAGAACGCTCGACACGCGCATGAAGATGAACCCCCCATTGGCCACCGAAGCGGACCGCCAGGCCCTGCTCGATGGCCTGCGCTCGGGCACGATCGACTGCGTCGCCAGCGACCACGCCCCGCACGCGCGCGATGAGAAGGAAGTCCCCTTCGAGCAGGCCCCTATGGGCACCACCGGCCTGGAGACGGCCTTCGCCGCGCTGCACACCGAGCTGGTCCTCTCCGGCGAGCTGCCGCTGGAGCTGCTGGTGGAGCGCATGACGGCCGGCGCCGCGCTATATGAGCTGCCCACCCCGAGGATCGCCGTGGGCGAGCCCGCCAACCTCACGCTGATCGACCTCGACGCGCAGTGGACCCCCGGAGAGCACGGCTGGGAGAGTCGCTCGGAGAACTGCTGCTTCGCCGGGCGGCGCCTGTACGGGAGGGTCCTGTTGACCCTCGCCGGCGGCGCTGTCGCCTACCGCGAGCGTGCCTTCTCGGTGGTGGCCGCCTGATGAGCGCAGAGCATCGAGGGATCCTCATGGACGCCGCGCAGCGGGAAGGCAGGCGCGCATGAGCCTGCTCAAACGCGAGGAGACGGCCCTGGTGGTGGTGGACGTGCAGGAGGCCTTCCGCCCGTACGCCTCCTTTGCGCAGGTGGCCGCGCAGTGCGCCAAGCTCCTGCAGGCAGCGCGCATCCTGAACGTGCCGCGCATCGTCAGCGAGCAGTACCCCAAGGGCCTCGGCCACACCGCCCCCGAGGTGGGCCTCCAGGACGACGAGCCCACGATCGAGAAGAGCGTCTTCTCCGCCGCGCGCGCGGAGGGCTTTGCGCGCTCGGAGATCGGCCCGCACGGCCGCACGCAGGCCATCGTGTGCGGGATCGAGACCCACGTGTGCGTCTCCCAGACGGTCCATGACCTCCTCGGGGAGGGCATCGAAGTGCACGTCCCCGCCGACGCCGTCGGCTCTCGCCACACGATCGACTGCGAGCGCGGCCTGCAGCGCCTGGAGCGCGCCGGCGCGATCGTCACCACCGTGGAGGCGATCGTCTTCGAGCTGCTGCAGCGCGCGGGCACCCCCGAGTTCAAGGCCGTGCAGGAGCTGATCAAGTGAAAGGGGTTCCGACCGCCTATGTGCTGCTCGAGGACGGCACGCGCTTCGATGGCGAGCGCTGCGCCGCGTCCGGCCACGCCGTGGGCGAGGTGGTTTTCACCACCGGCATGAGCGGCTACCAGGAGTCGATGTCCGACCCCTCCTTCGCGGGCCAGCTCATCACTTTCACCTACCCCCACATCGGCAACTACGGCGTCAGCGCGCAGGCGATGGAGTCAGAGCGCCCGTGGGCCCGCGCGGCGATCATGCGCGAAGCCGTCAACCGCGAGGACTCGCCAAGCGCCGAGCGCGGCTGGCTGGATTGGCTCAGCGACCACGGCATTCCCGCCATCAGCGGCATCGACACGCGGCAGCTCGTGCGCCACATCCGCCAGGCCGGCTCCATGCGCGGGGGCCTTTTCCCCGCCGACACGCCACCGGCCGAGGCGATGGCCCTGATCGCAGCCGAGCCGCGCATGGACGGCCAGGATCTCGCCGCCGTGGTGACACCCCACGAGGTGACGCACCTCGGCGATGGCCACGGTCCGCGCATCGCGGTGATCGACACCGGCATCAAGCAGTCGATCGTGTGCAACCTGCTCAAGCGCGATGCGCGCGTGAGCCTCTACCCCTGCACGACCAGCCCCCAGGAGCTCCTGGCCAAGGACGTGGACGCCGTATTTCTCTCAAACGGCCCCGGCGACCCGGCAGCGCTGGAGTACGTGGTGAACACCGTGCGCGAACTGGTGGGCAAGCGCCCGGTGTGGGGCATCTGCCTCGGCCACCAGCTCCTGTGTCGCGCGATCGGCCTGGAGACCTTCAAGCTCCCCTTCGGCCACCGCGGCGCCAATCACCCCGTGAAGGACCTCCAGAGCGGCCGCGTGGAGATCACCTCCCAGAATCACGGCTTCGCGGTCCTTGGCCCGAAGGGCGCGCGCACCATCGACGGCGACGAGCCCGTACGCTGGGAAACCGATTTCGGCACAGCCCAGCTCTCACATGTGAACCTGTATGACCGCACCGTGGAGGGCCTGGAGCTGCTGGACGTGCCCGGCGGCACCGTGCAGTATCACCCCGAGGCCGGACCCGGCCCGCACGACAGCCTTTATCTCTTTGACAGATTTCTGCAGCGCATCGCGGAGGCCGCGTAGTGCTTGCGCAGACAGAGGGAGGGTTCTTTAACGGGACCTCCTGCGGAGGTCGTGTCGTGGTGGCCAGCGCAGGGATTTTTAGGAGGACCCCACAAGGGGGTCCAGCTGTTGCCGCGTCATGGCCAAAGAGCGCGCTGCCCGATGCCTAGGCGCGATGACATCCACAAGGTGCTGATCCTCGGTTCCGGGCCGATCGTCATAGGCCAGGCGGCCGAGTTCGACTACTCCGGCGTGCAGGCCTGCAAGGTCCTGCGCGAGGAGGGCTATGAGGTGGTTTTAGTCAACTCCAATCCCGCCACGATCATGACCGATCCCGAGTTCGCCGACGCCACCTACATCGAGCCGCTGCTGCCCGGCCCCGTGGCGCAGGTGATACAGCGCGAGCGCCCCGACGCGCTGCTGCCCACCCTCGGCGGGCAGACCGCGCTGAACCTCGCCAAGGCGCTCCACGACGACGGCACCCTCAGCGGCCTGAACGTCGAGCTGATCGGCGCCGACTACGAGGCCATCGCGCGCGCCGAGGACCGCGAGCTGTTCCGCGCCACCATGAGCCGTGCGGGGCTGCGCATGCCCGCCAGCGCCATCGCCACCACCGTGGCGGAGGCCCTCGACGCCCTGCCCGAAGTTGGCCTGCCCACGATCGTGCGCCCCGCATTCACCCTCGGCGGGCGCGGTGGTGGCATCGCGCGCAGCACCGAGGAGCTCCGCACGATCGTCGCCCGCGGCCTCGAGGCCTCGCCGATCGGCCAGGTGCTCCTCGACCAGTCCGTCCTCGGCTGGGGCGAGTTCGAGCTGGAGGTCATGCGCGACCGCGCCGACAACGTCGTCATCGTCTGCTCCATCGAGAACATCGACCCGATGGGCGTGCACACGGGCGATTCGCTCACGGTGGCCCCGCAGCAGACGCTCACCGACAACCTCTATCAGCGCCTGCGCGACCAGGCCATCGCTGTCATCAGGGCGGTCGGCGTGGAGACCGGGGGCTCCAATGTGCAGTTCGCGGTGAACCCCCACAGCGAGGAGATCCTCGTGATCGAGATGAACCCGCGCGTATCGCGCAGCTCGGCGCTGGCCTCCAAGGCCACCGGCTTCCCGATCGCCAAGATCGCCGCGCGCCTGGCCGTGGGCTATCTGCTGGAGGAGATAAACAACGACATCACCGGCATCACCCCCGCCTGCTTCGAGCCGGCGATCGACTACGTGGTGGTGAAGTGGCCGCGCTTCGCCTTCGAGAAGTTCCCCGGCGTGGATGACACGCTCACCACGCACATGAAGTCCGTGGGGGAGGTGATGGCGATCGGGCGCACCTTCGCGCAGGCATTCGCCAAGGCCCTGCGCTCGCGCGAGCTGGATGAGACGCCCCACCTGGAAGGAGCCTCCGACGCGGACCTGCTGAATGGTCTCGAGCGCCCCGGCCCCGACCGCTACGAGGCGATCCTCGAGCTGCTGCGCCGCGATGGCGGTCTGCCTGCGAGAGACTCCCCGGCGCCGGCTGCGCCGATCGACGCCATCCCCGAGCGCACCCGCATCGAGGCCATCGCGCAGCGCACCCACATCGACCCCTGGTTCCTGCGCGAGCTTCAGGCGCTCGCCGAAGATCCCGACGCGCCCTTCGCGGGGGAGCGCTCCTTCAAGTCCGTGGACACCTGCGCCGCCGAGTTCCCCGCGCGCACGCCCTACTACTACTCCGGCTGGGAGCGCACGCAGGCGCACGAGGTCCAGCGCGGCGAGCGCCCCTCGGTGGTGATTCTCGGCGCCGGCCCCAATCGCATCGGCCAGGGCATCGAGTTCGACTACTGCTGCGTCCACGCCGCCATGACCGTGCGCGAGTCCGGGCGCGACGCCGTGATGATCAACTGCAACCCCGAGACCGTCTCCACCGACTACGACACCTCCGATCGCCTCTACTTCGAGCCGCTCACCCTCCAGGACGTGCTGGGTGTGATGGAGGTCGAGCATCCGGAGGGAGTGATCGTGCAGTTCGGCGGCCAGACCCCCCTCAAGCTCGCCGCCGGCCTGGAGGCCGCGGGGGTCCCGCTGCTGGGCACCAGCGTCGAGGCCATCGACCTCGCCGAGGACCGCGGACGCTTCGGCGCGCTCCTGCGCAGGCTCGGCTACCAGGCGCCGCCCTACGCCACCGCCTGCTCGGTGGGAGAGGCATTGGAGCGCGGCGAGGAGGTCGGGTATCCATTGCTGGTGCGCCCCTCCTACGTGCTCGGCGGGCGCGCAATGGAGATCGTCTACTCGCGCGCTGGCCTCGCCGACTATCTTGCCCGGCAGAACGCGCCCGGCTCCCACGACGCGGCAACAGCTGCCGCCCCCTTGGGCGGCTCCTTAAAAAAAGCAGGCGCGCAGGCCCCCCGCGGCGAGATCTTCCTCGATCGCTTCCTCGAGAACGCCATCGAGGTGGACGTCGACGCGCTCTGCGACGGGCAGGAGGTGTGGATCGGCGGCATCATGCAGCACGTCGAGGAGGCCGGCGTGCATTCCGGGGACAGCGCCTGCGTGCTGCCGCCGCACTCGCTCGGCGGGGAGATGCTCGAGCAGATTCGCGCCGCCACGCGCGGCATCGCGCTGGAGGTGGGGGTGGTGGGGCTGCTCAACGTGCAGTACGCCATCCACGAGGGGCGCCTGTATGTGATCGAGGCCAACCCGCGCGCCTCGCGCACCGTGCCCTTCGTATCCAAGGCCGTCGGCGTGCCGCTGGCCAAGCTCGCCTGCCGCATCATGCTCGGAGAGAGGATCGCCGCGCTGGGGCTCCCGCGCGAGCGCGAAGGGCTGGGGTTCGGCGATCACGTCTCGGTCAAGGAGGCCGTGCTTCCGTTCGATCGCTTCGAAGGCTCAGACGCGGTGCTCGGCCCCGAGATGCGCTCCACGGGAGAGGTGATGGGCATCGCGCGCGACTTTCCCACGGCCTTCGCCAAGGCGCAGGCCGCCGCCGGCGTGCCCCTGCCGGCGGGCGGCACGGCCTTTCTCACGGTCACCGACTCCGACAAGTCCGGCGCCTTTGCGATCGCGCAGATCCTCCACGACTCCGGGTTCTCCATCGTCGCCACGCGCGGCACCGCGGAGGCCATCGCGCGCATGGGGGTGCCCGTGCAGCGCCTGAACAAAATCGGCGAGGGCTCGCCGCACGTGGTCGACTGGATCGAGCGCGGCGATGTGGACATCGTCGTCAACACGCCCACGGGCTCGGGCGCGCGCACCGACGGCTGGGAGATCCGCCGCGCCGCCGTCGCCCACGGGGTGCCCTGCCTGACCACGCTCGCCGCCGGCGTCTCCGCCGCGCGCGCCATCGCCAGCGCGCATGCGGGGGGCGCGCCGCCGGTGCTCTGCCTCCAGGAGCTTCACCGCGCGGATCCCCTTGCCGACCGGACCGCAGACCCCCCCGCCGATCGAGCCAGGGTGGCGTGAGGCGCAGGCTCACAGTCCTGGGCAACCGCGAGTTGGGGGCCTACCGCGTGCTGGCGCTGGCCGACCCCGACGGCCCCGAGCCCCGGCCGGGGCAGTTCTCGATGCTCGCCGCCGTGGAGGGGTGGGGGGGAGGGGAGGACGAGCGGCCCCACCTGCCGCGGGCCTTCTCCGTGGCGCGCCGGCGGGAGGGCGAGGGCGGGCGGGAGGCCCACTATCTGCTGGAGGACGTCGGGCCGGGCACGCGCCGGCTGTGCCAGTTGCGCGCCGGGGATGAGGTGTGGAGCCTGGGGCCTTTGGGCCGGGGCTTTGCCCTACCCGCGGAGAACCGCCGTGCGATCCTCGTGGGGGGCGGGGCGGGCATCGCGCCGCTGGCCATCCTCCAGGACGCGCTCGTGCGCCAGGACGCGCTCGTGCGCCAGGACGTCCGCGGGAACGTGGCCCTGTTGGGCTTCCGCGACGGCCATCATGCGCTGGGGGGCACGCTGCTGCAGGACGCCCAGATCGCCACCGACGACGGCGCGGCGGGCCACCACGGCCTCGTCACCGATCTGCTCGCGCGGGAGCTACATGAGGACCACGCGGCGGTTGTCTATGCCTGCGGCCCCGCGCCGATGCTGGAGGCCGTGCGCACCATGTGCGCTGCGCGCGAGGTGCCCGCGCAGCTGGCGCTGGAGTCCGGCATGGCCTGCGGCTTCGGCGCCTGCTTCGGCTGCGTCGTGCCCACCAGAGATGGCAGCTATGTGCGCGTGTGCGTGGAGGGCCCCGTGCTCGACGCCGCCCTCCTGGAGCGGGTGGACGCCCACGCGGGGGCGCCGGCATGAGCGCCGTCGGGCGGCCGGGCCGACCGGATGCCGGCCCGAGCAGCCCAATCTCCTTCTGCGGCCTGGAGCTGGCGCACCCGATCGTCAACGCCTCGGGCACCTTCGACCTGATCGCCGCCGCCGCCGCCTTCGGCGAGTCCCTGCGCGCGGACTTCCCCTTCGCGGCCTTCGTCTCCAAGACGATCACATTGGAGCCCCGCCGCGGCAATCCCCCGCCGCGCCTGTGGGAGGCGCCCGCTGGGCTGGTCAACTCGATCGGGCTGCCCAACAGGGGCCTTGCGGGCTATCTCGAGCACGACCTGCCTGCGCTGGCGGAGCTGCTGGAGGGCATGAGCGTGCCATTGATCACGAACGTCATGGGCCCCACCGCCGCCGAGATCGCGCAGCTGCTGAGCGCCTGCGAGCAGCGCCCGGAGATCGCCGCCGTGGAGCTCAACGTCTCCTGCCCCAACGTCAAGACGGGCCTGGACATCGGCGCCGATCCCGTGCAGCTTCAGAGCGTCGTGCGCGAGGTGCGCCCCTGCCTCTCCAAGCCGTTGATCGTCAAGCTCACCCCCAACACCGCCGACGTGGCCGCCTGCGCGCTGGCCGCCGAGGAGGGGGGGGCCGATGCCGTCTCTTTGATCAACACCCTCCGCGCGATGGCGCTCGCGCCCGGCGGTGAAGGCGATGGCGGCGGCACGCACGCGCCCGCCCCGTGGCTGGGCGGCGCCACCGGCGGCCTCTCCGGCCCTGCCATCCGCCCCGTGGCCCTGGCCCAGGTCGCCGCCGTGGCCGCGCGCGCGTCGATCCCCGTCGTCGGCATGGGCGGGGTGCAGTGCTCAAGGCACGCCCGCGAGCTGCTCGACGTGGGCGCCACGCTCGTCGCCGTCGGCACCGAGAGCTTTCGCGATCCCCGCGCGGGCTCGCGCATTGCACGGGGCCTACGCGCTCCCCTTGGGTTTGACAGCTGACAGTCACGGCTGAAACCCCTGCAAACACTGCTCACACCGTCCACCAGCCTCTACATTGCTCAACCTCAAGTAGAGCTGGAGGTCAATTCGGGGCTTTGGCCTTGCCCAGGGCGCGCGGGTGTGTAGACTCGCCGCCCATGGCGATGGCGACGGGAATGTCCTCCCCCACGCACACGGCGACCCCCGAGCGCTCCCTCAACCAGCGCATGGACGCACTGGCCCGCGCCAACCTCATCCGCACCAGGCGCGCGCAGCTCAAACGCGATCTCAAGTCCGGCCGCCTTTCGATCCACACGCTCCTGCTGCACCCGCCGGAGTACGTGGAGACCGCCAAGGTCTGCGACATGATGCTGGCCGTCCCCAAATACGGCCGCGTGAAGGTCAACAAGATCCTCGCCCACTGCCGCATCTCGCCGAGCAAGACCATCGGCGGGCTCTCCGAGCGCCAGCGCTCGGAGCTGGTCTCGCTGCTGCGCCGTTAGCGCCGGGTTGGCCTGCGCTGCGCCAGCGCTCGCGCCGGTCCCGATACTAGGGTCCCGGGCGTGGCGCGCGTCTTTGTCATAACCGGTCCCTCCGGCGTGGGCAAGGGCACGCTCATCCGCGGCCTCATGGAGCGCCTGCCGCAGTTGGAGCTGTCGGTGTCGGCCACCACCCGTCCCCCGCGCGGTGGCGAGCGCGACGGCGTGGACTACCACTTCCTCACCCCCGAGGAGTTCCAGCGGCGCGTGCTCGCCGGGGAGTTCGTGGAGCACGCCGACTACGCCGGCCGCAGCTACGGCACGCTGCGCTGCGAGCTCGAGCGCCGCGTGCGCTCCGGCGCTCCGGTCGTGCTGGAGATCGAGGTGCAGGGCGCCCGCCAGGTGCGCTCCTCGGTGCCCGACGCGATTCAGGTGTTCATAGCGCCGCCCTCGCTGGAGGTCCTGCGCGAGCGCCTCATCGGCCGCGACACCGACCACCCCGAGGAGGTCGAGCGGCGCCTGCGCGTGGCCACCCGGGAGCTCACGGCCCAGCCGGAGTTCGGCCACGTGGTCGTCAACGACCGCCTCGACGACGCCCTGGACCGCCTCACCGAGATCCTCGCTGCCGAGCTGGATCCGCCCGCCGTGTAGCCGGCTGCGCGGCGCCTACTACACTTCAAGGTCAACCAGGAAAGGCCAAGACCAAAGTGATCTCTCCCCGCATCGACCGTCTGCTGGAGAACGTCGACTCCAACTACGCCAGCGTGCTCGTCGCCGCCAAGCGCGCGCGGCAGATCAACAGCTACTACCACAACCTCGGCGAGGGCACCTTCGACGAGTTTCCCCCGCCCATGATCGAAACGGCCTCCAAGAACTACCTCACGATCGCCCTCGAGGAGGTAGCCGCGGGGAAGATCAAATACCACTACCGCTAGAGGTCCGATGGCCCGCATCCTCCTGGGCGTCAGCGGAGGCATAGCCGCCTACAAGGCGCTCGAGCTCGTGCGCCTGGCCACGGGCGCCGGCCACGCGCTGCGCGTGGTGCAGACGCCGGCCAGCCTGCGCTTCGTCGGCGCGGCGTCCTTCGCCGCTCTCACCGGCGCCCCGGCGCTCAGCGACGAGCACGAGCACGACCCCGCCCGGGGGGCCTTTCCCGACCAGCCTCCCCCCGCGCACCAGCCGCTGAGCCACCTGGAGCTGGTGCGCAACGCCGAGCTCTTCCTGATCGCCCCCGCCTCGGCCAACACGATCGCCAAGCTCGCCCACGGCTTGGCCGACAACCTGCTTTGCGAGTGCGCGCTCGCGGCCGACTGCCCGCTGGCGCTGGCCCCGGCGATGAACAACCGCATGTACGAGCACCCGGCCACGCAGGCCAATCTGCAGGCGCTGCGCGAGCGCGGCGTGCACGTGATCGAGCCCGACACCGGGCGCCTGGCCTCGAAGGGTGAGCACGGAGCGGGGCGTCTGGCCGAGCCCTCAAGGCTGCTTGCGCAGTGCGAGGCGCTGCTGGCAGGCACGGCGGGGGCAGACGCGACCGCGGTGGATGCAGGCCCAACTGAGGGCGGATCGGAGGACGGATCCTCCAGCGCGGGCGAGTGGCGCGGCGTGCGCGTGCTGGTGACCGCGGGGGGCACGCGCGAGCCGATCGACAGCGTGCGCTTCCTCGGCAACAGCTCCTCTGGGCGCATGGGGCTGGCGCTGGCCCAGGCGGCAAGGGCACGGGGGGCACAGGTGACCGTGATCGCGGCCAATGTGGCGCTGCCGCACCCGCCCGGGGTCCAGTGGCATGAGGTCGGCACAGCCGCGCAGATGCAGCAGGCCTGCGAAGAGCTCTTCCCCGCCTGCGACGTGCTGCTGATGGCCGCCGCCGTGGCGGACTTCCGCCCTGTGGCGCCGAGCAACGGCAAGATCAAGAAGTCCCAGCAGGATCGCCTGCGACTGGAGTTGGAGCCGACCGCGGATGTGCTCTGCGGGCTGGCCGCCAAACGCCGCGAGGGGCAGATCCTGATCGGCTTCGCCGCCGAGCACGGGGAGGGCGCGATCGACTACGGCCGCGGCAAGTTGCGGGAGAAGTGCCTGGACGCCGTGGTCGTCAACGACATCTCGCGCGCCGACGTCGGCTTCGACGCCGATGCCAACGAGGTCACGATCCTCACCGAGGGCGGCGAGCACCACGTACCGCGTGCCTCCAAGGCCGCCATCGCCGAGTCCATTCTCGATGCGGTGAGCACCTTGAGGAGGTCTCTACAGTAGGGGGATGGACAACGTCTATGACCTCTACAGCCGCGGCTGCGAGCTGCTGCGCCACGGCGACTATCAGGCGGCGATCGTGCCGCTCACACGCGCCCGCGATCAGGAGCCGGGCAAGGCCTCGATCCGTGAGGCGCTGGGGCGGGCGCTGTTCCACGCCCAGCACTACGAGGGCGCCGCGGCCGAGTTCGAGGCGATCGCGCAGCAGGCCCCGACCAACGACTATGCGCTGTTCTGCCTGGGCCGCGCGATGCAGCAGCTGGGCCGCCACCGCGAGGCCTGCCACCCGCTCGCCGTGGCCTGCTCCCTGCGCCCCGAGCGCCGCGACTACCGTGTCTACCGCGACCGCGCCCGCCGGGCCGCAATGGCAAGGTGACCGGGGTTGCTATCCTCGCTGCACAGCTTTCGTGCCCACCGAAGCCGGGGGACACTCGTCTACGGCGAGCATCCCCGTTTCGGCCAGCAGACGGGGGCAGTCGTACCGGAAGTGGGCGGCCCGCCCGCTTTTTTTGTGTTCTGGACCAGTTTTTCCCGGATGGCGTGAAGGAGGAATCGAGGCGATGACCACATTGCAGAGCGAGATCGAGCAGCTGCTCGCCTCCGGCGAGCCCGAGGTCGAGGTGCTGCTTGCCGAAGTCATCGGTCCCAGCACCCTGCGCGTCTACATCGACCATCCCAAGGGGGTCACGCTCGAGCTTTGCGAGCGCGTCACCGCCGCGCTGTCGCCGCTGCGCGAGCGCTACTCGCTGGAGGTCTCCTCGCCGGGCATCGAGCGCCCGCTGACCAAGCCCGACCACTTCCGCCGCTTCGTCGGCCGCCGCGCGCGGGTGCGCACGCGCCATCCCCGAGGGTTGACGGGCATCGACACGCCGCCGCGGCGCAGCTTCACGGGGGAGCTCGTGGGAGCCACCGACAGCGAGATCACCCTGGCCGCGGACGAAGGTCTGCTCGCCATCCCCTACGCGGAGATTCGTCGTTCCAACCTGGTGGAGGAGTAAACAGCCATGTCACGCGAAATCCTCGAAGCAATGCACGCGCTGGCGCGCGAGAAGGGCATCGAGCCCGAGAAGCTGATGCTGGCCCTCGAGGACGCGCTGCTGTCCGCCTACAAGAAGCAGCCCGGCTCGGCCAAGTACGCGCGCGTGGAGATGGACCGCGAGACGGCCGACTTCCGCGTGATCGAACTGATCATCCCCGAACGCCTGGAGGCGCACCTGATCGTCGAGACGATCGACGAGGGCACGGTCGTTGACCCCGAGACGGGCGAGCTGCGCGAACCGGAGGAGCCGGAAATCGACCCCGCCAAGTTCGAGCAGTACCGCGATCAGATCGACGAACGCGATGTGACGCCGGATGACTTCGGGCGCATCGCCGCGCAGACCGCCAAGCAGGTCATCCTCCAGCGCATCCGCGAGGCCGAGCGCGACATGATGTTCGAGGAGTACCGCGACCGCGTGGGCGAGCTGATCACGGGCATCGTGCAACAGTCCGACTCGCGCTACACGCTCGTGCAGCTGCGCGAGCGCGTGGAGGCGCTGCTGCCCAAGTCCGAGCAGGTCGAGGGCGAGCGCTACGACCACTCGCAGCGCATCAAGGCCGTCATCAAGGAGGTCTCGCCCTCCACCAAGGGCCCCTCGATCATCGTCTCCCGGCGCGATCCCGAGCTGATCAAAAAGCTCTTCGAGCTGGAGGTCCCCGAGATCGCCGACGGCCTCGTGGAAATCGCCAACGTCGCGCGCGAGCCGGGCTACCGCTCGAAGATCGCCGTGGTCTCCAACACCGACGGCGTGGACCCCGTCGGCGCCTGCGTGGGCCCGCGCGGCTCGCGCGTGCGCATGGTCGTCTCCGAGCTGCGCGGCGAGAAGATCGACATCATCCCCTTCAACGACGAGCCCGCGCGCTTCGTCGCCAAGGCCCTCTCGCCCGCGCGGGTACGCGAGGTGCTCGTCGACGACGAGGCCAAGCAGGCCACGGTGATCGTGCCCGACGACCAGCTCTCGCTGGCGATCGGCCGCGAGGGGCAAAACGCGCGCTTGGCCGCGCGCCTGACCGGCTGGCGCGTGGACATCCGCTCGGAGACCGAATTCGCCGCCGAGGAGGCCGAGCACGGTTACGAGGAGGAGGAGGTGCAGGGCCGCTGCGCCGCCATCCTCTCCAACGGCCGCCGCTGCCCCAACGCCTCGCTCCCCGGCTCGCGCTACTGCGGCCTGGAGGCCCACCAGGCCTTGGCCTCGGTTGACAGCGACCACGTCGGCGAGGCGTCCTCGGACAATGGCCAGCCTGGCGTCGAGGAGACCGTCGAGGAGCAGACGCCATAGCAGCGCACGTGCCTCGGCGCCGGTGCGTTGGCTGCGGTCGTGTGGCGCCGAAGTCCGAGCTGATCCGTTTTGCGCTCGCACGCGAGGGCGCCACCGCGCGTAAGCGTGCCCTCATCGATGCCGCCGGCACGATGCCCGGTCGGGGCGCATATCTGTGCACCAGCCAGCCCGGCGCGCCATCCAAGGAGTGTCTTGAGCTGGCCCGCAAGCGCGGAGGCTTCGCCCGCACCCTGCGCTGCGCCGTGACTATCGGCCCCGAACTCGTAGAATCGACTAAATGAGCAAGAAGCGCGTACATGAGATAGCCAAGGAGCAGGGTCTCACCAGCAGGGAGCTGATGGAGAAGCTCAATGCCGCCGGCATGCAGGTCAAGACCGCGTCTTCGTCGCTGGACGAGGCCACTGTGCTCGAGGCGCTGCGTCCCAACGGCGCATCGGCATCGACAGCGGTGGCAGATCCTCCCCCGCCGCCATCTGTTGTGAAGGAGGACCCGCCGCCTGCACTCGCCGCAACGGCGCCTGCCACCTCCGCGCCAACCGCCCCGGACGGCGCCGACCCCAGCGCCACGGGGGAGCCGAAAACCGACGCCGAGCGTGTGCGCCCCACGCGCGACTCCCGTACCGGCGAGCGCGCTCCCGCCTCCGCCACCGGCCCGGGCGGGCGCCGCCGCGTGGTGATCGACTCGCAGGCATCGCGCCGCCAGGCCGGCGGACCCGCCAACCAGCCCCAGCGCCGCCCCAGGCGCGGCCGGCGCAGACGCGGCACCTATGACGAAACGATCGCGCCGATCGACACCGCCGCGATGGAGGCCACCGACCTGATCCGCATCAACTCCGGCTCGACCGTCAAGGACGTGGCCGAATACATGGGCGTGCCGGTGCCCGAGGTGATCAAGAAACTGATGTCGCTGGGGGAGATGGCGACGCTCACGCAGACCCTCTCCGACGACGCCATCCAGGTGCTCGCGGACGAGTTCAGCAAGGAGATCGAAATCGTCCACGCCGCCGACGACGTCGAGGTCGAGCTGCTCTTCGAAGACGACGAGGGCGACATGGTGGACCGCCCGCCGGTGGTCACGATCATGGGCCACGTCGACCACGGCAAGACCTCGCTGCTGGACGCCATCCGCGAGACCGAGGTGGCCGCCGGCGAGGCGGGGGGCATCACCCAGCACATCGGCGCCTACCAGGTGCACCACGCGGAGAAGACGATCACCTTCCTGGACACCCCCGGCCACGAGGCCTTCACGGCGATGCGCGCGCGCGGCGCGCGCGTGACGGATGTGGCGGTGATCGTGGTCGCCGCCGATGACGGGGTCAAGCCCCAGACCGAGGAGGCGATCGATCACGCCAAGGCGGCGGAGGTGCCGATCGTGGTGGCGGTCAACAAGATCGACAAGGAGGGCGCGCAGCCCGAGCGGGTGCGCACGGAGATGACCCAGCGCGGCCTGCAGCCCGCGGAGTGGGGTGGGGAGATCGAGTTCGTGGACGTCTCCGCCAAGACCCATCAGGGCCTGGACGAGCTGCTGGAGACGATCCAGGTGGTGGCCGACCTGGAGGAGCTCAAGGCCAACCGCGACGCCGAGGCCTCGGGCACCGTGATCGAGTCAAAGCTCGACCCCGGCCGCGGGCCGGTGGTGAGCATCCTGATCCAGCGCGGCACGCTGCGCGTGGGCGACGCGCTGGTGGCCGGCGCGCACTTCGGGCGCGTGCGCGCGATGCACGACTTCCTGGGCGCGCGCGTGAAACGGGCGCTGCCGGGCGAGCCGGTGGAGGTGCTGGGCTTCGACGGCGTCCCCGAGGCGGGCGAGCTGGTGCGCGTCGTCGAGAACGAGCGCCGCGCGCGGGCGCTGGCGGGAGAGCGCGCCAACCGCCTGAAGACCGAGGCGCTGGCGCGGCGCTCGGGGCGCAAGGTCTCACTGGAGGACGTCTTCAAGCTCGCCCAGGAGGGCGCCGTGAAGGAGTTGGGCCTGGTGGTCAAGGCCGACGTGGCCGGGTCGCTTGAGGCGATCGAGGACGAGATCGCCAAGCTGCCCCAGGACGAGGTGAGCGTCAACATCATCCACCGCGGCGTGGGCGGCATCAACGAGTCCGACGTGATGCTCGCCGCCGCCTCCAACGGCCTGATCCTGGCCTTCAACGTGCGCCCCGTGCAGGACGCCCGCCAGTTGGCCGAGCGCGAAGGCGTGGAGATCCGCTCCTACTCGGTGATCTACCGCGCGATCGAGGACATGCGCGCCGCCATGCAGGGCATGCTCGAGCCCGAGGAGGTCGAGAGCCCGCTGGGCCAGGCGCAGGTGCGCCAGCTCTTCCGCGCCTCGCGCATCGGCACCATCGCCGGCTCCTACGTGATCGAGGGCAAGGTCACCCGCGGCTCGCGCGTGCGCGTCGTGCGCGAGGGCACGGTCATCTACGACACCACCATCGCCAGCCTGCGCCGCGTCAACGAGGACGTGCGCGAGGTCGCGACGGGCTTTGAGTGCGGCATCGTGCTCGCCAACTTCCAGGACCTGCGCGAGGGCGACGTGCTGGAGACGTATGAGACGCGCAAGGTGGAGCGCGAGTTGGCCTGAGGCAACGCCTCGGGGGCGCGGGGTAGAATGAGGGCGTAGGATGACGCCGGATCGAATGCGCCGCGTGGATGAGGCGATCAGACAGGTGATCGGCGCGGCGGTGGCTACCGAGTTGAGGGACCCGAGGGTGGGATTCGTAACCGTGACCGATGTCAGGACCAGCGCCGACCTGAGCCAGGCTCGGGTGTACGTGAGCGTGCTCGGCGATGAGCCCCAACGCCAGGCCAGCATGGCCGGGCTGGAAAGCGCGCACGGCTACCTGCAGCGCCGGATCGCCTCCGAGCTGCACTTCAAGCGCACGCCCACGCTGACCTTCGCCTACGACGACACCACCGATCGAGCGATGAGGGTGGACGCCTTGCTGGAGGAGATCCAGGGGACATGAGGAAGGCACAGACATGAGCGAGCACAACGGCAACGTCAACAGCCGCCGGCAGGTGCTCGAACGGATCCGCCAGGACTCCGCCTTCGTGCTGGCCACCCACGAGAACATGGACGGCGACGCGCTGGGCTCGCTCGTGGCGATGCACGGCCTGCTCACCGCGCTGGGCAAGGACGCGCCGATGTTCATCGCGCCGAGCGAGTTTCCGCTGCCCCACGAGTACCGCTTCTTTGTGCTGGACGACGTGATTCAGACTGCTCCCGCGGACATCGCGCAGCGCACGGTCGTGTTCCTGGACTGCGGCAACATCGATCGCAACTCCGCGCAGGTCCTGCGCGACGGCGCCCACCTGCTGAACATCGACCACCACCACGACAACACCCGCTTCGGCACGATCGACCACGTCGTGCCCGCCGCCTCGTGCACCGCCGAGATCGTGTGGGACCTGATGGGCGGTCTGGAGGTCGCGCCCTGCGCCGCGGTCGCCGAGGCGCTGTACGTGGGGCTGATCACAGACACCGGGCGTTTCATGTACGAGAACACCGGACCGCGCGCGCACGAGATGGCGGCCGCGCTGATCGCGGCGGGGGTGGACGTGCAGAGCGTCTACCGCAGGCTGTTCGAGGAAATGCCCTACGCCAAGTTGGGCCTGTTCGCCCGTGCGCTGGCGCGGGTGCAACGCCACGACGAGGGCGAGCTGATGCTGGCCTGGCTGGACGCCGAGGACTTCCACGATGTCGGCGCCGAGTCCAGCTTCTCCGAGGGGATCGTCGACATCCTGCGCTCCGTGCAGGGCGCCAAGGTTGCGGCGCTCGTGCGCGAGCTGACAGACCCAGAGCGCCGCGGCGAGCGCAAGGTCTCGCTGCGCGCCACCGACGATGACGTAGATGTCTCGCTGATCGCCCGCGCCCAGGGGGGCGGCGGGCACCGCCGCGCCGCGGGATTCTCCACGACGCTGGAGCTCGAGGAGCTCACGGCCTTCCTGCGCCGGGAGATCGCCGCGCAGCTGCACCCGGCGCCGGCGCACGTCTGAACGTGGATGGGGTCCTGCTGATCGACAAGCCCGTCGGGATGACATCGCACGACGTGGTGGCCGCGGTGCGGCGTGCATTGGGCGGAGTGAAGACAGGGCATGCCGGCACGCTCGATCCGTTCGCCACCGGCCTGCTGCTGGTGCTGGTCGGCAAGGCCACGCGCATTCAGCGCCACCTGATGGAGTTGCCCAAGAGCTATGTGACGGTGGCGCGGCTGGGGGCGGTGTCGAGCACGGGCGACCCCGAGGGCGAGATCACGCAGACAGGGCGCATACCGCCCGATCCGCCCGTGTTGCCTACCGGGGAGATCCGCCAGCGTCCGCCGATCTATTCGGCGATCAAGATCGGCGGGGAGCGCGCGTACCGCCGGGCGCGGCGGGGCGAGGACTTCGAGATGCCCGAGCGGATCGTCACCGTATACCGCTTCGAGCAGCTGTGGCGGGAGCCGGGCGCAGAGCCCGACCCAGCGCCTGGGGCTGGGTGCCCGCCGGCCCGGGCGGCCTTCGTGATCGAGTGCTCCTCGGGAACGTATGTGCGCTCGCTGATCGCCGAGCTCGGCGATGCCTACTGCGAAGAGCTGCGGCGCACCGCGATCGGGCCCTTCGACGTGCACGACGCCATTGCGCCGCCGCGCCGCGGCGAGCCGTGGAAGGAGATGGGCGGGGATCTGGCCGCTGGGGGGACGGAGGGCGGGCGCCTCATCCCGGTCGAGGAGGCAATGGCGGCGCTGCGGCCATAGTCTTCCGCGGCGTGGAGATCGTTGCCCTGTCCGATGTCGAGCGCCGCGAGCGCAGGGTGGCGGTGGGCACGTTCGACGGCGTGCACCTCGGCCACCGCAGGGTGATCGAGGGCTCGGACAGCGTGCTCACCTTCGAACCGCACCCGGTGGCCGTGGTGGCGCCCCAGCACGCCCCGAAGCTCATCACTCCGCTTGCCATGAAGGCGGAGCTGATCGAGGCCCTTGGCGTGCGGGAGCTGATCGTGATCCCCTTCGACCACGCCTTCGCGCAGCGCAGCGCGAGCGAGTTCATCGACGGCGTGCTGGTGGCGGCGCTGGGGGCGGTCAGGGTCTCGGTGGGCGAGAACTTCCGCTTCGGGCACCGCGCGCAGGGCGACACGCGCCTGCTCGCGGCCGACGAGCGCTTCCAGACCGTGGTGGCGCCGCTGCTGGAGGTTGACGGCGAGGTCGTCTCCTCGAGCCACATCCGCGGCTTGGTGGCGGCCGGCGAGGTGGATCAGGCGACGCACTTCCTCGGCGCGCCTTTCCAGCTGCGCGGCGAGGTCGTGCACGGCGATGAGGTTGGACGCAAGCTGGGCTTTCCCACCGCCAACCTGATCCCCGCGCAGGAGCTCGTCTGTCCCGGCCACGGCGTCTACGCCTGCCGCGCCGACGGACACGCCGCCGCGGTCTCGATCGGCGTGCGGCCCACCTTCCAGACCGGCCGCGGCGAGCTGATCGAGGCATACCTGCTGGACTTCCAGGGCGACCTCTACGGGCGCACGCTGCGCCTGGACTTCCTGCGGCGCCTGCGCGGCGAGCGGCGCTTTGAGAGCAGCGAGGCCCTCGTCGAGGAGATGCACCGCGACGTCGAGCGCACCAGGGAGATAGCCGGGACGCAGTGAGGGAACTGCTAGCCTGTGCGACCCGCATGACCCTCACAACTGAGCGCAAGCGCGAGATCACGGCCAGGTTCGGCTCCAGCGAGAGCGACACCGGCAACACCAGGGTGCAGGTGGCCCTGCTGACCGAGCGCATCAACCACCTCACCGAGCACCTGCGCGCGCAGAGCAAGGACCACCACTCGCGCCGCGGCCTTTTGATGCTGGTCGGGCGGCGCAGGCGCTTCCTCGACTACCTGCAGCGCAACGACCTCGAGGGCTACCGGGCGCTGATCAAAGAGCTCGGCCTGCGCAAGTAGGCTGGTAGGGCAGCGCTTATGAGCGTTCTCGACCCCGGCACACCCGCGCCCGCATTCTCGCTGGGCACCGAAAACGGCGAGCGCTTCAGCGAGCAGGGCCTGCGAGGCAGGACCACGGTGCTGGTCTTCTACCCCTTCGCCTTCAGCCCCGTGTGCACCGAGCAGTTGCAGGTGTATGAGCGGGAGCTCTCAGAGCCGCGCGCGCAGGGCGTCGAGGTGTACGGCGTCTCCTGCGACTCCAGCTGGGCGCAGAAGGCCTTCCGCGAGAAGCTCGGCGTGAGCATCGCGCAGCTGTCGGACTTCGAGCCCAAGGGGGCGGCCTGCGCGGCCTTCGGCGTGCTCCACGACGGCGGCTTTCCGCAGCGCGCGCTGGTGATCGCCGGCCCGGACGGGGTCATCCGCTGGAGCTATCAGGCGCCCTCGCCCGCAGACCTGCCGGGGGCGCACATGATCCTGGGCGGCCTCAAGAACGTCTGAGGCATCCGCCGCATCCGCTCGCGGTCGGATTTCTGCCCACCCACCCTTTTGCAACCATCCTCGCCCTGGCAGGGCCAACCTTCCGCTAAGCTCCTTCTCGTTCGGATACGAGATAAATAAAGATCGCGCCGCCGACCGAAGGGCGAGCGCCGAGAAGGGTAGGAAGATATGAGCAGCGACGCCGTGACGCGGGTCTCCGTGGAGATCGGGGCACACCGTCAAGATGGCGGGGTCAGCGAGATCTCGTTCGAGACCGGCAGGATGGCCAAGCAGGCCTCCGGCGCAGTCCTCGTCCGCCAGGGTGACACGATGGTTCTCGCGACAGCCACCGCCGGTGGTCTGCGCGATGTCGACTTTCTTCCTCTGACGGTTGACGTCGAGGAGCGCATGTATGCCGCCGGAAAGATCCCCGGCTCGTTCTTCAAGCGCGAGGGGCGCGCGGGGGAGAAGGGGACGCTGACGGCGCGCATGATCGACCGTCCCCTGCGCCCGCTGTTCCCCAAGGGCTGGCGCTATGAGACGCAGCTGGTGGCGATCCCGATCTCCGTGGACCACATCCACCCGTATGACATCCTCGCCATGAACGGCGCCTCCGCGGCGCTGATGATCTCCAACGTGCCCTTCGCCGGCCCCGTCGGCGCGGTGCGCATCGGCAAGATCGACGGCAACTTCGTGGTCAACCCCAACGAGGAGGACCTCCTCGCCACCGAAGGCGGCGCCGGCTCGGACCTCGACCTCGTCGTGGCCGGCTCCGAGGATGCGATCCTGATGGTCGAGGCGGGCGCGAATGAGATCTCCGAGGCGGAGATCCTGGACGCGCTGGACATCGCCCACTCCGAGATCAAGAAGCTCTGTGGGCTGCAGCGCGACCTCGCCGCCAAGGTGGGCAAGGAGAAGATTCCCGTCGAGACCCCCGCGCTCGATGAGGCCCTGCTGGCGGACGTTCGCGCCTCGCACGGGCAGGCGCTCGACGACGCCACCCAGGTGCAGGACAAGCTCGAGCGCCAGGATGCCTGCATCGCGGTGCAGGACGCGGTGCTCGCGCAGTACGCGCCGCCCGCGCCGGAGGGCGCCGGCGAGGAGCAGCTGGCACAGGCCAAGGAGCGCCGCGCGGCGGTGCAGATGGTCTTCGACAAGCTCGAGAAGGCGATCATCCGCGAGCGCATCGCGGTGCACAAGAGGCGCCCCGACGGCCGCGCCGAGAACGAGATCCGCGAGATCACGATCGAGGTGGGCGTCACCCCGCGCACGCACGGCTCGGCGCTGTTCACGCGCGGGCAGACGCAGGCTCTGAGCGTGGCCGCGCTGGGCACGCTCAAGGAGGAGATGCGCCTGGACACGCTCGGGCTGCAGACCAAGAAGTACTACTTCCACCACTACAACTTCCCGCCCTTCTCGGTGGGCGAGGCCGGGCGCATCGGCCCCAAGCGCCGCGACATCGGCCACGGCGCGCTGGCCGAGCGGGCGCTGGTCCCGGTGGTGCCCTCGATCGAGGACTTCCCCTACACCATCAGGGTGGTCTCGGACATCTTCGAGTCCAACGGCTCCTCCTCGATGGCCTCCGTGTGCGGCTCCTCGCTGTCCCTGATGGACGCCGGCGTGCCGATCACGCGCCCCGTCGCGGGTATCGCAATGGGCCTGATCAAGGAGGGCGAGGACTACGTCGTGCTCACCGACATCGCCGGCGTGGAGGATCATCTGGGCGACATGGACTTCAAGGTGGCCGGCACCGAGCGGGGCATCACCGCGCTGCAGATGGACATCAAGATCAGCGGCGTCACCTTCGAGATCCTGCGCGACGCGCTCACGCAGGCGCACAATGCGCGCAGCTTCATCCTCGGCAAGATGGCCGAGACGATCGAGGGCCCGCGCGCGGCGCTCAGCCAGTTCGCGCCGCGCATCCAGACGATCCAGATCGACCCCAGCCAGATCGGCATGCTGATCGGCAAGGGCGGAGAAACGATACGCGGGCTCTCCGAGGAGTTCGAGTCCCAGATCGACGTCAACGACGACGGCCAGGTGCTGATCTACTCCGCCAACGGCGAGCTCGGCGACGAGCTCGTGGAGCGCATCCGCATGATGATGAAGGAGGTCGAGGTCGGCGACGAATACGCGGGCAAGGTCGTCAAGACCACCACCTTCGGCGCCTTCGTTGAGCTGGCCAAGGGCACGGACGGCCTCCTGCACATCTCCAACGTCTCGCCCGGTCAGCGCGTGGACAGCGTCGAGGACGTGCTCAACAAGGGCGATGAGATCAATGTGCGCGTGGTCGAGGTCGATCGCGAGCGCGGGCGCATCGGCCTGCGCCTGGTCGAGGACCCCGAGATCGCCGGCAAGAGCGCCGATGAGCTCGCACTGATCGGGGCCGGCGGGGGAGGCGGGGGAGGACGACCTTCCCGCAACGGGCGTGAGAGCCGTGGGGATCGCGGTGAGCGCGACCGCGGCGGCGAGCGTGGCCCGCGCGGCTCGGGACGTTCCCGTCATGGCTCCGGGCGCGACCGCTGATCGCCACCAATCGGCGGTCGCCGTTGCACGACGCCACAGAGCCTGAGCATCGCATCACCACGCTGCCCTCCGGCGTGCGTGTCGTCACCGAGCGCCTGCCCGTGGTGCGCTCGGTGGCGCTCGGCTTCTGGATCGGCGCCGGCTCGGTGATCGAGAGCCGCGAGCAGGCCGGCATCTCCCACCTGCTCGAGCACATGCTCTTCCGCGGCAGCGAGCGCTTCCAGTCGCAGGAGATCGACCAGATCTTCGACGCCCTGGGCGCGGAGCTCAACGCCGGCACCGACAAGGAGAGCACCTCGCTGTATACGCGCGTGCTCGACCGTCACCTGGAGAAGGCCTTCGACGTGATGACAGACATGCTCTGGCGCCCGCGCCTAGCCGAACTGGAGGCCGAGCGCGAGGTCGTGCTGGAGGAGATCGCCATGTACGAAGACGACCCCCAGGACATGGTCTTCGACGTGCTCGGCGAAGCCGTCTACGACTCCCACCCGCTGGGGCGCCCGGTGATCGGCCGCGCGGAGGTCGTGCGCGCCACCCAGCGCGAGCAGCTGGCGGCCTTCCACTGCGAGCACTACACCCCGGCGAACATCGTCATCGCCGCGGCGGGCTCGATCGATCACGACGAGCTTGTGGCGATGACCCTGGCCGCTGAAAGCGAGCGCAATGGCGCCCAGCCGCAGGCTGGGGACATGGCGGAGGTGGGTGAGCCTTCGTTCGCGCGCCGCGTGCGCTTTCTGCGCAAGGACACCGAGCAGTACCACCTCTGCCTCGGCGGCCCCGGCATCTCCCGCCACGACGAGCGCCGCTTCGCGCTGCGCGTGCTCGAAGGCGTGCTCGGAAGCACCTCCTCCTCGCGCCTCTTCCAGGAGGTGCGCGAGCGCCGCGGCCTAGCCTACTCCGTCTTCTCGTTCTCCAACCCCTATGCTACCACCGGGGACGTCGGCCTGTACGTGGGCACGCGCCCGGACAACCTCGCCGAGGCGATGGCCACGATCGCGCACGAGCTCGAGCGCTTCGGCGAGGACCCCGCGACCCCGCAGGAGCTGACCCGCTCGCGCGAGAACCTCAAGGGCCGGATCGTGCTCTCGCTGGAGTCCACCGTCTCGCGCATGAACCGCCTCGGCGGCTCGATGCTGGCCGGCCTGCCGATCCTCTCGCTGGATGAGATCATCGCTAGGATCGATTCCGTGGAGGTCGAGGACCTGCGCGAGCTGGCGAGGGAGCTGTTCGCTCCCGGCCGCCTTTCGGCCGCGTGCGTGGGCACCGACGAGGACGTCTTTCGCCGGGCGTTGGAGCCGTTGCAGGCCACGGTGGCATGATCTCGCTGGAGAACGCATGACTCGGCTGGAGAGCACAGCCCCATGATCAGGGTCGCCGTGGCCGGCGCCGCCGGGCGCATGGGGCAGACGGTGTGCGCCGCTGTCGAGGGCGCTCCGGACATGGAGCTTGTGGGACGCGCCGATCCGGTCCTCGGGGTGACCCTGGCCGAGGTGCTGCCGGCCGCGCAGGTCGTCGTGGACTTCACCCAGCCCGACACCGCCCTGGCGAACGCGCTGGCCTGCGTGCAGGCGGGGGTGCACGTGGTGATTGGCACCACGGGATTCGACGTGGAGCCGCTGCGCGAGGCGCGCACGCTGGAGGGCCTGCCCCAGGCCAACGTGCTGGTGGCGCCCAACTTCGCCATCGGCGCGGTGCTGATGATGCGCTTCGCCGCGGAGGCCGCCCGGCACATGGAGAAGGCCGAGATCGTCGAGCTGCACCACGATCGCAAGCTCGACGCCCCCAGCGGCACCGCGGCGCGCACTGCACACCTGATGGCGCAGGCATCGGGCAACCCGGAGCCCCCGATCCACTCCGTGCGCCTGCCGGGCCTCGTGGCCCACCAGGAGGTGATCCTCGGCGCGCTGGGGCAGACGCTCACCATCCGCCACGACTGCATCGACCGCGAGTCGTTCATGCCGGGAGTGCTGCTGGCGATCCGCAGGGTGGGCACGCTCGCGCAGTCGCCGACGATCGGGCTGGAGAACCTCCTCTTCGTGGGATAATGCCGGCGATGACCTCCCTCGGCACGATCCTGACCGCGATCGTCACGCCCTTCGACGCTGATCTGCGCGTCAACGAGGAGGCGTTCGTGGCGCTGATGCACCACCTCGCCCACCACGGCTCCGACGGCTTCGTCGTGTGCGGCACGACCGGTGAGGCCTCGACGCTGACCGACGAGGAGCACCTGGGGCTGATCGAGCTGGCCGTGAAGGAGCGCCCGCCGGGCACGAGCATCGTGGGGGGGACGGGGTCCAACAACACGCTGCACGCGGCCCACCTCACCCAGCGCGCGACGGAAATGGGCGTGGATGCCACGCTCAGCGTGACCCCCTACTACAACCGCCCCAGCCCCCTGGGCCTGCGACGCCACTACGAAGAGGTGGCGAAGGCCACGGACAAGCCCATGCTGCTCTACAACATCCCGCACCGCACGGGCGTCAACATGCCCCCGGAGCTGCTGGCGGAGCTGGCGCAGATCGAGCACATAGAGGGGGTCAAGCAGGCCAACGCCGCCGAGCTGCAGCCGATCGACGGCATGATGCTGTATGCGGGCGACGATGGCACGTTCGCGCGCACGCTGGACATGGGCGGCGCGGGGGGCATCCTCGTGGCCAGCCACATCGTGGGGGATGAGATGCGGCGCATGGTGGACGAGCCCGAGCATCGCCACGAGATCGACGCCTCGCTGAAGGATGTGTACGAGACCCTCTTCATGACCGCCAGCCCCACCTGCACGAAGGCCGCGCTGAACCTCCTGGGCCTGGGCGCCGGCGGCCTGCGCCTGCCGTTGGTGGAGGCCACCGCGGCGGAGCTTGAGCGGGTTCGCTCGATGCTGGAAGCCCACGGTCTGCTTGGCGGCGGCACAGCCGTGGCCGCGTGAGCGCTCTGCGCGTCCTGCCCCTGGGCGGGCTGGGGGAGATCGGCAAGAACATGACCGTCGTGGAGTACGACGGGCGCATCGTGGTGGTGGACGTGGGCCTGCGCTTCCCCACGCCGGAGATGGTGGGCATCGACTTGGTGCTGCCCGATTTCTCCTACCTGCGCGAGCGCGCAAAGGACATCGAGGCGATCGTCGTCACGCACGGTCACGAGGACCACCTCGGCGCGCTGCCGTGGGTGCTGCGCGAGCTGGGGCAGAACGGCGGCGAGATCCCGCCGGTGTACGGGGGACCGCTGACGATGGCGATGGCGCGCTCGAAGCTGGAGGAGCACCGCCTCAAGAACATCGAGCTGATCGACCTCGACAGCGCCGACACGGTCGAGCTGGGCCCGTTCGCGGTGGAGCTGATCCACATGACCCACTCGATCCCCGACTCCAGCGCCGTGGCGCTGGAAAGCGAGCTGGGCACGGTGCTCATCACCGGCGACTACAAGTTCGACCAGACCCCCGTCGACGGCCCGCCCGCGGACGTGTCAAGGCTGGCCGAGCTGGGGCGCGAGGGCGTGCTGCTGTTGTGCGGGGACTCCACCAACGTCGATCGCCCCGGCTTCTCGCCCTCGGAGTCGGTCGTGGGCAGGCACCTGGAGGAGGTCTTCGCGCGCTGCGAGGGCCGCATCGTGGTGACGAGCTTCGCGTCGAACATCCACCGCGTGCAGCAGGTGATGGACGCCGCCTACGCGCTCGACCGCAAGGTCACGCTGGTCGGCCGCTCGATGCGCAAGAACGTCGGCATCGGGCGCCAGCTGGACCACATCGACGTGCCCGAGGGAATGCTGGTGGGCACGCGCGAGATCGAAGACCTCCCAGACGATCGCATCGTGATCATCTCCACCGGCTCCCAGGGCGAGCCGCTGAGCGCGCTGCGCCGCATGGCCTACCGCGACCACCCCCAGGTGGAGCTGCGCGAGGGCGACACGGTGGTGTTCTCGGCCACGCCCGTGCCCGGCAACGAGCGCGCGGTGAACGAGACGATCGACCGCCTCTACCACATCGGCTGCGAGGTGGTGACACCCAGCGACGCCCCCGTGCACGCCTCCGGACACGGCTACGCCGAGGAGGTGAAGCTGATGCTCAACCTCGTCAAGCCACGCTACGTGATGCCCTTCCACGGGGACTTCAAGCGCCTGCGCCTGCACGCGCAGCTGGCCGAGGCGGTGGGCATCCCGCCGGAGCACATCTTCAAGGGCGACAACGGCCTGCCATTGGAGCTCAACGGCCGCGGCGCGCGCTTCGGCGAGCGCGAGCAGGCGGGGATGGTGTTCGTCGACGGGGTGGAGATCGGCGACATGGCCGACGTGGCCCTGCGCGACCGCCGCATGCTCTCGGCGGATGGCATCTTCATCGTCGTGGCCACGATCGCCGAGCAGGACGGGCGCTCGGTGGCGGACCCCGAGGTGATCTTCCGCGGCGTGCCCTTCCTGGACGAGGCCGGCGAGCTGGTGGAGGAGATCCGCGCGACCGTGGTGGGCACGCTGCTGCACGCCGCGCAGGAGCAGAACCGCGAGGTGGACCTGATCCAGCAGGCCCTCCACGACGACTTAGCCAAGCTGGTCTACGACCGCCTGCGCCGCCGCCCGATGGTGCTGCCCGTCGTCGTCGAGGTCTGAGGGCGCCAGCGGCAGGCGCACCACGAAGCGCGCTCCGGGTCGGGCGTCCTGGAACGTCACGCTGCCCCCGTGGGACTCGGCCACGGCGCGCACGATCGCCAGCCCCAAGCCGAAGGACCCGCCGCGATCCCCGGTCCCGCGCACGAAGCGCTCGAAGAGAGTGACCGCGAGCTCTGCGGGCACGCCGGGACCATTGTCCTCGACGGCGAGCACGGCCACGCTGCGACCGGCCAACTCCTTCTCAATCCCTGTCCTCACCCGGATCTCGCTGCCCGCGGGCGTGTGGCGCAGGGCGTTCTCGATCAAGTTGATCGCCACCCGGTGCAGCTCGTCGCGCGACGCCTCCACGGGCGCGCGGCGCACGTCCAGGGAGATCTCGTGCGCGTCGCTCACGGGCCCCAGCTCGGCGGCGGCCTCGATGACGATCTGCGCGAGGTCGCAGTGCTCGTGCGCCACCACACGGCCTACGTCGGTGCGCGCCAGCAGCAGCAGGTCGGCCACCAGGCGGCGCATGCGCTGCGAGGAGCGCAGCGCGGAGCGGGCGGCTTCGGCCTCTTCGCCGCTGAGGCTGTCGGCCAGCAGCTCGAGGTTGGCGAGCACGCTCGTCAGCGGCGTGCGCAACTCGTGCGAGGCGTCGGCCACGAAGCGCCGCTGGCGCACCAGCATCGCCTCCGTCTCGGCGTGCGCGCTGTTCAGCTCGCGCAGCATGCCCTCCAGCGTGCGCGCCAGCTCCGCCACCTCGTCGTCGGCGGTGGGCTGGGGGACCGTCAGCGAGGAGTCGCGCGTGCGCGCGATCCGCTCCGCCGCGCCGGTCAGCTCTGCGATCGGCGCCATCGCGCGGCGCGCCAGGGTCATGCCCGCCAAGAGCGCGAAGCCCGAGCCCGCGAACACCCCCAGCAGCAGCAGCAGCTCCACCCGCGCGATGGTCGCCTGCACGTCGCTCACCGGCCGCGCGTACTGCACGATTACGCTCCCCAGCGTGCCGCCGCTGCCGCGCACGTGCACGATCGCGGGCTGGCTGACGACGCGGTAGCCCGCCACGGTGCGCGCGCCTTCCTGAGGCGTACCCAGGTTGGGGGCGTGGCTGGTGGGCGTCTGCGCGAAGGGGACGATGCTGGCGGGCGTGTAGAGCTTGATGACGGAGTGCTCGGGCACGCCGGGGAGGTCGTTGAGCGGCGGCTGGATGGCGACGATGCGATAGGTGAGAGGGTCGATTACGACGTTCAGCTGCGTGGAGAGCTGGCGCCCGGTCTGTTCCACCTGGCGATTGAAGTCCGAGCGGATGCGCCGCACCGTCAGCCCGCCCACGACGACCGCGAAGGCGCAGAGGATCACGAATGTCATCAGCGCCGAGACGCCCGCCAGGCGCACCCGTATGGGCAGCCGATCGAAGGCGCGCGAGAGGCGCCCGCCCAGGCGCCCCGCGGCGCCGCGCAGGCTACGCGCGAAGGACGTAGCCGGCCCCCCGGATGGTGTGCAGCAGCCGCGACTCGCCTCCGGCCTCGAGCTTGCGGCGCAGGTTGGAGATGAACACCTCGATCGTGTTGGTGGTCGAGAAGGGGTCGTACCCCCAGACCTCGTCCAGGAGCTGCTGGCGGGAGATCACGATCCGCTCGTTGCGCATCAGATATTCGAGTAATTCAAACTCGCGCTGGGTGAAGTCCACCTCGCGCTCCGCGCGCGTGACTTCGTGCGTGTCGGGATTGAGCTGCAGATCGCCCACGCGCAGCGGCGCGGACCCGCGCGGCGGGCGCCGGCGCAGAAGCGCGCGCATGCGCGCCAAAAGCTCCTGGCGCTCGAAGGGCTTGACGAGGTAATCGTCAGCGCCCGAGTCCAGTCCCTCCACGCGCGACTCCACGGCATCGCGCGCGGTGAGAATCAGGATCGGCACGTCGCCCCCCTGGCGCAGCGTGCGCGCGACCTCCAGCCCGTCCACGCGCGGCAGCCCCAGATCGAGGATCACCAGATCGGGAGCGAAGGCGTGCCCGTGTTCGAGCGCCTGCTCGCCGTCGGGCGCGCAGCGCACCTCATAGCCCTCCATGCGCAGCGAGCGCTGAAGCGCCTGGGCGATGTCCTCGTCGTCCTCGACGACGAGCACGCGGGGGGCGCGGGCGAAATCGTTCATCGCATATGTGTGTAGCGGATGCGTATAAACCGATGGTAAGCGCTCGCAGAGGATTTCCGAGGCCCCTGCGGGGCGCGAGGGTCTGTGGGGCCTCGCGGGCAGGTTCCCGGCGCCAGGCGTCGAAGTTGGCCTGGAGATGCCAACGGCACAGCGACGACGCACGACCCGCAAGCCACCCGCCCGGCGCAGATCCCCGCGTAGGAGGGGGAGGAGGGCCGGCGGGGCCGGCCCCGTGCTGGCCGCTTTGAGGCTGCCCACGCTGGATGACCGCCAGCGCGACGTATTGGGATTGGGGCTTGTCGCCGTGGGTGTGTTCATGGCGTTCGTGCTCTACGGGATTGGGGGCCCACCCACCCCCGGCGGCCGTGTGGGCCACGGCCTCGCGGTGGCTCTCGGCTGGACGGTGGGCCGCGCGCGCGGCCTGACCCCGATCGCCCTGATCGTGGGCGGGGGCGCGATGCTGATGGCGCCGGTGCTGCCGGCGCTGCGCCCGCTGCGCACCGGCGGGATCTGCCTGGGCGCCGCGATCGTGCTGGCGCTGGCGGCGGGCACGCTGGGCGTGAGCGCGGGCACCCCGACCACGGGCGCGGAATGGTCCACCTCGTTCTTGAGCTCCCGCGGCGGCGCATTGGGCGAGTTGATGTACGAGGCGGCGCACCGGCTGGTGCAGCAGGTGGGCGTGGACATCCTCGTGGTCTTCCTGTTGATCGTGGGCGTGATCCTGCTGACGGGCGCCTCGCTGGCCACGGCGCTGCGCGCGACGGGCAGCGCCGTGATGGACACCACGCGCGTGCTGCGAGCCCACCGTCCGCGGATGCCGGTACGTGAGCCGCTGCGCCCTCCCGAGCCGGCGCCTGAGGAGCTGATCCTACGCGCGACCCCGGTGGATGCTCCCTGCCAAGACGATCTGCTGGAGCCGATGGACCCCTGGGAGCCCGACCCTGTGGTGGACGGCGCCGAGCAGGAGGTCGAGGAACCCGAGACGCAGGAAGAGATATCGGGGGTGGCGGCAGCCGACCCCGCCCAGCTCACTCCCCAGGGCCGCCTGCGCGATGTGGTCACAGAGGACCCCGACTTCATCTGGGAGCTGCCGCAGGCCGGTCGCATCCTCGCGCGCTCGAGCGCCGAGCAGACCCGCCCGGACACGGCGGGACAGGAGCGCATCTCCGCGAGCCTCGTGGAGGCCCTCGGGCACTTCGGCGTGCAGGCCAAGGTGATCGGCACCGTCGCCGGCCCGCACATCACACGCTACGAGCTGCGCCTGGCCCCCGGCACAAAAGTCGCCAAGGTGGCGCAGCTCAAGGACGACCTGGCCTACGCGCTCGCGGCGACCGACATCCGCATCCTGGCCCCCATCCCGGGCAAGCAGGCCGTGGGCGTCGAGGTCCCCAACGCCAAGCGCCGCATCGTGCGCCTGGGCGACGTCTTCCAGGAGCCCCCCGCGGACTGGTCGCCCCTGACGGTGTGGCTGGGCAAGGACGTGGCCGGCAAGGCGATCGGCGCGGATCTGGCGAAGATGCCTCATCTGCTCGTGGCCGGCACGACCGGCGCGGGGAAGTCCGGCGCGATCAACGCGATGCTCTCAAGCGTTCTGCTGCGCGCGACGCCGCACGAGGTGCGCCTGGTGCTGGTGGACCCCAAGCAGGTGGAGCTGAACCACTACGAGTCGATCCCGCACCTCTTGACCCCGGTCATCACCAGCCCGAAGATGGCCGCGAACGCGCTGGCGAACCTGGTGAAGGAGATGGAGCACCGCTACGGCGTGATGTCGCTGGCGCGCACGCGCAGCTTGATCGAGCTCAACCGCTCGCGCGCGAAGCGCGGCGAAGCCCCGCTCCCGTACATCCTCTGCGTGATCGACGAGCTCGCGGACCTGATGATGGTGGCCCCCGCCGACGTGGAGGACTCGATCATCCGCCTCGCGCAGAAGGCCCGCGCGGTGGGCATCCACCTCGTGCTCGCCACGCAGAGCCCGCGCGTGGACGTGATCACGGGCATGATCAAGGCCAACGTCCCCTCGCGCATCGCCTTCGCCGTCTCCTCGCAGACCGATTCGCGCGTGATCCTCGATCAGAACGGCGCGGAGTCGCTGCTCGGCCAGGGCGACATGCTCTTCAGCCCCGTGGGCAGCTCGCGCCTGCAGCGCATCCAGGGCGCCTACATCGACGAGGCCCAGATCGCCAAGCTCACGGACCTGTGGCGCAAGCAGGGCGAGCCGGAGCTGCGCGAAGAGCTGCTCCAGGAGGTCAAGCCGGCGGAGGGCGAGGAGAGCGGCCCCGAGGACTTCGACCCCGACGAGGACCCGCTGCTGGGCGAGGCGATCCGCCTCGTCGCGGAAATGCAGACCGCCTCGACCTCGATGCTCCAGCGTCGCCTGCGCCTGGGCTACACGCGCGCGGGGCGCCTGATCGACATGCTCGAGCGCCGCGGCGTGATCTCCGGCTACGAGGGCTCCAAGCCACGGCAGGTATTGGTCGGCGAGGCCGACGTACCGCGCGTGCTCGCGGCCCTCGCCGAGCGCGGCGGCGGCGCGAATGGCGCGACCGGTGATCCGGTGGGCAGGGATCCACTCCAGCAGCCGGCGTTGCACGCACCCGACTGATGGCACAGCCACGCTAGCCTTCCCCGGGCGATGCCCGCCGAGATCGGAGCCACGCTGCGCGAGGCGCGGATGCGCGCGCGCGTGGACGTGTCGGAGATAGAGGCCCAGACGAAGATCCGGGCCAAGTACCTGCGCGCGTTGGAGAACGAAGAGTGGGATCTGCTCCCCGGCCCCACCTTCGTCAAGAGCTTCCTGCGCACCTACGCGCAGTCACTCGGCCTCGACGACAAGGCGCTGCTCGAAGAGTACCGCCAGCACTACGAGCGCCCGAACGAGACCGATCTGCAGCCGATCGTCCCCGCCACGAGCAGGACGAGCACGCGCGAGCGGGGGGGAGGGCGCGCGAAGGCGCGAGCGGCTCGGATGGCGCGCGGCGGCGGCGGGGGTCCCTCGCGCGGCTACGTCATCGCGATCGGCGCCGTCAGCCTCGTGATCGTGCTGCTGATCGTCGGTCTTCTGGCCAGCGGCTCCTCAAACAACAGCGGCACACCGACGACCCCCGCGCGCTCGGCCACCGTGCCGCGCCACCGCACCCGCGGCGGGACTGCGCCGGGGGCCGCGACCCCGGGCGCCTCGTCCGGCCTGGTCGCCCTCTCCGTACGCCCGAGGGCCCCGGTATACGTCTGCCTGATCGACGCGACCGGCCGCAAGCTG